>JAZNER010000045.1:0-29910 GCA_045588675.1 Eubacteriales bacterium | reverse complement strand
CATTTGTTGAAAGCTCTTTTATACTTGCAACAAGACCTGCCATATTCTGTATTTCAGACGGTATAATAATCTTTGTGGCCTTTCCATCAGCCGCCTTTTCGAATGCCTCAAGGCTCTTTATTGCGATCACACTCTGACTTGGCTGAGATTCATTGATCATTCTGATACCGTCAGCGGTTGCCTGCTGAATTTTGAGAATTGCCTCTGCTTCACCCTCAGCTTCTCGGATCTTTGCTTCCTTAACAGCCTCGGCACGAAGGATTTGCGACTGTTTTTCTGCCTCTGCATTCAAAATCATTGATTGCTTTTGTCCTTCTGCCACAAGGATTGCAGAATTCTTTTCACCCTCGGCGCGTAAAATTGCCTCACGGCGCTCACGCTCTGCCTTCATCTGCTTTTCCATCGCATCCTGGATTTCCTTTGGCGGAATAATATTTTTAAGCTCAACTCGACTTACCTTAATTCCCCAAGGGTCTGTTGCCTCGTCAAGAATTGCTCTCATCTTTGAGTTGATTATATCACGCGAGGTCAATGTGCTGTCAAGCTCCATCTCACCGATTATATTACGGAGTGTCGTTGAGGTCAAGTTCTCGATTGCGGTCATAGGTGTTGCGTGACCGTAGGTATAAAGCTTCGGGTCTGTAATCTGATAAAAGACAACAGTGTCTATCTGCATTCTTACATTGTCTTTGGTAATTACAGGCTGAGGCGGAAAGTCCGCTACTTGCTCCATCTTGTTAATTCGTTTCGCAATTCTATCGATAAAAGGAATTTTAAAATGAATTCCCGTTCCCCAGGTCGTGTGATATCCGCCTAGCCTTTCAATAACGAAGGCTCTTGCCTGAGGCACGATATGAATGTTTGAAATGAGAACGAAAAGCACTATAATGCCAAGTGGTACTAAAATAACTGCAGGTCCCATAATTTTTTTCCTTTCTTAAATGAGATTATTGATTATTAATTGCTCAATGCTTTTTGCATATAAGCTTAACTCCTGAAATAGCCGTAACAGTAACGCTCTCTCCCACGCTCGCCGTGACATCACTGTCCTCCATTCGAGCGCTCCAGATTTGTCCGTTAATCTTAACCGCTCCTCTACCCTCAGAGTTGACGATTTCCTCCTCAACACGCGCAACAGAACCAATTAACAGGTCTGTGTCTGTTTTCTGCTTGCTATAAAGCCGTGCAAGCTGTTTTTTGAACACCGTCTTTGCAAGAACCAACAAAAGTGCCGAAACTGCCACAAATACTATAATCTGAACTATCGGTCTTATGTCAAAAAACGAAAGCACAAGTGAAATAAGTGCTCCAGGCATAAACCAAAGGGCGACCATCTCGGCAGTTTGCGCTTCAAGGTACATAGCAAGCACAAATACTACTGCCCAAACTAATGTCATAATATATTCATCCATTATCGCAATTCTCCTTTCTTCGATATTGATACGGATTTATATCTTGCTATTATTATATCACGCGGTCACTTGATTGTCAATAGGGTTCTTATGAAAATATTGTACAAACTTTAATATAAAAAATAGTATAACTTGCACAATCAATCCTTAAACTGAGTAAAGACAATATCCATAAGCAAAAGCTCGCCAAGACTATCGTTTATTACATAATACTGAGCCCTTGAAGCGTCGCTTTCAATATCACGGCGATATGTACCGTTATTTTCGTGTATTTTATATTCCACCTTCACAACATACTCGCTATATGTTTTGCCCGCACCACCTTGTGTTTTACTGCTTTCAAGGGTAAGAATAATATCATAAAGCTGTTGTTGAGTGAAGCTTTCGTATTTTTCCTCTTGTCTGCCGACCAAGCTATTGTATTTTTCAAATTCTCCGTTAGCAATTATTCCAATCAAATCATATGCAAATAAAATTGCTTCGCCGTATTGCTCCGAACTCACTTTGTCCAAGCTGATACTAACGCCCGAAAGCTTATCATAATAATAGATATTTCGGTCATATTTCAGGTATTCTTGATATTCAAAAATATCAAAGCCCTCTTCCTTTGTTTCGCTTAGCTTTGACGGGTCGACCGTTTCAAGCTCATCCTCCCCCGTATAACTGCCTAAAAGCAGGCTGGGTGCTGATGCACAGGCTATCAAAATAATCACTGATGCAATAAAGGAAATTATAATTATAAGCTTTGTTCTTTTGTGCTTTTCAAGAGGTGTCAGCCTCGTTTTATCTTTACTCATTTCTCTATCCTTGTCAAATTATTTTTTCATTAATTGAATTATAGCATACATCCCGGCTTTTTGCAATAAAAATATCGTCAAATTGCAAAATATATTTCAAAATGCTTGCAAATTTTTATACATTAAATAAAATGTTTGAATTTTTTGTCAAATATTTAAAAATCTTATTGTTTTATTGATAGATTTGTGATATAATTAATTGGTATATTTTAATTTAATGAAATGAAAGGTCGTATAGTTTATTATGAAATACCTTGTATTAATTCCCGACGGTATGGCAGATGAAAAAATCGCCTCGCTTGGCAATAAAACTCCAATGGAGTATGCAGATAAGAAAAACACTGATTATTTAGCATCCCGTTCAATTGTTGGGCTTGTTTCAAATGTCCCCGACGGTATGGTACCCGAAAGTGATACGGCTAATATGGCAATACTCTCATTTGACCCGAAGGTTTACTCAAAGGGTCGTTCTCCTCTTGAAGCGGTCAGCATGGGACTTACTATGCAGGACGACGAGGTTGCATACCGATGCAATATCGTAACTCTTTCAGACGAGGGCGAGTATGACGAAAAGATTATGCTTGACCATAGCGCTGATGAGATTACAACCGCTGAGGCAAATGAGCTTATTTTGGCGCTTGACCAAAAGCTTGGAAATGATATCCGCCGTTTTTACACTGGCGTCAGCTATCGCCACTGTATTCTTTGGAAGGGTGGCTGTGAAACATACAATTTTATGCGCCCGCACGACATTTTAGGACAGAAAATCACCGAACATCTTCCTCATGGTGACGACGGCAAGGTTTTCTATGAGCTTATGAAGGCAAGCTGGGACATTCTCAATCACCACCCCGTAAATGAGGCAAGACGGGCGAGAGGACTTCGACCTGCCAATTCAATCTGGCTTTGGAGCCCCGGCAAAAAACCCGCTCTTCCCTCCTTCAAGGACAAATGGGGACTTGACGGCGCGGTTATCTCGGCTGTTGACCTCATTAAAGGCATTGGACTTTGCGCAGGAATGAAATCAATTGATGTTGAGGGCGCGACAGGTAATGTTCACACAAACTACGACGGCAAGGCAGAGGCTGCAATCAATGCCTTCCGCGACGGATATGACTATGTATATGTTCACGTTGAAGGGCCTGACGAATGCGGTCACAGAGCCGAGGTCGAAAACAAGGTCTTGTCAATCGAGCTTATTGACAAAAAGATTTTAGGCCCTGTTTATGACTATTTAAAGAGTACGGGCGATGACTTTAAAATTATGATTTTGCCCGACCACCCAACTCCGACAAGGCTTCGCACACACACTATAACCCCTGTTCCCTTTATGATTTACTCATCAAAGCAGGAAAAATGCGGAGTGGAAAAATTCTCTGAGGAAGAAGCGGAAAAAACAGGACTTTATATCCCTCACGGCCACACCCTGATGGATATGCTTATTGAAAAATAAAATTGTCACAGGCGTGGCGGAAAGGTTTAGATATGGATAATACTCCCGAAAATAAGGGCACTCTTGAAAAAACAACCAAGAGCTCCTTTATATCTTCATTTTACGACTATTTTGAAATTATCTGCTTTTCGCTTATTGCGGTATTACTTTTATTCAGCTTTTGCTTGCGTCTTTGCCGTGTTGACGGACGGTCAATGAACAACACTCTCTATCATGGGGAAAATTTAATTATTTCCGACCTTTTTTATGAGCCCACACAAGGCGATATAGTTGTTTTTCACCTTTGCAACGACTATTACAGCGAGCCTCTTGTCAAGCGTGTGATCGCTACAGAAGGTCAGACTGTCAGGATTGATTTTAATACGGGTGATGTTAAAGTTGACGGCGAACTTATTGAAGAAGGCTACATTTTCCTTGACGGCGGTCAATATGTGATGCGCGGTGAATTCAATCCCGAGTTTACTGATTTTGAAAATAAAATTTTCGAAGCAACTGTGCCAAAGGGTCACATTTTCGTAATGGGCGACAACCGCAATCACTCATCTGACTCGCGCTCCTATCTCGTTGGCTTCGTTGACGAAAATACCGTTCTCGGCCGTGCTCTCGCGAGAGTTTCGCCTTTTACGGTTTTTAAATAATTCAGAAAGGACTTTAAGGTATTATGCCGTCAGAAATTATACAATGGTTTCCGGGGCATATGGCGAAGACACGCCGTATGATTTCCGAAAATCTTAAAAATGTTGATATTGTAATTGAAATTCTTGATGCCAGAATACCTCAATCGTCAAGAAACCCCGAAATTACAAAATTAATTCAAGGCAAGCCTTCTCTTATAATTCTAAACAAGGCTTCGCTTGCCGATCCAGAGCAAAACAAGCTTTGGGTCGAGAAATACAATACCGAAACAACTAAAGCTATTTTGGTTGACTGCATTACGGGTGAGGGATTGAATAAAATTCTCCCCACAATCAAGCTGTTGCTCAGGGACAAGCTTGAAAGATACGAAAACAAAGGTATGACGGGTCGCCGTCTTTTCGCAATGGTGCTTGGCATCCCCAATGTTGGTAAGTCAACACTTATCAATAAGCTTTCAGGCGGTAAAAAGGCAAAGGTTGAGAACAGACCTGGTGTAACCCGCGACAAGCAATGGGTTTCAACGGGAATAGGTGTTGACCTGCTCGATATGCCCGGTATTCTTTGGCCAAAATTTGAGGATAAGATAATCGGTGAAAATCTGGCGCTGACGGGTGCTGTCAAGGACGATATACTTGACATTGAGTCGCTCGCTATGGTTTACTGCAACCGAATGAAGAGCCTGTACCCCGAAATGCTTGCGGCAAGATACAAGCTTGGAGAGCTTGATAGCTTTGTAAATATGGGCGACTATGAATTGCTCTGCCATATAGGAAAAAAACGCGGGTTTTTGATTTCAGGCGGAGAGATAAACACAGAGCGTTGTGCGGATATGCTTCTTGATGAATTCAGAAGCGCAAAGCTTGGACGAATAACACTCGATAGAATTTAAATTTTGATATATGCTCCATATTGGCGCGTGAAAGGAATATTATGCCTGATTATTCAATAGAAAATGAATTGCATAAGCAAGGATATACTTATGTTTGCGGAGTTGACGAGGCGGGACGCGGTCCGCTCTGCGGTCCTGTATTTGCTGCGGCTTGTATAATTTCCGAGGGACTTTTCATTGAAGGGCTTAATGACTCCAAAAAGCTCACCGAGAAAAAAAGAGAAAAATTATTTGACATAATTAAAAAAGAGGCTATTGCCTATTCTATTGCATCTGCAAGTGTTGAAGAAATAAATGAGCTTAATATTCTTGAGGCTGATCTGCTTGCTATGCGACGCGCAATTGACGGCCTATCCCAAAAGGCGGATTTTGCAATTATTGACGGTAATATCGCGCGTGATTTTCAAATTCCCGCAAAAGCAATAATAAAGGGCGATGCTATAAGTATGAGTATTGCCGCCGCTTCTGTTCTTGCCAAGGTCGCCCGTGACAGAGCTTGCATTGAGCTTGACCGAGAATATCCCGAATACGAAATCGCAAAGCATAAGGGCTACGGAACAAAGGCGCATATGGATGCCTTGAGAAAATACGGTCCTTCCCCTATTCACAGAAAGAAATTCATAAGATTTTTAGACGAAGAAAAATAATAAACTGCAATTAGGAGGAGAATTATGTCGGAAACAAAATCGCAGGAGCTTGGTAAACTCGGCGAGGATATTGCCGTAAACTTTCTTCTCAAAAACGGATATACTATAATTGGCAGAAATCTTCACTTCTCGCACAATGAGCTTGATATTATAGCCGAGGATGATGACTATATCGTCTTTGTTGAGGTTAAAACCCGCTCGTACTCTTCTTATGAAGAAACTCAATTTGGTGTTCCCGGCAAGGCAGTTGATACGAAAAAGAGGGGTAACACTATCAAGGCTACATACTCTTATCTCTCAAAAAACTACACGAAAAAGCAACCTCGACTTGATGTAATTGAGGTTTATTTAAAGGAAACTCAGTCGCGTTTTTCAAAGCCTGAGCTTTTACGCATAAACCACATAAGAGATGCCTTTGATGCAAGAGGAAGAATGCACTGATTTTTTGTGAGGCAGATATGAAAAGTTTATCTTTAATTGATACGCATTGTGATACAATAACACGAATTTTCAAGGAAAGCGAAGGGTTTTGGAACAACTCGGCGCACATAAGTCTTGAAAAAGCTAATTCTTTCAAAAATTATGCGCAGTTTTTTGCAGTCTTTACAAGCCCTCGAATGAGTGACGACGAGGGGTTTGAATTCTTTTTGTCAGTGAGTGATTATTTCAATGCCCAAATTGAGAAAAACCAAGACAAGATTGCAAAAATCAATTCAGGAGCAGATTTGATTTCTGCCTTTGAGCAAAATAAGATTGGCGCAATTTTGGCAATTGAGGATGCTCGCATTTTAGGTGGAAAGCTTGAACGCCTTGACGAGATGAAAAAGCGCGGCGTAAAATATTTGACACTTATGTGGGGTGGCAAGACTTGTATCGGCTCTTCCCACAACACTGAAGGCGGATTGACTGATTTCGGACGCGAGGCTGTGAAGCGTTGCTTCGAGCTCTCGATTATTCCCGACATTTCACATTCAAACGAACAGACAACAAGTGAGATTATTGAGCTTGGACATATTTATTCAAAGCCCGTAATCGCTTCTCATTCAAATTCATATAAATTATATCCCCACACAAGAAATTTGCGCGAAAATCACCTTAAAGATATAATAGCTCTTGGCGGTCTTGTCGGTGTCAGCCTTTGTCCCCCGCATCTCTGCGAAAACGACGCGACAATTTTTGACGTGATTGCTCACATTGACAGCTATATGTCGCTCGGTGCAGAGGATATACTCGGACTTGGCTGTGACCTTGACGGCACCGATTTACCCGAAGGATTTTCGGGAATTGAGAGCCTTTATTCAATTGCAAATGAACTGTCCCGACAAGGATATTCAGACGGGCAAATTGAAAAGATCTTTTACAAAAATCATCTTAATTTTATTCAGAAAAATATTTAAATTCATATAAATCAAATCAAAGCAAAGGAAGCAAATTATGAAGTACCAAAGCACACGCGGAATATCAAATGAAAACCTTACATCTGCACAAATAATCAAACAGGGCTTGGCTCTTGACGGCGGACTTTTTATCCCCGAAGAAATCCCTACCCTGTCGCTTGACGAAATAAAATCACTTTGCGGTGAAGCATATCCCGTAAGAGCCGCAAAAATTCTCTCGAAATTCTTGACCGATTATACATATGACGAGCTTCTCGCCGACTGTGAGGCGGCTTACTCAAAATCAAGCTTTCCCGATGGTGCGGCACCGCTTGTAAAAACAGGTAGCGGTATTTATTCACTTGAGCTGTGGCACGGCCCAACAGCAGCATTCAAGGATATGGCTCTGCAAATTATGCCAAGGCTTCTCTCACGCGCTCTTACAAAAACAGGTGAGGAGCGCAAGGCTCTTATCCTCGTTGCTACCTCAGGTGACACGGGCAAGGCGGCTCTTGAAGGCTACAAGAACATTGACGGAATTGAAATTATGGTATTCTACCCTGTTGACGGCGTAAGCTCGGTTCAAAAGCTTCAGATGGCTACACAAACAGGGGACAATGTAAATGTTTGCGCTATCAGAGGTAATTTTGATGACGCTCAAAGCGGCGTCAAGAAAATTTTTGCTGACAATTCTGCCGCAGAATATCTTAACGGAAAAGGATATTTCTTCTCAAGCGCAAACTCAATAAACTGGGGCAGACTTGCTCCCCAGATAGTTTACTATGTATCTGCATATTGCGATTTGTTGAACCGCGGAGAAATTACTCTCGGCGATAAAATAAATGTTTGTGTTCCTACAGGTAACTTTGGAAACATCTTCGCAGCTTACCTTGGCAAGCTTATGGGACTTCCGCTCGGCAAGCTTGTCTGTGCTTCCAACACAAACAATATTCTCACCGACTTCCTCTCAAGCGGAGCTTATGACCGCAACCGTGATTTCCACTGCACAATGTCGCCTTCGATGGATATTCTTATCTCCTCTAATCTTGAACGCCTTCTGGCGTTTACCGCGGGTAAGGAAAAAACCAATGAATATATGACTTCATTGAATAAAACGGGAGCATACACAGTATCCGCAGATGTTAAGGCGAAAATTGATGAGAATTTCAAGGGCTACTTTGCTGACGAAGCCTCTTGCTCAGCAACAATCAAAAAGTACTTTGAAAAATATAATTACCTTGCAGATACACACACAGCAGTCGGAATTTCCTGTGCGGAACAGTATATAGCCGAAACCGGTGACAACACTCCTATGGTCGTAGCTTCAACGGCAAGCCCGTATAAATTTGCTGCTGATGTATGCAAGTCATTAGGTCAGAGCAAGATTGAAAACGACCTTGCCGCGCTTGAATTGCTTTCAAGCTTTACAAAAACCGAAGTTTCCTATCCTCTGCGCGACCTTGATAAGCGTGAGGTCAGATTTACAAAGACCATTAACTCAGACGAAATGCTTGATGCGGTCAAGGAATATATTGACAGATAAATATAAAAGACCAAAGGGGCATTCGCCCCTTGGTTTTAGGTTTGTCAGCACTCAGGCTTGAATGTTGCGCAAACTGTATCAGCGGATGCCTTTGCGTGTGTAGGACCTACGTTGATATGCTCAGCTGTGCAGTAGCTTTCGCCATCGTGATAAACACAGTTCTTTACAGAGCAGTTAATTCCCTTGATGTGCTTGCAATCGAAACCACAGTTTTTTTGTTCGTTCATATTTACACCTGACCTTTAATTTAATCGGAGGAATTAAAAATTCATTCCGTCACAAATTATTATTGACACACACCGTGATTTTTATTACATCAAAATTTTGCATTTGAATGCAGAAAGGAGAAAAGCGAATGTCACTGTATGTTATTTCAGACCTGCATCTTTCCACAGACGACACGACAAACAAATCAATGGAAAAGTTTGGCGCTCGTTGGCAGGATTATATAAACAAAATTAAAAAAAATTGGAATGCAGTAGTTGAGCCTGACGACACAGTTATTATCCCCGGCGACATATCGTGGGCTACAAGGCTTGAAGAAGCCTATGCCGACCTCTCCTTTTTAAATTCCCTGAACGGCAAAAAATTGCTCGGCAAGGGCAATCACGACTTTTGGTGGAGCACCGCCACCAAGCTTAACGCCTATTTCAAAGAGAATAACCTTGATACTTTGTCAATTCTATATAACAACGCATATATTATCGAGGATAAAATAATTTGCGGAACTCGCGGTTGGTTTCCTGAGGAAAGCCGTCAGATTACAGCCAATGACGACACCGATTATCAAAAAATCGTTAATCGCGAAGCTATGCGACTTCGCTTAAGTCTTAATATGGCTCAAAATCTTCAAAATAATCATTTTGACGAATTTGGTGCAAAGTTACCGATTTTAGTCTTTCTTCATTTCCCGCCCGTTTGGTGCGGAGTTGTTATGGAGGACTACATTCAAATACTCAAAGAATTTGAAATCGAACAGTGTTATTTCGGGCATATTCATTCGTCTTATTCTCATCAGGGCAGTTTTTTGCACGAAAATATTAATTTCACCCTGACTTCCTCGGATTTTTTAAGTTTTTATCCGTTAAAAATATAAAAAACTATTGACAAATCTGTAAAAAAGAGATAAAATATTAATGTATGCGTAAAAATCCCGTTTGATGAATTTTTTTTAATTTGAACGAGGCTAATTATGTAAAAAATAATCTATATAAAATCTTTCGGAGGATTAAAACATGAAATTGTTGAAATCAGAACAGGCCGAGAAAAGCACATTTAAGCTTGAATTCTCGGTTGACAAGGACGTATTCGAGGCGGCTGTTGAAAAGGTTTACCGCAAGCAGGTAAAGAAAATCAACGTTCCCGGATTCAGAGCAGGTAAGGCTCCCCGTGCAATCATTGAAAAAATGTACGGTAAGGGCGTTTTCTTTGAGGATGCTATCAATGACCTCATTCCCGAAAACTATTCGGCAGCTCTCAAGGAGGCTGGTATTGAGGCAGTAGGTCAGCCTGAAATTGATGTTGTTTCTATTGACGAGAACGGTCTTGTTCTCTCTGCCGTTGTTCCCGTTAAGCCCGAGTGCAAAATTGACGGCTATAAGGGCCTTGAAGTAGCAAAGAAGGTTGAGCCTGTTACTGACGAAGAAATCGACAACGAAATTAAGATGGTAAGAGAAAGACAATCTCGCGAAACTGAGGTTGAGGACAATACTCCCGCTCAAATGGGCGATGTTGCTAAAATTGATTTTGAAGGCTTTATTGACGGCCTTGCTTTTGAAGGCGGCAAGGGTGAGAATTATTCCTTGAAGCTTGGCTCAGGCAGCTTTATCCCCGGATTTGAGGAGCAGGTTGCAGGTCACGCTATCGGTGACAGCTTTGATGTTAATGTTCCTTTCCCTGCTGACTATCATGCAGAAGAGCTTGCAGGCAAGGATGCTTGCTTTAAGGTAACAGTTAAGGCAATTACCAAGATTGAGCTCCCTGTGCTTGACGATGACTTTGCAAAGGATGTTTCCGAATTTGATACATTTGCTGAATATCGCGCTGATATTAAGGCTAAAATCGAAAAGAGACACGAAAGCTCCGCTGATGCTGAATTTGAAGAAAAGCTTGTTGAGGCTCTCATCGAAAAGCTTGAGGCTGAAATCCCTGAGGCTATGTTCGTAAACGAAACCGAGAACTTTGTTCGCGACTACGACAACAGACTTCGCCAGAGCGGTCTTGACCTCAAAACATACTTCCAGTACACAGGATTGACACTTGATGCTCTCCGTGAGCAGATGCGTCCTCAGGCTGAAAAGCAGGTTAAAGCAAGACTTGCTCTTGAAGCAGTTGCAAAGGCTGAAGCTATTGAGGTTACTGAAGAAGAGCTCAATGAGGAGTATGCAAAGATTTCCGAAGCTTACAAGATTGATGCTGACCAGGTTCGTAGCTTAGTTGACGATGTTATGGTTCGCGCTGATGTAAGCGTAAGAAAGGCTATGCAGATTGTTAAGGACAACGCTAAGGCTAAGAAGGCATCTAAACCCAGAGCTAAGAAGGCTAAGGTTGTAGAGGTTGCTCCCGAAGCTGTTGAAGAAGCTAAAACAGAAGAATAATCATTAGTAAACTTACTTATGGTATGCGCCGTGAACTGATTTTTGCAGCAGCTGAGACTTTAGCTCTGTCAGGTTGCACGGCGCACGCCGATTTTTAAGAGAGTTCTACATATTTCTACAAAAATACATGAAAGGCAAGGTACTTTTTTTATGGATAACTCTATTATGAGAAATGCATTAGTTCCTATGGTTATTGAGCAGACGGGTCGCGGTGAGCGTTCTTATGATATTTTTTCTCGCTTACTCAACGACAGAATTATTTTTCTCTCTGACGAGGTAAATGATGCAACAGCTTCGCTTGTTGTTGCTCAGATGCTTTTCCTCGAGGCTCAGGACCCAACAAAAGATATTTGCTTTTACATCAATAGCCCCGGAGGTTCTGTAACTGCGGGCATGGCAATTTACGACACGATGCAGTACATTAAATGTGATGTTTCTACAATTTGTATCGGTATGGCGGCAAGTATGGGAGCATTTCTTCTCTCTGCGGGAACAAAGGGTAAAAGAATCGCCCTCCCACACAGTGAGATTATGATCCACCAGCCTCTCGGCGGTGCGCAGGGTCAGGCAAGCGACATCAAGATCCGCGCAGAGCTTATTCTCCGCACGCGCGACATGCTCAACAAAATTCTTTCCGAGAACACAGGCAAGCCTGTTAAACAGATTGAAAAGGATACCGATAGAGATAACTTCATGACAGCTCAAGAGGCTCTTGAATATGGCCTTATTGACCGCATTTTAACAAAACACGAATAAGCTTTACGAAAGGTTAATCTACTAATGGCATCAAATACCAGAAATTCGCACGGTGGCAACAGCACTCTTCGCTACTGCTCCTTCTGCGGACGAAATGAAAATCAAGTTAACTTTTTAATTCCCTCTCCTTCGGGAGTATATATCTGCGACTTTTGTGTTGATTCCTGCTCAGAGTTGATCTATGAAACCAATGCGAGCAACCAGAACACCGAGGAGCTCTCCTTTGCTTCACTTCCCAAGCCCAAGCAAATCAAGGAATCGCTTGACGAGCATGTTATCGGACAGGACGAAGCTAAAATTGCGCTCTCTGTTGCTGTTTACAACCATTACAAGAGAATTTTATCCAAGGACTCCCTTGGCCGCAAAAGGCGTAAAAAAGACGCCGCACAAAATGACGGCGTTGAAATTCAAAAAAGTAACGTATTGCTAATTGGTCCTACGGGTGTTGGAAAGACATACCTTGCGCAGACACTTGCAAAAACGCTCAAGGTTCCGTTTGCAATAGCAGATGCTACTACTCTTACCGAGGCAGGTTATGTTGGTGAGGACGTTGAAAACATCCTGCTTCGTCTTATTCAGGCGGCGGACTATGATGTTGAAAAAGCGGAGCGCGGCATAATCTATATTGATGAGATCGATAAAATCTCACGAAAGAGTGAAAACCGCTCTATAACCCGTGATGTTTCGGGCGAGGGCGTTCAACAGGCACTGCTGAAAATTCTTGAAGGCACAACCGCAAATGTTCCGCCTCAAGGTGGAAGAAAGCACCCTAATCAAGAGTTTATCCGCATAAATACCGAGAATATTCTCTTTATCTGTGGCGGCGCGTTTGACGGGCTTGACAAAATTATTGAGAAGCGTAAGGGCAGTCGCACTATCGGCTTTGGAAGTGTTGTTGACAACAAGCCGAAGCTTGAGGGCGGCGAAGGTATTTTCGCTGATGTTACTGCGCACGACATAGTTAAGTTCGGACTTATTCCCGAGCTTGTAGGCCGTGTTCCTGTTATGGTTTCGCTCACCGAGCTTGATAACAGCGCCCTCGTCAGAATTCTTTGCGAGCCTAAAAATGCAATTGTAAAGCAATACGAAAAGCTCTTCGAGCTTGACGGGGTTAAGCTTAGCTTTGCAGATGATGCCCTTGAAGCAATTGCGGCTCTGGCGACTGAAAGAAAAACAGGCGCACGCGGATTGCGCTCGATCATCGAGGGAATTATGACAAAAATTATGTATGAGGTTCCCTCTCGCGACGATATTAGCGAGGTAATTATTACACGGGAATGTGTTGAAAAAAAGGCTGAGCCAAAGCTCGTTTTAAAGCCTGCGGCTCACTTGGAGCTCCCATTCCCAACGCTTGATAAGGCTGAATAATGATAAACTAAAAAAGCATTTCAAGGCATAGCCTTGAAATGCTTTTTCTTTATCCAACCAACTCAACGGTAGTTATTTGATACTCTACTCCGTCGGTCGTAATTATAATAGTTCCGTCCTCATCTGTGCGGTAAATTGGAATATCTGCCTCATAAAGTCTGTCAAGCAGCTCTGTGTGCGGATGCAGATATGTATTTCCAACTCCGCAAGAGATCAAAGCCACTTCGGGCGTAACTGCGGATAAAAATTCATCTGTTGTGGAGGTTCTTGAGCCGTGATGACCAACCTTCAAAATGTCGCAATCAAGCTCTGAGCTCGCCCAATAATCAACAATATCCTTTTCTGATTTCTTCTCTGCGTCGCCCGTAAGCATAATTGATGTTTCGCCGTAAACCGATTTTATTACAATACTCATTTCATTAGGGTCGCTGTAATCGCTTATCGGTGCTAAAATAGTATTTTCAAGCTCGCCAATATAAAATGTGTCTCCTATTTCAAAATCAATAACATTTGCATCACTCGCCTCAATTGCATCAATCATTCTCCCGTATGTTTTGGTGTCAACCGAAAAGTCAGGCTTTATAATATTCTCCACATCGTAATTCTGAATTATATAGTCAGCGTTACCTATATGGTCAGCATCTGGGTGCGTGAGGACAAGATAATCAATAACAGTGACATCAAGCTCTGCAAGATATGCCGTAAGCTCGTCGCGTTCAGAAGAAACACTCGTATCAATAAGCATATTTCCATCGGGAGCTTGTATAAAGATCGAATCACCTTGACCTATATCAAAGACATAGAGGATAAGCTCCTCCATATTTCCGTCGGTTGATGTGTCTATTACGGGTTTTAGCTCTGTTTCTTCTTCGGGATTAACAAGTCTGAAAAAATTAACCTCACCGAGATTTATCTCAAAGCCTAATTCTATTTCATTATATTCGGCATACGACAAGAAAATATAAATTATAATTGCCAAAACAAGACCGAGTATAAAAAACCGTCTTTGCTGTTTATTCTTTCTTTTACGCGCCATATTTTCTCCTCGAATTAAAAAGTCTAAATTATACTACTTGCACCTTCAACAGATTTGTAGTTCCCGAAAGCTTCAAAGGTACTCCGGCAGTAATAACAACCTTATCCCCTTGCGACACTATATCAAGCTGTCTTGCGCAATCAATCGCGTGCAAGAACAAGCTATCGGTATCGTCCTGATTCAGCGCAAGCACGGGAATTACTCCCCAAGAGAGCGCTAACTGATGGAAGGTCTTTATATCGGGAGTTGCCGCAACAATAGCTTCATTAGGGCGAAATTTTGATACACTCCGCGCAGTTGTTCCCGATTTGGTTACCGCAATTATAGCCTTTGCCTTTATGTCCCTCGCCGTCGTACAAGCCGCGTCACATATAGCGTTTGTCAAATCGGATACATCAGAATCGTAAGGCACACCCTTATAAATGTTCATATCTATGGCGTCCTTTTCAGCCTGCGCCGTAATTTTTGCCATAACCTTGACAACATGTGCAGGATGGTCGCCCATAGCTGTTTCTCCTGAAAGCATAACCGCGCTTGTTCCGTCAAAAACAGCATTCGCAACATCGGTAATTTCAGCTCTCGTGGGAGTTTTGGAATGTATCATAGTTTCAAGCATCTGCGTTGCGGTAATTACCATTTTGCCCGCACCGTAGCACTTACGGATAAACTTCTTTTGAAGTCCCGGAAGCTTTTCAAACTCAATCTCTACTCCCATATCGCCTCTTGCAACCATTATGCCGTCACAATTAGCCAAAATCTCATCAAAATTTTCAACACCCTCAGTGTTTTCAATTTTGGCGATAATTTTAATAGAATGACCGCCGTAATAGTTTAAGAGCTTACGGAGCTCAATCACATCGTTGCGGCTTCTTACAAATGAAGCGGCAACAAAATCAACGTCCATTTCAATGCCAAATCTCAAATCCTTTTCATCCTGCTCGCTGATGTACGGCATATTCAGATGAACATTTGGAATATTGATTCCCTTTTTAGACGCGAGAGTGCCGCCTGTTATGACCTTACAGATTATGTCATTCTCCAGAAGCTCAACAACCTCAAGGTCAAGCCGACCGTCATCAAGAAGAAGCCTTACACCGACATTCAGCTCACTCGGAAGATTTTTATAGGTGATTGAAACTCTTTTCTCATCTCCTAAAATGTTTTCGGTCGTAAATGTAAACAAATCGCCCTTTTCAAGCGTGATTTGCTTTTCTCGGAATTCACCTATTCTTATTTCAGGGCCTTTGGTGTCAAGCAAAATCGCTGCCGGAAGCTTTAATCTGTCACGAACTCGGCGCACAAGCTCTATTCCTTCTCTGTGGTTCTCGTGTGTTCCGTGCGAAAAGTTAAAGCGCGCTATGTTCATTCCGTTTTTGAACATCTGCTCAATTATATTTTCCTTTAAGCTTGCGGGACCCATTGTACATACGATTTTGGTTTTTCTTAAATTGTTTTTAATCATAGCTTATTCCTTTTAGGTATCTTTTGATTTATTTTGATTTCACATAAAAAACATGAGAGCAGCGAGGGCATTTTACACTATGCTTACCGGGTTTTCTCGGCAAGCGCAACGTCGAGCCACAGGCTGTGCAATCGCGGAAAATATAGACACTGTCATCCTTGTTTACGCTCTTGCTTTTGCTTGATGTGTTTGACGAAAAAGCAATTTTTATTGCTTTTTTGGCCTTCAGGTAAGCTTCATTTTCCCGACGGCGCTTATAAATATTCTTTGAAAACATTCTGAAAATTGTAATACAAAGCACAACAGTTGTAAGTATGCTTATTACTGTTACCGTTATTGCCTTTGCAGTACCCTTAGGCATCGCCATATTCAGAATCAACTCTGCAAACCATAAAACAAAAAATACGACCAATAAAAATTTATACAGCTCATCAACGCCATATCTGCCGTACATAAAACGGTATAACTTTTCTTTGAATTTGCCCATATCAATCTGTATTCCTTCCACTCAATCTTACTACCAAATTATCTCATATTAATATTAACACAAATTAATGAATTCAATATGAAATTTCAACAATGTTAACAATAATTTACAAATAAAAATAGCAGACATTCCAAAATCAAAATGTCTGCTATATCTTTAATTTTTCAAATTCTTTTCAAATTAGTATCAGTCAAATTGAAAAGCACCCTAAAATCACTCAAAATCTGCAATAGACTTAAAGTAATACTCCGTAAACGAATATTTTTCCTTATCAGAGCTTGCTCCCCAAATATACGGACGCAAAAGACAAACCACCGTATTCTCAGGCAGTACTGAAATTCCTTCGGAATATTTATAAATCGGCATATCACAAAGCCTCAGGCCAAATCCGTCAGAAAGCGCCGAGCTTGGAATAGCTTCTCCAAAAATATCCGACAGCGGTTTTACTCTATCGTTTTCGACAAGATTTGAATAGAGATATTCACTGACAAACAGGATAGACACCTCGCCTGTTTGAAGATAATCAGTATATTCTTCAAGCTTTGAGGCATTATAATAGCCCTCGACCATAGTGATATATCTGCCTTCATCGTCAGTTTCGCTTTCGTTTGCAAGCTTCATTTCGTCTTCAGAGTAAATAGGATATGTATTTACTACAAGCACCTTTTTGCCGTCGCCGTTGCTATCCTTGCCCATAAGAGCCGTCAAATCCTGTTGTATTGACTGATACTCCTCGGCATAAACCGTCTTTGGCACAGCAATTATGATTGAGGCATCAGTTTTATCCTTGCTGATAATTTGCACCGCGCCGACAATCACAACAATAGCAAAAAACGCTATAATAATTACCTTCCATTTATGATAATACCAAAAATTGTCTAAAAAGCTTAAAAAACGACTTGATTTAAGATTGATTTCTCCGGCTTCAAGCCGTCCTGTATCAAAATCCTTATTATCTGCCATAAAAAATCACGCTTCAGACTTTTGATTTCTCTTAACTTCCTTAACTTCCATATGGATAACTCCGGCGGGAACTTCAACAACGACCGTGTCGCCCTCGCGCGCACCCATAAGTGACTTACCTATTGGTGATTGGTCAGAAATCTTACATTCAAACGGATTAGCCTCGTTTGAGCCGACGATACTATACTTGATTTCCTCGTCAGACTCAACCTCATAAACAGTTACAACGCTTCCGAGAGAAACAACGCTTGTGTCAATTTTCGATTCATCAACTACAACTGCATTGATAACAAGCTCCTCAAGCTCTTTGATTCTTGCCTCTGTTTTAGCTTGCTCGTTTCTTGCCTCGTCGTACTCTGCATTCTCGGAAAGGTCACCAAAGGAACGGGCTGTTGCAATCGCTTCCTTTATTTCCTCGCGTCTTGTTGTTTTAAGATAATTGAGCTCTTCTGTGAGCTCCTTGTAGCCCTCGGGAGTGTAAAGCATTTGATTTTTGTTTGACATAATAGTTTCTCCTTAATATTTAAATGATTTTAATTTTCAAATTATTTTAAAAGCACTTCAATTGCTTTTTGAAGCTGATTATCAAGGCTTTCAGGCAAAAGATAGAAATTATACTCATAAGCCTCGTCAGAAAGCTCTACCTCACAATCGGGAATAATTCCTATATTGTGATATATATGATGGCTCTTTGAAAAATACATAGCCATTGTAAGCTTGAGTGCACCGTCAAGTCCGTACTCATCAAGAAGATAAGTGTTCTGCATACAGCCCTTACCGTAGGTCGTTTCGCCGACAATTTGTGCAAGTCCGTAATCACGGAAAGTGGCGGTGAACAATTCGGCCGCACTGGCGGTTTGCTTATTTACCAAAACTACCGACTTTAAGCCCTTGTACTTTCCTATGTCCTTCGCTTCAACATTGTACGGTCTGTAATCCTCGCCGTACCACTTGGCATAATCAACAACACCGACATAATCAGCCGACTTCGTGCCGTCATTGTATTCAACTCCAATTATCAGGTCACCCTTATCCAAAAAGAAGGACAGTACCTTTTCAATTGAAAGTAATGCGCCGCCCGGGCAGTATCTCAAATCAAAAACAAAATATTCGCAGCCATTTTTTTTCAGACTATCTACCGCAATTGTAAATTGCTCTGCCGTAGTAATATCAAAGCTCATTATATGAATAATTCCAACCTTACTGTTGGTTTCACTCACTCTATATCTTACCGATTCTGTAATAATTTTCCTTCTTGGGATAGAAAACTCAATCTGAACAAAATCCGATTCGCTTTTTGAATCTCTTCTGAACACAACGAACTCAGCGTATGTCCCCTCTTCGCCAAGCATACTTGCAAATGCTTTCTCAAAACCAAGAGTGTCAATAAGCGTCTTGTTTTCGCCTTTCCCAACATAGAGAATATAGTCGCCAACCTTAACACCGTTTTCAAGCGCTGGCGAATCAGCGTAAACTGAAATTATCTCATAAGCCTTATACTCAAAGCCACTTATTTCAACCAAGGTTTCGGTAATGCTTATGCCTATTCCGACAAATTCGCCTTCCATATCCTTCATATATTGCTCGTACTCTTCACCCGTCATATAAGACGCGTAAGGGTCACCCGTAGCAGCAACATATGCTTTGAGCACCATTGATGCCATAGCTTCCTCATCAATACCGTCATAGCTGTAATTCTTGAAAACTGCATCAAGCTTAGCTAAATCCTTGATATATTCGGGAAGCTCTGCCGTAGCCTCTTCTGATGGAAGTGCCACCGAGTCATCCTGATTTCCGCCAATATTTGACGGTCCAAAATTTGTGTAAAAGGCACAGGATGCAAATGAGAGAAGCATTCCCGTCACAAGAGCGATTGCAACAAGCGAAACCGCAAGAGCTAAAGGAATTTTATGAGTTTTTTTCGGCTTATCGCCTACATAAGTGTAGCTTTTAACATCTTCGGATGCGGTCAAGCTTCTGTCATCACTCATATTTGTTTCTTTAATATTATATTTTTTCTTTTTCATAACAATATCCACGCTTTCAAAATTAATTACAAAGCCTGTATAAAACTGTCTTTTTTTGCTTAAAGGTCAAGTAAAAATCCCAAAACAAACCTAATAAGCGAAATACCAACGACCTTATAAAGTCAATGGTATCTCGCTTACCTTTTTCAGTTAAATTAAGTCAATTAATATTTAGAGGGCTTAGATCCAAGATACTTTTTAACCATAAGAGCTACCTTGAAGGTAATGGCGTGCTCAAATTCACGTAAATCAAGTCCTGTAATCTTACGGATTTTTTCAAGTCTATATACAAGGGTGTTTCTATGTACAAAGAGCTTTCTTGATGTTTCGGATACATTGAGGTTGTTTTCAAAGAAAGATTGAATAGTCATAAGAGTTTCACGGTCAAGCGACTCAAGGCTTCCCTTCTTGAAAACCTCCTGCAAAAACATATCACAAAGAGTTGTCGGCAACTGATAGATTAATCTGCCGATACCAAGATTTTCATAGCTGATTATATTCTTCTCAGTTTCAAATACCTTTCCTACATCAAGAGCAACCTGTGCTTCCTTATAAGCTCTTGCCAAGTCTTTAAGGTTGTCAACAACAGTAGAAATACCGATATTAACCTTTGTATAGAATTCAGCGGTAAGAGTATCAGAAATGTTTGTCGCAATCTTTTCTATATCGCGGATATCAGAATCGGGCTTAACATCCTTAACAAGCACTACATCATGCTCGCCAACGCTGATAACATAATCCTTTGACTTATCAGGGAACATATTTTGAAGCATCTCAAACGGCATTACATCAGTCTTACCATAGAATTTAATGAGAAATACAATTCTGCTTTCCTCTGTGCTGAAATGAAGCTCCTTTGATTTGATGTAAATATCACTTGGAAGAATGTTGTCAAGTATAATATTCTTAATGAAAAGTCCCTTGTCATATTTTTCATCATAAAGATTTTTGATATTAGAAAGCGAAACTGCCAGAAGCTTTGACATTTTCTCCGCCATTTTGTCCTCGCCTTCCATAAAAATGATGTACTCATTTTCAGCGCTTACAGACATAGGACGGTATGTATATCCACCCGATACAGCAATATCGCCGGTGTATGTGAGCTCGTCACGCACGCCCTGCTTAATTTCACCTATCTTTATAAACTCCGAGCACGCGATAACCACGCCATTTTCGTCAATTACGCCAATGATACGGTCAACCGCAGACTTCATTTGATGAATTACATTTTGGAACAATCTGTTTGCCATTTTTACCCTCCGCGCACCAATTAAGGTGAAAAAATAATAGTAGTCGAGTTGAAAATAATTCTCACTCAAACAAAAATACTAATCTATAAAGGTTAGTTTTGCCGAAATCGGCTATATTATAATAAATTATAATTCAAATTCATAAATAAGACACGAAAGTGCAACAAGAGGTGCCGTTTCGGTTCTTAAAATCCTTTTGCCAAGGCCTATTGGAATAAGCCCTGCCGCCTTCGCTCTTTCAACCTCCGCAAGAGAAAATCCTCCCTCGCTGCCAATAACAATAGAAATTGTAGGAGTTTCCTTATTCAAGAATTCCTTTTTAGCTTCTTCGAGCACCATTCTCAGCGGTTTAGTTC
This sequence comes from Eubacteriales bacterium, assembly GCA_045588675.1. Lineage (GTDB taxonomy): Bacteria > Bacillota > Clostridia > Oscillospirales > CAG-272 > SVTX01. The sequence continues at coordinate 8,855 of JAZNER010000045.1, read as the reverse complement.
CGTCGCCCTCGTAGCAAAAGAGAGCAATATCGGATTTTGCCGCACTCTTTAACATATTTTCATATGAAACTGTCGGAAAGACCTCAGGGACACATCCTCTTCCCGATTGCTTTGCCGCTTCAAGTGAAATCTTGTTTCGTCTGCGAAGCTTGTTTTCCTCATTAGAGCCTTCCTTTGCAATACAACGCTCGCTGTTGAAGGTCGTAATTGAGGAAACACCGCATTCAACCGCTTTTTGTATAACCGTATCAAGCTTTTCTCCCTTTGGAAGCGCCTGAAACAGATGAACAATGTAAGGCGGCTCGGTATCAGAGAAGTTTTGAGAAACAACGCGAGCCAAAACTCTGTCGGGAAGGAATTCTTCAAGAATACAATCATACTCGGTCTTTTGCATATCACACACAGTTATATGCTCACCCGCAGCCATTCGCAAGGAACGCGATATATGGTGGGCATCGTCACCCATAATTGTAACGACAGAATTTTCAATTTGATTTTTTTGAACAAAAAATCGTGGCATTATAATCCTTTCCCGCACCGCGTTTGAGATGAGGTTAAAATTTGTAGAAATAATACGATTTTATTATCTTTTTGCACAAATTTTTACTTTGTTGCAATCAAAAACAATAAACATTTTCGCAGTGTTGTAAACAATTATAATACAAATTGTACAATTTGTCAACCTCTTTTTTGTAAAAAATAACATCTTCATTCGCATTATTTACAATTTATTATTAATTTAACCGCTCAATAAAGGCATAACAAACAATATGTATAAATTACACAATATAAAAAGTGCACAAAAGATGCGAAAACAGAAGAAAAATGCCGTTAAATTTAATTTTATATGATTAAAGGGCAAAAAGCATAAGCCTTTTGCCCTGAAAATTAAATTGTATGAACACCTGTTGCCGCATCTGCATTTGCATCTACGCCGTATTTTTGGTTCTTTCTGTACTCAAAAAATTTGAGTGCTACCTGCTCGAAGAGCGCGTAAGAAAGAATATCCTCCTCCTGCTCCAAGTATCCTGCTGGGATCTTTGCACGGAGTTCTTCAAGCTCTGGAGCTAAGTCATCAGCGGGACGGTGCGTAATCACTGTGTCGTCACCGATAATCTTCTTTGTGAACTCGGGGTCGATTGCGACGGGAGTTTTTCCGTATTCACCGCGAACAACTCCCTTGAACTCTTTGGTAACCATCTTATATCTCTCACCGTTGAGGACATTGAATACAGCTTGTGTACCAACGATCTGTGAGGAAGGAGTAACGAGAGGCGGATAACCTACATCTGCTCTTACCCTCGGCACTTCTTCGAGAACCTCTACAAGCTTATCCGACTTACCTGCTTGCTTCAACTGTGACATAAGGTTAGAAAGCATACCGCCAGGCACCTGATAAATAAGTGCATTAACATCAACCTTGAGAGCCTTGGGATCAAGAAGGCCGCTTGCAAGATACTTCTCACGGATCGGAGCGAAGTGCTTGGTGATAGGGTCAAGGTCGGAAAGGCTGATGCCTGTATCGTACTCTGTTCCCTGCAAGGTCGCAACGAGCGATTCTGTGGGTGGCTGAGATGTACCCATAGCCATAGGAGAGATTGCTGTATCTACGATATCAACACCTGCTTCTATAGCTTTAAGGAGTGTCATAGAAGCAAGGCCTGAGGTGTAGTGTGTGTGGAGCTGAACAGGAATACTGACTGTTTCCTTGATCGCTTTTACAAGGTCATAGGCATCATATGGCTTCAAAAGTCCTGCCATATCCTTGATACAAATTGAATGGGCACCCATATCCTCAAGCTGTTTTGAATACTGTCTGTAATAATCAAGTGTATAAACAGGGCCTGTCGTGTAGCTGAACGCCGCCTGAACATGACCGCCCTCTTTGATAGTGGCATCAATTGCAGTTTTTAAGTTTCTGGGGTCGTTGAGAGCATCGAATATACGAATAATATCAATACCGTTTGCTATTGACTTTTGAACAAAGTAAGCAACCAAATCATCGCTGTAATGACGGTAGCCGAGAATATTTTGTCCTCTGAAAAGCATTTGAAGCTTTGTGTTTTTAACTTTATCACGAATTTTGCGGAGTCTTTCCCAAGGGTCTTCGTTAAGGAAGCGAAGACAAGCGTCAAAGGTTGCGCCGCCCCACGCCTCAAGCGAATGATAACCAACCTTATCCATCTGCTCAAGAATTGGGAGCATTTCCTCAGTCGTCATTCTTGTGGCAACGAGAGATTGGTGAGAGTCACGCAATACTGTTTCGGTAATTTTTACCTGAGCCATTTATTTAAAACCATACCTTTCTGATTTATTGTGTTTTATCCAATCCAGGAGAGGAACACACCTGCCGCAACCGCAGAGCCTATAACACCCGCTACATTGGGTCCCATAGCGTGCATAAGCAAGAAATTAGAAGGGTCTTCCTTCTGACCTACGATTTGCGAAACTCTTGCCGCCATAGGAACTGCGGAAACGCCCGCAGAGCCAATCAACGGATTTATCTTACCGCCCGAGAGCCAGTTCATAATCTTTGCGGTAATAAGTCCGCCGCAGGTAGAAATGCAGAATGCCACAAGACCGCAGGCGATAATTATGACCGTTTGAATACTCAAAAAATTCTCTGCGCTTGCAGTAGCACCTACCGAAATACCCAGCAAAATCGTTATGATATTCATAAATTCATTTTGCGCGGTCTTTGAAAGTCTGTCGGTAACTCCGCAAACATTGAGAATATTACCAAACATAAGACAACCGACAAGAGAAAGCGCGTCGGGCACGAGAATTCCTACGACAAAAGTTACAAGCACAGGGAAAACAAGCTTTTCAAGTCTTGATACGGGACGGAGCTTATCCATCTTTATCTGTCTTTCCTTCTTGGTTGTAAGCATTTTCATAAACGGCGGCTGAATCATAGGAATAAGCGCCATATACGAATAAGCCGCAATAGCAACAGCTCCCAGGATTGCAGGACCGAGCGTTTTTGTAACGAGAATTGCAGTCGGGCCGTCAGCACCGCCTATAATACCGATCGATGCCGCCTGTCCAATTGTGTAAAAGCCTGATATAAACGCCGTCGAGAATGCAACGAATACGCCAAGCTGAGCGCCTGCGCCAATCAGGAAATATTTTGGATTAGCTATAAGAGGTGTAAAGTCTGTCATTGCACCAATGCCTATAAAGATAATGCAAGGATAGATACCAAGCTTAACGCCGATATAAAGCAAATCAAGAAATCCGCCTTTACTGATAGCTGTCTGTACTGATTCAAGGACAGTCAAGTTTCCTGTATTGTCAATCCATATATCAAGATTGAACATATTAGCGCCGGGTAGGTTTGTAAGCAACATACCTATTGCAATAGGAAGCAAGAGTAAGGGTTCAAATTGCTTTGCAATTGCAAGGTAAATGAGAACACAAGCAATTGCGTACATTATTACAACCTTCCACCAGTTGTCATCATTGAGCAATTGTGCAATTCCCGTGCTTCCAATAAAGTTTTTTATTGTTTCTAAAATGGAGTTGAACATATTTATATCCTTTCGTAAAGATCAATATGAGCAACTTATCAGTTAAGAGTTACGAGCACTTCGTCTGTGTTTACAGATGCGCCCTTTTGAACATTAACAGATGCAACTGTTCCGTCAGCGGGAGCGGAAATATCGTTCTCCATCTTCATAGCCTCAAGCACACAAAGAACATCACCCTTCTTAACAGCCTGACCGGGAGTAACATTTACCTTCATAATAGTACCCGGCATAGGAGCCTTTATTGCTACCGAGCCTGCTTTTCCTGCGGGAGCTGCTGCGGGTGCAGGTGTAGCTACAGGAGCAGGAGCTGCTACGGGTGCGGGGGATGCTACAGGTGTGGGTGCGGCTACGGGTGCACCGCCAACCTCCTCAACGACAACATCATATGAAACGCCATTTACTGTGACATTAAATCTTCTCATAATTATACCTAAACCTTTCGTAAGTCTTATTTTCTGTTCCAAGCGCCACTGCTGCTTCTCTTAAACGAAACAACCCTAAATCCGCCTACAAACTCATTTTTATAGTCACCGCTCTCTATCATAGCGGCAATTGCGGCTGTAATTACTGCCACAAGCTCTCCGTCATCTTGTGCTACCGCACTTGTCTGTACGGGGGCAGCCGCAACAGGAGCTTCTGCTGCCACATTTACAACAGGTGCAGCCTTTTTTTCTTTGTTCTTCGCCTCTTGCTTTTTCTTGTTTGGAATATCATATAGCACGACCCTTGCAAGATAAACTATAAACCAAAGAAGTCCAAGAACCGAAAATATCATTATCATTCCCGTTGCGCTTCCCTGCAAGGCGTACTCTACTCTCTCTCCAAATGACAGATCTCCGCCGTGCATATTTTGGTCAAGCTTGTCAGCCGCACAAATTGACACTGTAAAGATAAATGTCAGAATTGCCGTTACAAGAGCGAATATGCGTAATTTTTTACTCATTTTCATATTCGACCTCCTAAAAATCAAAGAGGAGTTCTTGCATACTTTCTGTCGGGGCAACCGTCTGCCTTAACAGAAAGCATATAAAGCGCCGAGCATATGCGCGCACGAAGAGTTGACGCTTCAATAATGTCGTCAATATCGCCCTTCTCTGCCGCTGCTTGCGCGCTCGCGTATTTTTCGCACCATTCAGCCTCAACATCAGCTCTTGACTTTTCGGCAGTAATCTTATCATTCATTAAGAATGCAACTGCGCCCTCGGGCGACATAACGCTGATCACTGCATTTTCGGTAGCGATTTCGAGGTCTGCGCCAAGCGCCTTTGAGCCGAGAAGCGTAAATCCTGCACCATAAGCCTTACCTACTACTGCGCTCACCTTTGCAACTGTCGCGTTTGCATAAGCCATAGCCATACGGGATGTACAGCCTGCGCACGCGCACTCACAAAGACCTTCACTATCAACAAGTGTGAGAACCGAAATACCAAATCGGTCACAGAAGGAAATGAGATTAGCCGCCTTCTTCGCTCCGATAAATCCGATTTTGCCACTGTCAACCGTATTATCAGAGGCAATAACACCACAAAGTGTTCCGCCAAAGAATGCAAAGCCTGTTACAATTCCGCTGCTTTTAGCGTAAAGCTCAGTGAAAACGCCGTTATCCGCAATTGCTTCAACCAAAGCCTTACCTGTAAGTCCTTCAATATTGACTGCTCTTGCCACGTCGTCACCGCTCATAACCGAAGCGTTATCCTTATTATTCTGAGGTAAAATCTCAACAAGGTTGCGAACAGCGGCGTAAGCCTCTGCTTCATTTGAAGCAACGATTACTGAGGCAACCTCATCTTCACCTTTATCCTTCAAAAGATATAGCTTAGCCTTACCGTCAACTTTGACTGTTAAATCAAACATATTTGATACTGTCAAAGCCATACCCGTACAAATTCCGTCATATACTGCAATCTGGGGTATAATTCCGGATGCCCTTGAAACTGCGGAAATAAATCTTCCGTAAGCGGTAAGCGCCGCGCTTCCGTCAAGCACGACCGCACCCGCGCTATCAAACACACCTATAACAGGCGCGCCGTTCTTTACAGCAGCGTCATAAAGCATTTCAATTTTGCGAGCACCCGCTTCATCAAAAGCACCCTTTGACCTGTCGCTGTCCTGAACAAATGCAAATGCAAGCTTGCCCGATATTGAGCCGTAGCCGCAAATTATGCCGTCATATGTCTCACAATCGCCGCATCTCTTAATGTAAGCACCGATTTCAACAAATGAGCCTTCATCAAACAGCGAGGCGATTTTTTGGTTTCCAACTGTCAATTTTTTATCCATATTATTGCCTCCGTACATATGGTTTTTATAGGTTCTTCAAAAAAACCTCTTCTCTCCCATTTTAATTAAATTATATCTCAAAATCAAGTGTATGTCAATCAAGTATATATTATATATTTGTAAAATATTGGTGAACATCACTTTTTTTGCAAAAAATGTCGATTTTTACACAAAAATAAGATGGCAGACACGGGTGTGACATTATTTTTTGAAAAAATTTAAAAAATTTAAATTTACCGCCATATTGCGACAGATTTTTCAAATCAAATTATGTAAAATATTATTGATAATCCGCAAAGAATAATATTCAAAGAAATATCGTGCGGAACAACAATCTTCAAAATGAAAGGATACATAAAAATGAACTGTGAAAAATGTAAAACTGCAAAAGCGACCTTATTTTATGCCGACGACGGTGGCAGACGCCACGCTCTTTGTGCCTCCTGCGGTGAAAAACAAAACAGAGTTACAGAAATTGTAAATGAGGAAAAGAGCGAGCATAGCAACATATACTTCTACCCCGTGCCCGAAAAAGAAAACAGCTCCCCAACCTACGCTATCTCAATTCCTGACAATATTGATTTGAATATGAATTGCCCTGTATGCCTTACAACGCTCTCCGAGGTAAAGGAAAGCGGCTGTGTCGGCTGTCCTCGCTGCTATAATGTATTTGGTGAGATACTTATTCCAAGCTATTCACATTCGTCGGGCAGCACTGAATTTAAAATGCCGCGCTCTCGCAAATTAGCAATCGAAAAGAAAAAGGCACTTGCTGAAATGAGAGAAAAAATGAAAATTGCTATCAGCGAAGAAAACTTTGAGCTTGCCGCAACACTCAGAGATAAAATCAAAAAAATTGAAAAATAATTGCTCGTAAAGTTAAGGAAAGGATTTTTAAAATGTCTTGGTATAATACAGAGGGCGCATACGCCCCACAGCTTCTTTACACAAAAGTCACATACATAAGAAACCCTCAAAGCATCAGCTTTGGAAAAAAGGCAAATCACTCTGAGCTGCAGGCTCTTTATACAAAGGTTGATTCTATGCTTTCAAGCAACGGGTTCAGAAAGGAAATTTACGGGAGCAGCAGCAAATGCGAGCTTTTAGCTTTATGTGAAAAACAATTTGTCACAAAGGATTTTATTGCGGGCGAAAACGAAAAGGCTATTTATTTGAATGAGCCCTGCAATTTGATTATTGCTCTGGGCGGAAAGAATTTAATCAATATAAGCTCTCTTCTTTCGGGTCTGTCGGTCAGCGAATCGCTTAAAATCGCATCCTCTGCCGAGGAGCTTTTGGACGGAGAAATTGAATTTGCCTATAACGATTCTCTGGGATACCTATCACCCTGCCCTGAGGATGTCGGCGCGGGTATTGAATTCTCCTCTGCATTATTTCTTCCGTCAGCCGAAAATGAGAGAAACGAAGAATATTTCCGCCAGATTGCTTACCTTTCGGGCGCAACCTTGACGCCATTTACACAAAGCAACAGAAAATCACTTCTCTATTTACTCAAATATAAGCCAAAATTCAAAACAAGCGACAAAAACGCTTCCTTGATTTTTGAAATTATCATCAAAAAAATAATTGACGCCGAAAAGCAGTTTTCGAGAATTATTTATCCAACCCGTAGCAAAATAATAATTGAAAAGGCTTGGCGCGCCTTTGGAATTTTGTCCTATGCCCGCTCTCTTGAGGTTGCGGAGCTGTTTGACCTCTGCCGCGATTTGCGAACCGTTTTTTCGGTTAATCTCGGCGAGGAAAAGCCCCCTATAAGCATCACGGGAATAAACCGACTTATATCTGAATGTCAAGCATACTCGGTCTTGTCGGCCGAAAAATGCACAAATGACGAGGAATGCTCATTCGCGAGGGCAAAAATTGCAAAGGCTATATTGCAAAAGAGCTCTCTCTCCACCGAGCTTGCGCCGAGAGAAAACAAAGGAGTAAAAGACGATAATGGCTAATAAGTTTACCCCTAAGGCACAGTTTGCGCTCAACAGCGCACTTGGATTTGCCTCGGATTTAGGACACACCTATATAGGCTCGGAGCATCTGCTATTAGGTTTGCTTTCAACACCTGATTGCGCCGCATCAAAAATACTCAATGGGCGCGGCGTGCACATTAATCAAGTTAAGGACACCGTTATTGAGATTACGGGAATTGGCTCTCCTATTGCTGTATCTCCATCCGATATGACGCCGAGAACCAAAAAAATTATTGAGGGCTCGGCTTATGAGTCGATAAAGAGCAACCACTCCTATATTGGAACAGAGCATTTGTTGCTTTCCCTGCTCTCAAACCGCGACTGTGTTGCGGTAAGAATAATTGAGAGCCTCAATATATCGGTGTCCGAAATAAAGAGCGACATTGAAGAATATATTAATGCAAGTCCTGCAAGAGCAGACACGGGTTCAAAAAAGCCCGCTGATAAGGACAACCGTGCGACAGGAAAAAGCGCAATACTCTCATACGGACGGGATTTGAGTGAAATGGCAAGACTCGGAAGGCTTGACCCGATTATCGGGCGTGAGCGCGAAACCGAAAGAGTGATACAAATTCTATCCCGCAGACAAAAGAACAATCCCTGTCTGATAGGGGAGCCGGGCGTTGGAAAGACCGCAGTTGTTGAGGGCTTGGCTCAAAGAATAGCTGAGGGTGATGTTCCCGAAATTTTGCGCGACAAGTGTGTGATTACTCTTGATTTGGCAAGTATGATTGCGGGAGCGAAATACCGAGGAGAATTTGAAGAAAGGCTTAAGAATATTCTCGGCGAGGTTCAGAAAAACCCCGACATCATTATTTTTATTGACGAAATACACACGATTATCGGTGCGGGAGCGGCAGAAGGCGCTGTTGATGCGGCAAATATAATCAAGCCCGCACTATCACGCGGTGAGCTCCAGGTGATAGGTGCTACGACAATAAACGAATACAGAAAGTATATTGAAAAGGATTCTGCGCTTGAACGACGCTTTCAAGCAGTAAACGTCGGTGAGCCGAGCCGTGATGAAAGCATTGAAATACTCAAGGGCTTGCGCTCA
>JAZNER010000044.1:0-57503 GCA_045588675.1 Eubacteriales bacterium | reverse complement strand
CGGCGACGAGCGTGTGCGTGAAAGCCACGCCGTTATGGAAGGGCTTCTGTGCCGGTGGGACGATGCGACAGTATGCAGCTACGACGGCGGGCGGACATGGAAACCGAGACCGTCCGGGGCAGTCCTTATGCACCCCGGCATGGACTATCAGTGCCGCTGCTGCGCCGACGCATACTTCAACGAGCTGCTTGACGAAGCAGACGGAGTGGAATCTGAAAATGTTTCTTATGGCTCTGCCGATAATATACCGAGGAAAAGAATTTTGAAAGAAACAAAGAAAATTGGAACGATAGTCAAAGGTGATGTAATGACTTTTGAAGAAGCCGATGGCAACAAGCCAAATCCAAATTTTTACAGAGGCGGAGGTTTTAGAGAAAACTGTCAGACAGCAGTAGCTGTTTTTGAAGCTCGATTAAAAGGATTTAGAATTCAAGCAAAATCTTTTGATGATAAAGACAAAGTGTTTAAAAAACTTTCAAAAAATCCAGCAAGAGCATTCATCGACCCTGTTACAAGAAAACATCCAAAATGGCTTGATAGGGATGAATTCTCTTCTTGGGAAAAGGGGTTTGAGTATATAGACAAAACTGTAGAAAACAACCAACGCTATGTTATGAAGTTTAAATGGCAAAATGGCGGAGGTCATACAATAATGGCTATGAGAACTGAAAACGAAGGTTTGTTTTTCTATGACCCGCAATCAGGTTTTATATACCAAGATGAAGATATTCAATGGTTGTTTAAGAAGATTGATTATTCAGACAGTCTTTATCAACCTGAATTATTAAGAACAGACCCCTTGCAATTTGACGAAAATGTATTACAATATGTGGTGGAGGCTGCAAATGAATAAGATTCTTGAATTTGCTAACAATGAATTACACAGATCCTTTAAGTTTGACGGCTGTAAAAAATTGCTGGATGACTGGAACGGCTCTGTGATTTATGTGGTAACTTCTCAAGAAACAGAGCATATTTGTGTAGGTATGCCAGTGCTGATTCGTGATACTAACGGAATACTTGAAGAAGTTATTTCGCCAAAGGAAGCTTTCGAGATAATGAAGAAAACTGCATAAATTTTTTGAGTTCTTCGGCTGGCGAAATCGGGCTTCATGCCCGGCGTTCCAAAAGAAACCTAGCCGCCGAAAGTGCTTTTTTATCGCCCTGCGGAGAAATCTGCGGGGCTTTTTTCTGCCCTTTTGGGTAGTTTATCATGCCTATAGACCTAAAAAAAACAGCGGAAATTTCCCGCTGTTTTCCCTTAATTTCCCTTGTCAGAACAGCCGGATTTTCTTCCGGCTTTATTTTTCATGCAAAAATTCTGCATGAAAAATGGCATAATCCGGGGCTTTTTCTCTGCTTTTCGGCACACGGTGTCGAACGCCGTATATATGCCGATATATAGAGACCCGACGGCATATATACGAGACCCGATACCATATATATGACATCGGACGCCATACCTATGGTATCGAATACCATATATATACCGTATACACGAGACCCGACGCCGTATATATGGCGTTATTTTGCTAGAATTATTCTAAAGATGTATGAAAAAGTATACACTTTTCAGTGAAAAAGGGATAGTTACCCCTATGACATATATATGCCGTATATACGGTATCGGACACCGTCCTATAGGTGTCGGGTCTTATATATATGATATCGGACGCCATATATATGTGACCCGATGTCGTATATATACCATATATATGGTGTCGAATAACTATAATACTAAATTCTAGACTCTATAGAGATAACTCTAAATTCTAAATACTAAATACAAAATACTTAACGCCGAGCGTGTGTATATTTTTTTTATACTTCGCTCTTGACACATTTAAATTTTGTGGTATTCTTAATCAAAGATTGTTTTTAAATATTCAATGTCGCTTTTTTTAGGAAAGCGTGAATTGCAACAAACAAACACAGAACCGTACCCATGCGGCACGGGCAACTTGCGGAACAACCGCACTGAAAAATCTGCCGGGATTTTTCGGACTGGCATCTGATGATGTCTTTCCGGAATGACGAGGCAGATTTTTTTTTGCCCGAAGGACAAAAACATGGGGTCACTCAAAACAGTTAAGAGATTCGACACGCTCGACGCAGGCAGCTGGATGACTACACCATTCCAGAGAACCGCAGAAGGTTTCCTCACTGGCCGCGCAATCGTGACCAGTATCGGCGTGTTTACCTATCAGTATGCGGACGGAACTACGCTCCGCGAGCTCAGACTTCCTGAAGAAGTATTTTCACCTGCCAGTCTTGAAACAATGAAGCTCAAGCCGGTGACGAACCAGCATCCCGACGGTATGGTCACGCCGGAAAACCAGAAGGAGCTTCAGGTCGGCAGTCTCGGCAGCGACGTTACGACTACTACCCAGATTCGTGATTATGACGGCTGGACAGACGGCGAGAAGCTGACCGACGGAATTCATGTCGCAATCGACATGACTATAAACCGCGCCGATGCGATTGAAGATGTTCTTAACGGCCGCCGCGCTCTCTCCATGGGCTACACCTGCGAGATTGAGGAATCGGCTGGCGTTTATATGGGCGTCGAGTATGACTGCATTCAGCGTAAAATCAGATACAACCACTGCGCCATTGTTGACGCAGCCCGCGCGGGTGATGCCGCGATGATACACCTTGACGGCGCGGACGCAATCCTTAAGGATCCGCCTGTTCTGCACAAACCCGCTGCACAAAATCCAACAAACAAAGACCATAAGGAAAAGGAGAACATGTCTATGAAACAGACTGTGAGAATTGACGGCGTTGATGTCGAAGTGTCAGAGAATGTCGCATCGCACATTGCCGCTCTCAACAAGAAAGCTGACGAGGCTGAAAAGAAACTCTCCGACCTCACCCAGCAGGTTGCGGACGGAAAGTCGGCTCTCTCTAAGATGGAAGCCGAGCGCGATACAGAGAAAGCACGCGCCGACAAGGCCGAGGCTGACCTTGAAAAAGCCCGCGCCGACGCTTCTGACGATGCACGCATTGATGCTGCCGTCACAGAACGTCTTGCCGTACTTGATGCCGCTGACAAGGCTGGTGTGAAGGTCACTCCGGAAATGAAGATGGACGACACCAAGCGTGCCGTTATCGCCGCCGTATTCCCTTCGGTAAAACTCGACGGCAAGAACAGCGACTATCTCACCGCTTGTTTTGACTCTGCTGTTGCAGAGCTTGAAAAGCGCGGTGATGCCGCACAGAGAGCGGTAGGCTCTGACGGTTTTAACGGAGGCAGCACGGACAACTACGATGCAGCGGCCGCACGCCAGAGAATGATTGACTATAACCAGCGCCGTTCACGCGGCGAGGAGGCGTAAGATGAATCTTTACGGAAATCCACCCCGCGCAATTGCAGGGCAGAAATACGGCTTGCAGGATGTTGTCGAAAGCCATGTAGCTTCTGAAAACATCGAGCCGGGAAAAGCCGTTTTCGGCAAAGTCGGAGACGACAGCGTTTTCAACGCGCACAAGAATGTCGTTACACTCGTAGGCTCTGCCGACTGTGTCGCAAGCAACAGCCTTGCAGTGACAGTGAACGGCGTAGAACTTGCCGCTGTACCATTCGACACCGACATGGACACAACCCTTGCGGCTGTCGTTGAAGCAATCAACGGCAACGAAACACTTTCCGCAGCCGGAATCGTAGCAAGCACAGTGGCCGGTTCAAAGTCTGTAATCGTTACAGGTGATTCGGACGTTACGGCTTCAATCGTCGTTACAGGCGGCGCTTCACAGCCTACATTCACTGCAACAGCCACAACAGGCATGAAGTTTGCAGGTGTCGCCGTTCATGAAGAGCTCTGCTTCAAAGAGGGCGTAGGCTTCTACCCCGAAGGAATCCCTGTGAACGTAATGACGCACGGAAAAATCTATGCGCCTGTTGCAGAGGGTGCTTCACCGGCAGACAAGAAAGCTGCCTATGTCGTTCTTTCGGGCGACGATGCGGGCAAGTTTACAGACGATTCGTCTGGAACTTATGACTGCGGCTGTGTTTTCCGCTCTGACGAACAGGACGGACTCGCACTCGTAGAAGTGAACGGACTGAAATAACAAAACCAGAAAAGGAGAACAGACATGAAACCATCTGCAATGAGGCTTGATGCTCGTGAATCAGCCTTTTTTCAGCGTGAGTGCGAGTATGTAAAAGCCCGTACTTATGACGCAAAAACTCCACATCTCAAAGGACTTGAGCTTGTTCCGATAGCAAAAGATTTGCCAGTGGGTATTTCGCAGGTAACATATAAACGTTATACGGAAGCTGGAAAAGCGAAGATTATCGCGGATTATGCCAAAGATTTTCCGCGGGTTGATGTATTTGGTGAAGAGGACTCTGTCAATGTTTTCGATATTGGTGATAGCTACGGCTATAACATCAAGGAAATCCGCGAAAGCGCTTATTCAGGAAAACATCTTGAACAGAGACGCGCAACAGCTGCACGCAACACAATTGACAGAGAGCTTAACGAACTTACTCTTTTGTCAAACCCGAAAACAAAGACTTACGGTATTCTCGATTTTCCGGGGCTTACAGAAAGCACACTTCCTGCTGACGGCGAAGGAGGCTCTAAGCAGTGGGCAACGAAAGACGTGGATAAGATTATCCGCGACATCAACATCGTGCTCAGTGCGGTAATTGAGCCGACAAAGGGAACTGAAGAACCTGACACGCTTCTTCTGCCGCACAATGTATACACAGCATTAGTGTCTCGCAGACTGGGCAGCACAGAATCTTCGCTTCTCAAGTACATCAAGGAGAACTTCCCGATGTTCAAAAAGATTGACTGGCTTAACGAGCTCGGCACAATCGGTGCTGGTGGCACTGGCCGCATTATGGTCGGCTGTTTCGATGAAATGCACTGCGAAAACCAGATCGTCAATCAGTTTGAGCAGGGCGACGTTCAGCAGGTCGGAATGGAATGGAAAATTCCTTGTATGGCTTCAACTGCCGGAGTAATCGTTTATTATCCGGGAGCTTTCGCTTACGCGGACGGTATCTAAGGAGACGGCGGATGTTTGTTAAATATAATCCAAAGCACCCGCACGTCAGAGTAGTGCCTGTTGTGGACGGCGTTTCCGTTGCTGCGGAAAGCGTCATCCTCAACCCGGGCACGAACGAAGTGAGCGATGAAAAGTGGGACAAAATCAAGGGCAGCCTTGAAGCTGAAATTTCCGCAGGAATCATCAAGCCGTTTACTGTCGGAACGCAGAAATCCGGCAGCGCGGCAAAAGCCAAGACTTTGAAAGATGTTCCTGTCACTGTCGCAACCAAGATTATCTACGGCTGCTCAAACAAAGACACTCTCCGCACCTGGTTCAAGGAAAGTCTTCCAGATGAGCTTGCACTTCATGTCGTTAAGCGCATGAGACAGCTCAACATGGACATCGACGCAATCAGTGGCGAAGTTGAAGGTCTTTCTGATGATGAAATCATCGACGAGAGCAAGCCGGAAGCCGGAAACGGCGATGCCGGTGCTGAAAAAGGCGCAAAAGAAACTGAAAAGGATTCCGGCTACGACGGCATGAGCTACGCGGAGCTTCAGAACGCGGCCAAAGGAAAGGGAATCAACCCGTCGCAGAAGAAAGAAGCCCTTATCAAGGCTCTCAAAGATGCTGACAACGATGCCGGTGCTGAATCAGAAGCCGGAAACGGCGACAGTATCCCTGATTTCGACAACCCTGACGTGAAGGTGTAACCAATGACAGCCCGCGAGATTATCGGAGCTATTTGTCCGGCGCTTGCCCAGAATGATGCCCTTTCGGTCTTCGTCAAAATGGCGGAGGAAAACACCGACAGGAAGTTTTTCGGCAAGCAGTATGCTTATGCGGTTGCATACCGTGCGTGCCATCTGTTCACCATAACAGCCGGTTCTGGCGGAAACTCTGCAATGGGCTTGGGGCAAGTCGCGTCGATGACCGAGGGCGGGCTTTCAATTAGCTTTGCAACAGGCAGTTCGGCTTCAGACGCTGACGGCGGTCTGGAAACATCAAAATACGGCAAGATGCTGTTGGGGCTTATAAAGAGCCGTCCGAGAATGGGCGTCAATACAGCAGGTCTTGCGGGAGGAACTATATGAAAAACTATGCGCCATTCCGCGCCTTAATCAGTTTCTGGCTCTGGATCGGAGTAATCTTGCTGAGCTTCATGCTCGCGGTGCTCGCCATTGCCACAACGGTTCCAAGACCTATTCTGGTCATTGTGGATCTTGTGATTTTTGTTGCTGCTATTGCTGTGCCGGTAATCAATCCCGGCGTGTTTGCAAAGCAGCATACAACAGAAACCGGAAACTAGATTTATTTGACGGTGCAGCCGGAATTCCGGCTGCATTTTACATGTAAAGCTGTCAAGAACAGGAGTGTAACATGAAAACTTTCGTACAATACAGAACAAAGAAAATAGCCACGCAGTTTGTTGCCGGTGTGTTAATCAAAAGCGGCAGCGGAGAAGTTCCAAAGCAGGACTGGAACAAGATTGAAAAGGACGCCTACGGCAAGTCTCTTTTGGAAGCCGGTTTTCTGATTAAGGTCAAGGAAATCAAAAGATAAAATATGGCTAAAAAAGGCGTTACCGACAGGGACAAGGGCTTCAAGAAAATCGTCAAGTCCATGAAAGACCTTGGCTTGAAAGGCGTGAACGCCGGGATTCCAGAAGGTGCACCTTCTGTCAAAGGTGTTTCCGTAGCTGAATACGGCTACTGGAACGAAACCGGTGTCAAAGCCAAGGATTCCGGCTGGAAAATTCCGCCGAGACCTTTCATGCGCGGCTGGGTTGATTCGCACAAAGAAGAAATCAAGTCATTCATGCAGTCCCTGGCACAGAGAATCGCCGACGGAAAAACCGACAGCGACACTGCCCTTAAAGTATTGGGAATTTATGCTGAATCCGGGATAAGGAAGCATATAAAGAGCGGCAGTTTTACGGAGAACGCACCTTCAACGGTAAAGCAGAAAGGCAGTTCAAGACCGCTGATAGATACAGGAACTTTAAGAAATTCTATCAGATACGAAATTGTGAAGAAAAAGAAGAACAAGAAGGGTTGAAATGAGTTTGTTCAAAACAGTTCCCATGACGCTGATTCATAAAACCGGCGTATATGATAAGGGCATCTGGCAGAATGGCTCTGAAACAGAAATAAGCTTCAGCGGAACATTTCAACCTGCTTCTGGCAAGGAGCTTGAAAATCTGCCGGAAGGAAAAAGAAGCCATTCGATTTATAAAATTTTTGCCGGACTGGAAAACGATTTCACAAGCTCGGACGACTTGAAACAGCTTGAAGCTGACTGCATCAGTCTGAACGGAGAAGTTTACCAGATAATCAAAGTTGACAAATGGAATAACGGGCTGCTGCCGCATTGGGAATTTTTAGTGGAACGGTTCGCTGCAGAGGAATCAGATGGTTAGGGAAAAAGATTATTTACGGAACAACCTCTATGATCTGTTTTCGCAGCTCATAGGAGACCGTTCTGAAAACGAACCGAAAGGCTACCCGCTTATATATGAGCGGCAGAACGGAACAAGACCGAAAGGAACGTTCTTTTCGCTTGAATTTAAGGACGTAATTCAGCTTGGTTCGCCTAAGTTTTCAAAGGCAATCTGGAACAGCAATCTGAACGATTACGAACAGACAAGTGTGGTTCAGATTAGAAGGAATATGAGCCTGCGCGGATTTACTGATACAGGCGCACGTATGGTTGAAGATTTTCAGCACAGTCTGAAACTTGATAAATATGTTGACGCTTTCAAGAAACGCGGCTTTGTAATCAACGTCGGCGACATTCTTGAATCCGTTCAGAATATAGACGCCAACACTGAAATTTTTTCGGTCTTGGATTTTGATATAACTTACACACGAAGATATACAGAATCGATAGGTTGGATTGAAACAGTGGATATACAGCATCAAATAATATAAAGGAGAACGAAGATGGCTGACCAATTGGAAAAAATTGTTGACGTTACTATCACGCGTCAGACGACTGTCCCAAGCATGAAGTCCTTTAACGGGCATCTGATTGTGGACTCTTTCAATCCAATGAAAATTACACCGGTTTTCAGCAAGAATCACCGTGTCTATATTTTCGGCGGTATCAGTGAAGTACAGGAAGCCGGATTCCCGACTGACGGATATGTTTACAGGGCTGCACAGAAGCAGTTCGCACAGAATCCGCACATCAAGGAAATCTACATCGGCTGGAAGATTCCGTCAGGCCTTGCCGACGGCAAGGGAACTTTTGCGGGTGATTTTGTTACCGGCAACAAGTTCGTTATGACAGTAGGCGAAACCGTACAGGATGAAATCGCTTTTGACGATTACGACACAAAAGAAGCCGTGATTGCTGCACTTGTTGCACAGATTAATGATACTGCAGAAGGTTCTTTTGCACGCGCCAAAGAAGACGGCTTCAGCGTTGAAGGTATGGATGTTATCATCACCATGACGATAACCGGCGGTACTTCGCAGCCAAGTTTCACATACTCGCACACGGCAATCGAACCGGATGCGGGCTGGGCAGAAGCCTTGACCGCAATCAAGGCACAGAACAACGACTGGTATGCGCTCAGCGTTTCAACAAGAAACATGATGAACCAGCAGACTGTCGCGCAGTGGGTAGAAGCAAACGAAAAGCTCTGTATCCTTGCATCCGGCGACGACACGCTCGTGGAAGAAGAAACAGGCGACATCGCTGCATGGGCAAAGCTCAACGCACTTGACCGCACCGCTGTTTTCTATCATCCGGGCTCAAAGCTGCGCAGCGCGGACGACGACAACCTTCCGGCAGATGACAACATTCCTGAAGCAGGATATTTCGGCAAGATGCTCACGAAGCACCCGGGGTCTGCAACATGGAAGTTCAAGACATTGCAGTCTGTTATGGCTTATGAGCTTCCGCAGTGGAAGGTTACGAACATCGAAAAGAAGAACGCGACATGGTACATGCCTGTTGCTGATGTAAACATGACATCTGACGGTAAGGTTGCAAGTGGCGAATACATCGACGTTATTCACGGTTTGGACTGGATGAAAGCGCTCATCCAGAACTACGTATTCACGCCGATGATTCAGCTCGACAAGATTCCGTTCACCGACGAAGGTGTACAGGTTATCGTAGGCCAGCTCAAGAAAGCGCTTGACCAGGGCGTCAAGTATTCTCTCTTCGCTTCTTACGAAGTCAGCTATCCGGAAGTTGCCGACGTTCCTGCATTGGACAAGGGCAACAGACATCTGCCGGACGTAAACTTTACAGCCGTTCTTGCCGGTGCCGTTCACAGAACGACAATAAATGGAACTGTAACACTTTAAGGAGGTAGACGATGGCTGGAAATACACTCGTAGCAACCTATGACCCGAAGAAAGTCATTATAACATACGGCGGAATCCCGATCGGTGGCTATGCTGACGGAACTTTCGTTGAAGTTGCACCAAACGCAGAAACTTGGACAAAGAAAGTCGGCGCGGACGGAGAAGTTGTTAGGTCGGAGAGCAATGACAACACACATACGGTAACGCTCACTTTGCAGCAGAGCTCCGAAAGCAACAAATATCTTTCAAACTGCAAGAACATGGACAAGCTGACAGGTCAGGGAATGCAGTCGCTTTCAATTACTGACCTCAACGGCGAGACACTGTTCTTCTGGCAGCAGGCATGGATTCAGACAGACCCGACGTTCGGCTTTGCCAAAGAAGCCACAGACCGGCAGTGGGTTCTGCACACAGGGCAGATTTCACAGCAGGCTGAATCAGGCTTGAATTTTTAAACCCAGCTGAAGCAGACGGCCGCCGAAAGGCGGCTGGGCTGCTGTTTTTTGAATAAACAAATAGTTTAGGAGTATAAAGCATGGAAAACAAGAAAACCATTGACGGAATTACTTTTACTGTCGGGGCTATGTTGGCGATGGACGCTTTTAAGCTGAAAAGCAGGCTTATCAAAATCTTTGCTCCCGCAGTCGGAAAGATTTTTACATCTTTTGATTTGAAGAAGGACTTCAAAGACCTTGATTTGTCAAAGCTGCCGTTGGCTGAAATTATTCAGGAACTGACAAGCGAGCTTGACGAAAACACTATGGATGAGCTGCTTCGCAAGCTGCTTTACAACGTTACTGCAGTAACAGAAATCGGCGGCAAAAGAATCGCCGTAGCTTTTTCTTCTGATTTTGAGACTAGTTTCAATGCCGTTTTCGGCCAGAAACTTTTTACCGTATATCCGCTTCTTGCATTCGTTCTTGAGGTGAACTATCCGGATTTTTTTATCAAAATCAAAAGCTTTGGACAGAAAATGAAGCCAACCGTTACATTAGGGCTGGACGACGCGCCATCGCAGAGCGAAGCAAGCGCATAGGCGATGTCGGAAAACTTTCAGAAGACATAGAAGCGGAATTCCCTATCTGGCGTCTTTGGAAAGACAAGGGAGTTTCGCTCGCAGAGCTTAAAACGTGGACTTATGAAGAAGTTCTAAAGGCAAACGCCGTGCTTGACATGCAGCAGAGCCTTGAACTGGCATGTTCAGAAATGGACAAAGAAGATGTGAAAACAGACTGATAACGGGCGGGAATAATGACGATTCGTGAATTATTTGTATATTTAGGCTTCGATGTTGATACATCGGGCGCGGAAAAGATGGAGAAATCCGTTGAAAATGTAAAGAAGCGCCAAGAGTCTATGGTATCGTCTTTTATCAAAGGTCAGATGATTTACGATGCCGGAAAAAAAGTTATCAGCGAAGCTTTTAATTTTGTCAAGGATTCTGTAATCGGTGCAACTGCTGAAGTTGAACGTTATAGGACCACTCTTGGCACCATGATTGGTGACCAAGAAAAAGCCAATAAAATAATCCATGATTTAGATTATTCTCCTGTTTCCGATTTTTATGGAACTGCCAACGCCATAGGCGGGCTTCAATCATTGGTAACATACGGATTGGGTGCGGAGGAAGCATCTGATAATTTAAGTCGATTAGGTGACATTGCACAAAGTGATTCAGAAGCCTTTAATTCCATGGCTCAAAACCTCGGCCAGATTTTTGCAACCGGAAAAGCGTCATCAATGGATTTGAAGCAGTTTGCAAACAGGGGCTTTGACGTTGTAGGCGAGCTTGCAAGGATTGAGGGCAAGAGCCGCGAAGAGATAGAAAAAGCCGGAATTGGCTATAAAGAAGTAAAGAAAGCGCTTGATTCGCTTACATCTGCTGGCGGCAAGTATGAAGGAATGCTTTCAAAGCAAATGAACACTCTGGGCGGTGTTCTTAAGCAGTTTCAATCTTTTAAGGCGGCCACAGCAGAAGGAATCGGCAATGCTATAAATGAACCGCTGAAAGATTTGCTCAAAACGATTCTTGATATAGCACGTGCCGGACAGGAAGCCTTTATAGATAAATTTGCGGGTGCTCTTAAAGTGGTTATCCACTGGATTCATCAGATTGTCATTTCGTTTGAAATAATCAAAATGAGAATTGAAGAATCTGGTGATAAATTTAACGGTTTAGCAAAATTAATTAAAAGTGTTTTTTCAGTAGTAGGAAAAATAATTGAAGGATTGATTCCGATTTTAACTGATATTATTTTATTAGTATTAAGTGTCGCAAGTACAATAGGAAATTTTCTGGCTCCAATTATTCAAAGCGTTGGAAAAATAATTGAAAAAATACTTCCCATTATTAGAAATATCATATCAGTAGTAAGTAAAATAATTGAAAGTATTTTTCCAATTTTGACTGATGACCTTTCTATAGTAGGAAAAATAATTGAAGGAATTATACCTTTTATTGAGGGCATAGGTAAAATAATTGAATGGCTTACACCTATTTTAATCTTTGTTATTTCAATTGTAATGAAGATAATAAATGTTTTAAGAAATATTTTTGCTCCAGTAGTCAGAATGGTAGAAAGCATCATAATGGATGTTATTTCTCAATTTGATAATTGGATTTTAGCTGTAGAAAATGCAATTCAATTTTTTCAGAATGCAGTTAATGTAATAAAATCAATCTGGGAAGGAATAAAGAATTTCTTTAATTCATTATGGGAAGGATTGAGTGCTATTTTCCTAACAGCTATTTCAAATATTTCAAATAATATAATTAATAAATTCAATGCTTTGAAAAATTTCCTTGTTGATTTTTGGAATGCTTTGAAGGGTGGTCCTCAAGTCTTTGTTGATTTCATAGCGGGTATCTTCCATGCTGTTGTTGACACAATCAAGTCAATCTTTGAGGCGGTAAAGAACTTCTTTGTGTCTTTCTGGGAGGCATTGAAAGCCGGACCGCAGGCGCTTGCCGATTTCATCACCGGAATCTTTACGAACATGTTTGACGGCATCCGCCAGAAACTTTTCGGCTTCATTGATTCAGTAAAGGAAGGCTGGGCAAAGGTAAAGGGCATCGTCGGCGGCGCATGGGATACAGCCGTCAATTTTGTTACCGGCGGCAAAGATAAAGGCAAAGGCTCTGCAAAAGACAAGGCTCTGACAAAATCAGTTGAAACGGCAGTGGGCAACACGTCAACTTATTACGGCGCACAAAGCTCAAGCAATACCATAAACGCGCCAACAACTATGAATATTTCTGTTCCGCAGGGAACAAGCGCCGAACAGTCCCAGGCAATCGCCGAGCAGGTGAAATACGCATATAACAACCAGCTTGCGTATGCCATCAATTCTTCGCGCTCGAATATACCGAGCCCGGAAAGAAGGAGATACTGATGGCGGTTATAACCTTTATCTACAACACTCCTCAAAAATCAATCGGCGGCTTCGTCATTGACGCATTCCTTAAAGAAAGCTACTCGTTCAAGAACCAGGTCACCGACGTGCCGATTGAAGAAGGTTCTACAATCTCCGACCACGTAATCCCGGAACAGGACAAGATTTCGATTGAAGGGTTCATCGGACGGACTGAATTCGTTGTCATGAACATGAACGGCATGGACGAGAATCCTGAACTTGAGCCGTCTAACGAGAACAGAATCAAGCAGAACTACAGGGAGCTCAAAAGGCTTAAAGAATCACGCCAGCCTTTGACGCTTTCGCTCGGCCTTGACGTGTATAAAAACATGATAATCACTGACTTTGACATTGACAGGGACGTTGAGAGCGGCAGGGATCTGCCTTTCACTATGTCTTTCACACAGGTTAAGATTGTCAAGTCAGAGACCACCGCCATAAACGTAGAGACTGTATCGCCAAAGAATTCACAGCAGACAAATGACCAGATAACCGAGCAGGTCAATCAGGGTGTGATCGCGCCGGAAAAGCCGAAAGATTCAATCGCAAAGCAGGAATGGAAAAGAAGAGTCGAGATGGAAGGTAATTCGCCGGAAATCTTGAAAGCGTATGAAAAGAAATGGGGCACGGCATATCCGCAGTAAAGGTTAAGCTATGAACGAAGATTTTACTTTTATCATCATTCCCGAATACTCAGAAAAGACAGCCCGCTGGCAGATAGCCGTTGATTTGTCCGGCACAAGATACAAATTGCAGGTTTCATATAATTCCAGGGCGGCGGGCTGGTATCTTAATATATGCGACCTCGATGAAAACCTGATTGTCGGCGGAATACGTCTTTCAGTCGGCAGTGACCTGCTGAAAAAATACCATGTTTCATGCCCAAAGTTGCCTAAAGGCGAACTGTGGCTTCTGGACGTTACAAATGACTATAAGACCGCCGAACTTGAACGTTTCAACTTTTCTACAAGATTCAAGTTCTGTTATGGAGAGGTGTAATGGCATTTTTACGGCAGATTGAGCTCATTGTAGGTGCAAAAGGCGAAGACGGTTTCAAAATCAATAACCTTCGCATCGCGTTTGAGATTGAAAAGACAGAAAAATCAGAGAACAACACCGGCAAGATAAGAATCTATAACTTGTCAAAAGATACTCACAACAAGATTTCCACGGCGGGGCTTCACTGCATCTTAAAAGCCGGGTATCAGGACGAAAGCATAAGAAGCATTCTTTTTGGCGACATTGTAAGGGGCGAAAGAAAGAAGAGCGGCACAGAATACATAACGGAGCTTGAGGTCAAGGACGGCCGAGAAGCCGTGATGAACGGATATGTTTCAGTTTCTTATGAAAAAAACACAGAAGCCCGGCTTATCGCGCAGGATATGCTTGACGTTATGGCTTTGCCCTACAAGGGCATAGAAAACATTCCGGCGTCCGCCGTTTATCCGGGTGCTTTTTCTGACATCGGGCTTGCGTCTGACATCTTGAAGAAGGTTCTGAACCGCTTTGATTTGTATTACTGCATTCAGAACGAGATGGTCTACATTATGACCGAAAACAAGGAAGTTGAATCCACGGGTCTACTGCTGTCGCCGGAAACAGGACTGCTGACAATTCCATGCGCGGTAAGCGACAAGACATCTGACGATGACAATAAGGCCGCAGCCGGAAACGAATGGACTTTCCGGACGCTGCTTTTCCCGCAGCTCAATCCGGGAGTAGCCTGCGTGGTGAACAGTCCAGAAATCGGACTGAATGCCACGATGAAAATCAAGGAAACAAAGTTTGTCGGTGATAATTACGGACAGGATTTTTACATTGACATAAAGGCGGAGGTGCTTTGATGCAGGAACTTTCGGATTTTATGAAAGAATTCAATGACTATTATATGACTAGCGTGCACACAAGCATGCCCGCCGTAGTTGTGTCTTATAATGCGGCCACGCGCCGTGCCGTTATCCAGCCGTCAATCAAGCGCAGAATGGCTGACGGTTCGTACATGAAATTTCCGATTCTGATTGACGTTCCGGTTCTTTATTCCGGCACTGTGGAATACACGATACATTTTCCGCTGCATAAGGACGATGAAGTTCTGCTGTTCTTTGCCGAGCGCTGTATCGAGGAATGGAAGCTCAAAGGCAATGACAACATCGAAGACACAGATCCGCGCCGCTATGACTTATGCGACGCATACTGTATTCCGGGGCTTCAGCCGCAGAAGTTCATTCCGGCCGTCGATGAAGATGCGCTGCAAATTATTCATTACATAGACGGCAAGGAAAAGAGCCAGCTTGAACTTGATGACAACAAGATGGAACACCGCATAAAGGACGGCAATATCCATCTGTTTACGACCGATTCAAGCGGCACAAAAGAAACAAGCCTGCTTATGGACATAAACGGAAACATCAAGATGTTTGCCGGAAACGGCAAGGCTACGCTGAATATCTTGAACGAAGACAAGGTTGAGGTGAACGGCAATGACTACCACATGGTCAAATACGAGCAGCTCTGGAAAGCCGTGCAGCGGCATCTGGACAGCGAGAACGCCCATATACACACCTGCACAGGCTGCGGTGCTCCGACCACGCCGCCGACACCGATAACTTTTCCCGTTGAGCCGGCAATGTGCGACACGGTTTTTACAAGGAAAGACCCGAAAGACACTCCTTATTCGGGCTAGAAGGGCAAGGCAATGAAAGATTTGGTTATCGAAGAAGATACAACAAATTTCGTAAAGACATCTAAGCACAACTGGAAGTTTTCAGAAGATGAATATAACCATTACCGGCAGAAAGTGCGGCACTGCCTTTCGATTTTCTATCAGGAATGGTTCTACAACCGCGAGCTGGGTATTCCGTACATACCGGACGAATACATGGACAATGCAACCCATAAGCGGATGATAGAGACGGCAATCAAAGACAGGGTTCTTGAGCTTGAGAAAGTTGAAAAGATAACGGAATTCAACGTCCGGCTTGATAAAGCCACAAGAACTTTTTATGTGTCTATTACGGTCAAGCTGGTTGACGGCGCAGAAATAGAGACAAATCTTGAGATATAGAGGGGCTGTATGGAATACGGAATAACAGACCAAGGCTTTGTCGTAAAGCCATTTTCAGTAATATTAAGAGAGCAGCAGGAAGAATTCAGGGCTTATTTCGGCGAAGACTTAGACCTTGACGATACTTCGATTACAGGTGCGTACATCAAGAACTTGAGTCTTAAATTTTCACAGTTCTGGGAACTGCTCGGGCTGCTGTATTCTACGTGCGACGTTGACGACAGCTTTTCTGTGTATTTGGATCGGCTCGTCAATTTTGTGAACGTCCAGCGGCTTGCGCCGACTAATACGGAAGTTACTGTCGCCTGTTTCGGTTCTAAAGGTACGGTAATTCCGAAAGGACACGTCATAAGAATTGAGGACGGCGCGTTCTTCACTAACAAAAAAGAAATCACGATAAGCGAAGCAAGCCTTATCGTTATAAAAATCAGCATCAAGAATATTCTTGAAGGGCACAGTTACAGCTTTACGCTCAACGGCACGGCCGTTTCTTACGAAGCGCAGAGCGGAGACTCTAAGTCTGATATTCTTACCGGCTTGAAAACTGCTATAGAAACTGCCCTGCCGGATATCTTTATCTGTACAATCGAAGATGAGATTATGCAGATTCTTACAGCAGACGGCTCGACAGCCTTTTCTTACAGCATGATAACGACTGAGAGCAACTTCATCAAAATCGAAGAAATCGGCAGCAAGGCTGTTTTTCAATGCAAAGATTCTGGCGAGGTTGTCGCGCCTATCGGTTATGTCAATACGATTGTCAACCCAATTTCGGGCTTTGATGCGGTCTATAATTACGTGACAGGCATTACAGGCAGGAATGCTGAAAGCGATGCGGAACTGCGTATGCGTCTCGGCACAAGGCAGCAGCAGTCCGTTGCGAACGAAGTTGCTATCGGAAACTGGCTTCTTACTGTTCCGGGCGTTACATATACAAAAGTCTACAGCAACAGAAAGGACGTAATAGACGTATACGGCAGACCTCCGAAATCATACGAATCTGTTGTCATCGGCGGTGAGGCAGATGAAATTGCCAAGATGATATTTGACAAAGGACCGGCAGGTATACAGGCTTACGGCAACCTTGAAACCGAGATTCAGGATTCAAACGGCGACACATGGAACATCGGTTTCAGCCGTCCGGTGAATAAATACATCTGGCTTGACATCAAGTACACATTGAACCCGGAAGAAACGCCGCCGCTCGACGTTGCAAGCGCAATCAAGGAAAAGATAACCGCATGGGCAAAAGACAACGTAGAAGTCGGCGACGATGTGATTTACCAGAAACTCTTCAAGCCTATCTACAGCATGGACGGCATAGCGTTTGTTGACATCAAGCTGGCATCTTCTGCCGACCTTACCCCGCCTGATCCGTCTGAATATGCAACGGAGAACATCGCCATCGGTCAGGTTGAAATAGCTGTTTTTGACCCGTCCATGATAGTTGTGCAGGAAGGTGACTAGTGAAAGACTTAGAGAAGATTGATTTCCGGCAGTACAACAAGCCGCCTTACTGGCAGCAGTGGCTATGCCAGGACGACACCCTCAAGCTGGTACAGCTTTCTGACAGAGGCCTTGACGAGCTCAACGAAAAGGCGCTGAGCATCAAGGACGGCTTTGACCTGCAAAACGCTACAGGCATTTTCCTTGACCGGCTCGGCAAAATTCTTGACGAACCGAGAAACGGAAATCCAGACGAGGTGTACCGCGCTCTGCTTGAACTGAAAAAGCTGACGAATACGGCTGTTCCTGATGTAAACAGCATTATACGTGCTTTGAAGTTCCTATATGACACAGACGACATACATGTTTATCCGGCTTATCCGGCTGGCTTAAGAATAACCCATAACGGCGAAGGGCTGCCGAACATAGATTTTCAGAAAACACTTGCAAGGATTATTCCGGCGGGTGTCGGTTATGAGACTGTAGAGCTGTTCAATTTTGTTGATGAGCTGACCGGCTGGTATGATGAATTTCTTATTTCATACGTTCAGCCGGAGCTTGTCGACCGGCTTGACGACGGCGGTGTAAGAAGAAATGCGCACGTCCTTTATTCCGGCGTAGATGTGCTGCCTACGGAAGTTGATTATTTATTCCGCAACGGCAGCGTCAGACGTGACGGCGAGGAGCTTTATAACGGTTTCTACACCAAGCAAAGCGATCAGGAAGTCAGTATTCCGATATACCACCGCGGAAACGGTCTGACAGACTTGTTTGAATGTCGGACAGCCCCGGAAGCAGACACGGAAAGCATCACTGTAAATGAATCTTTGAATTATACATACATGAAGCACGAGCTGAGAAGCGGCATCTACAGGCACAACGGGGAGCATATCCGCGATTCGTTGATACCTTTGCCGTGCCCTGACGAGTGATACTATTTTTGATAATAAGGAGTTATAGATGGAATTAAAAGACAGCTTGCAGCTAAAAGGTGTTTTCCACGTTGATGTAATTAAAGCCGGAACGATTATTGATTCTTATACGGAAAACAACATGATTGTCGATCTCTGCCGAAGCAATCTTGCGAGACTGCTGGCAGGAAATCCGCAAGGCTCGCCGGTTGGTAAAATCAGTTTCGGCACATCCGGCGCAGCTCCAGAGGTTACTGACACAACAATCACCAACGCGTATACGAAGAACATTGACGGCTACACGTTCCCGGAGGAAGGACGGGTAACATTCAACTGGTCTTTGGCTACGACAGAAGCGAACGGAAAATCAATTCTTGAATTCGGGCTGCTCTCGCAGAACGGCACATTGAATGCTCGGAAAGTAAGGGTAAACCCCATAAACAAGGAATCTGATATTTCCTTGCAGGGAACTTGGACAATAATTTTTTAGCTAAAACTAAAAGGAGCGAAATATGGCTAATCTTAACGAAAAGGATAAGTACGAACAGGGTATCTATCAGTTTGAAATAACAGACCCTTTGCAGGGCGGCGAGAACGGAGTTGACAACATCCCGACAAGGCAGTTGGCCAACAGAACAAGATTCTTGCGAAATCAGTTCATTAACTACATCAAGGGCTATTCATATACGCCTGAAGCAAGGGTTGCGAGTACCGCGAACGTTAATTTCCTTGAGGGCGGCTCGATTGAAGTTGATGGCGTTGAAACAGAGATTGATGATGTCGTTCTGTTAAAAGACCAGACGGACGCAACCCAGAACGGCCTTTATGTGGTCAAGAGCGGCACATGGGAACGGCTGAACCCGTATATTGACGACACAATCAATATTTTTGAAAAGAAGATTGTGCCGGTAAAAGAAGGTGAAACCAATGCCGGAAAAATCTTTATGGTCAACAGAACAGAGGATTATACGCTCGGCAGAGATTCCGTAGAATTCATCGAAACACTGTTCTCTTACACCGGCGGAGCTGGCAAAATTGCCATCGGCAATCAGAATGGTGAGTTTCCAGGCTTGAATGCGGACAGCCTTGATGATATTTCGGCGCTCGTTGATGAAAGCAAAGCCCGCAACCTGCTTGATGTTCTTGGAATCCGTAGCGTTCATTCTGATGAACCGGCGACTGCTTCGGAAGTCGCGGCTGCAATCGCTGCGCTGAAAACACGCTTTGCAGAAAAGGGTTTTGACGGATTGCGATACTGCGATTACCTGGACCTGTCGTCTCTTACAGTTGACGGCACGACATATACATGGAACGCCGAGTACAAGAATCTGCGCCTTATGATAATGGGCTTTAATACGTACAAGTCTGCCGGTGATACGGAGAACACAAAGAACCATATCGTTATGCAGTTCAGAAACTGTGTGCTCAGCAGACGGATGAACGCGAGCAACACAAATGCAAACGGATGGCAGGGTAGTGAGTTGCATACTTGGCTTAATAACCAGTTCAAGGCAGGTCTCATAGCTGCGCTCGGAAACAACCTTGTAACGTTTAGGCGACTGACAAGTAACAAAGGAGCAACAATTTCCAGTTCAACAGGATGGAACTGGTACGATGAGACTGTTTTCCTTCCGTCAGAAACTGAGGTTTGGGGAACACAGATTTGGGGCGAGAAATATTATAACGGATTCCAAGCTCAATTTCCGCCGTTTATGTTCAGTGTCTTGTATAAGGTCAAGAAACTTAATGGCTCAAGAATGTGGTGGTGGGAAGCTCAGCCTGATGAAAGAAATACCTCCCTTTGGTGCAATTGCTACCACAATGGAGATGCCTCCTACTACGGTGCCACTGAGGTTGGCGGCGTTGCCCCCGCTATCTGTGTCGGCGTTGACGCCGACGCATAATCTTGAAATCACGCCCCCTTGTGGGGCGTGAAAAGGGAATATGTGCTATAATAAAAAAGCCGTTCCCGCGTAGCGGGTCGAAAAAATTAAGGGAATGGAGCATATCAAAATGAGTGTACTTAAAAACAAGCGCGGACTGTCAAAAATGGAATTCTATCACAATGCGCGGAAGCTGCGCAAAGAAATGACAGAACTTGTCCGGCGTGATTTCGGAGTACATTCACGGCGAAACGCTTCAAAACTAGATCCGTCATTGCCGGACGACTGGTATGATGAGGATATGGCTGAAATTGCACGGAACATAAGGCTTCTGCTTAGAAACCTTATGTGGAACATTACCGCTGCAAATACAATTTATGCGAAGAATGAGCTTGAGCTCGCGAAACGACGCGAGTATCAGACTGCGGCAATAATAAACTGCCAGCAGCTCATTCAGGAGCTTGAATTCTGCTGCGACACGCTTCCGCTGCGTGTTGATAAGCTGCAGCCGTATCTAGAAGCGATCAGCTTTGAAATAAAGCTGCTCAAAGGCTGGCGGAAATCGGGTAATAAAATTTCTGTACCGTTTGCAGAAAAGCCCGATTTATGATGTATAATAAGATAAGGGTGTTCCCTGTAACCTCCAATTGGTGCAATTGCAACAACAATGGAAATGCCAACAACAACAACAATGCCACTGAGGCTGGCGGCGTTGCGCCCGATTCCGTGAGGCGGCACACGTCAGGCTTTTTTAAGCCGAGCCGTCCGACACAGAAGGAGGGAACATCCTGCGGACTGGCTTTAAGCCCCCGCAAAAAGTTGTTCTGACACGCCCGTGCGGACGCGGACGGGAAACCGTCCATGCATGGCGCTCATGTTTACGGCAGAGCGTTTCATGCACGGTGGCGCAGGCGGCATATTCCGTAAGACGGGCACAGGTTCCGGCGTGGGAGCCTGACAACTGTCCGTATGCCGTGCAGGACTGGGTTTTATTTTTTTAGGAGAACACGATGAGCGACAAAAGACATGAAGCACGTTATCAGCGGCGGAAAGCCCGCCGTGAGCAGAAACGCGCCGAAAAAATCGGGCGGTTCGACGACTTCAATCTTGTGACGGATGCCGACAACCTGTACGCTGCTTTCAAACGGTCGAAGCACGGCGTTACGTGGAAAGAGAGCGTCCAGCGCTATGAAGCAAATCTTCTTGCAAACGTTATAGAAACCAGGCGGAAACTGCTTGCAGAAGAAGATGTGCGCCGTGGCTTCGTTGAATTCGACGTTAACGAGCGCGGAAAGATGCGGCATATCAGGAGCGTGCATATCTCCGAACGTGTTGTGCAGAAATGCCTGTGCACAGAAGTCTTGTCTCCGATTCTGGAACGCCCTCTCATTTATGATAACGGCGCGTCTATCCGGGGCAAAGGAACGTATTTTGCTACAAGCCGGCTTGTAACGCATCTCCGGCGGTTTTACAGGGCAAACGGCAATTCAAATGACGGATATGCCCTTATCATCGATTTCAGAAAGTATTTTGACAGCATAGACCACAAGGTTCTTGCAGACCAGCTCGGACGGCATATAAAGGACATGCATATAAGAAAACTTCTCTGGACTTTTATCCAGGCGTTCGGACCGGACAGGTCTCTCGGGCTTGGAAGCGAGATTTCTCAAATCTGCGCCGTGTTCTTTCCGAACAGGCTTGACCACTTCATCAAGGAAAATCTGCGCATAAAATACTACGGCCGGTTCAACGACGATATGTATCTCATTCACCACAGCAAGGAATTTCTTAAAGACTGTCTGAATAAAATCAGGCGGGTTTGCGAAGAGCTCGGAATAACGCTGCATGACAAAAAGACGCGGATAGTCCGGCTTACGCAGGGAATAAACTTCCTTAAAGGCCGCTACATTCTCACATCAACAGGAAAAATACTTAAGCTACCGAACCGCGATTCAACTCTGCGTATGCGCCGGAAGCTCAAGAAATTTAAAGGGCTTTGCGACAGTGGCTTTATGAAGCCGTCTGACATACGCACGTCGTACCAATCATGGCGAGGATGCTATAAAAAGCGTTTTGACGCTTATTACAGAATTAAGAGAATGGACAGGCTCTATAACGGGCTGTTCGTATATAACACTCCTATGAGTGCTTAAAAATCAAAACCATGCGTTTGCTGCCGGAAGCGCATAAAACAGGGGGCAAGCGGATGGTATATCTTGCAAAGAAAGATGGCGGCGTGGTGCATCACACCAGCCTTGAAGCGATGAAGCAAATGGACGGCATAGAAAAGCCTGATATGGAAATTTCTGATGAGGAATTTGAGGCTGCCGGGTGCCAGGCACGCATTATTAACGGAAAAATCTTCATCGGCAAAACCGATGAAGAAAAGCAACGTGCTGATGCGGAGGTGAGAATCCGTCTGCTAAAGGAAAAGCTCGCCGAAACTGACTACATTGCAGCCAAAATTGCCGAAGGCAGCGCGACGCCAAAGGAATATGAGGAAAAAATTGCAGAACGCCAGGCATGGCGGGCTGAAATCAACGAGCTTGAAAAACTGATTGCATGATGCCTTACGGCATCAGCCGTTCAGTGTTAAAAAAAATAATATCTGCCGGAATTGACAGAAACTTTGTTTCTGCCAGTGCCGGCTTTTTTTTTGCATAGGAGAAAATAATGTGGGAAGCGATTGAGAGAGTGCTTGTAAGCCCGAACGCATTGCAAACTATTGTCAGCATTATTCTGATTTTGTTGATAGTGGTGATGATGATAAAGACCGGCATGATCCGTATACATACGAAACATGTGCAGGTCGGCCAGACAAGAAGCGAAAGCGATACAGAGAGAGCGATTATCAGGGAACAGTGCGATTTTACTCATACTTATCTGAAAGGGCTCATCGGAAAGATTCAGAAAGTGACGCCAGACCTGCTTTATGACGGATACTTCACAAGATACATACTCGAAGTGGTCTATGATGAATTCGTCAACTGGATAACGTTCAATCATATCGAGGATTCTGAGGAATACATAAGCACGAAACAGAAAAAAATCAGCTCGCTCGTTTACAGCATGGGTGTGCGTGATGAATTCAAGACGCCGGAATTCAACAAGCGGATGTGTAACTGGGTAGAAGAGATACTCCGCGAACTGGTCCGAATCAGGCGCATATACTTAAGAAACAGCAAGCTTAAGAAACAGCAAGGTGGTGCACAATGAAATATAAAGCATTTATTCAGACGTATACAGGCCGCAAGGTCGATTATGACGGCGTTTTCGGAGCGCAGTGCGTGGATCTGTTCCGCCAGTTCTGCCATGACGTGCTGCAAATTCCGCATACCGGAAGCTGCTCTACAAGCGGCGGCGCAAAGGATTTGTTCCTTGATTACGACAAGATGCCGCTTGAAAAGAAGTATTTCACGCGTATCAAGGAATCAAGGTCTGCAAAATACCGCGCCGGAGATGTACTCGTATTCAATGCGACGGACAAGAACGAGTTCGGCCATGTAGCGCTTCTGGTGTCTGTTTTCGATGATGATTCGTTTATCTGTTTTGAACAGAACGGAATCAAGCAGGACGGCGCAAAGCTGGTTCTTCGTGACAGAACGAACATGCTCGGCGCTTTGAGAAGTGTAAAGGAGGTAGCATGAAATGCCCAAAATCTTTTTCATTCTTGCCGTCATTGCGGCGGCATTTTTCTGCAGCGCTTGCGCTAGTATTAGTTCTGATGCTGTGTGGAATGATGCAGCTATGGTCACAAGACTTCAATCAGAGCTCGACGCCGCAAACGCAAGAATCGCAGACCTCGAAGGACGGCAGCAATCCGCTCTTGCCGTTGTTGAGCGAACAGATGAGCGGTTTGCAGAGCTTGGAAGAATTTCAGCAGCAGAGGGAGCAACTCTATCAGGACTCATTGAAAGACAACGCCGGATTGAGGAGCTTGTTGCAGCAATCTGGGGAGACTATATCAGACTTAAAGACGGGCTGGAAGGAAGCGACGGCGACGGCGCGGCAGATGGGGGAACGGCTCAAGCAAGCGGATATGGAAGTGGCGGAACTGACGGCGAAAAATCTCCGCCTTGAGAAAAAGATAGCGAAGCAGAGCACTGTCATTGCCGTACTCGCCGGTATCCTTATTGTCATAGCACTTGTTCTGGTTTTCCGAATCATTATGAAGGTGAAGAAGATCATTCTATGATTGATTTTTTTAGCTTTACAATTTGCCGAAAAAATACGAAAATCTATAAAAAGATAACGAGGTAACGTATGACATTAGACGCAGAAAGCCAGCACAAAGAATCCTTGGACGTGTTCATCCGTGCGCTGCAGGCTGCTCCCGATTCGCTTATAAAGTCGCTTACCGGCAAAGAATTCGCCCATCATGTAATAGACGGCGCGAAGGAAATCGAGAAATTCATCTACTCGGACAGCCCAAAAAGCAAGTAGATTTTTGTAGGTAATTTGTAAGCAACAATTCAAGAAAAACCGCTATCTAATCTAGTGTTAGAATGGATAGCGGTTTATTTATTTATTTCGGAGCAAAACTTGTAAATCTTTAATCAACTTTATTCATGTTTATTTATAATTACTTAACTTTCTTTATTATAAAGAATTAAATATTTTGTTGTAATATTTTTGTTGTGTATTTTTGCGCTTTATTATACAATAATCGTTAGATTTTTGTAGGCTATTTGTTGGCTGCTGCCGGAGGTCAATATGAGCGTAAAAGTACGCGAACAGCGCGGGAAGCTGTATCTCGATATTTATCACAACGGAACACGAAAATGGGAGTCGCTGCACATAACATTGAGCGACGACAAGAAGCGGAACAAGGAGCTGTACAGGCTCGCCGAGGTCTGCCGCACCAAGCGCGAGGCGCAGCTTCTTTCTGGTGAATGGGACATAAAGGGCGACGGAGCCGACCGGATTACGCTCGCCGGATATGTCAGGAACTACGCAAAGAACACGAACACAAAATCAATGACAGTTCTTGCCCGTCATATTGAAAGTTTCGACAACGGGGCTGTGATCCGCATCGGGCAGGTAACTTCCAAATGGATAGAGGATTTTCAGACATACCTTCTGCACAGGACAAAGCCGAACGGCAAGCCCATCTCGCAGTCTAGCGTAGGCGCGTACATGAGGCTTCTGCGTGCGGTTTTCCGCAAGGCCGCCGCCGAGGGTACTATAAGCCGGGACCCCGTGGTTCCGGTTACCCTTACAAAAGTTATAGACCCGGAGATGGTCTTTCTGACTGCAGAAGAATTGAAGCAGCTTGCATCTGTTGTGCCGGAATCTGATTTCGGCAAGGAAGTGCGGCGGGCGTTCATCTTTGCGTGCTTTACTGGCTTGCGCGTTTCTGACGTTGAATCTCTCTCTTGGGGCATGATTGAGCGCGACCCGCCGCAGATAATCAAGCGGCAGAAAAAGACCAGGAGCACAGTCTATATTCCGCTGAACAAGACCGCGGAAAGCCTTATCTTTGACGGAACGGAACACACGCCCGACGAGCGTGTCTTTGCACTTGACGGCAAGACCGGAATAGACAGAAGCTACAGGACGCTGAAAACTTGGGCAGAAGAAGCCGGAATACAGAAGAAAATCGGCTGGCACACGGCGCGGCGCACGTTCGCAACGCTTACGCTCGGCCGCGGAGCTGATGCTGTTACGGTGGCGCGTCTGCTTGGCCATACAGGGCTTAGCCAGGTGATGAAGTACGCCAAGGCGACCGACGAAATGAAGCGCCGAGCGGTTGACGCACTGCCTGACGTGCTATGACATGGGTATGTTACCCGATGCCGATAGGACGGCATATATATGCCATATACACGGCATACCTATGACATCGGACGGCGATATATAGGCATCCGATGTCGATATATCGGTGTTCAATAACTATAATACTAAATTCTAAATTCTTAATACTAAATTCTAAATACTAAATTTAAATACTTAATGCATTTTTGAATGGTCATACATGACCATCCAAAATATGCGGAATGTACGTCTTTTCTTGAATCAGTAGCGGTCGGCTATCAGATAATATTTTGTGAACTTTCCTTTTCCAACTTAAAGCAGAGCGCCTTGTATGCCTCTACGTTGTCTTTGATTATTTTTTGATATTCGGCTGGCAGTCTGTTGATGTCTTGGGCAAGCTCAAGAATTTCTGGCGGCGGCAGTTTGGTGTCAGCTTGAGAAAACTCTTTTCCAGTGATGAGCCAGTCTATCGGTACATTTAAGTATTCTGCAATCTGAGCAACTATATTCGCATTTGGAATTGAACCTCTTCCGGCTGCCCAGCTGGACATGGTTGAAGAAGAAATTCCCAAGTCAGCTGTAAGCGCCTTTCTTGTCTGATTACGCTTATTAAGACATAAATCAATTCTTTCTGCGAATTCTTTTCCAGTCATAATTTGATTATCGACAAGCTAAAAATTTAAAAACTCGAAATTTCGAAAAATTATGCTTGACAATCTCGCAATATCGTATATACTCAAACTATCAGCTCGCAATTGCGAGTATTTCGGAACAGGGTACCCTGTTCGCAGGTCTTGACAAAGCCCTGCGAACATAAACCGCCTGACGGCGGACGTTGTTCTGATTGGCTTTCTGTGCCGGCAGAAAGTGATAGAAATTAGTTAATTCTGAGGCTTGTTAAACAGGCAGGAGTTCCGGCAGATTTCCTGCACATCTGTTTTTCATGCCTCTTTTTTTTGAACATTGCAGGTTAAACCCTGCTGACCGGCGGCTGGCTACTGCCGGAATAAAAGAACCGATAAGACAGAAGAACCCATAAACCAAGGGGAAGTTCCGTATTATCGGGCGGAACATTCTGCAAAGCCAGCAGACCCCTTGATTTATGGGTTTTTTATTTCCCGCCAAAAAGCGGAAGGAGAAAAGGACATGGCAGAAGAAAAGACAGAAACAGCTCTGATGTCATTTGAAAACGTCGAATTCGGAACAATCCGTTCGGAAAAGATTGACGGCGAGCCTTGGTTTGTGGCTAAGGATGTCGCCGAAGCTCTTGGTTACAAAGACACGTCGGATGCTCTGAAAAAGCACGTTGATTCAGAAGACAAGCTGAGTCGGCAAATCGCCGACTCAGGTCAGCGACGGAAAATGTACATCATCAACGAAAGCGGTATGTATGCCCTGATTTTCGGAAGCCAGTTGAAAAGCGCAAGAAAGTTCAAGCGCTGGGTTACAAGCGAAGTCCTTCCGGCAATCAGAAAATCCGGCAACTACACGGCTTCGCCTGTGGTAAGCCTGCGCGACATTGCGGTTTCGCTCCAGAAGCTCACAGAGAGAATGTCTGCCGTTGAGCAGAGCGTTGTCAGAGGCTATGCAATCGCACCTGACGTTCCGGATTTTTCTGATGCACGTGAATGTGTCGTTGCGCTCGTAAAGAAAGCGGCAAAAGAAAACTGCATGAGCGAACGCGAGATATGGAGCGACCTTTACCGCAGCTATGAAAAGATAACCGGAATTCCGCTTATGAAGAGCGCAAGGGCTCTGGGCATGAGCGTGATTTCTTATGTTGACCTTATCGGCCGCATGGAAAACTTGAAGCGGTTCGCCGAGCAGGTGCTCTGGTTCGTTTAGGGCAAAAAAAAACGCCCGGTCTGGGCGGAACAAATAAACCTTTGATTAGGGAGGAATCCCCGCGCCACAAATTGTCAAGACCCGTGAGCGCGGGGCAAGCACAAAAGCTTATGGATAGTGTAGCAGAAAAAGCCGCCGTTGGTAAAGACGGCGCACAGGTGGTGAACGCAAGGCTTATGGAGCTTATAAGCGCGCTCAGCAAGTCGGGTTTCCGCGTGCTAAAAATCGACACGAACGGAACTGAATACAATCTTATGATCCGCGACACGGCGGATTAACTGCAGGTTCTGGGAGGGGCTGTATGTTGAACGTAACGGGTGCAGCGGATTGTTTTCCGCGCGGGCTTTTTGAGGCTTATGCGCAGAAGAAAATTACTAAGTCGCAGTTTTTGTTTTCTTTTTCCGTATGGCAGAAGAAGCACGGGACCAACTACGACACAAAGGGCTTTGTATCTGCCGGTGCCCTGTATCTGATGTACCGGGGAATCGGCGGCGAAGTCTATAAAGGCAGAATCTTTTTCAACCTAGGCAACAAAACTTATTTAGCCGGAAACATTTTCGAGTTCCGGAGAAGAGTTGATTTTGCCATGCTTGAAAAAAAGCTGTGGGAAGGAGGCAGCGGATGCACGGAGGTGACTCTGTAAGGCTTAACGAAAGACCTATAAGGATTTCGCAGGTGGCTGACATAACCGGCTATTCACAAAGCCATTTGTACCGTCTGGTGCGCGAAGGAAGAATTCCGTTTCACAAGAACGGCCGCGCCGGAAGCAAAGGCGCTGTGCGGTTCTATGAAAGCGAGATTGACGACTGGATCAAGAACGGCTGGGTTTTCTCGCCCGCGCAAGCAAGCCTTGACGCGCAGGCAGAAAAGATACTGGGGGAAAATTGATTGATGAATGTAAGGCGGACTGTATCGCGCGAATCGCATGATGCGCTTGTACGGCATGTAAAAGAAAACGAGATTCTGCGCCAGGTTGAGGAATGGCTAACCGCGCGGCATATCTGGCACATGAGGCTCAATAATGCGGCGGGCAAGGCACAAAGCGGTCAGTTCATGCGCTCGTTTACCTGCAACGGACATGCGGTTTGCGGTGTGAGCGACATTTATGCCGTCAAAGACGGTGTTTCGCTCTGGATTGAGGTCAAGAGACCAGTAGGCGGCAAAGTTTCTGACGCGCAGCGCAATTTTCTTGATGCAATGAACAGAAACGGCGCGGTGGGAATCGTGGTGAACTCGATTGAGAATCTTGAAGAGCAGCTTAAAGAAGCGGGGGTTATATGAGCGGTTTGGAAGCATGCAGGCGTTTCGTAAAGGAACGTGGGCTTGAGGGTAAAGAAGCTGAAATTGCAGAAGAAGCATTTCATGAGGGTTGGCTGGTCTGCTATGAACAGGCAAAGAACGCAGAGTTTAGCTTTATGGGAGCAAGAAGAAGATGGCGGCTGAGATTGTTTGGAAGGTTATTCCCCAGACGTGCGGGCTGTACGAAGTGAGTAACTTTGGCGACGTCCGCGAAAGCGAAACAGAAAAGGTGCTTACGGTGAGCGTAAACAGCAAGGGCTACGCGATTGTGTCTTTGCCCAAGGTCAAGAAGATGCTGACAGTTCACCGCGTTGTGGCCGAGCTGTTCGTGCCCAAGCCCACCGGCAGCGGTAACAGGCTTGATTGCTTGCAGGTGGACCACATAGACGGCGCACGGCTGAATAACGATGCACGTAATCTGCGGTGGGTTACGGCGAGCGAGAACCGGAAAAACGCTCATAGGCGCGGAAAGTACCACATGCACACAGGTAAGGCAATAAAGCGCATCTGCATCAAGACCGGCGAGGTCAAGGTGTTCGACACGCTGATTGAGGCGGCGGCAAGCGTGGGTATGGGCTGGTCAAGCGTTTCCGAAAGGTTGCAGACAGGCAGACCGACTAAGAGCGGCTACCTTTTCAAATACACCAAGAAAGCGGGGAAAGCTGAAAATGTTGAAAACTGAAGAACTGAAAGTATTTGTTGAGCGCGTAATGCAGATGCGCAGCGTGCAGAAGGAATTCTTCCGCACAAGGAATTATTCGTTGATGCAGCAGTCAAAGGCTCTTGAAAAAGAGGTTGACGACAGGGCTTCAAAGCTGATTGTTCAGCTAAAGGAAATTGAACAGACAGAATTGAACGCAAAACAGCCTATGTTGTTCGGAGATCATCTGTCGAATGGCTGAGTTCAAGCTGCGCTATCATCAGCAGGCCGTTGTGGACGCTTGCCGCGATATTCTCAACGGCGGGGAGATTGCGGAAATCGTCCTTTCGGTAACGCCCGGCGGCGGAAAATCGTTCGTGCCGGTAATTCTTGCGGAAAACCTTATTCCGAGGATTGCCGACCGGATCTGCTGGGTTGTTCCGAGGAACGCGCTCAAATACCAGGGCGAGGCTGAATTTACTGACCCGCGCTGGAACACAGACAAGCGCGTAAGAGCCGCAGACAACGGCGACGACTTGTCGAGAGGGCTTCAAGGGTATGTCACTACCTATCAGGCGGTCGGAATGAATCCTGACTGCCATGAGGCGGAGTTCAGCAAGCACAGGTACATTCTGTTTCTTGACGAATGTCACCATGTGGCGGACGGCTCTGAATGGCATAAGGCGCTTGAGCCAATGGTTAGAAAAGCGGTGCTTGTCGTAAAGGCAAGCGGCACGCTTTCGCGCGGTGATGGTCAGAAAATAGCGTTCATGGCTTACAAGGACGGTAAGCCGGAACTGTCAGGCAACGAAATGCGGCGCGTCATTATCTACGGCCGGAACAGGGCGATTGCTGACAGGGCGATTCTGCCTGTTGAATTCCGCACTGTAGACGGTGAAGCCGAATGGGAGGAGCTGGACGGCGCACACGGCGTGTCCAGGCTCTCTGGGGAAGAAAGCGCAAAGGCTCTGTTCACTGCCCTGCGCACGGAGTTTGCGGACTATCTGCTTGATTCCGCGCTCGCCGAGTTCCGTCTTATGCGGGCGGACTATGCGGATGCAAAGATGCTTGTCGTAGCACCGAACATCGAGATTGCAAAAGTGTACTGGTCGCATCTTGCAGACTGCGGTTATGAGACGCGGATTGCTACGAGCGAGGACACGCCGCTTGCAAGGCGCAATCTTGACGACTTCAAGCGCGGTGTTTACCGCGTGCTCGTTACGGTTGCTATGGCTTACGAAGGTCTGAATGTGCCGGAGGTGGCCTGTATATGCTGCCTTTCGCACATCCGCTCCGTGCCGTGGCTTGAGCAGTGCTTTGCAAGGGCAAACAGGCTTGCGCCCGGAAAGACACGGGCTATCTGCTTTGCACCTGCTGACTGGGCTTTCAAAAAAGCGGTCGGAATGATACGGCGCGAGGAACTTGTGCCTCTTTCCGACGGCCAGCAGGAGCTTGCGCTTGGCGGCGGGCGGAACGAATCGAACGGCAGCGGAAACGCGCGGCCGTGGATTATTCCGCTTTCTTCAAGCGCTGAAGGTGCGGACGGCTCTGCGGCAGAGAAAAAGCCGGAGCTTCCGCCGTGCCCGCCGAGCGAGATGGAAAAGATTCTGCGCAAGAACATCAGCGGAATTATAAGCGCGTATCTTGACGGTGTGAACAACGGAAGCAAGCAAGTTTACAGCAAGATGCTGTACCGAAGGATGCGGTTGGTTGTTCCTAAGCCTGTTTCTGAAATGAACGGCAGGGAACTTGAGAAAATGTGGATCTGGCTTCGCCGTGAATACGGCGTTGACAAGAAATAAGACGTTGTTTCTTCAAGATTCTTGGGCTTAAGCCCTTGAAGAATAACGTAACAACCTTAAGCTACGACAAAACGGCGGAACTGCCGCCAAGGAGAAGCTAGATGGACGAAGTAAATACTTCAACAAAGCGCGTGAGAATTAACCTCTCGCAGACATCAAAAGGGCTTGTTCAGTTCGACATTACGGCTGAATCAGAAAGCGTGGAAGAATCTAAAAAGATGCTTAAAGAAAAAGGACTTAAGGAGGTTTCGGCATGAACGATGCAAAAACTACAGCTGTAGCACTTATTGATAAATACAAAGCAGCAGGAGCGCTTGCCTATGTGAGCCGCGAGGACTGCATGAGCGTTACTCCGCTCTATAAGCCGGAAGTAACTGTAATTCAGCTTAGGCTTCCGCAGAAGCAGTGGGACAACGACGCTGATGTTTATGAAATTCAGGGCAAGTATATGCCGAAGCGCGAAATCGTAGACCGCATCGGTGAGGCGACAGGGCTTGTATTCTTGCGCGACGGCTGCCGCACTTGGTCGGAACTCCGCGAGGATGACATTGCCGGTAAGCGTACCGTATATATCTCGGAGCAGCAGGCTAAAAAGCGCATGAGCGACGGCTCTTTCCGCACGTCCAGTGTTCAGACCTACGAGTTTGATCCGGTACTCCGCGCAATGGTTGATTACAACGTAATCGAGCTGAATGCGCAGACAAAGATGCAGAAAAACAAATCGGGCAAAACGCTCGCCCAGACAATACTTGAATACACCAAAGTCGCCCGCCAGAGAGCAGAGACAGGCGCACGCCTGCGCGTTATCAGAGAACTGACGAACATGCCGACAGCGTTCAGCAAGGCAGATGCGGCTCATCCGCTTGTTTTCGGACGCATAGCGCAGAATACCGACTACATCTTGCAGACACCTGAAGGACGCGCAATGGCATCGGCTCAGGCACTCGGTATTGACGTTGCTTCGCTTTTTGGCGGACGCAAGCTTCCTGCACAAGAAGCAGAATCACCTGCTCCTGCAATTTCTTCTAGCGAGCCTGCCGCCGCATTGCCGGAAACAACTGCTGTATACGAAGAAGTTCCGCCGGACACAGCGGACGCAGAATTCAGCGGCCAGCCTGAACCGCAGGATGTAGCTTCTCTTGCAGAACAGGCAGCCGGAGCGGGAACGCCGTCAGGCGAAAACGAATTTGACGTGCTTACGCAGTCTCTTGAACAGTGGGCAGAAGCCTACAAAGAAGTTCTGGACGTTGTATGCAGCAACGGAGCGAATCCGTACAAGCTCGCAAAAGAAGAGCTTGATGCTAACAACTTCAACGCGTCTGTTGAATCGCGCAAGGCGATGATTCAGCGTATTAAAGATTTTCTCAGAGCAAAGGGCGTTAATTTATGAGAATTGCACATATTGCAGACTTGCACTGCTGCAGGGAACATCAGGAAGCGGCTTTGAAGTCGCTCCAGTTCCTTGCTGACACTATAAAAAAAGCCCCCGTTGACCTGGTAGCCATAGCGGGGGACACATGGGACGCTTCGATGTTGAACACCGAAGCGAGCGGCTTCAACGGCTTCATTGACGCAATCCGAAACATTGCGGACGAAGCCCCTGTCGCCATGATTTACGGCACGCCAAGCCATGATACCGACGGCTCGCTGGAGGTGTTCCGCAAAATCAATTGCAAGCATTCTATCACGGTTCTTGAACCGGCGCAATCATACCTTTTGATTGGTGACAATCAAGATGCAATGATTGTTCCTGATGTCGGCGGCGTTCATCCTTGTGCAAAGGCTCTTATTCTTGGCGTTCCTGAACCTAGAAAAAAGTATCTGCTTGCAAACGCAACAGCCGGAAAAGATGAAACCGAAGCGTTGCTGCGCGATTCAATGCAGAAGCTCTGCTTCATGCTTGCGGCAAAGCGTCGTGAGCGTGCATATCTGCCGTGCGTGATGCTCTACCACGGCGACGTGGCGGGCTGCTCTCTGCAGAATGACCGCACCATAGAGCGCGGCACCGGCTTGAGCATAACAATCGACGACCTTGCGAGCATCGGCGCGGACTATTACGCTCTCGGTCATATCCATAAGCCGCAGCAGGTCGGAAACCTTCCAGCTTATTATGCAGGTTCAATCTATCCGAAAGACTTCGGCGAAACTCATAAGGCCGGCTTCAATCTTGTTGAGATTGACGGCGCGAATACATCTGCCCGCGTTGAGCGCGTTGAATTTCCGCATCCGCAGAACATGAAGATTGAAAGCGGCACTGACTGCAAGATCAGCGGCGAAGAAATCAGCGGAAAGCGTGTCTGGCTTGAAATTACATGCACAAAAGAAGAGCGCGTAACGCTTGACGAAGAAGCCTTGCTTGCAGGGCTTATCGAGCACGGCGCGGTCGAAGGTTCCCGCGTAACAATCTCCGACATTCCGGTTGAAACAGTCCGCGCGGCTGAAATAACGGAAGCCGCCGGAGTTTCTGAAAAATACAAAGTCTGGGCAGAGAATTCGGGAATCGAGCTTAAAGATTCAGTTCTTAAAAAGATTTCAGAACTTGATGCGGAAATCTCTAAAGACAGCGCAAAGGCGCACGGCGCATGGGAGCTTGTGAGCCTTAAATTGCGCGGCTCGACAGGCATCAAAAAAGGAATCGGCAAGGACGAAATCAGCATTGACTTTGATTCTTACGATTCCGGCCTTATTGCGCTTACAGGCGAGAACGGCAAGGGAAAGACCACGCTCATAGAGAACTGTCACCCTTATCCGCAGCTTCTTACACGCAAGGGCA
Organism: Eubacteriales bacterium; assembly: GCA_045588675.1. GTDB lineage: Bacteria > Bacillota > Clostridia > Oscillospirales > CAG-272 > SVTX01. The sequence goes on along the minus strand of JAZNER010000044.1, from coordinate 23,352 downwards.
AGCTGCAAGACCATTTCTGCCTGCGTGACAGTTTCCGCGAGGTAATCTACCGTGACCGCGATTCAAACCGCATGGTCAAGTGCCTTATTCAGATTGACGGCGAGAACAAAAGCGGCTCATGCGCTTATTTTGCGTACACATCAGCAGACGGCGGCGCAAGCTGGGAAGCCGTTCCGGGCGTTGATAAGAACGCCGTACCTTACGAGGAATTCGTTCTTTCGACATTCGGACCGATGGAGCTGTTCCTTCGCACTGCTTTCATCACCCAGAGACCGACAAAGAACCTGCCTGACCTTACGGATGCTACAGCCGGAGAAAAGAAAACGCTCTTTGTTGAGCTTGCCGGAATCGACTATCTGCAGAAGTTTGCTGATGCGGCAAACGAACGCGCCAAAGCTGCAAGCCAGACGGCGCACGACGCGGAAATCCGCGCACAGACACTGGAACTCACAGTAAGCCGCAGGGCTGATGTTGAAGCCACCATGAAAGAAGCTGAAAACCAGCTTGCTGAAAAGAACGCGGAACTTGACCAGGTTACGGCAGACGGAAAACAGGCGCGTGAGGATTTGAACGCGGCAATGAAACGAGCGGAAAAGGAGAAGACACGTGCCAAAAAAGAAAGCGACGTCCGCATTTCAATTTCTAATTTGAAAGCTGAAATAAAGGCGCTTGAAAACGATAGGACACAGAACGAGAACGCCGCCAACGGCAAAGACGCGAACGAAGCTCTTGTGCAGAAATACGAAGCCTTGCAGAAAACCGTAAGCGAGGAACAGCAGAAGCAGACTGCCGTCAGCGAGGAAAACTCAAAGCGCATGGCAGAGTATCTTTCGCAGAAAGCCATCTATGACGGCAAGGTGCGCGAAATCGAAAAACAGCGGGATATTTTCGCTGACAAGCGCACGGCTGTTGAGCGAGACATTGCGAACGCGCGGAACGACATCAAGCTGCATGAACGCGATGCTGCTGAATTCAATGACACCTGCCCGACATGCGGACAGAAACTTCCGGCTGATAAAATCGCCGAACTGACAGCAAAGCGCGAAAACGCAGAGCAGGCAATAAAACTGATAGAAAACAGCATTGAGGAGAAAGAACAGGCTCTTGCCGGACTAAATCAGCAGCTGACAGCCCTTGCGCAGCAAATCTCGGAAGTTGCCTTTGAAGAGCCGGTAAAACCGCAGCCAAAAGTTTTTGATACTTCGGTTCTGAATAATGCCGTACAGGAAATGGCAAAAATAGACATCAACAACGTGCGCTCGGAACTTGAGACTGCAAAGACTGCGCTCGTGCGGATTGAGGGATTGAACGCCCAGATTGCGGATAAGCAGAAATATCTTGCTCAGGCAGAAAGCGATGCCGCCGAACTTGCAAAATCGAAGGACTATGAAGCGGAAACCGCATTTATCGATGCGCAGAACAAGCACGAAGGACTTTCTGCGCAATACACGCGGGTAAAGGCAGAAATGGCATCTCTTGAAACAACGATTGAAGCCGGCAAGAAAAACATTGCTGAAATTGATGGGCAGAAAGCACAGCTTGACGAGGCTGAAAAAAAGGCCGCCGAAGCAAAGGCTGAAAGTACTGAATGGGAGCTTGTCGCCAAGTCATTCGGAAAGGACGGCATACAGGCTCTTGAGCTTGATGCGCTCGCTCCTGGAATTTCCGAAACAGCGAACACACTTCTGCACAGCGCATACGGCGACCGCTTCACGATCAGCATTGAAACAACACGTATCGGCGGTCAGGGCAAGAGTCGCAAGCAGATTGAGGACTTCAAGATTATGGTCACAGACGACGGCGAAACCACTACGCTTGAGAATAAATCAGGCGGCGAGGCTGTCTGGATAAAGCGTGCAATTTATGACGCTTTCGCCGTGATACGCCGCCGGAATACAGGCTTTGCGTTCCTTACTTGCTTTCAAGACGAAACGGACGGTGCGCTCGACGCTTCGGCAAAGACCGCATACTGCCGGATGCTTGAGGCAAGCCACGAAGCGGCCAAGCTGCGCCACACAATCATCATCACCCACTCCAACGAGGTTAAGGCAATGGTTGAGCAGAAAATCGCAATGGAATGCTTATGACGCAGACCAGGGCTGACATGGCGGCGTACATCAAGGAGCGTAAGGACTGCACGCTGAAAGATGCTGAGCAGTCAGCATTCCTTGCTGTGGAGTGGTTGCTTAACGCCGTTGCTTCCGGCGAGCGCGTGGAGCTTCGGGGTTTCGGCACGTTCTGCACAGTGGAACAGCCGGAGCACAGAAGTAATCTCGGCATGGTTATCCCGAAGCGGCGTGTAGTGCGGTTCCGTCCGGCAGAAGCCCTCAGACGGCTTTGCGGACTGAAAAGAAAATAATTTTAAGTGCTTATTCTGCAAGAAATTAGAAGAAAAGACTTGAAGAATAAAGTTATTACCTTAATCTGTCAGCATAAACTGACACAACGGAGAAGCAGAAAAATGACAAAAGCTGACAGAAATGACAAATGGGGAATCGAGCACTACGGAAAAGAAGCATGGGAACAGAGATGCGACTACGAGGACGACAGGGAAAGCCGGAAAGAACGACTTTTTGCAGAAGTTTCGAAGCCGGAAAGAATGATGGAGCTTTTTGGACTTATCAACAAACTTTTCGGCGAGGATCTGAAGTTTGCTTATACGGTGAACTCTGACAAAAAGCGCATTGACATAAAGTCTGGCGTTGACCTTTCGGACAGGCCGTTAATCTGCCTTGCATGGAAAGAATTCCGTGTTGAGAACTTCGGCGGCGGAATCGGAACGAGCGAGCCTTATTACAATGATGATTATTCAAACCCTGTTGATAAGGTTTATTACTGGATGAGCATTCATTACGAATACAGCCACATTGACGGCGGCTCGAACGGTGCTTCGATTGCGACCGCATGGTTCTCTGAAGACGGAAAATGGACTTTGGAATCTGACAAGGAGCGGTACAAGGAATGAAGACAGCGCGGGAGAACGGAATCATTGAACGTCTCCTGCCGCATATTGCGGCGGCGTTCAATGAAACGGAAAAAATGGACTGCACAATGTCATACGACAGCGTGAATGAGATTGTTCTGATTGATTGCAGCAACGGCAAGCATTTAGAGGTGATAGTCGCCGGAGACAGCCCCGTGGCTGTAATTTTCGATGTGACCAAGCAGCTTTACAACAAAATGATATAGCAGAAACGAATCTTTTCTTGGAGGTAAAAGATGTTAACTGAACTAATTCCTATAAGCGTAATTTTACTGAACGAAGACCGTACAGAGGGCGGAAAAGGCGACATTGAGTCGCTTGCCCGCAATATGGACAAGTACGGCCAGATTAATGCGGTTACTGTAGTGCGGATTGAAAACGTTGAATCTGACAAAATGTACCGCATTATAGCCGGACGGCGTAGAATTGCCGCCGCCGAACTGCTCGGCTGGACTGAAATCCGGGCAGATGTATATGAGGCTGACGAAATCAGCGAAGACAGCGAGGAAATGATAGCCCTTTCTGAGAATGCAGCCCGCGAGGAAATGAATGCAATCGATGAAGGAATCCTTTATGCGAATGAGCTGAAAAAGGGAACGCCTGTTGAGGAACTTGCCGCGTTGTTCTGCCGAAATAAGAGCACCGTGTACCAGAGGGCAAAGCTCGCACGTCTTGTTCCCGAAATGCGTGAATTGTACAAGGCCGGGCGTATACCGCTCCATGTGGCGGCGATGGCATCTGATTTGCCGGAAGAAGCTCAGAAGAAAGTTGCGGACATATCGGAAAAAAGAGGCTATTGCGCTGACTGGGAAATCAAAGCTGAAATCAGAAATATAAGCAATGATTTGCTCCGTATTCTCGGCGACTGCGCTGAATGTGCCGCCTGCACAAAGCGGACCCGCTATTCAGACAAGACCTTGTTCCCGGAACTTGCCGAATCAGATGACCGCTGCCTTGACCATGAATGTTTCTGCAAGACTTTGCAACAGAGAATCGAAACTTCGTTCACGGAATTCAGCGAAAAAATGAAAGGTGACCCGCATGTTGAAGCATGGGACGGAAGCCGTATCGTAACCACTGTATCAGTTCCTGACGGAACAGAAATACTTGGAATCAAAATATCTTCCATTGCAGACGACGAAGACGACATTACGGAACCGCAAGACGATGATGACGCAAGAATCAAGGAACAGCTTGAAACGGCGGCCAAGGTTGAATGGGTGCCGTGCTGGAACGGAACTGAATTCGTTTTCATTGAGCTTGCGAAACGCGCCGATGTTGATGCTCTGTACTTCGGAGAGGACGGACGACAGGACAACGAATCTGAATGGCAGAAACAGAGAAAAGAAAGATTGTCTGATATTTTCTCGTCACTCAGCGAAGAAAAGCGTGAAAAAATTATTTCCGATACAAGCAATTATGGCCTTGAATTTGATGTGAAGAATCTTTTTCTACAGAAAGTAGCTGATGCGTTTCAGCCCGAGAACTGCAACACGGCAGAACTTCTTATCCTTGCCGCTCAGCTTACGCTCTCAAATACGGAAATGCGCAAATTCCTCTCAGACGATGGAATAACAAACGAGGATGTCAGCCAGTCTTTTGCTGTGTTTGAAAAACTCCAGAGAGTAGGATCAAAAAGCATCTGCATTGCCCTCATAAAATCAAAATTAGTCGGTTACGGTCCGAAGCCGGAGATATACGGCATTGAAGACTCAGACTGGGAAAAGATTTTCTCTCACTTCGACATTGACCTCAAAGCGGTGCGTGATGAATCAGCAAAAGAAGTCATAGAAGATCAGACTGAAGAAAAGAAAACGGAGTCTGAAGATGCTGACTAGAGAAGAAATGGACTTTCACAGAAAGGTTATCAACGAGCTTCGCGGAATCCGCAGGGCTCTTGAAAAGATAGCGGGTGACAGCGCAAAAGATGCGCCTGCCACAGATAAAGGTAAAGACGAAAAAGACGGACACAGGGAGGTATGAAATGGGTGTTGTTTTTTTGGATGATGAAGCTGTAATTGAGGAAGAAGAAACAACTCTTCCTGCTGATGTAACTCTTCCGGCAGTTATTGAACCGGATGAAGAACAGTCGGCAACAGGCGCAGGAAGCATGGATATTCAGGATATTTTCCGGAATCTTATCTTGCAGTCAAATTTTGCGGCACACGAGGCGGAGGCAAAGCTTCAGGTTGAAGAAAAAGGTAACAGCGTTGCCGAGTTGCAGGGCTTCTGTGCCGGAATCAGGAATTTCAAGAGCATTGCAAAAGATGCCGGCTTTGATATTCCGCCTGCGCTTTTTGACACTGCCAACCGCATGACACCGTGGGTACAGCAGCTTGACGGCGCGGACGGTGACGGAGACGGCGATACAGACTGCAATCTCTCTCTTGAAGAATTAAGGCAGTTTTCCGTACTGCTTGACGGCCTTGTGGAAAGTGAAAACTATGCGGCGGTTAGAGAATCAATGCAGAACGAAATCAAGGCGAAGAAAGATTTTCTCTATGCTCAGGCAAAATCAAGCAGAGAGCTGTTCTGGGTTCGCGGCTGGGATAAGGGCTTTAACTGGGTCGAAGGACAGGTTAAGGAACTTCATTACTGGAAAGGCGTAAAGGAACAGCAGGCTGAACGTCGCAGAAAGGAAAAGGCTTCCGAGCTGCCTTTCGGGGACGACGAAGAGGACTGAAATAAACAGCCGCTTATGCGGCTGTGCAAGGGTGGTTACAAATGAAAAGATATGTATCTACAAGTTTCTGGGATGATGAATGGGTTCAGAGCCTTTCTCCGACGGAGAGGTATGTCTATCTTTACCTGCTCACAAACTCGCTCACGAACATTGCGGGCGTATACAAGATTCCGCAGAGAAGAATCGTGTTCGACACAGGGCTTGATGAAAACGAAATAAAGACAATCACTGAAAAATTCAAGGATGCCGGAAAAGCGTACCGTCACGGCGAGTACATAGTGCTTCCGTCATGGCCGCGCCATCAGAAATGCCAGAATCCGAACATCATGCGCGGAATTCACAGGCTCTTGAAAACGTTCGACGTTGAACTGCTTGCGTTCTTGAAAGAAGTCGGCTACTGCTACCCGCTTGACGAGTTTCTGTCTCCAAAAACGGCGGAAGCCGGACAGCTTTCCGCGCCGTCGGCAGATGCTTATTCCGAAATCAATCTGACAGAAGAAATGAAGCTTTTCTTGAACCTCTGGCAGACAACGAAAGACAAGAACGGACAGTGCATTTTCCAGATAACGGCGACAATCGAACGCCCGCGCGACTGGACACGGTTCTGGCAGAAGTCTAAGCCGACAGCGGAACAGATTGAAACGGCTTTCAGAAACTTTGCGGAAGGAATAGACAGCGGCGCGATTCCGCGTCAGTTCATTCCGGCCACGCCTGACAGGTTCGTGCTCAAAGGCGGCATATCGCGCTATCAGGCGCCGGTCGTAAAGGAACACGGCAGAACTGAAAATGATGGCGGAGACATGCTTGCAGACAAGATTGCGCTGTAAGGGGCTGATTGATGCAGAAGCTTGAGACTGTAAGGAATGAAAACGGATATGCAATGGCAGACCGCAACGGCAATGTTCAGAAAGAATTCAAAAAGATTGAATTCTTTTCTATGCAGAAAGTGCTGCATGTCTGCCCGAAGCATGGAGAAATTCCCTGTGATGTAGCTGTATTGAACGGTTCGCCGACACAGTCTTTCTGCCCGATATGCGAGCGAGAAGAAGAAAAACGGCGCGAAGCGGAAGCGGAACAAAAAGCCAAAGAACAGGCTCTTGAAGCATTGCAAGCACAATACAGGGAGATGAACATCGAGAAGGAATACTGGAACAAAACGCTCGATGATTACATTCCTACAGTTCCGTCGCAGGAAAAGGCAAAGGCTGCCGTTGCGCGGCTTATTGAACAGAAGCACGGCAAGGTTATTCTGCTCGGCACGAACGGCTGCGGAAAGACGCATCTTGGCTCTGTTGCTGTAAAGGCTTTGGGCGGCAGGATTTTAACGATGTATGAGATTTCGTGCACAATCCGTCAGGCATATTCGTCACTTGCGAAGCGGACGGAGCTTGAAATAGTAGAGGAGCTTGCAACAATCCCGATGCTGTTCATCGACGAGATGGGGCGCACCAAGGGCAGCTCGGCGGAACTTAACTGGCTTTCGTACATTCTTGACAAGCGGCATCAGCGCGGGCTTCCGTTCATGCTCGGCACTAACAGCCATCTGATGAAAGACTGTCCGCACGGCAAAAACCACTGCGAGCAGTGCTTTGAGAACTTTTTGGGAAACGACATTCTGTCAAGATTGGGGCAGGATTCAGAGATTGTAACGATGTATGACGCTCCGGACTACCGGCGGATACGGCGTTAAAAAGGAGAAATTAAATGAACGACATTAACCAGACAATACTTATCGGACGTCTTACAAAAGATTTGGACGACCAGAACTTTGCGTATACAACCGGCGGCATTGCACGTGCAAACATAAGTATAGCGGTCAACCGCGCAAAAAAACAGGGCGACCAGTGGGTCGATGAAGTAAGCTACTTCGACATCACTCTATGGGGCAAGACGGCTGAAAACTTGAAGCCGTATCTTGTGAAAGGCAAGCAGATCGGCGTTACGGCTCATCTGCGCCAGGACAGATGGGAAAAGGACGGGCAGAAATTCAGCCGCATAACCGTCGTAGCTGATGACGTTCAGCTGCTCGGCGGCGCGGGTACTAGCAGCGGCGGCTATGCACAGCAGGGCGGCTCATACGGACCGCCGCAACAATCGTATACATCTAAGCCACAGAACTATGTTCCGGCTGGAAACGCTGACGATTTTCCGGAAGATATTCCGTTCTAAAGGCTCGGAGGAAGGACTATGCAGAACAATCTTGCAGACCTTAACAACCATCTTTTTGCGCAGCTTGAAATGCTCGCAAATGACGAATTGGACAGCGAAAAACTCGAAAAGGAGCTAAAAAGGGCAAAAGTCATGTGCGACGTTTCAAATCAGATTCTGAAGGTTGCTGATGTACAGATTAAGGCAATAAAAACAGCTGAAAACTGCGGGCTTCTCAATAAAGATATGCCTGCCCTTATAGCGGTTAAAGACAGCATAACTGAATCTGCTGCGGCTGAATCTGTTAAACGTAAACTGCTGGAGGTGTCAAGATGATAAAGAAATACACCGAAAAGCACAGACAGTTTTTCCGTGATTTTATTCCAGGGCACTCGTGTACAGAAGTTGCGGAAGAATTCAACAGGCGTTTTGACATCAAGATAACACCGTCGCAGGTTCATTCATATAAGAGCAACAATCACATAAAAAGCGGTTCAAGACGCGGTTTACCGCCTGGAGAAAGCAAGCTTTTCCCGCGTAATGTACGCGACTTTATACGCGAGAATAACTACGGCAGGACGGCATTGGAAATGGCGGAGCTTTTGAACCGCACCTTTAATACCAGCTATACAGCAGGACAGATAAAGGCAATCCGTGCGCACATGCATATAAAATCAGGGCTTACAGGGCATTTTAAAAAAGGCCATGTTCCGGCTAACAAAGGCAGAAAAGGCGTGTATGCAAAAGGATGCGAGAAAGGCTGGTTCAAGAAAGGTCATGTGCCGTATAACAAGGCTCATGTCGGCGATGAAGCATGGACGACAGACGGTTATCTGAAAGTAAAGATTGCCGAACCGAACGTGTGGCGGTTCAAGCACATCATGGAATGGGAAAAGCACAATGGCAAAGTTTCTGACGGCTGCTGCATCATCTTTAAGGACGGCGACCATAACAACTGCAATATTGAAAACCTTATGTGCATTACAAGGGCTGAACACTGGGTTCTGAATGCACAGAGCCTGCGGTCATGTTCGCCGGAGATTACTGAAACAGGCTTGGCGCTGACAAGGCTGAAAATGAAGATCCGTGAAATCGAGAGGAAAAAGGAATGAGCGTAAATCAGATTGTTGAAACACTTAAAGCGGCTGGCGAGGATTTTGAGTGGTATCCGACCACGCAGGAAATCGTTGACCGGCTTGCGGAACATATCTTCAAGAAAAGGTCTTACGGCAAGGGCGAGTATGAGTGCGACTATTCATCCGTACTCGACATCGGATGCGGCAACGGCTCTTTCTTTGCGAAGATAGACCGGACGGAGATGCAGAAAACGAATGCGAAAGACGAATACGCTCCGAAGCTGCTGCACGAACGCTACGGCATCGAGAAGTCTTTCGAGCTTTGCGGAATGCTTCCTGATGATGTGGTTATCATCGGCAGCGACTTCAACGAGCAGACGCTTATCGATAAGAAGGTTGACCTGATTTTCTGCAACCCGCCGTATTCGGAGTTTGAAGCGTGGACGGAACAGATAATCATGCAGGGAAACTGCAAGGCAATCGCGCTTGTTATTCCGTGCCGATGGCGCATGAACCCTCGCATTTCATACGCGCTCAAAAAGCGCGGAATGAAAGCGGAATCGCTCGGAACGTTCGATTTTATGAACGCCGAACGCAGCGCAAGGGCAAAGGTTGACCTGCTTTTTGTTACGGCTGACGATGTGGAGTTTGACGGCCGCCGTTACCGGAAAGAACCGAACGACCCGTTTGACGTGTGGTTTGACGAAACTTTCAAAATCTCCGCCGAAAGGGAAACCGTTCACGAATGGGAACGCAAGGAACAGAAGCGGCAGGAGCTTGTTCAGCTTGGCGACACGGCTGAAATGCTTGTCAGATTCTACGGCGCTGACATGGAAAAGCTCTATTCAAACTACAGGCAGCTTGAGAAGCTGGACGCTGACATTTTTAAGGAGCTGAAAGTTGATGTGAAGAATCTCAAGGCCGGCTTGAAAGAACGCATAAGCGGCTTGAAGCATCTCTACTGGGATGAGCTTTTCAAGAAGTACGACCGCATCACGCAGAGACTTACGAGCAAGGGGCGGCGGCGTGTCATAGAGCGGCTTCACGACAACACGGCGATAGACTTTACGCTCAACAACATCTTTCAGCTTACTTTGTGGCTTATCCGTAACAGCAATAAGATGTTCGATGAGCAGATTACTGACTACTTCTACAGCCTTTGCAACGCTGAGACAATACACCGCTACAAGAGCAACCTGCGCTGGGGTGAAGATGACTGGCGTTATATCAAGAACGGCTTTGACGGAACGCATTCCAGAAGCGATATGGACGAACACCGTAAGAAGCTGAAGAACATCATGCTTGACTACCGCATTGTCGTACAGGCGTGGAGCAACTTTAAAAGCTCGGATTTTTTAAGTCGGGAAGAAATGAGCGACGACTGCTATGACTTTCTTGGAGATACCTACACAATAGCAGAAAATCTCGGTTTCCCAGTAATAAGAATTCTTCCGGAAGATAAACACGATATCTGCATTGAATCATGGCGCAATTTTGATGTGACCCTTGCGGACGGTTCTTTGTTCGCGAACATCAAGCTGTATAAGAACGGCAACCGGCACGTGAAATTCTGCGAGGAATTTATGCAGAAGCTGAACGTGGAAATGGCTCGCATAAACGGCTGGATTCAGGATAAGGGAGACGCCGCCTCTGAAATGGGCATGAGCGCGGCGGAAATAGAGCGGTTCTGGGGCAGCAACCAGAAAATAGAAATTGCTGCCGGGAAGCAGCTTCTGGGGCTTCCGGCATAGCAGACATATTATCGGGAGGAATTATGTCAAAGAAAGGAATAAGGATTCTGGCGGCGGTTTTGTCCGGCTGCTTCGTTCTTTCGCTGTGCTGCTGCATAGCGTACAAAATGGGTGCTGACAGGGCGAAGCGCATAGCCGTCAATTTTGAGACTTCGGACAGGCATGCGGAAGAACCGCATAAATACCAATTTTTAGATAAACCTGTTTCGGATTATATATGCTCTTTAAGTGCGGAGCTTGGCATTGATTCAAATTTGGTAGTGGCCATCTTGATGGTGGAAAACCCTGAATTCAATGCAGATGCAGTACACCGCAATGAAAACGGCACAATAGACTGCGGCCTGTTCCAGCTTAACGACCGCTATATCTGGACGGCGTTTAAGGATTCGTATTGGTTCGAGAACCTGGATCTCGATCCGTTCAACTGGAAGCACAGCGCTTACCTTGCAATGCACCATATTGCTTATCTGCAGACAAAGCTGAAAGTCACAGATGAGGTTGTAATGGCGTACAACTGTGGAACAGCGGCCGTTATGTCTGACAGAATACCTGACACCACAAGGGCGTATCTGCGCAAGGTGAACACTAACCTGTTCCTGCTTAACGAAAGGACGCAATGATGAACGGAAATACTTTGATTGCCTGCGTCTGCAAGCCTTACACGATTCAGCTTGACGGCAAGCCCTTTGTGGTTGAGGGTGAGCGGCTTGTCGGGTTCTTTCTTGAGCCCGTTGGAAAAGTCAATCCTTTTGAGATGAAAAAAGGCGGGTCTTATTTGAATAGGCCTTTCTTCAAGGCTGCCGTCTTTACGGAACAGAAGAACGGTTTTGAGATTGTCGGCACTGTGATTCTAAGCATGAAAGAGTTTCTTGAACGTGTAAAGGACTGGTCGCCGGTTTTGGTACCGGCTTTTTAGGAGCAGAAAATGAACGCTGATTTGATAATGATTATTATTGTGTGCGCAGTTGCCACGATATGGTTCTTTTATGACACCATAAACAAAAATAAAAGGGGCTAAGAGATGCTTGATTTGAACGAAATTGCAAAGAAATCTTATGAGATAGCGGAGAGACGGTACAGGAACGGCGCTTTCGGCGCGAAGCAGAATTCAACCCAGAATCTGCTGAAACATTGCGCCGGAGAGGTTGTGGAAGCGATGTCAGCTTATTCAGACTGGCAGGAAGATGTGAAATTCGGCGCTGTTTCAATGGGCGTTACAGACCCTGACTGGAACAGATGCACGCCGAAAGAAGCGTATATATCCGAGCTTGCGGATATTATCTGCTGTGTCTTGATTATCGCCGGAAAACAAGACATCGACATAGAGAAAGCATTGCTTGACTGCTACGCGAAGAACCTTGCGCGGGCAAACGGAACAGGAGACAAGAAATAAATGCCATATACATACGAAGAATATTTGCACAAGCTCAAAGGTTCAAAAATGACTGAAAATGATTTAAAGGAACTTTTTGATCGGGAAAAATTGAGAGACGAGAAATTTCATAATCTGATTGAAGAGAATGAAATACTCATGGGAAAACTGAAAACTGCTAATAAATACAAATATCCAAAGTGTACAGATTGTGTTCATGCGCACATGGATAAAAACGGAAACCACGATTGCGGTTTTATGGACTGTGTTCCTGAACAAGATAAAGAATATCCAGACGAAACAACTTTTGAATCATATTTGTCTTGTTACGATTGTTTACAGAAATATGTATCAGCAGAAAGAGAACTGGACCATGCTAATCTAATGCGGAGTGTTTCAGCTGAAATAATTAAGAGCTCGCTGAAGGAAGCAAAGGAATTGTTAAAAAATATTTTGGCTATTTCAGTTCACGATAAAAGACAGTGTACTTATGATGCATATATTTTAACAGTTAAAGAAGCAGAGCAATTCTTAGAGGAGATAAAAGAAAAATGAGTAAAAAGATTGTGCGTTTTGATTTGCTTGGAAAAGATTGTAAATTAAAAATTATTGAACATTGTGATGATTGTCCTTTAAATTGTACAGATTGGGAAGATTGTAAATATTGCGTATTAGGTGGAAGTGTGAAGCCATTGGGAGATAATACTAATTTTCCCACAGACTGTCCTTTACCAGATTATAAGGATGAACAGAAGTATAAAGCTAAGGTTGAGTTTTCTGTTTCTGCAACGTTTGATGAAACTGAAAGAAATTTTGAAACTATAAAGCATTGTATCATAGATGATGTAACTGAAATGCTTGATGATAAAGACTATGATTTGATTTCTGACATAAAAATAACGGAGATAAAAGAAAATGCGTGAGTTTACACCAGAAGAAAAGGAACTGATTGTCAATACAGAAATTACACCAGATTGTTTTGAAAAGTGGGAAGATTATCACTATGAAGAAATCAAACTTGAACATTTTCCGCACCCACGTATTGAAGGGCAATTTTGTACGATAGCTTTATATCCTACATCTTGCTTTGAAAGTATGGCAAGAGATTGTGAAGTAGTCAGAAGAAAATATCTTCAAACAAAAAACGAGCATTATTTTGATATTCTTGTCCGTTTGCTTCCTTACTCATACAAGGTGGTGAACCTTTGTGCGGAGAGAAAGGATATCTGCAAAGCTAAGAAGCAAGTAGTTCGGAAAAACCGAACAAGTGAAGAGTAAGAAGAAAGGAGCTTGAAATGGATTTGATTGAAAGAAAAGACTTTGAAAAGGTGCTTGCTGAAAACAAGACGGATTTTATTGTATGCCAGAAAGGAAAGGGGCATTACAAAGTAGTTGGGTATCACATTTTGAATGTATATGGAGATACTACGCTTGTACTTGAACTCGGAAAAAGAATGGAGGGCTGATATGAGAATAATAAAATACGATTGCCATGAAGAAACACACCTTGCAGCAAATGTTCAGATTGATTTTTCGGAAATTGAAATCGGAACAATAGACAATGCTTTGTATTACGCAAAAGAACTTGAACAATATAAAAATGATAAAGGCTTTCTTGAAATAAGGACAAGATTCCATATTTTACGTGAGATAATAAATCATGGACATGTTGGTGCAGACCAGATTAAGTTTGCTTACGATGTTTATGAAAAACTTGGTAAATATGAATGTTGGAAAAAACTTGAGAATAAAAAAGAGGTAGAAAAAACATCTGCTAAATTCAATCAGATTGATAAACTGGTAGATAAGCTGTATCTGAGCGGATTGACAGCAAAACAAATAGCGGTTGTTGAGCAGATACAGGATATAATTAAAGAATCGCAGACGGAGACTGAAAATTGTTGGAACAATAGGACAGTTTGAGGATACATTCTGGATTGAAACAGTGGAGGACTGAATGTTATTAAGACTATATAAGGGAAATGATTGTAAATCACAGAATTTTATTATGTGTTTCGGTGGTAATTTTAGTTTCACTTATGATGTACAAAAAAAGCAAATTTCAATTACTACGCAAACAGAAACTGTCGTATATCCTTGTATAAGCATAGAGGATAATTACGGAAATATTCTTTATGCTTGTACAGGAGAGTGACAGGAAATGTTAACTTTAGATATGCGACAATTTAAACATGAATGTCAGAACTGTGAGCATAAATCCAAGGAAATGGAATGGAAATCTTTTAGATTGGACATTTATCAAGATTATCCAGAACCTTGCAAAAAATGTTTGTTTAATCCGTTTCCAATTTATTTTGAAAAATTGACTAGTTCTAAACTATAGGGGTAAAATAAAGCAATGATTGATGCTGATAAAATTTTCGAAGAATGGTTTGAACAAAAGAAAGATAAGTGTGAAGTTTACGGAAATGGAGATGATTTTTACGTTGATGATGAAATCAAGAAATTTTGCAAGCTAGGATATGATTTCGGGCGTTGCCAAATTGCTGAATGGCATTATGTGAAAGACGGAGATTTGCCGAAAGATGAAGATTACAAATATTGTATTTCTTCTAATGGTATTTATTATATTGCAAGATATGAAGAATTATTCGTGAATTGGACTAATCAAGAACATAAAGAAGTTTGTTGTCCTTATGCATGGAAAGAAATCATACCGCCGAAGGAAATTGAACAAAGGAGTATATAATGATTCAGATTTGCAGCACAGCACCGGATCATTTTCATTTTTTTTATGAAACTGCTGAAGAAGAAGCTTTTATAAAACTTTATGCAGATAAGGTTATTGATGATTTTATAAATCACCGCACAAATGGCAGATTCCATAATAGAAAAGAACTTTTAAAAGAAGCGACTAATGCTAGAGACCCTATAGATATAATGGTGTTTGACGATAGAAGTAAAAACCTTGCATGGAATCTAAAATTGATTCGAGAATTAGAAGATTTTACAAATGAGCAATTTAAATTAGGGGTGAATGAATGAGATGGTTATTATGTAAATTAGGTTTTCATCAATTTTATGCTAATACCATGAAGTGTAAATATACAGACGGTGTATATTATTACTCAAATAAATGTATTTGGTGCAGAAAAGAATATACTTGTGAAATTGAAGAAAAGTTTTTTTTTAAAAAAACAGAAAAGCTTTGAGGATTGAAAATGTATTACTATAAATTAAACAATGGAAAAGACAATATTTATGTAGAATATAGCCCTTTTGGAAATATTCTGTATCGCTGGAATTGTGATACAAAAATAATAAAACGAGACAAAGTTTCAGAATATGTTGCTCGAAAATTAATAGCAAACATATTAAAAACTGTATGCGATGCAGAAATGGAAAGAATATATCATCATACTAATTGGATTAAAAAAACTGAGAGCAGTCTTGTTTTCATGAATATAATATAGGCTACCCGCGTCACATTTCGTGACGCGGGTAACTACGTGTTAAGGGTAAGCTCGAAAAGCTCATGTACGAGGTGAGGAACTGCGTGCGGGGCGGATATACACGGTGCAATACACAGCCGGAGCTTGCGGACTATATCCGCTCGCTTGCATCCGACCTTGAAGCTGCGGCAGATACAATCGGCTAATCGTATGCAGCCAAAGAACCGCCAGCCCGGAACGGCGGTTCTTAAAAAATGACAAAAAACTTCTATATTTATATTAATTATATGCCTTGATAATCGCGGCTTTCCGTTGTATCATTTTCATATATATCTGCCGGAAATATCTCTATGACCATGGAGACGCTTTATGAGCGACCGGCAGATACGCATATCCTGCAGCACGCGGGATTTCCTTCCTTTTTCACAAATCGAGGAGTTTCAGGGCAACCTGAAAAGACGCTCCAAGAAAGAAATCTCAAAGATAATCACATCGATTCTTAAATACGGCTTCTCGTTCCCGTTTTTCGTCTGGAAGGACGGGGAACGCAACCGCTGTCTTGACGGGCACGGCAGGCTGCTTGCGCTTGGCGAAATGACCAAGAGAAACTATTTCCTTGATGAAGCCGGAAAGCTCTCCGACGATGACGGCGAGCCTTGCCCGATTCCGGATTTGCCCGTCGTGTACATCGAAGCGGCTGACGAAGCCGAAGCGAAGCAGAAAGTCCTTAGGCTGAACAGCTGCTACGGTGTTCTTGACGCGGAGGGATTCGCGGAATTTGCAGAAGGGCTTGATATTGACTGGGACGAGCTTATGCTTCCATCCGGCGAGCTTTTCGAGATTCCGGGGCTTCTCAGCGATAATGACGGCACGGAGCACAAGTCGCTTGCGGAACGGTTTATCGTTCCGCCTCTGTCTGTTTTCCGCGCATCAGCGGGTTACTGGCAGGAACGCAAGAAAGCCTGGCTTGCGCTCGGCATACAGAGCGAGAAAGGCCGCGACGATGCGATGCTTGCGCACATGGCTGCTCTTGCCGAAAAGGCTGGCGGCGGTAAGCTCGCGTCCGAGAGCATCTTTGACCCTGTGCTTTGCGAAATAATGTACCGCTGGTTTTGCCCGCAAGGCGGAATAATACTCGACCCGTTTGCTGGCGGTTCCGTGCGCGGCCTTGTTGCGGGCAGGCTCGGCTACAGGTATACCGGCATAGACCTGCGTGAAGAACAGATAGCGGCGAACCGCGAGCAGATTGCTATAGCGGGCGAAAACCCGCCGGAATGGATTTGCGGTGATTCGCGCCGTATGGATTCCTTTATTCCTTCTGACTTTCATTGCAATTTTGTTTTCTCATGCCCGCCTTATGCGGATCTTGAAGTCTACAGCGAATTACCGGAAGACCTTTCCAATATGGACTATGCGGGATTCCGAGAGGCATATTTCGACATCATCAGCAAGGCATGCGCACGCCTTGAAGACGACAGCTTCGCCGCTTTCGTTGTCGGCGAGGCGCGGCAGAAATCAGACGGCGGCGCATACTACGGCATAATTCCGGACACTGTCCGCGCCTTTGAAACTGCGGGCTTGCGCTACTATGACGAAATGGTGCTTGTCACGCAGATTGCGGCCAAAGCGCTTACTGTTGCAGAAGGTTTTGTAAAGTCAAGAAAAATCGGGAAGATTCATCAGAATATTCTTGTTTTCGTTAAAGGCGACCCTGCAAAGGCTGCTGCGAAATGCAAGATTGACAGCGGAGAACTTGCCGCCGCCATAAATGAGGCGGAGCAGTCTGAAGAGTCGGAAAAGGCTGAGGTTAGCGCATGAAAGAAGAGAAGCTCATAGGTCTGTATCTGGCTCCGCATTTTTTCGCAATTTCCCTGCTTCTTGCGTTCATTGCATCGAGATGCGGTTTTGCAAGTTCCTTAGCCCTTTCGTATGTTATCGCGCCAAGGTGCAGCCACATTCTTATTGTCATCATTTCCTCTGTATGTTTCATCATCTCTTCGTTCATGTTTGCATTCTCCTATGTTCTGGACTTTAAGGGCAGAACGTGTGATTTTCAAGGAAAAATGCGTTTTTTTATCAGTTTTTTGCAGTTTTTCTGCAAAAAACGTACTCAAATCTTCATTTTTTGTATTCAACCAATTTTTGACTTTTTTTTCGGTTTCATTCAAAGATGCCATTCTCTGTATAAGTGGGAATTGAAACGGCTAAAGAATCGGTTTTATTTTTGGCTAGGAAACGGCAAAGGATGGGCGTGAAATGGGTAATAATCCGAACATCGTGGCACAGGGGGCAGCAACTCGGTTCTCTGCAACTAACCAGCCGGCACGGCGCGGGCGCATTCCGTCGAAACTCAAAAAGTTCGTAAAGGATAACAGAGTCTCAAAGTCCGACGTGGACGCTATTTTCTCTAACATCATTTTTGGAAGCACGCTGGAAGAATTGCAGGATATGGTCAAGCCAGGCAACAAAGAAAAACTGCCGGTCATAGTTGCCCTGCTTATTTCCGCATTCATTGCGGACATCAAGAACGGCACACTTCACGAGGTAAATACCGTGCTTGACCGCATCTACGGCAAGGCTACACAGCAACTCGACATCGGCGAGGTGAAGAACGACATTCCGGAAGACCCGGACGAGCGGCGGGCTTTGGCGGAACAGATAAAGAAAGAAATCGGGGCGTGGCGTGGCGCGGACGAAAGAGAATGACGGTGACGAGCTTGAGAAACTTCTCTATCTAAGGCGGCTTGAGGCAGTAGACCATCATCTTAATTTCATGATGTACACATGGACGAACTGCGCGGAGCCTTTTGTCGTGGGGTTTCATACTCAGCGAATCTGCGCGGCAATAGATTATGCAGTCGAGCACTACAGGAAGGGAATTTCGACTTTCTGGGTTATAACAGTTCCGTTCCGTCACGGCAAGAGCGAGATAATCAGCCGCAAGCTGCCCGCACATTTTCTGGGGCTGTTCCCGGACAGCAAGGTGATACTTTGCGGCCACACAGAAGCGCTGACTGAAGGGTTCTCAAAGACTAGCCGCAGCATCATCAAGACGAAGCAGTACAGGCAGCTTTTCCCGAATATCCGTGTAGACCCCGAAAGCGCGTCCGGGGCGCACTGGAAAATAAAAGACCACGAGGGCGAATGCTTCGCTTCGGGCTTGCTCGGAAGCCTTTCCGGACAGGGGTATAACCTCGGCTTGCTTGACGACTACTGCCGTAACCGTGCAGATGCGGAAAGCGACACCCTGCGCGAGAAGATGTGGAACGCGTTCACTAATGACTTTATGACGCGCCGTGCGCCTGTTTCGATAACGATAGTGCTCGCCACTCCTTGGCATGTTGACGACATCATCGGGCGGCTCAAGAAGCGCATAAAAGAAGATCCGGAATTTCCGCACTTTAAGTGCCTTTCGTTTCCGGCCATGAGCGACAAATATCCGCAGGGCGTTCTTTTTCCGGAGCGGTTCGGCAAGAAGTGGTACACGCAGCAGAAAGCCGTGCTCGGTGATTATGGTTTCCAGTCGCTCATGCAGCTTGAGCCGGTTAAGCGCGGCGGAAACATGCTCAATACGGAATGTATTCAGCGGCACATGTCCGCTGCGGAATTTCCGAAAGGATTACGCTGGATGCGTATATGGGACTTGGCGCACACAGCGAAGGAACGTGCAAAGGCAGACCCGGACTGGACAAGCGGAACGCTGCTTGCGTTCAGCATTCAGGAAGGTATGCCGCATTTGTGGATTCGGAACGTCAACCGCATGAGGGCGAACGCGCCGGAGCGTGACGCGAAAATAAGGACTGTAACTACCCTTGACGGTCCGTATGTAAAAATCGGTATCGGAAACAGTTCCGATGCAAAGGACACGATATCGACCCTGCGCAAGATTCTGCAAGGAAAGCGCATGGTGCTTGCCGTGAACGAGAACAAGGACAAGGTTGTCAGGGCGACGCCGCTTGAGCCTATCTTTAAGGCCGGAAACGTGCATATTGTGCAGGGCGAGCCCTGGCTTGATGAATGGATAGCGGAAGTCAATGCGTTCCCGTTCGGAGCGCATGACGACCAGGTGGACAACCTTTCGGCTGGCTATGCGATATGGCAGTCGCAAGGCTGTACGGATGAACTTTATAAGTGGTAGCGAAAAGGGAGGATATACATGGGCAAGAAAGGAAACAGGCGGAACACTGGCGTGCGCCGGACTGACGGCTGGCAGAATCTTGTATCAGGGCTGGGGTCTGCAAAGATCTCAAAAAGCAGTTTCACGCATCATACGTTTTCGGGCGTGATGCAGGATTCTGAACTTGAATCGCTTTTTTATGAAGACGGCCTTTCGGCGCGGATAGTAAGCCTGCTGCCCAGCGATATGTTCCGCGAAGGCTGGGATTATTCTTTTCCGAAACTGGACGACCTTCAGGCGGCGGAACTTGCTGAAATATATGCCGGTGTTATGGAAAAGCTTGACGCGCATCAGAAAATCAAGGACGCGATGGTATGGCAGCGTCTTTACGGCGGCGCGGCAATTCTTGTAAGCGTCATGGACGGCTCTACGCCGGATAAGCCGCTCGACCCGAAGAAAATCCGCACTATAGAACGTCTGCGCGTTATAGAGCGCACTGAAATAGACTTCAGCAACATCAAGTGGCAGACAGACCCGACAAAGCCGCGCTACGGTCTGCCGGAGATGTACCCTATAAGATTCGACGTTCCGGGAAGCCGTCAGACAGAACAGACCATGAACGTGCACTGGACGCGAATTATAGAGCTGCACGGCGACACACTGCCGCGCCGTACAAAAACCGGTGTAAGCGCAGAAAACCGCTACTGGGGAATTTCGGCTCTGCAGCGTGCGAATGACCGGCTCAAATCGCTCGGTTCTTCGCTCGGCAGCGTGGACCAGCTTTTGAACGAACTTGGCGTCGGCAAGTTCAAGATTAAGGACTTGGCGCAGCTGCTTGCTTCGCCGGAGGGCGAGGCGGCAATAAAGCGGCGCGTTGAGCTTATGGATTTTGTCCGCAGCACGTTCCGAAGCCAGTATTTTGACACGGAAGAAGATTTCGTGCGCGACAACATCAGCTTTAACGGTGTGCCGGAAATCTTGCGCATCCTGTTCATGCTTGTTTCGGCTGACACCGGCTATCCGATGACGTATCTTTTCGGCCAGTCTCCGGCGGGCATGGACTCAACCGGCGAGAGCGACATGAATATTTATTACGACATGGTACGCTCATTTCAGGTCACAAAGTTGCAGCCGGTCATTCTGCGCCTTGTGCACATTATTTCGATTTGGAAAGGCATCGAGGAACCGTACATTGAATTCCGGCCGCTCGAAACGATGAACGACAAGGAACGTGCGGAACTTGAGAAAGCGAAAGCTGACAAGGAAAAGGTTGAGGCTGACACATACAAGGCATATATCGATGCGGGCGTACTTGAACCTTACGAGGTGCGCTACTTGAAATACGGCACTACGCTTGAATCTATTCCAGTGCCGGAGGAAATGAAGATGCCGCCTGTTGAAGAAGCGCAGAACGAACCGCCGGACGACGGTGACAGTTCGGACGATGATTCGGAGGACGGCTAGGCAGACATAAAGACGGATATGACCCGAGCCAGCCGAGGGAGAAGAACGGCCGGTTCGGAAGCAAGGCGGGCACAGGATTGGAAATGGCAGGTGAGCAAGGAAAGGCAATCCAGAAACTTTTTCCAAATGAAACATGGACTTCTGAAAAAGCAGGGGATAATTCGTATGTTTATGTTGCATCGGCAAGAAAAGAAGATGGCGCGAAAGATAAGGAAGTCTATGAATCTGACAATATGATGGCGCATACATTAGCTAAAGAAAGTGGTGCTGATATTTTCATGTTGCCAGAACGGGGAGATGGAAAACATCCAGACTGTTACTTTATTGACTCTACAATTGAAATGAAACATGTTCGTGGTGGTCGTAATAAAGTAGGATCTAATGCAATCGATGCATTAGATCAATCTCAGAATGTCTTCCTTTTCATAGATAAAGATATTTCAATAGATTCTTGTCTTGCAAAAATAGCAGGCTCTGTAAAAACAAATAGAGATAGCGAAAAGAAAGATAAGAAATTTGTAGAGCCACCGAAAGATGCACGGCTTTATATTTTTACACAAGGGAAACTTTATAAAAATGTATGGGGTGATGTGCTTTAAAAAAATCCAGGGGTACTTTCGTACCCCTTTCGGTTACCCGGCAAGAGCGTAGCTCTCACCTGGCAAGAACAATATTAGCACATTCTGACGAAATGTCAAGGGAGGAAAATAACATGGGTAAGTGGGATCCAACAAAAGGAACAGAATTTTACGACGGCGAGTATTACAACTCGAAGGACGACTTTCCGGATTTGGGAAGCTGACGCAGCAAGGAGGGGAATGTGAAGCCGAACGAACTTTTCAACTATATCAGATACCTGCCGTGGGAAGAATACATTACTTCGGGCGACAACGTCCAGTGGGTCATCAAGATTGACGACGCGGCGAAAATCATCCGCCTTGTCTTTGCCGAAACGCGCGACAAGGACGATTGGAGGAATAACTTTGATTTTCCGGTCAAGCCGTACAAAAGGCAGCAGTCGTGCATGCTTATCGCTCGCGGCTGGGGTGATGCCTGGAAGAGCTGCAATGATGAAGTTATGCGGGCTTTGATGATTGCAGCTGAAATCGCGCCGGATTATGAGATTCATATCTGCGGCTGGAGCTACGGCGGCGTGATGTCGCTTCTTGCTGCCGAGGATTTCTACTTCCGCACCGGCAGAAAGGCAAGCGTCTACACGTTCGGCTCGCCGAAGCCGTTCTGGGGCAGGCGGACGCGGAATTATGTCCTCTCGTGCGTGGCTGATATAAGGCAGTGGACACACGTGAACGACATCTTTCCGCTGATGCCACCGCTTCCCGGATATACGCGCCTTGTTACTGATTCGGTGGGCGGAAAGCGCTGCACGTTCAAGCTGCTTTTCCCGCGCATCTATCACTGCATCTACGGCGAGGAATCGCTTTATAAGGAGTGCGCATGACATCAGACCCGAAAGCAAGCCGCACGGCGCTTGTTGTGCTTCTGCGTGCAAAGCGCGGCGGCATGAGCGCCTCCGAAAAAGCAAAGCGTAAGAAGCCGGCAAAATGGCTTTATCCGTGGGCAACCGAGCACCGCTACGCGCAGTCATACCGCGCATGGGTTAAGCCTGTGCGCGAGTTCGTGCATCAGTTTCTGGCAAAGCACCAGGAAGCGATTCTCAACGGCGACAGCAAGGATGCCGTGATAAGAACCGACGCGGTTGCCGGAGAGAGCTTCGCACTCATGGTGCAGTCGCTCAACGGCTGGGTGAACGCGTATATCTCTGACGACGAGGACAAGAAGCTGCAGAGCCCTATCTATATGGGGCTAGGCGACATTGCCGACAGCGCGTTCGACTTCAATGGCAGGCAGTACGACAAATCGATGAAGTCTGCTATCGGCATCAGCTTTCCGGACGATGAATCGTGGTGGCCGGAAGCGCGGGAAATGTGGCAGGACTCAAACTACGAGACAATCCGGGGCGATATCAAGAAATACATCGCAGACATAAACACAGCTACGGAACAGGCTGTGACGAACGGTTGGAGCGTCAAGGCACTGGCCGACAAGATTATTGCCCTGGATACGAAAATCACCAAGAGCCGCGCAAATTTCATCGCCCGCGATCAGATCGGCAAGCTCAACGGCACTATCACGCAGAAACGTATGCAGGATGCAGGGCTTTCGATGTACGTGTGGGATACGTCCGGCGACGAGCGTGTGCGTGAAAGCCACGCCGTTATGGAAGGGCTTCTGTGCCGGTGGGACGATGCGACAGTATGCAGCTACGACGGCGGGCGGACATGGAAACCGAGACCGTCCGGGGCAGTCCTTATGCACCCCGGCAT
>JAZNER010000043.1:0-13894 GCA_045588675.1 Eubacteriales bacterium | reverse complement strand
CAAAGACCTAACGATACGTTCACGAGTGCAAAGCTCTCACTACCCGGTGGCAGTTATTTTCAAATATTTTCTATATTTTATCACAAAATCAAAGGAATGTCAACAGTCCGCCGCACAAAAAAGCGGCGGACTGTTATTTTTGTGAAACGAAAACCACCAGCAGTGCTGGTGGTTCCAAAAAGCTTTAGCTATGCGTAGAAAAAATACCTCCTTTGATGTATAATAAAGTTGGTCTGCCAACCAAAACAATAAAAACATCAAAGGAGGATCAAGTCGTGAAACTTGACACAAATAGTTTAGCACATACGCAATGGAATTGCAAGTACCATATTGTATTTGCACCAAAATATCGAAGACAGGTAATATACGGAAAGATCAAAGCAGATATAGGAATTATGCTGAGAAAGCTCTGCGAATACAAGGGAGTAGAGATACTCGAAGCAGAAGCGTGCAAAGATCATATTCATATGCTTGTCTCAATACCGCCCAAGTATAGTGTATCACAAATAATGGGATATCTCAAAGGAAAGAGCAGCTTGATGATATTCGAGAAATACGCCAACATGAAATACAAATATGGAAATAGACATTTCTGGTGTAGAGGATTTTATGTTGATACAGTAGGGCGCAATAAAAAAGTAATAGAACAGTACATACGAAATCAACTGCAACAAGATTATGAAGAAGAACAGTTGAGCATCAAAGAGTATGTCGACCCGTTCACGGGTCAGCCAGTAAAAGAGGGCAAATAAAATAAAGCCCCTTTAAGGGGCATGCCTGTGAAAGTCGTGCGGTTGGCAGACTTTTCGACGAGCCTATAGGCTCAGCCTGTGACATGCCCCAAGGGGGCTATTGCAAGCCACCAGCACGGCTGGTGGTCATGACACATTTTTTAAAATATATTCAATATTTAAATTTTATTTAGTATATATTTTAAGATTATATAGCTTTGCGAGTTGCAATTTTGAAAGCTTTGTGTTATAATGATACTATATAAGATTTTTAGTAGCATCTTTTATTATAAAGCTATAGGGTTTATAAGCGTACGGATTTTTGAATTTATCAATTGCTTAACTAATTTGGTTTGGGAGGAGCTTTTATGCCGAAGGTTGACGTTTTTTATATAAAAATTGCAGGCTTAGCAGTTGAAATGCGAGCAAGATTTTCTTTTGTGAAAAAGCTCTGCTGTGACTATTTAGCTGATCCTGTAGAAGATCCCGATATTGTAGCTTTTGCAACAGATGACGAAATTCAAAAGGAAATAGCAGAGGGAGGCGGTTTTTCTTCCGCTTATTGTGAGAGTATTTGCTTATATCGTGCGATTGCCGAGAAGCTGCCTTATTTTAATAAATTTGTCTTTCACGGCGCATCGATTTCATACGGTGAGCACGGATATCTGTTTGCCGCGCCCTCAGGCACAGGAAAATCTACGCATATTAAGCTTTGGTTTGACCTGCTTGGTGTCGGCGCACAAATAATCAACGGGGACAAGCCTATTTTATCTGTTAATGATGGAAAGGTTTTTATATGCTCAACACCCTGGGCAGGCAAGGAGGGCTGGCATAGGAATGTATCTTATCCTCTTGCTTCGATTTGCTTACTTTCGCGGGGCGAGGAAAACTCAATCAGCAAAATTTCTCCATCGGAGCATTTTAATGAGATCATAAGGCAGATTTACATTCCTTTTGATAGCGAGGCAAGACTTAAAACCTTGGAGTTACTTGACATTATTGCAAAACAAGTTGATTTTTATAAGCTTTACTGCAATATTTCGCTTGATGCGGCAAAAACCGCGTTTGACGCTATGGTCACAAATAAATAAAACGGTGAGCTCACAGCTCACCGTTTTTTATCATTTATAAATTTTATTTTTTATAATAACGGAACGTTGTTTTCCTTACAAACTCGGATTGTTTCGCTATCCCAGATGCTTGATTGAACCTCGCCGATATGAGCGCATCCCATCATAAGCATACAAAGGCGCGACTGACCGATACCGCCGCCAATCGTCAAGGGAAGCTCATCATTAAGGAGCATCTGATGGAACGGAAGCTTTCTTCTGTCGTCACAGTTAGCAAGCGTCAGCTGGCGGTCAAGAGCTTCGCTATCAACGCGGATACCCATTGACGAGAGCTCAAGCGCACGTCCGAGAACGTCGTCCCAAAAGAAAATATCACCGTTCAACTGCCAATCGTCATAGTCGGGAGCGCGTCCGTCGTGTCGCTCGCCCGATTTTAATTTTCCGCCGATCTGCATTATAAATGCAGTTTTTTTCTCGCGCAGATACTCATTTTCACGCTCTGAGGGTGTTAGTGTCGGATACATATCCTCAAGCTCCTGTGTTGTCACAAATGAAACATCAGGACACAGATTTGTTCGCAATTGCGGGTAGCGGACGTGGAGCAGGTCATTTGTCGTGCAGATCGCACGGACTATTGAGCGCACAATAAGCATAAGATAATTGAGATTTCTGTTCTCGCGAGTGATTATTTTTTCCCAGTCCCACTGGTCAACATATATTGAGTGAACATTATCAAGCTCTTCGTCACGGCGAATTGCATTCATATCGGTGTAAAGACCGTTGCCTGTGCTAAACCCGTAATTTTTTAGTGCCTGTCGCTTCCATTTTGCAAGCGAATGAACGACCTGTGCATCAGCGCCTATTGCGGGCACGTCAAAGGAAACGGGGCGTTCATAGCCGTTGAGGTTATCGTTAAGGCCCGATGCCTCAGTTACAAAAAGCGGAGCCGAAACGCGTTTTAAATTAAGTATTGATGAAAACTCCTGCTCAAAGGTGTGCTTGATAAATGCTATCGCACGCTGAGTATCGTACGCGTCAAGCACGGGAGTGTATCCCTTTGGAATATATGACTTTTTCATTTTCTTGCCTTTCATATAAATATGAATATATTATAGCAGAATTTTTATTGCTCGTCAATAGATTTGGAATAATATTTGAATTTTTGGAAAAATATCTTGCAAAAAGCATAGGAAAATGCTATAATAAATATATATTGCTTTGCAAAAGGAGTATTTAGTTATGGCAAGAGAAAGAGATTTAGTTCCCGCGTCACTTAAATGGCGTCTTGAGGACATATTTGAAACAGTTGAAGATTGGAATAAGCGTTACGACGAAGTGTCGGGGAAGCTTGATTTTTCCAAATACGAGGGCAAGCTTTCTGACCCCGATACACTTTTTGAGTGTCTTGAGGCGATCAATGCAGTTATGATTGATGTCAGTCACCTGGCAGTTTACGCTTTTATGAAGCATGACGAGGATACAAGAAAATCCGAAACTATGGCTCTTATGTCAAGAATGGATATGCTTGAAATGAAGCTTATGGGCAATATTGCTTTTGTAAATCCCGAGTTGGCATCTCTCAGTGTTGAAGAGCTCAACAGTCTTATTGCTGACCCCAAATTCAAGGACTACGATTATACGCTCAAAAAAATCATAAAGAACAAGCCTCACGTGCTCTCAAAGGAGATTGAGGAGCTGTTAAGTCAGGAAAGCAGAATTTTTGACGGCTTCAGAAGCATTTTCTCGATGATTGACAACGCCGATTTCCCGCATATTGAAATCAAGGTTGACGGCGAGAAGGTTAAGCTTTCTCACGGAATGTACGGGGTGCTTCTGCATCACAGCGACAGACGCGTGCGCAAAAATGCCTTCAAGGCATATTATCAGGCTTATATTGACCGCATTAATACAATTACCGCCGCTTATGTTGGAAATGTTGATAAAAACGTATTCTTGGCAAAGGCAAGAAAGTACAATAGCTGTCTTGAAAAGGCTCTTGAAGGCGAAGACGTTGACGTTAAGGTTTATGAGAATTTGCTTAAATCGGTCAACAAAAATCTTTCCCTGCTCCACAGATATTACAGAGATAAGAAAAAGCTTATGGGACTTAAATCAATGCATATGTATGATGTTTATGTGTCCCCAATTGAAGACGCGGAGCTGAAGCTTGAATATGAGGACGCGTTTAAGCTTGTCAAGGAGGGCTTGGCACCTCTTGGCGAGAAATATGCAAGGCTTTTGCAAGAGGCTCACGATAACGGCTGGATCGATGTTGAGGAAACTGACGGAAAGAGAAGCGGAGCTTACAGCTCAAGCGTTTTCGGCTTAAAGCACCCCTATGTTTTGCTTAACTACCAAAAGACAACGGGTGACGTGTTCACAATTGCTCACGAGCTTGGCCACGCCATGCACTCATACCATTCCGAGAGAGCACAGCCTCAGGAAAAGGCTGATTATAAGATTTTCGTAGCCGAGGTCGCAAGTACAGTAAACGAGGTTTTGCTTTATAAGTATCTTATGAAGACAACGACCGATGTTAAGCTGAAAAAATATTTGCTCTCATACTATATGGATATGCTCAAGGGCACACTTTTCCGCCAGACACAGTTTGCCGAGTTTGAATATATTGCGCACAATATGGCAGAGAAGGGTGAGCCGTTGACAAAGGATTCCTTGTGTAAGGCATATCACGAGTTAAATAAGAAGTATTACGGCAGAAGCGTTGTTTCAGACGACGAGATTGCTTATGAGTGGGCGAGAATTCCTCACTTCTATACAAGCTTCTATGTTTATAAGTATGCAACGGGTATCATAAGTGCGGTTTCAATTGCAGAGCGCATTTATAATGAGGGAGAAAGTGCGGTTGAGGACTATTTCAAGTTTTTGTCCTCCGGCGGAAGTGACAGCCCTGTTGAGCTCTTAAAGCTTGCAGGCGTTGACCTCACAAAAAAGGATGCGTTTAATTCCTGTATGGCTTCCTTCAAGACCGCTCTTGAAGAATTTGAAGCATTGTCATAATCAAAAAAAGAAGGGAAGTTTTTGCTTTGAAGATTAAAGAAGGTTTTATTCTGCGTGAGGTTATGGGCAACTATGTGGTTGTGGCGGTAGGACATGCGAGTAAGAATTTCCGCGGAATGATTAAGCTTAATTCTACGGCTGTTGATATTTGGAATTTGCTTGGGGAGGGCAAAGATGAAAATGAAATCTGCGAGCTTTTGTTATCCAAATATGATGTTGAAAGAAGTCAGCTTGAAAAGGATATTCGCACAACAGTAAATCGCTTGATTGAGCAAGGAATTCTCGAAAATGAGTGAATACAAAAAAATTGAAGACATAATCAGGTCGGAGGGTGTTTATATTAGCACAACAAGCGGTGTAAGCATGTACCCTATGCTTCGCGATAGGCGGGATACGATTGTTATTTCGCCTGTCACGGAAAGACTGAAAAAATATGATGTTCCCCTTTATAAAAAAGGAAATTCATATGTTTTACATAGAATAATTAAGGTTTTGCCCGATTCTTATGTGATTTGCGGTGACAACTGTATAACTATCGAGAGGGGAATAAAGGACAGCGATATTATAGGCAAGCTGACCTCATTTTACAGAGGGGATAAGATTGTTGATCTGGATAGCTTTTGGTATCGGGTCTATTGCAGGCTTATATATGCTGCAATTCCATTCAGAATAGCCTATCGCAGATTAAAGGGGCAGGCTTATAGGATATTTAAAAGAAATAAATCAAAATAATTTTCGGAGGAGGGATTTTTACGGAGGATATTAAGGCTGTAATTGCAAATAACATAGTGCAGTTGAGAAAATCAAAAAATATGACGCAAATTGAACTCGCCGAAAAATTGAATTATTCTGACAAGGCTGTATCAAAGTGGGAGAGGGGCGAGTCCTTGCCCGACATCACGGTCATCAAGAGTGTCGCTGACATTTTTGGTGTAACAGTTGATTACTTGCTTGAGGGCGAGCATAATGAAGTAGATTTTACACTCGGCGAGGTGACCGATGCTGAGAGAGCGGAGCTTAGGAGCAAAAGAAAACGCAAGCATATAATGATTACGGGAATGAGTATGCTGCTTGTTTTTCTTGTAGCTACGATTGTTTTTATAGTGATAGATATTGCGGTTGACAATGTCGCTTGGCATTGGATATCATTTGTTTATGCGTTCTGGGTATCTATGATCGTGTGGCTGGTGTTCAATTCGATCTGGTTCAATAAGCGAAGGAATTATCTGATAGTTTCTCTGCTGACTTGGGCGCTTATTTGCTCGGTGCATCTTACCGTGCTCGGCGCAGGATTTAATATCTGGCAAATATATCTGCTTGGAATTCCGGGGCAGTTGATAATTGTCTTGTGGTCTATCATAGGTAAAAAATCATAAAAAGAGGATTTGTTTAACAAATCCTCTTTAATTTTTTTCTTCTTGTTTTTTGAGTGCGCGATTATATAGCCGCAGGAGCGTGTAGCTGTTATATCGTAAAACAGCAACGGGAAGCAGGCTTAAAATAAAATTAACTATAAATACGGGAACCCATATTGATGGGGAATGGCAGAATGGGATAAACAAAATCAAAAATCCGAATATTGCATTTTGGATATGAATGATTACGCCGTAATTTGATTCAAGTAAAAATCTTTCAAGATAGCTGGGAGAGGATGTGCTTGCAAGCTTGTCCTTATGAAAGCTTGTAAATCCGCCAAGCTCGGGAATTTTATCCTTCCAACGCTTGATTTTAAGCTTTCGGTAAAATTGATACTCATTTTTCGATACTGCGAAAATCTTTCTGTGAGGCGCAAATAGCGATTTTGGGAAAAGACGGCGGATTATAAGCGCACCAAGACCGTCAATCAGAATTACCGATATAGTTGCTATGAGCGACGAAAGAGAAATATAA
Source organism: Eubacteriales bacterium (assembly GCA_045588675.1). GTDB lineage: Bacteria > Bacillota > Clostridia > Oscillospirales > CAG-272 > SVTX01. The sequence continues at coordinate 7,185 of JAZNER010000043.1, read as the reverse complement.
TATATATTTTCGGCAGTCATTGAAGAGAGCAGAATGTTGATGGCTGCCGACAATGCTGTTGCGAGTATAATTACTATTAAATAGAGCATATTTTTACTTCACCCTCTGTCGTATATTCAAGCGGCTTGCCGTAAACGCTTTCATAGGTATTCTTCCATAATTCATAGTTTTTGCGGCACATCATTTCGGTGTTTTCTCTTACAGTAAGCTTTTCGTCGGGGAAAATCGGGGGCAGAATGTGTATTGTGTAGGCTTGCACGGGACAGCCGTCACTGTCCGCCTTGTCTGTGTCTTCAAGAGTTATGAAGACTGGCAGAACAGGTGCGTTTTCTTTTGCCGCAAAGCGAAATGCGCCAAGCTTCAAGGGGCGCGGCTTTCGGTAATTGTACCACATAGCCTGCTCGGGATATATGAGAATTTTTTCGCCGCGAGAGAGTAGCTTGTGTATTGCCGCCATAAGCTCTTTAAGGCAAGGAATTGATGACGAAAGCGGAAGGGTATTGCAATGGCGGAACAAATACCCGAAAAGTCCCTTGAAGGATGTGTAGTTACCCTCCCTGATGATTTTATAAAGGTTTTTGCCGTCAAGCATAGGCGCGATAGCGCGGTAAAGGGCGTAATTATCAAACGCGTTAAAGTGATTGCAGGTGATGAATGCTCCTTTTTCTGCAATTTGAAGATAGTTTTCGCTACCTTTAACTTCTTTTAAAACAAAATCACCTTTTTTAATGCGCTTTTCAAAATATGCCTTGCCGACAAGGTTGGCAATTTTTGCGCCAAATCTTGTGCTGAGCTTCTCACCTGTATAATCGACCTCGCCTGCCTTCAACGGGCGTGTCGGCGGGTCGTTTTCAACATCTCGGTCAAAATATCCGCAAGCTTCGTATTCTTCAATTTTTTTAAAGATTTCTAATCTTTCCTTGGATATACTCATAATTTAAGCCTCCGCGAAAACAAGATTGCTGTCTTCCGTATTTTCTTCAATGCTTTCTGCTCTATACGCTTCAACTTCGTCCAATGCCATTAGCATAAGATTTTCATATTGCTTTTGGTCAATAGTAACATCCTTGCTTGTAACTTTGTCCTTTGCATCTAATAAAGCATCATATACGGGCGTTTTCTTAGCGTATTCCCAGAATAAATCACCGTAAACAATATTGTCATACTTCCAAGGCTTGTAGTTGATCTTGTAGTGAGCGATATAAGGAATATCATCGGGATCTGAGTAGGGCATAGGAGTTTTATTCCACTTTTTATTCATATATGTTACCTTGTTGTAGCATAATACATTCAGGTAATCCTGATCTTGAGCAACACGGTAGGTTTTTTCCCCAAGAAGCTTTGCGAATTCTTGCTCAATATGAATTTTTCTCATTTCCTCAAGGTTCATAACAAGAATACCTGCATTAAAGTACTTGTTTCTCGGAATATTCAAAACAACCTCGGAATACTCTGCAAAGCACTCAATGTCGGTAATAATTTCATCGGTAATCGCCGCTACCAAATTGTTTCCAAGTATCGCGTGATAAAGCTGCGCAACATCTCGCGTTAGCACTATGTCGCAGTCAAGATATACTCCGCGCTTAAACTCGGGAAACATTTCGGGAATGAAAAAGCGGTAATAGGTGGCTTTTGTATAATAATCGCGCAGATGAAGCTTCTCACAAAGTGATTTTAGCTTGTCGGCTACATTGACAAATTCAATTTTTATATTATCTTCTCTTAAGGATAGTAGCGTTTCCTTGTTTTGCTCGCTGAGAGTGTCAATCAAAATGTTTATATGATAGTCGTACTTCTTACTGCTATTATCAATCAATGAGCGCATCGCAACAGTCAGGTACGCCGAATATCTGTCATCAACCGCAAAGAAGATAGGGATTATTTCTTTTGCCTTTTGAGTGTTATTCATATTGAATTTCCTTTCGATTAGTTGGTTTAATGCCTATAAAGACTTCATTGGCCTGATAGCCGCAGAAGGCCAAAGCAGGCTATGTTAATATAATACAATTGTTTTGCCTTGAAGTCAAGCAACTGTTAGTAGTTGACGGTAGAGCCCCCGTTGAGCACAGCTCTACCGAGCGTAAAATTATAATTCTACCGCTGGTAGAATTTGACAAAACCCTTGCATTTAAAAAGAAAAAAGAAAACGGAATAGGCATTTTTCTTAAAAAATGATTAAAAATTTTTTGTTTGATTTTTTGTTCGGTAGAGAGCTTTTAGAGAGCTCATAATCCTAATTTTGCCATACATATAAAAATACGAAGTGTCAAAAATAATAGCAGAGATGCAAAGCAAGTTAAAATTGCGAGCGGTTCGGATGTGAGATAATGAAAATTTTACACCGCAGCGCCGAAATCGGATTTTGTGACGGCTTGCGGTGTATGCTCGATTTAATATAGATTTTTAAGAGATAAATCTTTTGGTAAGGTTTACGCAAAAGATATAATAAGGAGAATAATTATGGCAAACAAGTCAGCGAAGAAGGCTCTTGAACAGTTCAAAATGCAGGCAGCAAGCGAAGTAGGTGTTCCTCTTAACCAGGGCTACAACGGCGACCTCACAGCTCGTCAGGCTGGTTCTATCGGCGGTCAGATGGTTAAGAAGATGATCGAGAGCTACGAAAACTCTATCCAGACAGGTTCTGCGAAGTAATTTTTCAACAGAAATTTTACTGATTGAGTTTAACTGAATAATTTGACAAAGAGCGGCTTGCCGATATTTCGGCAAGCCGCTTGATTGCTTTTACTGTCTAAATTTTATAGTTTAAAATTGTTCTGCTTTATTCTCTTCGATTACTCCGCAATCTCTCTTTTCTTTGTCGGCATTACAAGTGCCAAAAGAATTGCTGTAAGCAGGACAACGGTTGCTCCAAGACCGCCCTCGGGCCCGAACTCACCACCGCTTAAAATTTTGCCAAAGCCTGCCTGCTCGGCAGTGAAGAGCGAGGGCATTTGCCCGTTTCCACTGACATTAAGACCGAAAATATTTCCTTGACCGAAGTTCCATAGCGAGTGAATTGCTCCGACACCCCATATGCTTCCTCTTTTGAGCATATAAACGGCGGCGAAAATTCCAAACAAGGTTATATTGATAAAGGGAATTATTCCGAAAGAGGCGTTATTTGTGTGGAAAATCGAAAACATAAGTGAGCTTACAATTATTGCAATCCAGATCTTATGCTTCCTTGCAATCGAGGTCATAAAATACCCTCTGAAAAGAGCTTCTTCTCCCATCCCCTGAAGGATAAACGCAAGCAAATAAATGAATAATATTAATGGACTTATGCTTTTTGATACTGTGATTTTTACACAGCCTGTCAAGACTGACGCGAGGACCGGCAAAAAAATCATTAGAAGTCCTATCGCCGCACCGACAAGATACTCAACAATAAAACCGCGCTTTACAAATCCTACCGAGCAGAAAGAGCGTTTTTGTATTGCCTTGCAATAAATAATTGCACCTAAAATCATAAAGCCTGACGCCGAAAGCAGTACAGCCATATACCAAGGCGGTAAATTTTGCAGTAGATTATCAGTGTATTCGGTGAGTGCCGTTTCGTCAATATTGCCTGATGCGATCATATCAATGTATGAGGGGTCGGTCATAATAATTATAAACGACGCGACAAAAGACACAAATCCTTGCGGAAGCATGCAAATAAAAGCTACAAGCAGAAAAATCATACACTCAATAAAGAGTGACTGCGGCTTTCTGTCAAGCGGAAGGCTGTCCTGAGCCTCTTTTAGCATAAATGTGCGTTTGATGTGATAAAGCATATTGGATCTTTCCTCCTTTGCCGTACTGTTATTTTTATTATATCATTATTTTTTGAAATTTACAATAATTTATTTAAAAAAAGGTGACAAATCTGTGAAAATATGCTATAATATATTATAAGTTAAAAAATGACGAAAGGCTTTATTATGAAGAAAACATTTTTAAAAGAATATGCAAGATTGCTTGTAAGAAGCGGAATTGCAGTTAAAAAGGGTGATATTGTTATTGTTAATGCGGGACTTGACCAGCCCGAATTTGTTAAGATGGTTGTTGAGGAGTGCTATCGGGCAAAGGCAGCTCGAGTTTTGGTTGAGTGGTCATATTTGCCGCTTACTAAGCTTAATGTCAACAATATGAGCGCCAAGATGCTTGGCACGGTTGAAGCATTTGAAGAGGAAAAATTAAAGTACAGACTTGAAAAGAACCCCGCTATGCTTCACATAGTGAGCGACGACCCCGACGGACTTCGCGGAATTAATCAGGCAAAATACTCTAAGGCTATGATTTCCAGAATGAAGGTTACAAAGCCGTACAGAGATAAAATGGAGAATAAATATAAGTGGTGTATCGCTGCAGTTCCTGGCGAGGCTTGGGCTAAAAAGGTGTTCCCAAATACCCGCACATCTGTTGCGCTTGAAAAGCTTTGGAATGCAATCCTCTTTACTTCAAGAGTAATTGATAAGGACGGAAAGCTTCTTGACGCGGTTGCACAATGGGACAAGCACAATAAGAGCTTTGCTCACAGATGTGAGGTGCTGAACAGTGCGGACTTGGTTGAGCTTCGTTATAAGGCAGGCAACGGAACAGACCTCCGAGTTGGTCTTATGGATAAGGGCAGCTTCCAGGGCGGCGGAGAAAATAGCCTTTTCGGAGAATATTTCAACCCGAATATCCCGACAGAAGAGGTTTTCACAACTCCTAAGGCGGGTGTCGCAGACGGTATAGTTTATTCCTCAATGCCGCTTTCCTGGAGAGGCGAGATTATTGATAATTTCAGCATTCGCTTTGAAAACGGACGAGCTGTTGAGGCAAAGGCAGAGAAAAATGAGGAGCTGCTCAAAACTATGATTTCAGTTGACGAAGGAGCGGCAATGCTTGGCGAATGTGCGTTTGTTCCTTATAATTCGCCTATTCGCGAGAGCGGAATAATGTTTTATGAAACCTTGTTTGACGAGAATGCCTCCTGCCACTTTGCCGTAGGCAGAGGATATTCAAATACAGTTGTCGATTACGATAAATATACAAACGAGGAGCTGAAGGAAATGGGTGTTAATGACTCAAGCATTCACGTTGACTTTATGGTTGGAACGGACGATATGTCTATTGTAGGCATTAAGCGCGACGGCAGCGAATTTGAAATATTCAAAAACGGACTTTGGGCGTTTTAATTTAAGATTTTAATTGAATTTTAAAAAATTATAGTGAGGAGGGAAGAATATGCCGAGAAGACCAAAGGCTCGCGACGGACTGAGCGCGGGCGAGAGGGCTGCTTTGTATCAAGCCGAGCAGGAAGAAAAGCTCAGAAGAATGAATATGGGCAACGAATCTGATCGGGCTCGAGGGGCTAAACAGCCGGATGACGCCGACTTGCCGGTCGAGAGCGTCAAAAAGGTGAAAAAAGAGAAAAAAATTCTTCCCAAGCCTCAGCACGCGGTAGTTAAGGTTGATTTTTCAATTCCGACAGGCAAAATAAAGCCAATGCACGCTATGTGCAACGGCCCGCAGTCGTACGGCTCGGATCTGACGCATATGTTCCGAGAGATCGGTGTGCCTTATGTAAGATTTGACGAAACCGACGGAGCGTATTCCTCGTGTGCTATTGATGTTTCGAGAATTTTTAAGGATATGAATGCTGACCCGTCGCTTGAAGAAAATTACGATTTTTCTCAAAGTGATAAATATGTTGCGGCGGCGTATAATTCGGGAGCAAAGGTCATTTACAGACTTGGAGAGAGCAGAGATAGATTTTTTGACGAAAAAAGCATTTCTGTTCCCGAAAATCTGAGCCTTTACAGTAAAATTTGCGCGAACATTGTCAAGCATTATAACGATTATTGGGCAGATGGATTTGCCTATGGAATAGAATATTTTGAAATATGGCATCACGACAAGCACTTAAATATCAAGGATTTTGAGCTTGAATTTGAGCTTTACCGCCGTGTTGCAGAGGCAGTCAAGCTTGTTGACGGGCAAATAAAGGTCGGTGGCATGCTGTTTGAAGAATTTTCAGAGGCGGCGCGCGAGTTCGTGAAATTCTGCCGCAAAAACAGAACTCCGCTTGACTTTATATCGCTATCCTGCTTTAACGACAATATCGAGGAATTTGGAGAAGAGCTTTTACTGTGCATAGCCTATCTAAAGAATATGGGCTTTGCACAAACAGAGATCGTGATTGGCGCGTGGGGCTATGTCAGCCTTGATGGAACAGAATGTAGAAGCGTCAACAGTCTTGTGTCACCACGGGGTGATAGCATTGTAAAAGAAAAATTTTTTGATAACAGGCGTTCTGTTCGCGGAGCGGCATATTCGGCGGCTCTTATGCTGAAGCTGAACCAAATTCCGGAGGTTTCGGTAGCCTGTCATTATGACGCGCAGCCGTATATTTCTCCTTGGTGCGATTTTGCCGACAGATTTGGCAATCCCGAAAAGCCTTTTTACTCATTCAAAGCATACGGCAAGCTTTATTGCGCGAAAAATTCGGTGCTTTGCATAAGCGAACAGCAGGACGGCTTTAGACATAGCGGGATTTATGCCTCGGCGGCACTGTCCGATAAGGGAGAGGGCTTTTGCTACCTTGCTTCTTTTGGCGGCTGTACGGTCGTTGACTTAAGGCTTGAAGAAATACCTGACAATGTCTATTCAGCCGATATTTATATGCTCGATGGGGTAAAAAATATGACGCTTGCCGACACGGTCGCCTTGTCTGGAATGAAAAAACGCCTATTGCTGAACATCAGCGAATACGGCGCAGTTTTGATTAAATTGTATTAAACTAATTAAACTGATTAACCTGATTAAACGGCTTAAAATAATGAACTGATAAAAACAAGCAACAGTCCACGGGGCTCGTAGGAAAAGAGCTGCCGTTAAAAAAGACTGTTGCTTGTTTTTTTGATCTAAAAAACAATTGATTGTTTGAATTTAAACTTTATGTTGATTAGTCTATATCCTCGTTTACAACCTCAGGGGGTGAAGTCAGGAAATCGGGATTTTCGATGTATTTTTTCCAGCATTTGAAGGCGGTTGCATATTCAAAGCCGTCGCAGGTGCGCTCGTCTGTTACGATTTTAAGGTCAATCATTTTGTTTACCTTTATATTGCCCTGCTTGTCTATTATGTTAACTTTTCTCTTTGTTCCGTAAGAAACGAAAACGGGAAGGTTGCCGAAATTATATAAATGAAGTCGGA
>JAZNER010000042.1:0-4346 GCA_045588675.1 Eubacteriales bacterium | reverse complement strand
CCTCTCACCCGCTATCGCGGGAGCTCTCCCAAAGGGAGAGCCTAAGGACGCGCGTAGCTTAGGGGTATGGGCTTTGCCCGAAGCCTTTTGTAATACAAAGGCGAAACTGGCGATAAAACAGTATAGCAGAAAAGAATTTGAAGGGGTGTGAGAAAATGGATATATCTTTCAAATCAGGTAATGAAAAATTCAATTATAGAGTTTGTGCTATGATGATTTCTGACGAAAGAATCTTGGCAATGCATGACGATAGATCGCCATATTACTATCTGCCCGGCGGAAGAGTTGCAATTGGTGAAACTGCGGAAAATGCCGTTATTAGAGAGATTCAAGAGGAATTGGACGTTACACCTAAGATTGTACGTCCGCTTTGGTTAAATCAAGCGTTTTTTACGGAAGATGTCGACAATCTTAATTATCACGAACTATGCATCTACTTCTTAATGGATATCACAGATACGGACTTATTGACAAGAGGCGAAAAATTCACATCAAATGAAGGTCACCGCACCCACACCTTTGAATGGTTAGGGTTTGAAAGATTGAAAGATGAGTATTTTTACCCACTGTTCTTGAAAAAGGATATTTTCAATCTTCCTAATGTATTTACTATCCGTACAGAAATTGAATAAGCCAATCCAAATTTATCTAACAGAATAAAATAAACCCCAACAGACTTTTTTATCTGTTGGGGTTAATTATTTGTTTTCTGCGAATCAAGTTTAATTAAACTTCCTTATGAGAAGGAGCCTTTGCGTGTGGGATTTTATGATGTGAATTACAGGGCTTCGTCGCGACATCGCTCCTCGGTCAGTCTCGGCTTCACTCCCGCTCCTATTCGAGCCCCTTTCTATATTTCCAAAGAAAAAAGGTACGCGTTGCGTACCTTTTTTCTTTGGAGCGGATTACGGGGCTCGAACCCGCCACCTCGACCTTGGCAAGGTCGCGCTCTACCAAATGAGCTAAATCCGCGTATGGAGGCGCCACCCGGAATCGGACCGGGGAATAAAGGTTTTGCAGACCTCTGCCTTACCGCTTGGCTATGGCGCCGTTTTTGGAACGTGAATATTATACCACGGCATACCTTTTTTGTCAATGCTTTTTTTAAAAAATATTTGGGTAATTTTTCTGATCATATCGACAAAAATACAAAGTCGGTCGATATATACCGACCGACTTTGATGTGTTTTGTGCCAAAACAAGTCTGATTGCGCCGATGCAATATTACTTGAACATTGCCTCAACTTCTTCAACGGTGTATCCTGCGGGAATGGTAACAATTATAAATGCCATGTACTTATCCACCTTGCGGACATAATACACCTGAGTGAGAGATGTGCCGTATGCAGTGGTAACACAAACAGCCTTTTTAAATACGCTTTCACCGAGAGTGATTTTTTCATACTCGTCGGGGAAATCGACGGTCATGGTTGTGATATTCTTAAACTGCTCCTTCAGCGCCTCAAAATACACCTCTTCGGTAATATTGGACATAGTGAGGTTCTCGTATCCGACAATAACATTCGAGCCGGTAAGAACGTCGGTTACCATCATATCGTAAATCGAACCTGTCTTTTCGAGAGCTTCCCTATATTTTTCATTAAAAAATTCATCTATGCTGAGATTAAAGGCAGCCGCGATCTCCGCATCGGTGGAATAAACCCACGAAGCGGGCTTTTCGAAAGAAAATCCGAGATAATCGTTTGTATAAACGTCGCCGTCAATATGTCCGCGGGAAAGCTCGGCAGTCTTTTCAGCTTCCGTTTCTTTTTCCGTTTCTTTTTCGGTCTGCTTTTGTGCATCGTCACCTGTGTCCTTGACATCATCATTGTCGGACGGATTTTGGGCGCAAGCAAACATGGAAAGTGTCATCAAAAGTGCGAGAAGCAAAGCTGTAAGTTTTTTCATTTTTATTTCTCCTTATAAGAATTTCTTAATTTGATTTTAAATTTGCGGTTTTGGAAAATTGCTTTATTCGTAAATATCGCAATTCAGTCCTTCGCCTAGAGAAAAGAAATCGCAGGGATAAACATACGCGATATCAGGGCTATCCTTAAGGGAAACGTAATAAAAATCTCCTCCCCTGCCAAATGCATTAAGAATACCCACAATGCTGAAAATATAATTTTCACTCCATTTATAATGGAAATCGACCTCGGGCACTCGCCATTTACGGCCCGATTCAAAGCAGAAATTGAGAACCTCCGCAAACGCAGGATTGCGCAATCCTGCCGACGATGCCCTCATACTTGGCTGATACACCGTTTCGGTTTCTACTTTCGTAAGATAGTCAAGCGAAATGGTAAATTGATCTCTTTCGGCCGATCCGATTTTTTTCAATAAGGATTTGTATTTTTTGTTGCCAATTATAAATCTGATTATATGGTAAAGCGCAACGGCAAAAATCGCAAGAGCTATCCAGATATTTTTCAGTACAACACCCGATATTATTGCAATAAGTGTAAATGGCCATATAAATGCCATTCTCCACCCTGCAAGGATTTTCATTTTTATGCCGACAACGGTGGCAAGGTCAAATTTGATATAATTAAGCAATAATTCATCTTTTTCCAAGCGTCATATCCTCCTCTTGGACTTTCGCTGACATATTATAACATAAAGCGCGTTATGAGTCAATAAAAACAACAAATAATTCATATCTTTGCAAAGATACTCTTTTAAAATGACTGCGGTATTTTATGGTTCCAAAAGCATAAAAAGCCACATAATGCCCCTTTCTTTGGACAAAATATACCATAATGGGATATTAGTATTATACCATTGTGGGATAATATTGTCAAGGGGTGATTATATGAAATTGAGAGAAATCAGAAAATCCCGCAATATTTCTCAACTGAAGCTGGCGATGGATCTGAATATGAGTCAAAACACTATCAGCCGATACGAAACCGGCGAGAGAGAACCTGGCATAAACGAGCTTATTAAAATAGCTGATTACTTTCACGTATCGATCGATTATCTTTTAGGAAGAACCGACAACCCAAATATTGCTCGATAGATTGCAGACGAAATCCGCTTTGACAGGCTCCAACCCGACTTTAGATATAAAACAAAGAAAAAAGGTACGCTTAGGCTGGTTCTCATAAGGATGTTTGGGTTCCTCGTAGGGGCGATCATTGATCTCCCGCAAACAACCGCAAAAAAAGCGGGCGACCAATGGTCGCCCCTACAAACAGATTTCGGCAGAGATATTGTTTTCTCTGCCGATTTGTGTTATAATGAGGTATATCGTAGGGCGGGGGCTTGCTCCCGCCGTAACATAGGATCTAAGCCAACAAGGCGGCGGGAGTAAACCCCCGCCCTACAAAAATAAGGGGTATGGACTTTGCCCGATGCATTTGTAAAACAAATGCGAAACTGGCGATAAAAGCGAAGTGGAGGGAATTATGAAAATAAAAGGGTGTAGATTTACATGCGAAAATCCAATTTTTGTATATTTAAAAAAGCACTATTGTCCTTACTGTGGAGAAAAACTGATTCGCAAGAAAGTATCACAGATCATACATTCTGATTCTGAAGAAGCAAAAAACTATGATTTTGAAGTTGCTGATATAACTGTAAAAGGTAATATGAAATTTACTCATATAGAATTCTTCTGTTCTGTATGTCAAAAGCAATATTCAGTGAAAGAAACCAAAGAAAACGACTTTTTGATTGAACGATGGAAATAAATATCCCCCGACAGACCATTAAAAATCCGTCGGGGTTAATCTTTGTTTTCTGCAATGCAATTATTGTAATGGACCGTCGAGGACGCTGGTCCCTACAAAGAGAGATTAAACTTCCTTATGAGTAGTCCGCTTTGCGTACCCTTTTTGTTATGGAGCGGATTACTGGCTCTTCTCGTCGCGACATCGCTCCTCGGTCAGTCGCGGCTCTTGACAGCCCACCGGGCTGTCAATTCACTTCCGCTCCTATTCGAGCTCCTTTGCATATATTACAAAAGAAAAAAGGTACGCTTTGCGTAATTCACTTCTTCACTATTCACTATTACTTACTACCTCAAATTACGGGGCTCTTCTCGTCGCGACATCGCAAAGCCGCCTTCGATACGGCTTTGCTACGCTCCTCGGTCACCTGCGGCTCTTGACAGCCCACCGGGCTGTCAATTCACTACCGCTCCCATTCGAGCCCCTTTGCATATATTCCAAAAGAAAAAAGGTACGCATTGCGTACCTTTTTTCTTTGGAGCGGATTACGGGGCTCGAACCCGCCACCTCGACCTTGGCAAGGTCGCGCTCTACCAAATGAGCTAAATCCGCATATATGGTGCCTCCGATCGGAATCGAACCAACGACACGAGGATTTTCAGTCCTCTGCTCTAC
>JAZNER010000041.1:0-19373 GCA_045588675.1 Eubacteriales bacterium | reverse complement strand
TCCATGCACATATAGTAAACGCGCTTAGCTCCCGCCTGATTTACTTCTTTTTTAAATGCTCCGCGCTTCTCTGTTAAAATGTCACGAATAGTCATAGCTACCGCCTTGTACATCTGCTCGTCAGAAGCCTCCGCGGGTGTACAACCAAAGTAGCGTGACAGCTTAGTTTCAATATTCTCTTTAACAGAATTCTGGTTTGGATTTTTTGAATTCATTGGGTAAAGCCTTTCCGGTTTAATTGTTTTTACTCCACAATTAAACATTTTGTTTTATTTGTTTTTATTTTAAACCCCGAAGAGTTTACGGTTATTAAAGGGATACCTTCAAAGCGAATTATACATATCCATATACTTCCCTGCAGAAACTCCCCAAGAGAAGTCAGTACCCATAATTTTGCTTGTAAGCTTCTTGTACTGCGCGCGGTCACGGTAAAGCTCAAGTGCTGCGCAAATACGGTCATAAAGCTCATAAGATGAATAATTTGCAAAGGTAAAGCCATTACCGCAAATCTCTCCGTCGTTCACCCAATATCCCTTGATTGAGTCCGCAAGACCGCCTGTTTCCCTTACTATCGGCACAGCTCCGTAGCGCGAGGCAATCATCTGTGCCAGACCGCAAGGCTCACTGAGTGAAGGCATAATAAACATATCAGCCGCCGCGTAGATTTTTTTAGACAAATCGCGGTTATATGTCAATAATGTTCTTACTTTTTGGGGGAATTGCTGTTCGAGCTCATAGAAGAAATGCTCATATCTGCCCTCTCCCTTGCCCAAAATCACAAGCTGAACATCATTTTCCCCTACAAGCCTGTGGGCGATCTGCTCAACTATGTCAAGTCCCTTGTGGCTTGCAAGTCTTGAAATAATTGCAAGCATAGGCACGTCTGCCCTCTCGGGCAAACCGTATTCTCTTTGCAAGGCAAGCTTGTTTTCAGCCTTTCCGCTCACAAAGCTGCGTCTGTCATAATTTTTGGCAATCACCGTGTCACGAGCAGGAGAATAATAATTATAATCAATTCCGTTCAAAATTCCTGACAGCTTATCAGAATTTCGATACAGGACGTGATGAAGCCCGTGCGAGTGTTCATATCCTTGGATCTCACCCGCATAACGAGGGCTAACTGTTGAAACCTTGTCTGCGCACTCAACAGCCGCCTTTACCAAGTTTATGCAGTCATCGTATCTCATAAGCGAATAATACTCGGGGCCCATATCAAAAACATCTCCGAGAATTGAGAAGTCATATTTACCCTGATACTCAATGTTGTGAATTGTGAAAACGCTCTTTGTGTTTTCAAAACCGCCTACATAACGGTATTTTGTATTGAGATAAACTACCGTAAGAGCCGCTTGCCAATCATTCGCGTGAAGGACATCGGGATAGAAGTCAAGCTTGATCATCGCTTCCATTACCGCCTTGCAAAAATAGGCGTATCTTTCTCCGTCATCAAAGAACCCGTAAAGCGCACCACGCTTAAAATAATACTCATTATCTATAAAGTAATAGATAACTCCGTCCTTTTCCAAGCTTTTTATGCCACAATATATTTTACGCCAGGAAAGAGCCACTGTAAACTCTGCCTCGGTTTTCATTTTTGAGCGCCACTCGTCGCTTACGGAAGCATAAAGAGGCATAATAACCCTGACATCAACTCGCCCCTTCTCTTTCTCCTTAATTGCTGCGGGAAGCGAACCCATAACATCTCCAAGACCGCCTGTTGCCGCAAACGGCATAACCTCAGCACCTACAAATAATATTTTTTTCATTTTTTCGTATTTTAACCTTTCTTTAGATAAAAGCTGATTTAATTTTTCCCCAATTTTTCAAAATCAAACTGTCATCTGCTTGCCGATATAAAACGGCATACTTTCATGTCCCGACAAATTTCTGCCGTCGCGGATCGCAACATTTTTATCGGTAATTACACAATTAAGCTTAACATTCGGACAAACATAAGTATCCTGGAACAAGATTGAATTCTTGACAACCGCTCCCCGTCCAATATGAACACCGCGGAAAATGATTGAATTTTCAACAGTTCCTTCAATTATACAGCCCTCAGCAACAACTGAATTTATCACCTTTGCGCCTTCAAGATATCTCGTGGGTGCGGAATTGCGAACCTTAGTAAGCACAGGGCGGTTTTTAAGTCCGAACAACTGCTCTCTTACATTGCTCTGAAGCATTTTCATAGAGCAATCAAAATAACCCGCCATAGAGCCAATCTGAGCATACCAGCCTGCATAATCATATGCCTTGAAGCTCATCTTGCCCAAATTTCTGATTACGATATCACGCAAAAAGCTATTATATCCCTTCGCGATAGCATCTTCTATTATTGAAAGCAGCCTTGTGCGCTCAACAACGAGGATATTAATGTAAATCCTCTCAATTCCCTCTCCTACCCGACGCTCAAACATCTCGGTAATATTTCCGTCCTTGTCGCACTCGATAGAAACGACGGTTTCCTTACGGTTAACGCCTGCGAGGTCGGTCTTTTTAGTTACAAATGTTATATCTGCTCCGCTCTGCGCGTGTGCTTCAATAACCTCGTTCAAATCTATGTTGCAGATAACGTCACAGTCTGACATTACAACATAATCCTCTTTGCAGTGATTAAGGAAATTAACCGTTCCCATAAGCGCTTCAAGTCTTGACGTATAGTACTTGTTTGAAGCAGCGTTTTCAAAAGAGGATATATATGGCGGCAAAATCTTTATGCCTCCCGAACGGCGAGCCAAATCCCAGTCCTTACCGTTGCCAAGATGGTCAAGGAGCGACTGATAGTTGTTGTGCGTAACCACGCCGATTTTGGATATATTCGAGTTTACCATGCTTGAAATAGCAAAGTCTATAAGACGGTATCTGCCGCCAAAGGGCACACTGCCTATCGTTCTCATTCTCGTAAGCTCAGGAACACTGTTGTCGTGTATATTTGAAAATATAAGTCCTACTGCAGTCATAATTCTTACCCCCTTATTCAATTATCCGAAACAATTTCGCCGTCGCGAATTGTTGAACCGCTCTGAACTACAACGTCTGCACCAATCACCGTAATACCGCTTGATCTCTCTCGTGCCGCTCCTATAGTAGCGCCTGCTCCGATTTCCACGCCCGTGTCAAGAATAGAGTAATTCACAACGCTTCCGGCGCCGATTGTTACATCACCCATAATAACACTGTCCTTTACATAAGCGCCCGCCATAACCTTAACACCCGCGCCGAGAACAGAATTTATTACAGTTCCGTAAATCTCACAGCCGTCGGTAATATAGCAATTTTCTATTTTTGCGCCCTCGCCGATATATTGCGGTGCGCCCGACAAATTCCTTGAATAAATCTTCCAATCCTTATCGTTAAGGTCAAGAGTTGGTTCCTTGCCAAGTAAATCCATATTTGCCTCCCACAAGGAAGATATCGTTCCTACATCCTTCCAATATCCCTCAAATGGATATGCAAACATTTTTTCACCCGCGTGAAGCATTGTCGGAATTATGTTCTTTCCAAAGTCATTTGACGACTCAGGATTTGCCTCGTCCTCTTCGAGATACTTTTCAAGCTTTTCGCGATTGAATATATAAATACCCATTGACGCGTTTGTGCTGTCGGGGTTCTTTGGCTTTTCCGAGAACTTATAAATTGAATTATCCTCATTTGTACTCATAATTCCAAAACGGCTTGCCTCTTCAATTGGAACATCAATTACGGCAATAGTACAGTCTGCTCCCTTTTCCTTGTGGTATTGGAGCATTTTTGCATAGTCCATCTTGTATATGTGGTCGCCTGACAGAATAAGTACATAATCAGTATCATATCTGTTGATAAACGCCATATTCTGATAAATCGCGTTTGCTGTTCCCTTATACCAATCGGCAGACTTCTGTCCTTGGTACGGGGGAAGAATATTCACCCCGCCGAAAACACGGTCAAGGTCCCAAGGCTGACCGTTGCCTATATATTCATTCAAAACAAGAGGTTGATATTGAGTAAGCACTCCTACCGTGTCAATGCCCGAATTTATGCAGTTTGATAGCGTGAAGTCAATAATTCTGTACTTCCCGCCAAAGGGAACTGCAGGCTTTGCGGTTTTTTGAGTTAAGGCATAGAGCCTCGAGCCTTGTCCTCCTGCAAGCAGCATTGCCACACATTCTTTTTTCTTAAACATGAAAACATCTCCTCTTTATATAAATTTTAAAAGAAACACTAAAAGTATTTTATGCTCTACGCTTTAATACGATAGCTCCGAGAGGCGGTAGCTTTACATTTATCCCGAAACATCGGTCGCCCATATCATTACAGTAAATAATACCGTCATTTACAAATCCGCTACCGCCAAATCTTTGACTGTCGGTGTTAAAGATTTCCTCATATTCGCCGCCGCAAAAAAGCTTTAAGATATATTCGCGGTAAGCCTTGGGCGAAAAATTAAGAAGAAAAACAAGCTCCTCTCCAAGCCTTGATTTGCGAGTAAATGCAACGATATTCTCCTCGCTTCGCTCGGCGTCAAGCCAGCAAAAGCTATCCTTTGAACTGTCATTATCCCAAAGAGCACGCTCTTCAAGATAAAAATGATTTAGCTCGGATATATACATCTGATGCTTTGCATGAGCATCAAAATCAAGCAATGACCATTGTATTGCGCTGTCACAATTCCACTCGTCAAACTGCGCAATTTCATTTCCCATAAAGGTTAGCTTTTTGCCAACGGAAGCGATATGATATAGAGCAAAAAGTCGCAATGAAGCAAACTTTTGCCAATAGTCACCGCTCATTTTACCTATAAGTGAGCCCTTTCCGCGTGCCACATCATCGTGCGATAAGGGCAATACAAAAAGCTCGTCGTATGCGTACATCGTTGGGAAAGTCAAATCCCTGTGATTATTCTTTCTTTCATCAAATGGCTTTTTTATATATGAAAGGCTATCATAAGTCCAACCCATATTCCACTTCAAGTCAAATCCAAGACCGCCGTCCCGTGTCACGGTTTGAAATGCGCTTGACTCCTCGGCAATCATTAAAATATCAGGAAAAGAAGCCTTCATTTCTCGGTTGAGTCGCTTGACAAATTCAATACCTTCAAGATTTTCACATCTCTCGCCGTTTACTTCTTCGTAAATCATAGCAGAAACCGCATCAAGACGTAGTCCGTCGATATGGTATTTTTCAGCCCAAAAATGAATATTCGATATCAGAAACGACTGAACCTCTGAGCAACCCAAATCAAAAAATTCAGTTCCCCACGAGTGACCTTCAAGCGCCTTACTCTTATATCCATAGATTTCCTCACCGTCAAAGCAGGAAAGTCCAAACTCATCAACTGCAAAATGTGCGCATACCACATCAAGTATCACACCTATTCCCGCACGGTGAAGGTCATCAATAAAGCGCATAAAATCAATCGGAGAGCCAAATCGACTGCTCGGTGCAAAAAATCCACCAACCTGATACCCCCACGAGCTGTCACAGGGATGCTCAGAAATCGGCAGAAGCTCAATATGGGTATATCCCATTTGCTTGATATATGGAATAAGCTCGGCCGACAAGTCGCTGTAAGAATAATAGCCGCCGTCACCTCGCCTTAAAAACGAGCCTAAATGCACCTCATATATATTAATCGGTTGATTGTAAAAATTCTTGCCGCATATGTGTTTTCTACTGTCAAGCCAAGCCTTGTCACCCCACTCATACGAAATGTCAGAGATAATTGATGCGCCACTTGACGAATTTTCCATAAAAAATCCGTATGGGTCTGCTTTGTAAAAGACCTGATTTTTATTATAAAGCTTAAATTTGTATTTTTGATTGATACTTATTCTTGAAGCATTAATTTTGGCCTCCCAAATGCCCGCTTGAGTAATCTTAACCATAGGACAATCCTCACCCCAATAGTTAAAATCACCTACAACAAAGGCAGCTGTGGCGCTCGGCGACCACACGCGGAAAACATAACAGTCACCTTCTCTGCGCGCTCCCAAAAGCTCGTACGCGCGCTTGGAATTTCCACTGTGGAAGAGGCACGCGTCGGTATTGAAACTGCAAGCGCACATAACAAAAGCTCTCCTTTTCTATTTTCTGGAAAAACCTTTGCCTAACCAAAGTATGCTTTTTAAAAGAACCAACAAAATCATAAAATATATTTTGAAATCAGAGAATAAACAGTCGTCAATTTTGGAAAAATATTCCAAAAAACAGCTTGATTTTTTCCAGTTATTATTACAATAAAATTATATCACAAATCACCGCTCCGTGTCAATACACAAATTCTATAAATCTTTGGTAAAATATATGTCAAAAATAACTAATACGGGAAAATTTTAATTCTCCAAACAGCTAAAGCCGACTTGACAAATATACTTTTATTTGATATAATAAATTGAATAGTTATTTTTTGAGGGGAGTGAGCTTGCTTGAATTATTTTAAAGACTTTGTCGGAAATAATCAGCTGACAGAAAGGCTTGCTCAGGACATCTTGCATAATTCACTCTCGCACGCCTACATTATTGAGGGCCCTCGCGGTAGCGGGCGACACACCTTTGCCCGACAGGTTGTAAGCGCAATAGAATGCCGCTCTCGGCAAAGCGCGCCGTGCGGTGAGTGCTTGCCTTGCAGAAAAATTCTTTCGGGCAGTTCTCCCGATGTAATAAATATCAGCTTTGTAGGGGAAAAATCTTCAATTGGCATTGACTCAATAAGAGATATAAAAAACAGTATCTGCATAGCGCCAAACGACCTTTCAATCAAGGCATATATTATTGACTCTGCCGACAGTATGACGATTCAAGCACAAAACGCTCTGCTTCTGTCCCTCGAGGAACCGCCGTCATATATAGTATTCTTTCTGATTTGCGAAAATTCCTCAAACTTACTTGAAACAATTAAAAGCCGTGCACCGATTTTGCGCACTAAGCGTTTGTCAAGGCAAGAGGTTGAGGATTTTATACTTAAAACAGACAGCCGTGCCAGAGCGCTTAAGGATGACGATAAGGAAAGCTTTGAAACACTATTGTTTGTTGCAGACGGTTGTATAGGTCAGGCACTTGATTTGCTTGATACGAAAACGCGAAAACAAGTATTTGATATGCGTGCCAAAGCAAAAAAATTAGTATCTATGCTCGCATCTCCCCGTCCCGACCAGATATTTGATATTATCTCAAGTCTTGGCAGCAAGCGTCCCGAAATTCTTCATCAGATTTCGCTCTTACAATACGCGTTGCGCGACTTGATTTTACTTAAAAAAAGCGATACGGCAAGCCTTTGCTTTTTCGAGGACAGAGAAAACGCGGCAGAATTATCAACACATTTTACCTCTCAGGGCTTGTTTTCACTTTACGATTCAACGCGTATAGCAACAGACGACCTTGAAAGAAATGCAAATATTAAGCTCGCCCTGTTTACTATGATGCAAAGGGCAAAGTTAATTTAAAATAAGGGTTAGGTATTTATGAATAACGATAAAACACAGGAAAAATCCCAAGGCCAATCAAACGGCAAAAATTTTAAGAAGCCGTATTATAACAAGAAAAAGCACAGGAATAACAAAAATAAGCAGAATAACAAACAAAATAATAACAACAAAAATTCCATCAAAGCCGAGATTGCAAGCACGATCGACTCAAGCGAAGTAATTCTCGACATTACTGATGAAAAGTCAATTGACACATTTGCACAAGATGAAGAGCTGACGCCAATTGTAACAGTTTCAATCGAGGACGACAAGAATGACCCGAAAATTTGTGTTGCAGGCGTACGCTTCAAGCCAAACGGAAAGATTTATTATTTTGACAAAAAAAACTTTGACTTAACTGATGCTCAATATGTAATAGTTGATACAGCACGCGGACTTGAGTTTGGCGAGGTAGCCTGTGCCGCTGTTGAGGTCAAGGAATCCTCTCTTGTTCTTCCCTTGCGCGAGGTCGTAAGAATTGCAAATAAATCCGATATTGAGCATAACAAGGATAATAAGCAAAAGGAAGTTGAGGCATTTGCAACCTGTGCTGAAAAAATCAACGCACACGGACTTGAGATGAAGCTTATTGAAGCACAGTATTCATTTGACAACTCAAAGCTTTTGTTCTACTTCTCGTCAGCCAACAGAGTTGACTTCCGCGAGCTCGTAAAGGACCTTGCGGGCGTGTTCAAAACAAGAATTGAATTAAGACAAATAGGTATTCGCGACGAAGCAAAGCTTATGGGCGGACTTGGAGTTTGCGGCAGACCGCTCTGCTGCTCGACATTTCTCTCCGACTTTGTTCAGGTTTCAATAAAAATGGCAAAGGAACAAAATCTGTCGCTCAATTCAGGCAAAATTTCGGGCTGCTGCGGACGACTTATGTGTTGCTTGCAGTACGAATACAAAACTTATGTCGAGGAAACCGCAAAAACTCCGCCCGTTGATTCGGTGGTGAAAACCGCAGAGGGCGTTGGTGTCGTAACCGAAATAAATCCGCTTGGCGCAATAGTTAAGGTCAAGCTTCAAGACAAACCCGATTCCCCACCCGTAGCTTTCAAGCGCGATGATGTCACACTAATCTCGCGTCCTGAACAGCAAAAGGATAAAAACGACTAAAAATTCAATAATAAGCAAAATTCTATGGATTTATTAAAAATTCCAGAAAAAATTTAAAACTTTTTTCTAAAAGGTAGTTGAAATATTCAAAGATATGTGATACAATATCATTGTAATAAAATTTATGGAGGTATATAACCATGGCATACAAGATTACTGAAGATTGCATCTCTTGCGGCGCTTGTGCAGCAGAGTGCCCCGTTGAGGCTATTGAAGAGGGCGATGACAAGTACGTTATTGACCCTGAAAAGTGCATCGATTGCGGAAACTGCGCAGAGGTTTGTCCTGTAAGCGCTCCTGTTCAGGAATAATTTTAAATTACATACCTGACTATTTCGCCGAGGTTTTCGTTTCAACCGTAAACCTCGGCGTTTGCTGTTTTATCTTTTGGAACAAAGAAGCGCACTGGAGAGCGGTGTGAAAATCACTAATCCCAATTGTGCGATTTACTTATTACTCTCGTTTTCCTTAAAAAACTAAACTTCATTAACTATTGAAGCGCCTAAGTCGGCGCACGGAGCTTTATATGTCTGAAACGATAACCGAAATAAATCAAAGCTTGAAATTAATACAAGACACCAGAGGGCTGACCTTTGGAAGCGATGCCTTCTTGCTTTCTGCATATGTGAGCGGTAGCAAACGCGCAAAAATGGCAGACCTTGGCAGCGGTACGGGAATAATTCCTCTGCTCTGCGCTTCTCGTGAAAAGCTTGCAGAGGCATACGCGATAGAAATTCAGGAAAGCTTTGCGGATATAATAAAAAGGAATGTCGCACTGAACGGCTTTGAAGATAAAATAATACCCATTTGCGCCGATTTGCGCTCCATATCCTCTAAGGATACCTTGTGTGAGCTTGATTATGTTACAGCCAATCCGCCATATATGAAGCTTGATAGCGGAAAGCGAAATCAAACCGATGAAAAATTTATCGCACGACACGAAACAAGCGGCGATATTGGCGATTTTTGTGCCTGTGCAAATAGGCTGTTAAAGCACGGAGGAAAATTTTATACCGTGTGGCGACCTGACAGGCTATGCGACCTCATTTTTTCCTTGCGCGAAAATAAATTAGAGCCAAAGCGAATTACCTTTGTCTGCGCCACTCCTCAAAAAGAGCCGTCTATGGTGCTCATACAGTCAACAAAGGGTGCTTCCTCAGGCTCAATCGTGACCCGAAATCTTTTCCTTCACTCAAACCGAGAGGACGCCAAGAACAATATACTTTCAAAAGACGCACAGCTTGTTTACGACAATTGCTCTTTTGAAGAATTCTTTAAGAACTAACCCAAAGGACTACATAAAATTATGGAAAATATGAAACGCGTATTAAGCTTTACAAGACGCGCGATTGACGACTACTCAATGATTGAGGAGGGCGATAAAATTGCCGTTGGAATATCGGGGGGAAAGGACTCGTTGACTCTGCTTTGCGCTATGGCGGCATTGCGAAAATTCTATCCAAAAAAATTCGAGCTTATAGCAATTACAATAGATATGGGCTTTGAAGAAAAAATTGATTTTTCCGCCGTAAAAGCTCTTTGTGAAAACCTTGAAGTTCCCTATCACATAGTACCAACCGAAATTTCAAAAATAATCTTTGATGTCAGAAAGGAGAGCAACCCTTGCTCACTTTGCGCAAAAATGCGGCGAGGAGCTCTTCACAACGCCGCTCGCGAGCTTGGGTGCAGCTCAGTTGCGCTCGGCCACCATTTTGACGATGTAGTGGAAACCTTTATGCTCAATCTCTTTTTTGAGGGCAGACTCGGGTGCTTTAGCCCTGTGACATATTTATCGCGCGTAGGCATTAAGCTGATACGACCCATGCTCTATATGCCCGAGAAGGATGTCAAGGAATTTACCCGTAAAAATGACCTTCCTGTAATTATATCTCCCTGCCCTGCCGACAAAAATACTCAACGCGAGGAGATGAAGCAATTGCTTCACTCGCTTGAACGCGAAAACAAAGGACTGCGCTATCGCATTTTTGGTGCAGTTTGTCGCGGTGAGCTTGACGGCTTCAAGGCGATCAGCAAAATGGAAGGAATTAAAAAATACGCCGTTGAGGATAGCGACTGACCCTGAGCAAGCTTTGAAGCGACGAGAGCCAAAATAAAACGGGTCAAGCATAGCGATAAATAAAAATTTGCAATGGAGAAAAGCTGATGAAAATATACGATATTTCCCAAGAAGTTTTCAACTGTCAGGTGTATCCAGGCGACCCCTCACCCGAGAAAAAAGTGCTTGCTTCAATTAAAAAAAGCGATTCATATAATCTGACGGCATTTAGCATGTGCGCTCACAACGGCACACACATAGATGCGCCCTTTCATTTTCTTAAAAATGGAAAAACAGTGGATGAAATAGGTTTAGAGGCGTTTGTAGGAATGGCTTATGTGGCAGAGCATCATGGGATTGTGACTGGCGATGATGCTGCAGAAATAATAAAAAAAGCTAAAGAACAGAATCCGGAATCCGTAAAGAGAATTTTAATTAAAGGAGATGTCGAAGTATCGTTAGAGGCGGCAAAGGTATTTGCATCTTCAGATATTTTGCTTTTAGGAAATGAACCCCAAACAATCGGGCCACAAAATGAGCCAATGGGGGTGCATCTTGCACTTTTGGGTGCTAATGTTATCTTGCTTGAAGGAATTCGTTTGTCAGAGGTGTCTGAGGGCGTTTATTTTCTGAATACTGCACCGCTGAATTTAGCCGGCGTGGACGGTTCACCATGCAGAGCAGTACTAATAGATATTGTTGGGAAATAAATAAAAACTTTCAAAAATAGACTGGACTTTTGCCTTTATCTGTGGTGTTGTGCTACAGGGAGTGGCGAAATTTATAGACATTAACAAAGAGCTATGGTACGGCGATTTATGATGCGCTGACGGACTAAGGGATGAGAAAAGGGCTAACGAAAGCATTGTCTGATAGAGGTAAAACGGAGCTTGCTCAATATCAAAAATGCGAACGATAACTTCGTGATATTGGTGTCACTGTTCTGCACAAAAAAGGCATGCACGAAAAGTTTATCTCTATTGACAGCGAAGCAGTTTGGATTGGCTCCTTAAACGCAATGAGTTTTACTGGTCTGACAGGTGAAGTTATGCAAAGACATGCAGACAAGAAATTGACTGCGGAATATGAAAAGCTTTTTGATATACCTCATATTTGCGGAGTGGTAGAAAATGCCGATGAGCAAAAATGCCCCATTTGTCAAGGTGAAACGCTACTGAAAGAAAGTGACGAGGGTGGTATTTATTGGTAGTGCACCAATGGAGATTATTCCATAAATGCACTTCAGCAATATCCGCATGACGGTGTTCTTCGCTTCAAAGGTGGTACTCCATATGTGTTTACAATGAAAAACGAGCCTCGTTGGGTTTGTCTAAATGATTCTCAACATCAAAAGATGAGAGCAAGTGACTTGAACCTCCCCAAAATGGCTGCTTTAACCCCCTCTAAAGCCGAGCAAAAGAAGGTAGAACAATTTTTCGCAATGAAGAAAAAAGAGAAAGAAACCTTTTGACATATCCTCACATTGAAGAAAGGAGAAAATATTATATTTGGATAAGACACTTGTAATAATGATGGGCTTGCAAGGCAGTGGCAAAAGCACTTTTTTCATGACATATTTGTCCGCTAATTTTGTTCGTGTAAATCTCGATACATTGAGAACACGGCACAAGGAAAAATTGCTCATTGATGATTGTATAGCAAAGGGCAAAAACTACGCCATTGACAATACCAACCCCACACGGCTTGATAGAGAAAGGTATATGCTCCCTGCTAAGGAAGCGGGCTACCATGTTATTGGCTACTTTATGGAGTCGAAAATTAAGGACTGTATTCAACGAAATGCATTAAGAGAAGGAACGGCTCGAGTTCCCGAAAAAGCGATTGCAGCGACGTCAAAGAAATTGGATATTCCGTCGTATGATGAGGGATTTGACGAGTTGTATTTCGTTAAGAATAATGGAGAAACAATGTCGATAGAAGAATGGAGCGTGTAATATGAAGTTTGATGACTTAGATACAAAAATGAGGTGCTATGAGCAATCTATAGATCAGCATGTGCTTTCTGACATGTATCTCGTAGCACGATTGGATGGCAGAAGTTTTTCAAGACTTACAAAAGAAATTTGCGATTTTGAAGCACCATTTGACGAGAGATTTCGTGATATGATGGTAAACACTGTTAAGGCGTTGATGGATTGCGGTTTCAGAGTTGTATATGGCTTTACCGAGAGTGATGAAATCTCTCTTCTTTTCCACATTGATGAAGATGCTTTTGGAAGGAAGGTGAGAAAATTCAATTCTATTCTTGCAGGAACGGCGAGTGCGGCATTTTCTCTCCAATTAGGACAGCTTACAGCTTTTGATTGCAGGCTTGTACCGCTTCCTAATCTTGAAAGAGCGCAGGATTATTTCTTATGGAGGCAAGAGGATGCTCACCGCAATGCACTTAACGCGCACTGCTATTGGACGCTTCGCAAGGAGGGATTGGGTGTAAAGGAAGCAACGGAAATGCTTGAAGGAAAAAGCGTTTCCTTCAAGAACGAGTTGCTGTTCTCTCGCGGAATCAATTTTGACAAACTCCCATCTTGGCAAAAGCGCGGAATTGGCATCTATTGGGATGATGTTGAAAAGATAGGATACAACCCTATCACCAAGCAACAAGTGAAAGCAACCAGAAGAATGTTGAATGTTAACTACGAACTTCCCCTTGGTGAAGAGTACGCAAAATATGTTGTATCATTTTTGAAGGATGAACACTAATCGTTTCAAAAGAGAGGATAGTGTCGGTAGAAGAATAGATAAGAAAGGAGTATGAAACATGTCAAGCTACAGTGAGCTTATCAAAAACTTTGAAAAAATCAGAGCATATATGCGCGATTTCTATGTTTATGGCTTCAAGAGCCGTGATGACTATCAGAGCAAGAGTGCGCGTTCCTATGATGACGAGCGTCGCCGTCTTGAAAGCTGGCTTGGCGATCATATGAGCTTCGTTCGCACTCCCGAAGGTAAGAACGTCTTTATCTCCATCGACAGCCGAACGATCAGGCACAACCCGCTATACAATGCCTGGAAGGCAAAAAGCTTTACCGATGGCGATATCACGTTGCATTTCATTATCTTTGATATTCTTCATGAGCCAGCTGTCAAGCGAACTATATCTGAAATGCTTCAGGAGATAGATGAAAAATATCTGTCCGGATTTGAGAATCCAATGATGTTCGACGAATCCACCGTTCGCAAAAAGCTCAAGGAATACTGTGAAGCCGGCATCATCATTGCAGAAAAAGAAGGACGAAGAATGTACTATCATAGAACCGAGAGCACTGACATCTCGGATCTCAACGATGTGTTGCATTATTTTTCGGAGGCCGCGCCTTGTGGAGTCATTGGCTCCTTTATTCTTGACAAAGAAGAATCCGACACCGACGCGTTCACCTTCAAGCATCACTACATAACCGGAGCAATCGACAGCGGTGTTCTCGCCGCTCTCTTCACTGCAATGAGAGAAAAGCGTGCAGTAACGATATCGAATATGAGTCGTCGCAGAGATCTGCCGAGAAAGAACAGAATCGTCCCTCTTCGCGTATTTATTAGTGTGCAAAGCGGCAGACAGCATCTGCTGGCGTATCTTCCTGAGTACAACCACTTTCAATCCTATCGAGTCGACTATCTCTCAAACGTTAAGCTTGAAGAGCCGACACCTCGATTTGACGAGCTTCGCGCAGAGCTTGACAGAATGCAAAGCAAAATGTGGGGTGTCAGCGTTAAGCGAAACAAATGGGGTGTGGAGCACCTTGAGCACGTAGAGTTTACGGTTAAGGTGGAAGATGACGAAGAGTTTATTGTAAGACGTCTATATCGCGAGAAGCGAGTGGGTACAGTTGAAAAGCTCGATGAGCACACCTATCGTTTTTCGGCAGACGTTTATGACTCAAGTGAAATAATTCCTTGGATAAGGACCTTTATTTGTCGTATCGTTCAGATGAACTTTTCAAACAGAACCCAACATAACAAATTCAAGGAAGATCTTGACGCAATGTACCGTATGTATGGCATCGGCGAGGAGGTGAAAAAATGATATTCAGCGAGCTTTATTCTGCATATTATAATACCATCGCCGCCATTATTTCTCGCATCACCGAGGGTGAGCGCTCCGAAAAGGAGTTGCAAAAAATCGTAACTGAGCGCGCATTCGGAGAAAGTATGCTTACGATCATACCTGCGCTCAAAAATGAAAAATGGCAGCTTGTACACTCTGATATGACTACATCTCTTGAACACAAGCCAACAATGCCGCTGACGACGCTTCAAAAGCAATGGTTGAAGGCAATTTCTCTCGATCCTCGTGTGAAGCTCTTTGGCGTGGATTTTCCCGATCTCGGGGATATAGAGCCTCTTTTCACTCTTGCCGATTATCACGTTTACGATAAATACAGTGACGGTGATCCCTTTGAGGACGAAGAATATATTCGCCAATTCAAGGTTATTTTGGCTGCAATAAGGCAAGGAACACAGATTAAATTCGAAATGGTCAACCGAAATGGTAAGACCATGTATATCAGGTGCCACCCATTAAGACTTGAATATTCTGAAAAGGATGATAAATTCAGACTTGTTACTGCAGGATGGCATGCAGTATCCACGGTGAACCTTTCGAAAATAAAAAACTGTGTTCATTATGAAGGTCAAAAGCCTCTAGACCATTATGAATGGGATAAGAAGCAAGAAACCTTAACTGTCAGAGTTCGGGATGAACGAAATGCGCTTGAACGATTTGTGCTTCACTTTGCGCATTTTGAAAAGCAAGCCGAAAAGCTTGACAAAAATACATATCTTGTAAAAATCAAATATGCTCACGATGACGAACCCGAACTAGTCATAAGAATCCTTTCCTTCGGACCGATGGTCGAGGTTATAGGATCTGAAAACTTCAAAAAATTAGTCATCGAAAAGCTGAAAAAACAGAAAAACTGCGGACTCAAATGAGAGTTCGCAGCTTTTTTTCCGTGAAAAAGAGCTTTTTTGATGGTAAAATGTAGAAAAATTGGATTGCTAAGGTGGTCGCGTCTGATTTTTATCAAAATAAATGGAGGTGATATTAATGAAGATAATTCAAACAGGTGACGCGTACAGTTTCTACGATGATAGCGTAAAAACGTATGATAAGCTCCCACCAAAAGTATACACGGTGGAGAATGATCCTCGGAGCGGATGCTATCTTGCCGAGCATAAGGATATACAGGTCTCTGAAAAGGCATACGGAGTACAGGATCAGAAGATAAAAATGGTAATGGAGGTTTTTGGTGAATTTGAACGTAGTCTTGGAGTTATTCTTAGCGGAGATAAAGGAATAGGAAAGACGATGTTTGCAAAAAGACTCTGCCAGCGCGCTAACGAGAACGGTATTCCTGTTATTCTGGTTGAGAACCGATATCCCCAGTTAGTAAGATTTATTGAAAGAATAGATCAGGAGTGCGTTGTTCTCTTTGATGAATTTGAAAAAGTATTTTATGCAAATTGCAATGACTATGATGATTATGACGAGGATGAGGAAAATGCTCAATCGGGGCTTTTAGGACTTTTTGACGGAACGTCGGGAGGAAAAAAGCTTTTCGTAGTTACTTGTAATGATATTGACCGACTGAACTATTATCTTATTAATCGCCCGGGCCGTTTCCATTATCATTTCAGATTCGAATATCCAACACAAAGTGAGATAGAAGAGTATTTGAAGGATAAGCTAAAGGAAAAATATCATAGCGAAATTCCAAAGGTAGTTTCCTTTTCCAAAAGAATGCCGCTCAATTACGATTGTCTTAGAGCGATTGCATTTGAAATCAACAGAAGAGAGCGGTTTGAAGATATTATATCCGATCTTAACATATTAAATATTGAAGAGCATGAATACGACGTTACGCTTTATTTTGAAAATGGTAAAAAGCTCTACAATAAAAGATACAGTACTGGGCTCTATGATGAAGACAATCTCTTTGGTTGGGTGCAATTGTATAATGAGGCGGGTATTGAGGTAGTAGAGGTGAAATTCAACAAATCCAAAATAACCTATGATGTAAATAACGACGTTATATCAATCATGCCATCGGGATTCTCGTTGGACTTTGAGGAGTATGACGAGGAAAATAAGGAAATATCCATATACAGAAGGCTTAAGCCTGCCCGCATAACTTTTTCAAGGCGCAAGGCCAAAAATCTTCATTTTTTTGGATAAGAAAGGCATTTCGCAGCTTTTTTTCCGTGAAAAAGGCGGAAAAAGGTGGTAAAATGAGGTCACGAAAGGCGTAAACAGCAAAATGCTGAGATAGACATCGGAGTTAGATTCCGCAAGTCGTCGGGTTCATAGCCCGGAGGTAATGCGCCTTGAAAAAGACCTGTGCGCAAATGATGAGGTCTTGAAAGCCTTTACAGAAGCGCACTGGTCCTCACAAAAAGATGCCGACAGCAAGTATTACATATCATTTGCCCCTTAGGAGCAGCTGTTCTTTGTAAGCAGCCACGAACGGAGTGAAAGGCTTCGTATGGTAAAAATGGCATCTTGTAATAATAAAGGCGCGTACAGCAACACTCTGGTCTGCAGAAGCCTTCTAAGCTTTATCGCACTGCGCATTTGCGCGGTAAAAACGCGCCTTGCTTACGAGTATAAGCACCCCACCGGCAATTGCAGCCTATTCAGGTGCTGTACTATATATAAAGATACGAACAGCAATTAAAAAGCCATAACATTCTTAAAAAATGATATGAGAGAAGATTTGAGACCTTGTCGTAAGCAGGTAATCTTGAGTCGAGGGACTCTGAATGATGGTTGCGAAAGCAATCAGGTAATCGTATCTTGTAATTTAGCCGTTGTTATCATTTGCAGTGTCGGACTGTACCCACGAGGTGCTTTACAGCTGCCGAGAGAACGGCTACCAAAGGCACCAACAGCAATTATGATCATTTGAATCCTACAGTAATTATAACTGATAATTGATGAAAAATGTGCCTTGAAAAGGTTGTGTACTGCAACGGAAACGCTGATGGGCGGCTCAACGGTATCTCAGACGCTACCGCCATCCGTAAGCCTCCAAACTAAATTGCCTGGGGTTACACATCCTTAAAATGCACCGTTATAATTCATTACCCTGCTGGTATTGCATTCACTGGCGGTGTGAAAGGTACAAATAGCACAAGAAAAGGCAGCCGTGGCAAAGAGAAAGCGATTCTAACTTTGATTCCCATGAGGAAGACCGACTGTTCAATACTTAACTGCAATTTGTACCACGCCTCGACTTGGTTGGGACTTTGGGAATTGCACCCTACTGCCACCAAGCGAGGCACCCAAAAGAGCTTAACGGTTAATAGTTGACATCCACTTGTACAGATGTTGATTAACTTGCCGATAAGTATAGAAAGATGTGGACAGCAAAGAAAAAGAAATTCCTTGTCAGCACGCTCTGACCACTTGAGGGCAATTGCCTCACATCTTGTAATAAATGAAAGACGCAGGCAGCAAATACCAAACTAAGAATGCCGATGCAACGGTTCGCCCTTCTCGGAGGTAAAGCACTGGAACGGCGTCTTGATTCGTCATCACCGTTCGGCGCGGGCATATCACACGATGGCAAGATAAGTTTTATGTCGTGTGGGCAGACCGTGTTCGGTGATGATCCAATGCCCGTGAGCGTTGATAACCCTCTTGTACTGTACTTGAGGCTTGCCTTGCGTCTCATGTGGCATTGCTCGAGAAAGCGTGAGAGGAGTATCATAATGAAGGAATATGATTTTACGGAAGCGACTCCATTATTATCGTTTTTGGAAATGTATCAAGAGAAAATAGTTGGAAAACGTTTGAAAAACTTTTATACAAATTATTGGCCTGATTATGGACATCGTTCCTTGTCTGAATATCCCATTGTTTTTGAACTTGAAGGTTATTTTGTTGAAATAAGTTATTTTGTTCCAAGTGATATGGGTATACTTATTGGAACAAAAGAGGAATTAGAGCAGAACAAGGACATTAAAGACATAATCAATATCAAAAATCGTTTGATTGATTACTATAATGAAGAATTTGCCAGAGGTGTAAAAAAAGAGGAAATTGAAAATTGCAAAATAACCGGAATAGAGGTTGAGTGTTTTTCGAGTGCGTTTGAATGTAATCCGTGTACAGGAGAAATGCGCCCCGAAGGAGGAGACTATTTTTCAACTATTCGTATTCATTTGGATAGTGGTATCGCGCTGTGCTTTTGCGGTGCAGACAGTATTCTAGACGGGTACATAGAGATCTGGTGTGAATAAACAATTGAAATAAAGATGCAGACAGCCAAACAGCTCTCATTGGTTCAGTCAATGAACGCTTGCTTTCGGGGCAAGAGGTTGCGGAGTGAAATTCTCCGTATGAGTTAAGATGCATCTTGTTTATAATCCTTTGCTACTGCTTTGGGAAATGTTTACAGATGTTATCTTGTATGAGCGTCCTGGTTGTAGCAAAGGAAAAGGCGCAGACAGCAATTAACGAGTTATTCTGAATAGGTTAGGAGGATCTAAACCTTATCAATTACTAATGCGCCTTGTTATATGGAGGGCAGTTTCTGCAAGAATGCAAGAGTAAATCTCTTGAGGGGAGGTTCACAGCCTCCGCCCTCCACACATTAAAGGCAAGTACAGCAAGTTAAGCCTCCGAGTAGCGTCTCATATAATAAAACGAAATTACATGGCGATGTGATGATTTGCCTTGTCATATGCCTCGGCAGCTCAGTTGGTAGAGCGAGGGGCCGAAAATCCCTGCGTCG
>JAZNER010000040.1:0-44373 GCA_045588675.1 Eubacteriales bacterium | reverse complement strand
GACATGGCTACGATCCGACTTGGCTAATATGCCAAATGACAATATTAACCGTACAATTAAAAAGGCGGCAGGCACTACCGAAGGTGATAACTACGAAAACATCACATACGAGGGTTACGGACCTAATGGTGTTGCAGTTATTGTAGAGGCACTTTCCGATAACAGAAACCGAACTGCAGCGGACGTCCGTCATTACTTTGATAAATTTGGCGGTAATCTTGGACAGACAGGCTGTGTAAGCTTTATGTTTGAAGAAAAAGGACTGATTGTAATTACCGACGAGGACGGCAAAATCGACGAGGACAAGCTTATGGAAACTGCTCTTGAAGCGGGTGCTGAGGACTTTTCGGGCGAGGATGGCGTATTTGAGATTTACACAGTTCCCGACGATGTATATGCAATTGCAGAGGCGCTTGCGTCAGCCGGATATGTAACCGAGTCTGTTGAAAAGACAAAAATTGCATCAACATCAGTTACACTTGAAAGCGAGGACGACCTCAAATTTATGGGGCTTCTTCTTGAAAAGCTTGAAGAAGACGACGATGTTATGGAAGTTTATCATAACTGGGAAAACTGCGACCAATAATTTAAATATTTACGGGGTCACCTGAATTGGCTTGACCCCGTTTGATTAACGAAGGAGGTAAAAAATGAACGAGAGATATAAAAAATTAGTATCAAATACTATGATTTTTACTGTTGGTAAGTTTGTATCAAAGCTTATAGTCATTTTTATGCTTCCTTTTTATACCTCGTATCTTTCAAGTGCAGAGTATAGTACTGCTGATTTGATTACAAACCTTTGCAATTTGTTAATTCCGATTGCTTGTCTTGGTGTAAGCGAGGGGATTTTCAGAGGCGCGGCATCAAAAAATGAAGATAAAGAAGCATTTTTCACAAACGGCGTGCTCCTAATGATTTTTGGAAGCTTGGGATTTTTGGTGCTTTCGCCGCTTGTTAAGCTGATTGGATATTTTGACGGTTATGTTTGGCTTATCGTGCTGTATGTGCTGTCTTCAAATATTCACTCGGTTTGCTCACAGTATGTTTGTGCAATTGGCAGAACAAAATTGTTTTCGGGGCAGGGAGTGCTGAATACTGTCCTTACGGTTTTATTGAATATCCTTTTCCTCGTTGGCTTTGATATGGGTATCGAAGGCTATGTTTTGTCGGTAGTTCTTGCAGATTTTTTGTCGGCATTGTTCTTATTCTTTGTGGCAAAGCTATACCGTGCCTTTAAACCTGAAAAAATTGACAAGAGAATAATGCGTGAGCTCTTGCGCTTCTGTCTTCCTCTTGTGCCGTCAACGGTTTTCTGGTGGATTACGGGTGTTTCGGACAGATATATGGTGGCGGCGATTGCTTCAGACGAGATAAACGGACTTTACGCGGCAGCATATAAAATTCCAACGCTTCTGACCTATGTTGTAATTATTTTCAACGATGCCTGGAAGCTATCGGCAATATCCGAATCCGATGATAAGGGAAAATTGTCGTTATTCTTTTCAAATGTATTCAAAAATTATATAGCAATAATGTTTTCAGGCGGTGCGGTGATTGCTCTGGGAGCACAGCTTCTGTCAAAAATCCTCTTTGCAAAAAGCTATGAGGCGGCTTGGATTTATATTCCGATTTTGGCTGTTGCTACTGTCTTTTCCGCATTTGATACCTTCCTTGGCAGCGCATATTTTACGGTTAAGAAAACAGGAATGTCCTTCAAAACCGCAATGCTGGGAGCGATTACGAATATAGTGCTGAACCTGATTTTAATTCCGCCATACGGAGCGATGGGCGCGTCGGTAGCAACCTTAATAAGCTATTTCTTAGTGTTTGTTGTGCGCACCGCTACTATGAGAAAATATCTCGCATTTAACCTTTATCCTATAAGACTTGCAGTAAATACAGCAGCCGTAACGGCAATAGCCATAATAATGACACTTTACGGCAATGGCGTGGTGGGCTTTGCTATCTCGGCGGTGGCGACCGTTTTACTGACAATTTATAATTTTAAGGATATTTTAAGCGCAATACACAACTTGATTTCGTCAAGGAAAAACAGACGAGCCGACTAAATTCACCAAATAGAAATAATTTACAAAAAATTCATATTATTTTTTGAGAAACACTTGCAAAATCAAAATAAATATGTTATAATATCAAAGCGTGTGAAAAACACATAGAACAAGGGTGGTCCGCTGCTTTGCTCGCATGAACATCCGGATTTTTAAGGAGGGCTTTATGAATAACATTATTCAAGCTTTTACAAATGAGCAACTTAAAACAGAGGTACCCCAGTTCAAGATTGGTGACACAGTTCGTGTACACAACAAAATCGTAGAGGGTACAAGAGAAAGAATTCAGATGTACGAGGGTACCGTTATTGCAAAGCATGAGAGCGGTATTTCTTCAACCTTCACAGTAAGACGTATTACTTACGGTTGCGGTGTTGAAAAGACATTCCCCGTTCACTCTCCCAACGTTGTTGCGGTAGATGTAATCCGTAAGGGTAAGGTTAGACGTGCAAAACTCTACTACCTCCGTGGCAGAGTTGGTAAGGCTTCCAAGGTTAAGGAAGATATTTCAAAGGCGTAATTCTTTTACAATCCCGAAAGGGAAACGAAATATCGGAGATAAAGCATTTGTGCTTTATCTCCGATATTTTCTTTAATTTTTTAGAATTATTCGTCAGGGGTTTTAATTGTTGATTTTATAAGCTTTGAGAGAGTAGCGTGGGCGGCGCTTCTTATAAGCAGGCCGGGGATTTCATTGTCAAATATAATTTCGGGAGGGAGATAGTCGGCAGGCATAAAGGTTCTTGTGTAATCCTGTATAAACTTTTTGTCAATTTCATCTCTTCTTGTTGCGATATATATGGTTCTTGGATTGTACGCCGAAACTATGAAGTTAGTTAATTGGCAGATTATCTTTGTTAAATCCGCGTGTGTCAAAGGTCTTTGTAATCGCTCCTTCAAGGTTTTTGAGCTGTCAAATAACAGCTTTTCGGGGTATGCGGACAAAGTAAATCCATTTTCATCAGTATATATCAGTGACGGTGAGCTGTCAAAATTCAAATAGCAAGCGGATTTATCAAATTTACAGAGATTGTACCCTTTTGCAGAACCGAAAGCATCAGAGAGTGTGATGTGGAGCAGAACCGAGCGGCGCATGATTTTTGCTATAATAGCCTCAATAAGCTCTTTGTTTTCAATTGAAGGAGAGTAGGTTGAGAGCTTGATTGAGGAGCTTGCGTTGTCTGAATACAGAATGCATAGCTCATATGACAAAATTCTGATTTTTTCAAGCTTTGCAATACAATTAGAGAGAAATAGCTCCAAATTGTCTTCGAACAAGAGCTCAATATCGCAGATGTAGCTTTCAAAAAATGTACATTCGCGGTTTTTGTTTATCACGCTCATAGTGAAAGTAGGACTTGAAAGGTCAATGACCGCAATAGAAATCCTGTTTGATAGAGTGTAGTGGAGCTCACGTTTACTTGAATTTTCATCCTTGTAGGCTTTTGTTCCCATAAACCGCGCCTCGATTAAGGACTTTGCAACCTTGTTTACTGTCGGCACAGTTGTGCCGCAGGAGAGGCTGACAGACTGACGGGTAGGGAACTCGTCGAGCAGAAATGCATCAATTATTTTGTCAAGAGTTTGTCTTTTAATATTAAGCCTTACGGCTTTTACATCAGTCTTTTTCATAGGCACACCAATTTGAAGTTTTATTAAGTTAATTATAGTCAAAAATATTATTTCTGTCAATAGATTGGGCTTAATATTTGATTTTAAAGAAAAATATTTCAAAAAACTTCAAAAATATTCAAAAAAAGACTTGACAAACACTAAATAGAATGTTATAATAATATGCCGCATAAAAATGGCTTTTTTAAGTATGCCCAAAAGGCATCGCCATAATAGCGAGTCTTAAATGAAAGAGAGGTGCTTTTCGTGTTTGCAATCATCGAAACCGGCGGAAAGCAGTATAAGGTAACAGAGCAGGATATTATCTTTGTTGAAAAGCTTGACTGCGAAGAAGGTGCAGAAATCGTATTTGATAAGGTTGTTGCAGTTTCTACAGAGGCAGGCTTTAAGGCAGGTACTCCTACAGTTGAGGGTGCGTCTGTTAAGGCAACTGTTGTTAAGAACGGCAAGGCTAAAAAGGTTTACGTTATGAAGTACAAGGCAAAGAAGAACGAGAAGAAGAAGATCGGTCACAGACAGCCTTATACAAAAGTACAAATCACATCTATCGTTGGCTAATTGTTATGACGAAAATAGTATTTTTTCGAAGTGACGGCATCTTTTACGGATTTGAGGAGCAAGGTCATACAGGTTATGGCGAGGAGGGCGACGATGTCCTTTGCGCAGCGCTGTCTGCTATGACAATGCTTATTATAAATACCGTTGAGGTTGCTTATGCGTCCTCGATTGATTTCACGATCGACGAGGAAACAACTAATATCCGTGTCAGATCCAAGGCGGCGCTTCCCGAGTTTGAGGAGGATGAGCTTAAGAGATATGCTGTGTCGGGAATTTTCTTGGCATATTATAAGCAGATCGAGGATATGATGGAGGAATATTACGAGTATTTAGATGTGTCTGTTGAGGACAGACCTTACGACGAATAATCGTCAAAGAGTATTCCACAAAAGAATTAATTTCAGGAGGTAAAGATAATGGTAAAGCTTAGTTTACAATTCTTTGCTCATAAGAAGGGTGTAGGTTCTACAAAGAACGGTCGTGACAGTGAATCAAAGCGTCTTGGCGTAAAGAGAGCTGACGGTCAGGCAGTTTTGGCTGGTAACATTCTCGTTAGACAGAGAGGCACAGCTATTCACCC
Source organism: Eubacteriales bacterium (assembly GCA_045588675.1). Classification (GTDB taxonomy): domain Bacteria; phylum Bacillota; class Clostridia; order Oscillospirales; family CAG-272; genus SVTX01. The sequence continues at coordinate 39,531 of JAZNER010000040.1, read as the reverse complement.
CGGAAATAATGTTGGTATTGGTAAGGACGACACATTGTTCGCTCTTATTGACGGCAAGGTTAAATTTGAGCATAAGGTAGGCGGCAAAAAGCAAGTTAGTGTTTACGCTGACTAATTTTGCCTAAATGATAGAGGATACGGAAATACCGTATCCTCTCTTTCTATATTAAATTCTGAATTAAAGTTGAAAATTATTATATTTATATAAAGTGAAAATATGGATAGTGTAAAAATATTATACGAGGATAAGTACTTAATTGTTTGCGAAAAGCCGATAGGCGTAGAGTCCCAGAAGGGCAATGGAAAAGAGAAGGATATGCTCTCTTTGCTCGAAGAATATCGCAAAGAGAAGGGTGAGGACACATATATTGGTGTCGTCCACCGACTTGACACGGCAACGGGCGGAGCTATGGTCTATTCCAAAAACCCCGAAATCACAGGTAAGCTGTCGGCGTTGCTTTCCGCTGACGGTTATAAAAAGGAATATCTTGCCACAGTTCACGGAAAGCCCGAGCAGAGCGAGGGGGAGCTTCGCGACCTGCTTTATCACGATAAAATTAAAAACAAGTCCTTTGTATGCGACAAGGCTCGCAAGGGTGTGAAGGAAGCCTTGGCAGAGTACAAGCTTATTGAGAGCGTTGAGCTACCAAGCAAAGAGGTTATTTCACTTGTATGTGTCAGACTTATTACAGGCAGAACTCATCAGATACGCGTCCAGCTTGCATCACGAAAAATGCCTCTTGTGGGTGACGGAAAATACGGAAGCCGAGAAAACAAGTGCTCGTGCTCACTATGGTCTCATTCACTGGAGCTTATTCACCCGATCACAAAAAAGTTAATATCGGTAAAAAGTAATCCTCCAAAGGCTTATCCTTGGAGCAACTTTGAGTTTTTGCGGTGAATTTACCCGTTAGCATTTGATAAGAATTCGCAAATTGACGAAAATATAATAAATGACAGCTGTTGCTTGTATTCAAGGCTTGAAAGCTTTTCGGCTTCGGCTGTGTTCGAAAGAAACCCGCACTCAATAAGAATTGACGGGGAGCTTGCCTTGTCAAGAAGATAAATTGAGCTTGTCGCGGCTTTGATTTTTCGGTTGTTTTGGGGTTGTAAGCAAGAGTGTATATTGTCTTGTACCAGAGAAGCGAGGGTCTGGGAATTCGGCTCGTTTTTTGAATACCAAACCTGAAGCCCCGAGTATTTGCTGTCGGGAAATGCGTTCATATGGATACTGACGAAAATACTGTCAGGAGTGCTTTGTGCAATGCTTAGCCGAGCGGCTAAATCAAGGACCTTCTTGCGCCCGTGATAATCTGTGTTCCTGTCGTAAAGCAGGCGGTCGTCCTCCCTCGTCATAATAACATTTATGCCGTTTGATTTCAGCATATCGCGGAGAATTTGGGCAATTTCGAGATTCAAATTCTTTTCGACAAGCCCTGAGGCACTTGATGTTCCGCCGTCCTCGCCGCCGTGACCCGCATCAATGATTACCGCCGAATATTTTGTCGTACTTGAAGCCGATTGTGAAGTGTTGGGCGTTTGTATATCAAATTCGCCGAGAAAATAAGCAACAGCGGCAGACAGCAAGGTTGTTATTACAAAAAATAATATGAATTTTATTATGAAACTACGGCTCATAAATACTCCAAAATAATGTTTTTATAAATTGTATTGCTCAGACTTTTTAAATATTCCTGCGAAATTATCCTATTTGACTAAAATAAGAGAGTTATAATGTGGTAGGGTATTAAAAGTGCCAAAAAAGAGCAATTTTGGGAAATCTGCTTGACAACTCACGAGATTTGAGGTATAATTGTATTTAATATACTATTTTGTATTATATTAATATAATACACAACATAAAACCACGCCGTACTCGGCAGAAAAGGGGAGAATATGAACTTTTTTGAAGAACTCGTAAACTATGACAAAGAAGTCTATGATGCGTGCACGCTTGAGCTTAATCGCCAGCGACACAACATAGAGCTGATTGCCTCAGAAAACATTGTTTCCAAGGCTGTGCTGATGGCAGCTGGAACAGTATTGACCAATAAGTATGCCGAGGGATTTCCAAGTAAACGCTACTACGGCGGTTGTCAGTATGTCGATATAGTCGAAAATATTGCGCGCGAGCGTGCAAAAAAGCTTTTCGGCGCAGAGCATGCGAATGTACAGCCTCATAGCGGCGCGTCTGCAAATCTCGCGGTATTTTTTGCACTTTTGCAGCCGGGCGACACAGTTATGGGACTTAATCTGGCACACGGCGGACACCTTTCCCACGGCTCTCCTGTAAATATTTCGGGAAAATATTTCAACATTGTTCCTTATAGCGTTGATGATGAAACCGAAATGCTTAACTATGATGAAATAAGAAGAATTGCACTTGAGTGCAAGCCCAAGATGATTATCGCGGGAGCAAGCGCATATTCAAGAACAATTGACTTTGCGAAAATCCGCGAGATTTGTGACGAGGTTGGAGCATATTATATGGTTGATATGGCTCATATCGCAGGTCTTGTTGCGGCGGGACTTCACCCAAGCCCCGTACCCTATGCCGATGTTGTTACGACTACAACTCACAAAACACTTCGTGGCCCACGCGGCGGTATGATTTTGTGCCGTGAGGCTTTGGCAAAGCAAATTGATAAGGCAATTTTCCCAGGAACTCAGGGCGGACCCCTTATGCACATTATTGCGGCTAAGGCAGTAGCGCTTGGAGAGGCTATGACAGACGAGTTCAAGGAATATCAAAAGAAGCTTGTTAAAAATGCAAAGGTGCTTTGTGACGCACTCAAAGCAGAGGGCTTCCGTATAGTGTCGGGCGATACAGAAAATCACCTTATACTCCTTGACCTTCGTCCCTTTGGTGTGACAGGAAAAGAAATGGAGCACCGTCTTGATGAGGTTAATATTACAGTAAATAAAAATGCAATTCCTAACGACCCCGAAACTCCATTTGTTACAAGCGGAATTCGTGTTGGAACTCCTGCTGTGACATCGCGCGGATTTGGCGAAGAAGAGATGCTCAAGATTGCAAAGTGGTTAAAGCTTGCAGCCACAGATTTTGAGGCAAATAAGGAGCTTATAGCCACCGAGGTTAAAGCAACTTGCGACAAGTTCCCGATTTACGAATAATTGTGATTATTTTACTTGAAATGGAGATATAAAATATGGCAAAGTTTATTAATGAACCATCACATACCTTTAACGAATACCTACTTATTCCGGGCTATTCATCAAGCGAATGTATCCCCTCAAATGTAAGTCTGAAAACACCGCTTGTTAAGTTCAAAAAGGGCGAGACACCTGCAATTACAATGAATATTCCTATGGTTTCGGCAATTATGCAGTCTGTTTCAGGTGATAAGCTTGCAGTTGCACTTGCAACCGAGGGCGGCGTGTCATTCATATACGGCTCGCAGTCAATTGAGGACCAAGCGGCTATGGTTAAGAAAGCTAAAACTCATAAGGCGGGATTTGTTGCAAGCGACTCCAATATCCGTCCTGATGCAACCTTGGCAGATATTATTGCTCTCAAGGAAAAAACAGGACATTCCACAGTTGCGGTAACTGATGACGGTACAGCTGACGGTAAGCTCCTCGGTATTGTTACAGGGCGTGACTACCGCGTAAGCCGTATGGCTAAAGAAACTAAGGTTTCCGAATTTATGACTCCGTTTGACAAGCTTGTTGTTGCCAAGGAGGGAACAACTCTTAAAGAGGCAAACGATATTATCTGGGATAACAAGCTTAATTCCTTACCGATTATAAATGACGAGCAGAAGCTTTGCTATTTTGTCTTCCGTAAGGACTATAACTCGCATAAGGAAAACCCCAACGAGCTTCTTGATACACAGAAGAGATATGTAGTTGGCGCGGGTATCAATACGCGCGACTACGCCGAGAGAGTTCCTGCGCTTGTTGAAGCAGGAGTTGATGTTGTTTGTATAGACTCATCCGAAGGCTTTTCTGAATGGCAGAAGATTACTATTGCTTGGATTAGAGAGAACTACGGCGACAGTGTAAAGGTTGGTGCGGGCAATGTCGTTGATGCCGACGGATTCAGATTTTTGGCTGATTGCGGTGCTGACTTTATCAAGGTTGGTATCGGCGGCGGTTCAATTTGTATCACTCGCGAAACAAAGGGAATAGGTCGCGGACAAGCTACCGCGCTTATTGATGTTTGCCGCGCCCGTGATGAATACTTTGAGGAAACAGGAGTATATGTTCCTGTATGCTCGGACGGCGGTATAGTTTACGACCACCATATTACCTTGGCGCTTGCTATGGGTGCGGACTTTGTAATGCTCGGCAGATACTTTGCAAGATTTGATGAATCACCTTCAAATAAGGTAAGCATAGGCGGAACATATTATAAGGAATATTGGGGCGAGGGCTCGGCTCGTGCGCGGAACTGGCAGAGATATGACCTTGGCGGCGACAAAAAGCTTTCCTTTGAGGAGGGCGTTGACTCATATGTTCCTTATGCGGGAAGCCTCAAAGACAATGTGGCTATGTCCTTGGCAAAGGTTAAATCAACTATGTGCAACTGCGGTGCGTTGTCTATTCCTGAGCTTCAACAAAAGGCAACTCTCACACTTGTTTCTTCAACAAGTATTATTGAGGGCGGTGCTCACGACGTTATCCAAAAGGAAAAAACTTCTGTAAAATAATATAATTTGGGAGCAGATGATTCATCTGCTCCCATTTTTTAATGCTTGAAATTTTCAAATCTTGTGATATAATTATCTGAATAAAATTGATTTTGAATATTATCGCTACAAAACGCAAAAGATAATAAAAATTTGTGTAAAAGGCGGTTAAATATATGGAATCAGTATGGAGTGATACGGTAAAGCTTAAAAGCTTTGAGCCCTTGAACGGTAATGAAAAGGTTGATGCTCTGATTATAGGCGGAGGAATTGCGGGCTTGCTTACAGCATACCTTTTAGATAAACAGGGTGTAAATTATCTTCTCGTCGAAAAAAACAGAATTTGCTCAGGCGTTACCGAAAATACTACTGCAAAAATAACCTATCTGCATGGCTTATGTTATAGCCAGCTTTTAAAATCTAACGGCTTTGAAGCGGCACAGGGGTATTTGTATGCCAACAGAGATGCCTGCAAAAAATTTGAAGAGCTTTGCCGTACAATAGACTGCGATTATGAAAGAAAGGATAACTATGTCTATTCTTTGACCGATAAAGATAAAATACAATCTGAAACAACAACGCTGAATATACTTGGGAGCAAGGCTGTATTTTGTGAAAAACTGCCTCTTCCTTTGAACATAAAGGGAGCGGTGAGAGTAGAGGGCCAAGCACAGTTCAATCCACTAAAGTTTTTAGCAGAAATTTCAAAGGATTTGAATATCCGTGAGCAAACATGTGTGACACATGTTGAAGGCAATAAGGCGATTACCTCTCGCGGAATTATTGAAGCGAAGCAAATAATAATCGCTACTCATTTTCCGATTATCAATACACACGGCGCATATTTTCTTAAAATGTATCAGCACCGTTCCTATGTGCTTGGTCTTGAAAATGCTCAGCAGTATGACGGCATGTTTGTTGACGAGAGCAATACGGGACTTTCCTTCCGCAATTATAAAAACCTTTTGTTGCTGGGTGGGGGCGGTCACAGAACAGGCAAAAACGGGGGTGGATATGAGCTTTTGCGAGAATTTGCAAAAGAAAAATACCCACAATCCGACGAGATATACCATTGGGCAACTCAAGATTGTATGACGCTTGACGGTGCGCCGTATATCGGTCATTACTCAAAAAGCACTCAAAAGCTGTATGTTGCGAGCGGATTTAATAAATGGGGGATGAGCGGAAGCATGGTGGCGGCAACAATTTTGAGCGATATGGTTTGCGGGAGAAGGAGCGAATATGAGGAAGCGTTCAATCCCTCAAGAAGTATTTTGAAGCCACAGCTACTTGTAAATAGCTTTGAAACTATAACTAATTTGCTTCGTCCTACCGCTCCAAGGTGCTCGCACCTCGGTTGTGCACTGAAATGGAACAAGGCTGAGCATAGCTGGGACTGTGCCTGTCACGGCTCACGCTATTCGAGTGACGGAGAGGTTATAGAAGCACCCGCAATAAAAAATATTCTTAATAAAAGAAAGGACTAATTTATTCAAAATATTCTTTTTAAGACAAAAAGCGTCTATTGTTAAAAGATAGATGCTTTTTTGACACCATTTTACATATCATAATTTTTTGAAATGTGACGAATAATAACCGACAAATATTTTGCTAAAAATATAATATACATAATAAATACTTTCCAATGTTGTAAGGAGAAGCAATAATGAATAACCAAAAAAACTTTGGGTTTAAGAATAAATGCGGAATACTGATGTCGGTAAGCAGCTTGCCTTCGCGCTATGGAATTGGCTCGTTTGGTAAATCTGCTTTTGATTTTGTCGATTTTCTTGACAGGTGCGGACAAAAGTGTTGGCAGGTCTTGCCTTTAAATCCTACTTCCTACGGAGATAGCCCATATCAATCTCCTGCATCAAGCGCGGGTAATCCGTATTTTATTGACCTTGATATTTTGTCAAAGCAGGGCTTGCTTACAAAAGCAGAGCTTGAAGGCTCTCTAAACAATTCTGAAAGGGTTGATTACGGCTGGCTGTTCAATACGAGATATGATATTTTGCGCTTGGCGTATTCAAGATTTGAAGAGAGCGATAGCTATAATGAATTTTGCCGTGATAACGCGTCATGGCTTGACGATTATGCGCTATTTATGGCATTGAAGGTGCATTACAATTACCGTCAATGGACTCTTTGGGAGGATAAGCACAAAAATTGTGCAAGCGCGCGAGAGATAGCGAAAGAATTTTATTCCGAAATGGGATTTTGGAAGTGGATTCAGTTCTGCTTCTTTACACAATGGAGAGCACTCGTTGATTATGCTCACTCAAAGGATATAGTAATTGTCGGCGATATGCCGATTTATGTTGCCCACGATAGCGTAGATGTGTGGAGAGAGCCGTCACAGTTTTTGCTTGACGAGGACTACAACCCAACGCTTGTTGCAGGCTGTCCGCCTGATGCTTATGCGGAGGACGGTCAGCTTTGGGGAAATCCTATATATGATTGGGATAAGATGAAAAAAGAGGGATTTACTTGGTGGATTGACAGGGTGAGCGCAAGTTTTAAGCTCTATGACATATTGAGAATAGACCATTTCAGAGGCTTTGCGAGCTATTATACAATACCCTATGGTGACAAAAACGCCCTCAGAGGCAAATGGAATGATGCACCAGGTAAAGAATTGTTTAAAACAATAAGCAAGGCGTTGCCCGATGCAAAGATTATAGCAGAGGACCTGGGCTTTATTACAGACGATGTCCGTGAGCTCCTGGAGGAAACAGGCTTCCCCGGAATGAAGGTAATTCAGTTTGCGTTTTATACCGAGGAGAGCGAGTATTTGCCGAGAATGTACACAACAGACAATTGCGTTGCATATTCAGGCACCCACGACTCTGATTGCACAGCGTCCTGGTATCTGTCACTTGACGGAGAGGCACTTGAAAGATTTGAGACCGAGTGCCCTATAAAGCGGGACCAGACGCCAACTATGGCGACAATTGCACTGACTATGAATAGTAGAGCAAATTTAGTTATTATTCCTATGCAGGACTACCTTGAGCTTGAAAATGAAGAGGGAAGAATGAACACTCCGTCTGTTGCCGAGGGTAACTGGGGCTGGAGAATTTCAGAGGATTATAATGACGCGAAGCTCATTTCCAAGATTTTCACTCTTTGCAAGAAATACGGAAGAATAAAATAATTAAAGCAACAAAGAAGTAATTTTAAAATTTAAGTTTAAATTACAAATTATTGTTAAATAATAAAAACAGAGGGGTAGGGCAAATGCCCCTACCTCTGCTGATTTTGAGTAATAAGAATTTTAAGATTATTCATACTATAACAGTTTCGAAAGGGATATAATATGAAATTATTTAAGAAGAATTTAGTTTGCTTTATCGCACTTCTTATGCTTGCTTCTCTCGTTGCGTGTAGCGGCGGACAGGTTGAGGGTAAGCATTACACCTTGACTGTTTGGGGTGCTGAGGAAGACCAGGCTATGCTTAAGGAAATGTGCGAGGCATATGCTGCGGCAAATCCCCACAACACATATAAGTTTCTCTACGGTGTGCAGAGTGAAAGCGACTCCGCCGATAAGGTTCTTAATGACGTTATGGCGGGACCCGATGTGTATAGCTTTGCAAGTGACCAGATAAATAAGCTTTATGCGGGCGGAGCACTTGCCCGTGTAGGCGGCTCAATAGAAACGAATGTTAAGGAAATCAATACACCAGGTTCAATTGATGCGGCTACTCTCACAGTTAACGGTGAAGAGCGGCTTTACGCATATCCCAGCACAGGTGACAACTGCTATTTCGTATATTACGATAAGAGAGTGTTCACAAATGAGGATGACCTTACGAGCCTTGACAGAATGCTTGATGTGGCAGAAGCGGCGGGCAAGAAGGTACACTTCAAGCTTAATGACGATGGTTGGTATCTTTCAAGCTTCTTCTTTACAAACCCTGATTTGAAATATGAGGTAACCTACAATGAAAATATGGTTGAGCAGTCAGTTGCTATCAATTACAATAACGCTGACGGCCTTGCAGTTATGAAGGCGCTTCGCGACTATGTTTCAAGAGATGGACTTGTTGTTCAGACGGATGACTCAAAGATGATTGCCGCATTTACTCCTAATGCAGACGGTAAAACCGAGGCTGCTGCTGTAATCAGCGGAACTTGGAGTGCAACTTCAATTAAGAATCTACTTGGTGAAAATATGGGCGTTTGTAAGCTTCCCACAGCTAAGATTGGCGGTAAGGACGTTCAACTCAGCGGATATATGGGGTATAAGCTTATAGGCGTTAACGGTTACAGTCAGAACAAGGGTGAGGCTCACAAGCTTGCTCAATGGCTTACAAATCAGGAAAACCAGCTAAAGAGATTTGAAACTCGCGGCTTTGGACCTACGAATAAGGTCGTAGCCGAGATGGATGCAGTTACAGGTGACCTTGTAATCGGTGCAGTAATGGCGCAGGCTCCGTTTAATCGCGCTCAGAAGGGAGTTCCCGGCAATTATTGGACACCTATGTCAAGCCTTATCACTCCTTTGGTTACTGCAAAGGCAGACGGTACCAAGATTACAGATGCACAGCTTCAGGAGTACCTTGATGCACTCTGTGCACAGATCAGCAAGTAATTTTTAATAAAACCGATGGGCGAGGGATTGACCCTTGCCCATCTTTAACTAAATGTATTTTTCGGTTTTTACCGAGTTACAGTAACAAAACGAGGAGGTCGGATTGTGGATATTGACTATTACAAAATGACCGGCACGCAAAAGCTTGCTTATAAGATCAAGCAAGGCGCAAAAGGATTTTGGCGTGGATTTTGTGGCTTTTGGGCAGGGCTTGGCAAAGGCTTTACAGGCTTCTTTGTTTCAATTTATAAAGCCGCCCGCGAGATCCTTTCTAATTTTCGGTATGGAAACAGTGTGACTAAAATATCCTATCTGTTTATGGGCTTTGGCCACATATTGAGGGGGCAGATAATAAGAGGACTTATTTATTTGTTGCTTGAATTTCTTTTCATAGGCTATATGCTTTTGTTTGGCGGAAGATATCTTGGAATGTTCTTTGAAAACATATTCACAGGTGGAAATATCGGACGGGTTGAAACTCACGTTTCAGATATCTGGAATGATGAGCTTGGAGAATATGTAAAGGTTGCGGGAGATAACTCATTTCATATAATACTTTATGGAATATTGACACTTTTTGTGATCCTTTTCTTCGTATTCTGCTATTTTGCCTCAGTAAAGGAGAGCTATGCAATAGAGCAGAACAGAATTATCGGAAGGCTTCCCGATAGCTTTAGCAAGGATACAAAAAATTTCCTTGACAGCAAATTTCACATAACACTTCTGTCGCTCCCAATGGTGGGACTTTTCCTGTTTACAATAGTGCCGCTCGTCACGATGATATTGATTGCTTTCACCAACTACGATGCCAACCACGAGGTACCGGAGCACCTCTTCGAGTGGGTTGGATTTCAAAACTTTGGTGAGCTTTTCGAAGAGGGCTCGTCACTCGGTGCAACCTTCTTCAGAGTTTTATGGTGGACACTTTTATGGGCGGTAGCTGCAACATTTTCAAGCTATTTTTTAGGAATGCTGCTTGCTATGCTAATTAATAAAAAGGGAATTCAGCTTAAAAAGCTTTACAGAACACTTTTTGTCGCAACGATTGCCGTTCCGCAGTTTGTATCTCTCCTGATTATGTCGAAAATGCTTGACACGGGAGGAGGTAGTTTTGGCAGCGGAGGCGGTATCATTACCCAGTTTATTGAGCGAACATTCGGATATCACCTGCAATTCGGGCTTGATATCAATACTACAAGAATTTGCATAATTTTAGTAAATATGTGGATTGGTGTTCCTTACAGTATGCTTATGTGTAGCGGAATTTTGATGAATATTCCCGAGGATTTGTATGAGTCGGCGAGAATTGACGGAGCAAGTCCTGCAAGAAGATTTTTCAAAATAACGCTTCCTTATATGCTGTTTGTAACAGGACCGTACCTTATCACACAGTTTATAGGAAATATAAATAACTTTAACGTAATTTATCTGTTGAGCGGAGGCGGTCCGGGTGACATTCATCTATATACCGACGGAGCAAAGGGAACAGACCTTCTGATTACTTGGCTGTATAAGCTTTCTCTTGGAACAGACAGGAACTATAAGCTTGCTTCTGTAATCGGTATTCTTGTCTTTATAATTTCAGCTGTGTTTTCACTTGTAGTTTACAATAAGTCGTCAGCGGTCAAGGGGGAGGATAATTTCCAATGAGTGAAAAGAATATTAATCTTAATGAAAATAGTGCCCCCGAAACAAATTGGGAGGCAATAGATAAGCTTGAAGCCGAGCTTATGCCGCCAAAGAGAACAAGACGCTTTGGTATGAAATTCAAAAGAATAGTTGGCAACACAGTGGGCCAGACAGTGCTTACTGTATTGTCAATAATCTGGATAATTCCTTTGATTTATTTGGTAATTCAATCCTTCAGAGGAGAGAGCGGCGCGTGGAGCGCCACATTTTTTCCGCAGACCTGGACACTTGACAATTATAAAAGGCTGTTTTTTGAAACACAGTTTTTAAGGTGGTACGGAAACACTCTGCTTATTTCTATAATCAGCTGTACAATCACAACAGTTTTCGTGCTTGCGGTGTCATATGCATTCAGCCGAATTAAGTTTAAGGCGAGAAAACCTATGATGAATGTAATGCTCATTCTTGGAATGTTTCCGGGCTTTATGAGTATGTCGGCGGTGTATTTCCTGTTAAAAATCCTCCTGCCTAATAATTATCAATCGCATTTGAGCTTAATAATCGTTTACTCGGCAGGAGCGGCGCTTAGCTATTATATAGCAAAGGGATTTTTTGATACAGTGCCAAAATCTCTTGACGAGGCGGCAAGAATTGACGGTGCAAGCCGTTCAAGAGTTTTCTGGAAAATTATATTACCGCTAAGTAAATCAATCATAATTTATACTATCCTGATTAGCTTTATCGCTCCTTGGTGCGACTACATTTTTGTGTCTTACATTATGTCAGGCGTTCCGGATACGGGAATGTACACTGTCTCTCTCGGAATGTATAGGTGGCTTGAAAGAGAAATGATACAGCAATACTTCACGACCTTCTGTGCGGCGGCAGTAATTGTAGCTACGCCGATTACAGCGCTCTTTATGTGGTTGCAGAAGTATTATGTTCAGGGCGTAACGGGCGGAGCAGTTAAAGGATAGCAGAGGATTGCTTTCAGTCGAGATTTGAACACTCAAAGGGTGAGAGCTGAAATTGTCAATATTATGAAATATTGGAGGGAGAGGGAAATCTGAAGCTTCCACCAAAATCAATAGTAATTTTAAAGTGACTAATTTTATTTAAATGCCACAATTGGCAGATGAAAGGATTGTTATGGCAAGTTTGTCATTGAAACATATTTATAAAGTGTATGACGGCGGAGTCAAGGCTGTCAATGACTTCAGTATGGAAATAGAAGACAAGGAGTTTATCGTATTTGTAGGTCCTTCGGGCTGCGGCAAGTCCACAACTCTGCGAATGATTGCGGGGCTTGAGGATATTACAGCAGGCGAGCTTCGCATTGACAATGTTGTTGTTAATGATTTTGAGCCAAAGGAGCGTAATATTGCAATGGTTTTCCAAAACTATGCTTTGTATCCGCATATGAGCGTTTATGATAATATGGCGTTCTCTCTGCGCACAATGCATATTCCAAATGAAGAGATACACGCCAAGGTAATCGAGGCAGCAAGAATTCTCGGCATTACCGAATACCTTGAAAGAAAGCCAAAGGCTCTTTCGGGAGGACAAAGACAGAGAGTTGCTCTCGGCCGTGCAATCGTAAGAAACCCAAAGGTTTTCTTGCTTGACGAGCCTCTTTCCAATCTTGACGCGAAGCTTCGTTCTGCTATGAGAGCAGAAATATCAAGGCTTCACGAAAGATTGCAGACAACATTCATTTATGTAACTCACGACCAGGTTGAAGCTATGACAATGGGTACAAGAATTGTTGTTATGAAATCGGGTTATATTCAGCAGATAGATACACCGATAAATCTTTACAAATATCCCGACAATATGTTCGTGGCGGGCTTTATCGGTACACCTCAAATGAATTTCTTTGATGCGACGGTTAAAAAAGAGGGCAAAAATGTTCGATTTAATTTCAATTGCGGAACTGAAATTAATATGAGCTACACACAAGCGGACAAGATACTTGTCAAGTATATGGACGGCGAGCATCCCGTTGTATTTGGTATCAGACCCGATGATGTTAAGATTTATAATTCTTCTCTTGATGCGGAATTCTGGGCGAGAGCGAGAGCTGTTGTCAGCGTAGTAGAAGTTCTTGGCGGAGAAACATTGATTTACGCCAACCTCAATCTTGAAACACCCGACGCTCAGAGTGGAGCTATTATTATTAAGGCAGAGCCCGACACTATGGTTCGCAGAGGAGATATTGTTGATATTGCTATCAGCAAGCGTAAGTTCCATGTTTTCGACAAGGAAACAGAGCAGAGCATAAGACGAAGAATACCTGATGAGAATATTATAGGCGTTTCGGTAATTGACCGAAATATTTGCTTTGAAGGACAAAGGTTTGCTCTTCCAAGTGCAGTTGTCACCTCCGACGCGAGAGAAGCAGAGCTGGTTATTCCTACCGATGCAGTTAAGATTGGAGTGGGGGCAGGCAAGGCGTCTGTGCAGTGGATTGAACAAATTGATGCCAAGACCTTGTACTTCTTGAATATCGGTGAATTGACAGTATTCTCACTTGCATACGGCGAGCCGAAGTATAATATAGGTGACGAGGTTTCCTTTGATATTGATATGAGCCGTATTCAAATCAGCGCTTGCAATGTTGAGCCGTTAAACAGGACGAATGTTTTGGCAGGTACATTCATTAAGGAAAAGGAAGAATGTGACGGTAAGAAGTGCTATAATTTCTATATGTCGTTTGCAGGACACAGAGTTCCTGCTCCGAGGAAAATAAGCGAAAAATTATTTGCCTGCAAGGGAACAAAGATTTTCCGCACACCTCTTGAATATATCTTTGATGCCTCTGCTGTTAAGCTTTCTTCAAATATTGAGGGAGCTGTTCTTTGGGGTGAAGCTTATGAGCTTCTTGATTACGGCGAACGAAAGTTTGCAAAAATCAAGATTGGAGATAGTACGATTATTGCCGAGAGCGATGTTGCTGTTGGCGAAAAGGTTGCTATTGAGCTTGACGAAGCTATGATAAGCATCAAGGACAGTGAGCTTGATATTATTATAGTTTAACATTAATTGTGTATAAATGCACTACAAAAAACAGGGAGATAAACTTCTCACTGTTTTACCTTTGATTTCCGAAAGCAAAAGAAAAAAGGTGCTGTTTTTACAGCACCTTTTTTGAGTTTTCACTTGTTATCGGGGAACTCGGGAGGAAAATCGGTGCGCATTTCGGTATGCGCCCTGTTTGGTACGGGAGGGTCGGGAGCAAGCGGGTCTTTCTCTCGTTCTCTGCCGTTTGCTTTTTCGTACCAGGATTTGTTTTGCTTTTGTTTTATATTATTTTTCTGGTTGTTCATAATATTACCTTCTTTTTTCAATACATTTGATTGCAGGGAAGCGTTTACTATTATTGTTCTAAGCAATTAAAGAAATATGCACATTTTTTTATTATTATATATTTAAAATTTAAACATAAAAAACAATTTTTAATAAATAATATAAATTTTACACTTGCAATCTGTCGAAAAACATGGTATAATATATTGTGAAAATGATAAAATGTTAGTACTGTGCGCATTTGGCGGATTTTCAGTAAAATGGTTAATTTTGTAACACTTTAAGAGGCTAAAATAATTAAGAAATGGGGCGTCGCAAAATGATATTGGATATTCAAAAGGCTAATATGTGGAAGAGAATATCCGCATTTATTTTTGACGCTATTATTTTTTGTGTAGTGGCGGTAGGATGTGCCTATCTTATGTCTGCGATGCTCTCATACGATGCTCAGAATGACAAGGTAAATTCATACTATGAAAAATATGAGCAGCAATATGGAATAGATTTTGATATTTCGAGTGAAGATTATAATAATCTTTCGCAAGCCGATAAGCAAAGCTATGATGATGCGTACGCGGCACTTGCAAGTGATAAGGAAGCGGTTCGCGCTTACTCTATGGTTGTCAACCTGACATTGATAATTACCTCCTTTGGCATATTGCTTGCGGTTATTATCCTTGATGTAGTAATCCCCTTGATATTTAAAAACGGGCAAACGCTTGGCAAAAAGATATTCGGACTTTGCGTAATGAGAGAGGACGGCATTAAGATTACACCTGTAATGCTTGTAATCCGTTCCATTTTGGGTAAATATACAATAGAAATTATGGTTTCAGTGTTGATGCTTTTAATGGTTTATTTCGGTACGATTGGAATTGTCGGGCTTGTCGTTTTGGCAGGAATTCTTATTTTGCAAATCATTTTGTTGTTTGCAACATCCAACCATACGGTAATACACGACCTGCTTTCGCACACAATTGTTGTGGATTATGCAAGCCAGATGATTTTTGACAGCGTTGAAGAACAGCTCGCTTACAAGAAGAAAATTCATTCTGACGAGGTTGCCCGCGCAGATTATTGATTAGAAAAAATTTTTGTAAATAAAATTTTAAATAAATGAAAAAAGGATAGGGACTATATGAAAGTTGTTTTGCAAAATGTAACAAAAATTTTTCCCAGCCGAAACAAAAAATCAAATGAAGAGGTAGTAGCAGTTAATGATTTCAGCTTTGAAATTCCAGACGGAAAGCTCATTGGCTTGTTAGGTCCTTCAGGTTGCGGAAAAAGTACAACGCTTTATATGATTTGTGGTCTTCAAAAGCCCACGGGAGGAAAAATTTTCTTCGGAGAAGACGACGTAACAGAGTTAGCTCCCGAGAACAGAGGAGTAGGCTTGGTTTTCCAGAACTATGCTCTCTACCCGCACATGACTGTTAAGCAGAATATCATGTTCCCCCTTCAGAACCTTAAGGGGGCGGACAAGCTCACAAAAGAAGAAATGCTTGAGCGCACAGTTGCGGCGGCAAGACTTGTTCAAATTGAAGAATTGCTTGACAGAAAGCCCAGCGAAATGTCGGGCGGTCAGCAGCAGAGAGTAGCGATTGCGCGTGCGCTTGTTAAAATGCCCCGCGTGCTTCTCCTTGACGAGCCTCTTTCTAACCTTGACGCAAGACTCAGACTTCAAACCCGTGAGGAAATCAAGAGAATTCAGAGAGAAACCAAGATTACAACAGTATTCGTAACACACGACCAAGAGGAAGCTATGAGCATATCCGATATGATAGTTGTTATGAAGAGCGGTGTTGTTCAGCAGATTGGTGCACCTCAGGATGTATATGACAGCCCTGTAAATCTCTTTGTTGCGAAGTTCTTGGGAACACCCCCGATAAATGTATTTGACGGCAGAGTAGAGAACGGCAAGATTTACATTGGAGAAGAAGCGGTTGCAGACGCGAAGGGAATTGCAGACCAGCCCGTACACATAGGTATTCGTCCTGAGGGATTTGTTCTTGATGAAAACGGACCTATGACCTGTAAGCTCAAGAGCATTGAGGTAATGGGAAGGGATGTAAGCATTGTTTCTGAAAACAGCGCGGCAGCTACCCCGATTATTCGTTCAATCGTCAACCTTGACAAAAAGCTTGATGAATCAGTAGAATTTGTAAAATATTCAATTAAGCCTAATAAGATATTTATCTTCAATAAAGAAACTGAAGAAAGAATATTCTTGGAGGTATAATAATGGTTGATAACAAACAACAGTGGAAGGCTTGGCTGTATTTGGCACCTGCAATAATATTGTTGTTGGTGTTTACGGTGTGGCCAATTATAAACACCTTGCTTATGGCATTCCAGGAGGATTACAGCAGCTTGGCGGCACAGGGAGGTAAAACCTTTGAATTTGGTATCAAGAACTTCCAGAAGGTTATTGAATACAAGGGCTTTATCACTTGTCTGAAGAACACTATGCTTCTATGTGTCCTCACAGTTCCGATTTCTACAATTCTCGCTTTGGTTATTGCAGTATGTCTTAACTCAATAAGACCCTTGCAGAGATTTTTGCAGACAATCTATTTCTTGCCCTATGTTACAAACTCAATTGCGATTGGTATGGTATTTGCGGCAATGTTTAATATCGTAGGTAACACTGCATCGGCAACCCCCGTTATTGAAACATACGGTATTATAAATAACATAATACAATTTTTCGGCGGAGAGCCAATTAACTGGATAAGCGCAGGCTCCTCTTACGCCGCAAATATAGCGGTTATGACGATTTATATCGTTTGGAACGCGTTGCCCTTTAAGATACTTATTCTTCTTGGAGGACTTCAGAGCGTTAATAAGCAGTATTATGAGGCTGCCAAAATAGACAGCACACCAAAATTCCGTGTATTTACAAGAATTACAGTTCCGCTTCTTTCCCCTATGATTGCTTATGTTGTAATAACAGGCTTTATCGGTGGATTTAAGGAATATTCCAGCATTGTCGGCGTGTTCGGCGACAAGATGGGACCTGTCGGTGACGCGGGAAGACTTAACACAATGGTTGGATATATTTACGACTCCTTGAAGAACCATCAGGGCCGTGCATCCGCCGCCGCATTAATTTTGTTTGGCATTATCTTTGTTGTTACAATGATTAACCTCTATGTCAGCAAAAAGAAAACACACTATTAAGGAGGTAAACAAATGGCTACTTCAATAAAAGTAATGTCTGAAAAAGATATGCAGCGTGTTACCTCTCGTCAAAGAGTTACAAAGGTTTTGGCAAAAATTGCTGTATATGCCTTTCTCGGATTTATGGCGCTTGTAGTGCTTTTCCCGTTCTATTGGATGCTGATTTCCTCTGTTAAGAGTATGGAAGAGTACAATTTGGCTATTCCTACATTCTTCCCACAGAAATTTTTATTCAGTAACTATGCAGATGCTTTTGATACAGCAAACCTTGGCACCTTGTTTTTAAACACTGTGTATGTAGGAATCGTATCTACACTTCTGTCGCTTGTAATTACAGTTCTTTCAGCGTTTGCATTTGCCCGTCTTGAATTCAAGGGCAAAAACGCACTCTTTGCGGCGCTTCTTGCTACAATGATGATTCCGGGTGAGCTGTTTACAATTACAAACTATGTAACGGTTAATAATCTTGATTGGATAAACACATACACCGTTTTGATCGTTCCGTTCCTTGTAAGTGTATTCTATATATATCTTTTAAGACAGAATTTCTTGCAGATTCCAAATGAGCTTTACCTGGCCGCAAAGGTTGACGGCACAAGCGATTTCAAATATCTTTGCAAGGTTATGATCCCGCTTTCGCTCCCAACACTTATTTCGATTACAATACTCAAAATGATGGGTGCTTGGAACTCTTATGTATGGCCCAATCTCGTTGCCAATGACCAAGCGCACAAGCTGATTACCAACGGTATTCGCGGAGCCGACTTCACAGTTGACAATATGATAAACTATCCTGTACAGATGGCGGCAGTTGCCATCGTATCCTTACCCTTGTTCCTCGTATTTGTATTCCTTAGAAAATACATTATGAAGGGCGTATCCCGTAGCGGAATCAAGGGATAATTACGGTTACTCGGTTTTAAAAAACCTTGAACACAATAAATTTTTTAATTTGAAAGGACAAAGACATGAAAAAGTTACTTACAGTACTTTTGTTGCTTACACTCTGCTTAAACGCTGTAGTATTAGCAGGATGTAATGCAAGCCGCGGAAACGCAGACGCATTTACTCTTTCTGAGGGCGCGACCTATAACGGTGAAGAGATAGAAATTACCTTCTATCACACAATGGGCGCAAACCTCACAGCAGTTCTCGACAAATACATTGTTGAGTTCAACGAGCTTTACCCCAATATTAAAATTAATCACTCGCAAGAGGGTGGTTATGATGATGTACGCGATAAGATCAGTACAGAGCTTACAGTTGGTAACCAGCCCAACATCGCTTACTGCTATCCTGACCACGTAGCGCTCTACAACCTTGCAGGTGCAGTTGTTACACTTGACAACCTTATTGCAAGCACAACACCTGTTGAAAGAGCAGACGGTACAACAGAAACTCTCGGTATGACCGAGGAGCAGGTTGACGACTTTATCGACGCATACTACAACGAAGGTAGAGAATTCGGCGACGGACTTATGTACACACTTCCTCTTTCTAAGTCAACAGAGGTTCTTTACTACAACAAGACATTCTTTGAAGCTAACAATCTCTCAGTTCCTACCACTTGGGATGAGCTTGAACAGCTTTGCAAGGATATTTTGGCAATCGACCCCGACTGTGTTCCTCTCGGATATGACTCTGAGGCAAACTGGTTTATTACAATGTGCGAGCAGCAGAACTCTCCTTATACAAGCGCTACAGGCGACCACTTCCTCTTTAATAACGAGGAGAACAGAGCATTCGTTAAGAGATTCAGTGATTGGCACGCGAAGGGCTATGTAACAACTCAGGAAATTTACGGCGCGTACACATCAGGTCTTTTCGTAGCTGATGCGTCTAAGCTCAACTCCTATATGTCTATCGGTTCTTCCGCAGGTGCTACTCACCAGCGTCCAAGCAAGCTTGACGACGGAAGCTATCCCTTCGAGGTAGGAATTGCTACAATCCCTCAGATGAACAAAGATAACAAGAAGGTTATCTCTCAAGGTCCGTCTCTCTGTATCTTTAACGGAACCGAGCAGGAGGTTATCGCTTCCTGGCTCTTCGTTAAGTACCTCACAACAACAGTAGAGTTCCAGGCAGAGTTCGGTATGGCATCAGGTTATGTTCCTGTGCTTGAGTCTGTTTCTGAGAATCCTGTATATGCTGAATTCATCAACAATGCTGACGGTGGCGACAATGTTGCGGCTCTTTCTGCTAAGGTATGTCTTGAGCAGAAGGACTACTACTATGTATCTCCTGCATTCAACGGCTCATCCGAAGCTCGTGACCAGGTTGGTATTATTATGCAGTATTGTATGACAAACTATGCAACAGCAGCGGATGTTGACGCAATGATTGAAAAGGCATTCGAGGACGCAGTTGCTGAATGCGAATATATGTCCTAATCTATTAAGGAAATTTTATATATTTTATGAAATTTATTTGCAAAACCCTTGCATTGCTTCTCCTCTTTTGCTTGACAGTATCACTCGTAGCTTGCGACAACAATAATAGCGGCGGGGAAGAACAGACAACTGACGCCCCAAATCTTGAATTTGTCGATTATGCTTCAGACCTGAAGCTTGATATGAACACCGCTTCAAAGAAGCTTGAGGTAACGGTGCATCAATATGTTGACGGAGACACAACGCACTTTAATGTTCCGTCTGATGTTATGCCAAACGGTGTATTTAAAGCGAGATACCTTGCTATAAATACTCCCGAATCAACAGGTCAGATTGAGGAATGGGGAAAAGCGGCGTCCGCATTTACAAGACAAAAGCTTTCAGAGGCAACCTCTATTGTCATTGAAAGCGAGGACGGAAAATGGAACGCCGACTCAACAGGCGGCAGATATCTTGTCTGGGTTTGGTATAAAACCGACAAGGATACAGAATATCGCAACCTGAATCTTGAAATTCTTCAAAACGGCCTTGCGATTGCATCAAATTCATCACAAAACAAGTACGGTATGTGGTGTACGAATGCAATCAAGCAAGCAAAGGCCCATAAGCTTTATGTTTATTCCAAGGAAAAAGACCCCGATTTTTATTACGGAAGTGCTATTGAGCTTACCTTGAAGGAGCTTCGGGTAAATCCAGAGCTTTATGTCGGCAAGGATGTAGCCTTTGAGGGTGTAGTTACCAAAAACGGCGGAGTAAGCGTATATGTTGAAGAATTTGACCAAGAAACAAATATGTACCACGGAATATATGTTTATTACGGATATTCTCTTAACGGTACGGGGCTTGGCATTTTAAATGTGGGAAACCGCGTCAGAATTGTCGGATCAATGCAATACTACGAGGCTGGCGGAACATATCAGATATCAGATTTAAAGTATGATATGATGAATCCGAAGTCAGCAGATAATATTCAAAAGATAAGCTCGGGAAATCCAGCAGCATATCTTGAAATAACTCCCGAAACATTTTTGTCAGAAAAGAAAAGCGTAACTACGATTGATGAAAATGGCGAAGAAATTGTAAGGGAATTTGGCTTTGCCGAATTAGCGCTCAACACAACCGTGAGTATGAAGGATTTGTTAGTTTCAAGCGTATATACCACCAACAATGGCGGCGATAGCGACGGAGCGATGACCTTTACTTGCACCTCGGGTGAGCATACAATTTTAGTAAGAACAACCGTTTTAAAGAATGCTGACGGTAAAATCCTTGCCGAAAGCGACTTTTTAGGCAAAACAATAGATGTTTTGGGTATCGTAGATTACTATGATGGCACATACCAAATAAAGGTTATGTCCGCAAAGGATATTACTATCAAATAATCATACAAATAAAATAAGGAGCCATTATGAAAAAAATAATTACAATTATTCTCATGCTTGCAATGGTGCTTTCTGTTTTCGCGGCTTGCGACAACGGTCAGACCAAGGAAGATACTGCTCTTGCAGATGCGGCAGAATATCTTAAATCAATCAATAAAGGGTTGTTAGCTAACCCTCAGACAGCAGCAGATTTTACAGTTCCTTCTCAGGTTATTGTAAATGGAAAGGTATTCGCTGTTGAATGGACAACAAATACAGATGCAGTAAAGGTTTCCGCTGATGCTGCAACAAAGCTTGTTACAATCAGCGTAGGTAAGCCCTCTGAAGTGATTAACTATGACCTTACTGCAACAATTAAGGCAGAAGACGGAAAAACAGAAACACTTACATTCAAGCTTACAGTTCCCAAATACAATGTAAACACTTGGGATGATTATGCTCGTGAATGTGCAGAAAACGACGGCGATACTGTTGTTGTAATTGGTTATGTCGTTGCAATCGTTGCTGCGACAGATTCGTCCAGCAAGGGAACAATGTGGGTTCAGGATGCAGCAGGCAGAGGCTATTATGTATATGGTCCTTCGCTTTCAGATGATGTTCTTGCTTCCCGCGAGTCGATTCAGGCTGCATTCCCGATTGGAACAGAGGTTGAGGTTTCGGGTACTGTTACCACATATAACGGTTGCCTTGAATTCAACAAGGGCTGTTCTGTAACTAAGACAGGCGCAACAGCAGCGGACAAGGGCGTTGACCTTGTTTACACTGACGCAACTGCTGATTTTGGCGCAGCTGCTGATAACAAAGACCGCGCAACTCTTGATAAGTATCAGAGTGCAAGAGTTTCTATTAAGGGCGCAACATTAACAAAAGCTGACGGAAGCTATTACTATTTCACAGTAAACGGCGTTGAATACAACATATACAAGAACAACTATTTCTTCGAGCAGGCGCAAATTGATGAGCTCTTTGCAAAGTTTGTAGCAGGCACAAAGGTTGATATCACAGGTGTCGTATCTGTATATTCAAATGCTTTCCAAATTTATCCCGATACAGTTAATTCAATAGCTCCTTCCGATGTTCAGCTTACAGATGCAGAAAAGCTTGAAGTTGAGCTTGGAAATGTAACTGTTGAAGAAGTGTTCTCATCGGATGCGGTTATTAATCTTCCCTTGAAGGGCGCCTCTGTTGAAGATGTGACATTTGCATGGACGCTTGAAGAAACAGAGCACGCTACTTTTGACGCTACAACAGGTGAGCTTACAATTACTGTTCCTAACGATGAAGCTGTAATCACTCTTTCCGTTGTTGCCACATGTGGTGCTGAAACAGCTGAAAAGACATTCGAGGTTAAGCTTTCCAAGACAATTACACCTATCGTTGACATGCTTGCAGGAACACCTAATGATACAGATGTTTACCTCGTAGCAGGTGTTATTACAGAAGTTCAAAATACAAAATATGGTAATGTTTTGATTACTGATGAACTCGGCAACACTCTCTTGGTATATGGTTTATATTCTGCTGATGGCAGTACAAGATACGATTCAATGGAAGTTAAGCCTGCAGTTGGTGATTACATAGTTGTTAAATCGATTCTTTCTTCTTACAACAATGTTAATCAGCTCAAGAATGCAAATCTTCTTACGCATATTCCTGCAACTTCTATTGCAGATGCTATTACATTGGGTGCTGCTCAGGAAAGTTACACCGAGGACAAGTACATTCTTGTTGGTGAAATTAAGGAAGTTCAGAATGATAAGTACGGTAATGTAGTTATTAAAGACGCTGAAGGTAATGAAATCCTCGTATACGGACTATATTCAAGCAACGGTGTTAATAGATATGATGCAATGGAAGTTAAGCCTGTAGCAGGTGATACAATCACAGTTCTTGGTGTTCTTGGTCAGTACAAGGGTACAGCACAGATGAAGAACGGTTGGCTTGTATCTCACACAGTAGCTGAAGGTACCGATGAAGGCACAGTAGAAAGCACTGTTGAAGGCTCAGAAACCGAAACAGAGGCTTCTGCTTAACCTAAACAGCTACATTACTGAGGTTTTTGAAATCGCAGATAATGCAAAAATGTTATTTACATAGCTAAATAATTAACCCCCGACAATAACTCGTCGGGGGTTTTGGCATATAAAAATTAGCTAAATTGCTTTGACAGTCGGTTAAATGCGGATAGATCCGTCCTATCAACCGTAAGTGGCGAAATTGAAATATATCCATTCATTACGGCGTCAATATCAATTGACAGGTCATTCGTAAGATTATATACAGGCTCTCCGACAGGTAAATACATATTATTTCCTTGGTCAATATATTTGTCGCGGTAGAAAGGACCGCCCTGCCGTGTAATTTTGATTTCTCCATTTGTATTGACGGGAACATTTACATTATAAAGCCTGCACAGGTCAAAAAGCTTGTTGTCGGTAATAAAGCTGTATATTTTGTCAAGGTTGGCAACCGTATCGTCAAAGGATTCCTTTGAGGTTGAGAGAGCGATTGAATTAATGCCTTCGGCAGCCGCTTCAAAAACCGCACCCGCAGTTCCCGAATAATTTATGTCTTTGCCGAGATTGAAGCCTTTGTTAACGCCCGAGATTACAAGGTCAAATTTTAGTCCAAGCCCGATCAGCGCGTATCGCACGCAGTCGGCGGGGGTGGAATCGACAGTATATGCTTCTATTCCATCAACAAAATCAAATTTTTTCATTTCAGACGCGGTGATTATATTGATTCCGTGACTTTTACCGCTTTGCTCATATTTAGGGGCAATTACAACAACCTCGCCAAGCTTTTTCGCCCACCTCGCAAGCGGGACGAGAACGGGAGAGGAGATTGAATCGTCGTTAGTTATAAGAATTTTCATAGCCAGCCTCCGTTGTTCTGTTTATAGTCGCGCACAAGAGAATCGGCATCTTCAATCAAAGCCTCAGCTTCTTTTTTGCTGTAAACTGTTGAGCCTGCGGCGCAAGCATGGCCGCCGCCGTGATATTTTTCGGCAAGAGAATTGATTGTTACAAATCTTGAACGCAAGCGCACTCTGATGCTCTTATCTTGGTTTTCAATGAATGCAAGCCAGACAATGCAGCCTTTAATTGAGTCCAAAAATGAGATAACACTGCTTGCTTGTTCTTCTGTCAGCTTGAATTTCTTTTGCATTGACATGGGGACATTGAGATATGCAACACCGTTTTTTGTAATTTTCATCTTGTTAAAAACATAGGCTTGAAATTTCAAAAAATCAAAATCCTTGAGATACAGGTGGGCATATAGCTTGTCGGTGTCTATTCCACATTCAAGCATTTCTCCTGCCAAGCGCATAGTGTCACCCGAAACAGACTCAAATCTGAATCTGCCGGAATCGGTAACCATACCTGTGTAAATGCAGGTAGCAGCGTATGAATTTATTTTAAGCTCGTCCTTGAAGGTAACATAAAAATCCGCGATCATCTCGCATATAGAGGAACGGTTATCCTCAACCCAGGAAATATCGCCATAAGGAGCTATGTCAATGTGATGGTCAATTTTAATAAGCTCTTTGCCAAGAGAATATTTCTTATTTGAAATCCTGTCAACATTTCCCGTGTCAAGAACAATAACCAAAGCATCGCTGTAAAGCTCGTCGGCAATGTCCTCATCTTCTCCGCCCAAAAATTCAAGATAATCAGAATAATCCGAATTGATAACATAAATTTCTTTTTCGGGATAAGAGAGCTTTAATATTTCTGCAAGACCCTTTGTAGAGCCTATCGCGTCCCCGTCAGGACGGCGGTGGCGGCAGATAATAATTCTATTGTAATCCTTGATTTTTTGCAATATTCGTTCTTTAATTGCTTTATTCATTTATTTCTCCTTGTGAAGCTAATATGTTAAGGTCAGACAGCAAGCACATAGCCTCGTTGTAATCCTTCAATGTCGCGCCGCTTGCCTTTGCGTGACCTCCGCCGCCATACTTTACGGCAATTTTGTTGATATTGTATTTGTTTGAGCGTATTTCGCAAAGTACCTTGCCACTGTTTTCAGTAAAGTTTACCCAAATATGCACGCCCTTAATATCAGACATAGTATTTACCATTCCTCTTGAAATAGTGAATGTATCTGCGGCGAGAGCCTCAGCCTCCTTTGCCGTTGTGTAAATATAAGCAACATTTTCGGGGGTGATTTTGATTTTAAGAACAAAGCTTGCGCGGAGCTTGATCATTTCAAAATCGTCGGAGTACAGATTGCTGTAAATATCGGTCGTATCAAATTTTTGTTCTGAGAGATAAGATGCAAGCGCAAAGGTGTTCGCGGTGGTAGAATCATATCTGAATCTGCCCGAGTCGGTTATCATACCCGTGAAAAGAGCTTTCGCGGAAGCCTTAGAAAGAGAAAGACCCGATTCCTTTGCGAATTCGGCAATAAGACCACAGCAGCTCTCATAAGATGTATCCACGATTTCAACATCTGCGATTTTTTCACAGAAAATGTGGTGGTCTATGCGGACAGTCCTATCGGCTAAAGTGTATCGGTCATCGCTTATCAAAGCCTTTGCAGATGTGTCAAGAATGACAGCCAAAGCACCTCTATACAGGGAAGAGTCGATCTCATCGGGAGCAGAGCCCTCAACAAAAGCATATCTTTTCGGCGCGTCACCTACCGCATAAATCTCCTTATCGGGAAAATTCTCCTTTAAAATATACTTGAGCCCCGTCTGACAGCCTATTGCGTCACCGTCGGGATTTGAGTGCCTGTGAATGATTATTCTATTATAATTATTTATTTCTTGGATGAACTGTTCAAACATTTGAACCTCCGTAAATCAATTCAAATTTAATATGTATTTATCATATTATTATACCATAAAACGCGAACCGTGTCAACACATAGGCTTTTTGCAGTTTTGTGAAATTGTACCAATAGTGAATTTTTTCAAGCATAGTGCTAAGAGGTTGCCAAATCAAATTTTTTGTGGTATAATTGATATTGGAGCTTAAAAGAATAACGCTTCAAGCAATTTCAAAGCAGGGGTTCAAAATGAGAACAGAATTAATTGTTATTATTTCAATATTGAGCATTATATTATTTATATTGCTGTTAAGCTTTATACTGTTTATGGTGGTTTTCTACTCAAAAAAAAGAAAGCCTGTAGCAGACGATTATTATCCTTTGCCAAACGGTAAAATATATGAGCCTCATTATGAGCAAATTCGAAAATGGATCAAGGAATTTCGCGGCTTGGAGCATAAGACAGTAAGTATTACCTCACACGACGGTTTGACGCTTCGCGGAAGGTATTATAAGTTTTACGATAACAGTCCGACAGAGCTTATGCTTCACGGATATCGAGGTGACTTGGAGAAGGATTTATCTGGCGGAATTGAAAGAGCACGACGCGTTGGACATAATGTTCTTATCGTTGACCAGCGTGCAAGCGGAAAAAGCGATGGACATATTATCAGCTTTGGTGTGCGCGAGCACATAGATTGTGTTCGCTGGGTCGATTTTATCATAAAGGAAATTGATAGTGACGCGAAAATTATTCTTTCGGGCGTTTCTATGGGTGCGGCTACTGTTTTGATGGCGAGCGGTTGCAATCTGCCCGAAAATGTAATCGGCGTGCTTGCAGATTGCGGATATAATTCACCTGATAAAATCATCAAGGAAGTAATAAGAAAAATTCATTTGCCCGCAAGCATTATTTATCCGTTTATTGCGCTTGGCGCAAGACTTTTCGGCGGATTTAGCTTGAGTAAATACAGCCCTCTTAAAGCAGTTCAAAAAACAAATTTGCCCATTATCTTCTTTCACGGCGACAATGACGATTTTGTTCCTATGCAGATGAGCGTTGATAACTACAACAAATGCAATAGCGAAAAAAAGAGGTTGGTTATTACCAAAGGTGCGGGACACGGACTGTGCTTTATTGTAGATGAACAGGAATACATAGACGAGGTAATCAAGTTTTTCGGTTGAGCACGAATAACTCCTGAAATTAATGCTAAATTTTTGCTTTGTCAATATTTGAAAAAACCAAGCACTTTTTGTGCTTGGTTTTAATATTTTCAGATTAAAATATCTGATTTTCAATTAAGGATATAATGCTCTCTGCAACCTCGTGCGGAAGGACAGTCGAAAGAGAATTGCTTATAGTATGGAGCTCCATCGGCAGTGATTTGAGGGCAGACTTAATAACTTCAGAAAGGCTTGCATCAAGCGCGTCGGTGTAAACCTTGACATCCTTGATAATTCCATCGTCTGCCTGAATTTGCAATTCAATATTTCCAAAGGCAAAGTGCTCTTGAAGTGAGATGTTGAAGGGAAGGGGTATGCCGTAAATATAATCCCAACTGCTGTATTTGTCAGCGAGCTCGGATATTTGAGCCTCGTCTAATTCTGCTATCTCGCTTGCGGTCATACCGTATATTGTTTCAAATGCAGATAGCATGTATTCTTTCATAATTTCACAGCTTAAATCGGGCGACAGCTCGGTGAGATTCAATACTCTCGACTTTACAGATTTTACGCCCTTTGCTTCAAGCTTTGCCTTGGGCGGTGATAGATAACGCTGCATTTTTTCGGTGTCTGCCGATATAAGAAGAGTGCCGTGATGATATGATTTTCCACCGCTATTATAAAAGGCATTACCCGAGAATTTTCTGCCGTCAGAGAGAATGTCGTTTCTTCCCGACAATTCGGCGTCAATTCCTGCAAGCCGACAGGCTTCCTTGATTACGCTCATTTGCTTGTTTATATCCAAATTTTCGGTTGAGCATAAAAAGGTAAAGTTCAAATTGCCCAAATCGTGAAATACCGCTCCGCCGCCTGACAAGCGTCTGGCAAGCTTGCCGCCCTCTTGACTTAACAGTTCGGTGCGACATTCAGCAAGAGCATTTTGATTTTTGCCTATTACAACAGTATTTTGGTTTTGCCAAAGATAAAGAGTGCAACAATCAGGCTCAGTTGTGTCAAAAAGATACTTTTCCCGCGCGAGATTTATATATGGGTCGTGGCAGTTGCTTATATAAAACCTCAGTCTTTTAATCATAATTGCTCCTTTTGTGTGTAAATTATATACATATTTTAATACTTTTTGTTCAAAATGTCAATAGACTTGTCGAAAATAATATGTTATAATAATGTTATAAAGTGTTATAAACTAATGATTAAAAACGGAGGTTTTTATGAACATTTTAAGGCAGGAGAAGCTAAAAAGTTATATTGAGGGCAAAAATATTGCGACAATCAAGGAGCTTCAGGCGCTTTTTCCCGATATTTCTCTTATGACGCTGCATAGAGATTTAAATACTCTTGAATCTCTTGGCATTATTTCAAAATACCGAGGCGGAGTAAGGTCTGTCCATCATCCCGATGATGTTGAATTTAACATAAGAATGAAAGAAAACAATGCAGGTAAGATTTCGATTGTAAAAAAGGCAATGAAGCTTATAAAGCCGCAGAGCTCGCTCTTTTTGGATGCAGGAACATCAAATCTTATTCTTGCAAGGAGCTTGCCTGACATAGATTTAAATATAACGACGGTAAGCCCAAATATTGCTTTGGAGCTTTGCAAATTGCAGAACCCCGTTGTAAATTTGTGCGGTGGAACAATGAACCGCCGCAATCTTGCGGTTTCGGGAATGAACACACTTGATTTGCTTGAAAAAATCAATATTGATATAGCTTTTATCGGTGTTTCGGGTTGCTCATTGGAGGCAGGATTTACCTGCGGAACTGAGGCGGATATGCAAATCAAGCGTATGGTTATAAAGAAAGCCCGCACAAGAGTAATTATGTGCGGAGCTGATAAATTAAAGAGAATTATGCCGTTCACCTTTGCAAAGATTTCAGATGTTGATTACATCATAAGCGACGCGCCTTTGCCCGAAAAATTTGCCCAAGAGGTCGTGGCAAGCGGAGTAAAGCTGCTTTAAGGGGCAAAAAGTTAAGTGCATAAATTTAAAATAATTTTAAAAATCAATTGACAGAAATGTTATAATATGTTATAATAGGCTGATAATAATTTTTTTAGGAGGTTTTGTTTTGGCAAACGCTGTAATTATGCCCAAAGCCGGTATCACAGTAGAAAGCTGTATTATTGGCACATGGGAGAAAAAAATTGGAGATTCGGTTAAGATGGGAGATATTCTCTTTACATACGAAACCGATAAAGCAAGCTTTGAATGTGAATCTACCGCTGAAGGTACACTGTTGGAGATTTTCTACAATGAAGGCGACGAGGTTCCTTGTCTTGTAAATGTGTGTGCGGTTGGTAATCCCGGAGAGGATTGCTCAGCTTTGCGCCCTGATGGCGCAGCGGCTGAGGAAAAGCCTGCACAGGCACCTGCGACGGAAGAAAAGAAGGTAGAAAGTGCGCCTGCTCAGGCGGCAGTATCTACTGCTTGTGAGGGCGAAAAGTCGGCAATATCGCCAAGAGCCAGAAAGCTTGCAGAGCGCGCAGGAGTTGACGCTGCTCTTGCAACACCGACAGGTCCTAACGGAAGAATAATTGAGCGCGATGTAAGAACGCTTATGGATAACCCTGTGGTTGTGGCTGATAAGACGACAACTGCTTCGGTAGCTGAGGCCGCAAAGCCTGTTGACGAGGCAGAATATACCGATGTTAAGTTCAGCGGTATTCGCCGTGCTATCAGTAAGTCAATGCACAGCTCACTTTCTACAATGGCTCAGCTTACTCACAATTCGTCGTTTGATGCAACTACAATTCTTGAATATAGAAAAATGCTCAAATCGGCAGAGGGAGAGTATGCGGGAATTACTCTTGGCGATATAGTTCTTTACGCTGTTTCGAGAACACTTGCAAATCACCCGGACCTCAATGCCCATATGCTTGACGACAACAATATTCGTCTGTTTAAGCATGTAAACCTCGGCGTCGCAATTGACACGCCGAGAGGACTTATGGTTCCTACACTGTTCCACGCAGACGAGATGAGCCTTTTGGAGATTTCAAAGGCTGTTAAAGAGCTTGCAAAGGAGTGCAGAGACGGCAATATCAATCCCGACAAGCTTCAGGGCGGAACATTTACAGTTTCCAACCTTGGAAATCTCGGAATTGAATCCTTTACACCTGTTATCAACCCACCGCAGACTGGTATTCTTGGTGTTTGTTGTGCTACCGACCGTGTTCGCAAGGGCAAGGACGGCTCTATTGAAATTTATCCTGCAATGGTATTGAGCCTTACCTATGACCACAGAGCAGTTGACGGTGCTCCCGCTTCTCGTTTCCTCAAGGAGCTTGGTGAAAACCTTGAACGCTTCACAGCGCTTCTTGCTAAATAATTTGAGGGAGGCTTACTATGGAGATCTTTGATTTATTGGTTGTAGGCGGCGGACCCGGCGGATACCTCTGCGCAGAGCGCGCGGCACAGGGTGGAATGAAGGTTGCCTTGTTTGAGAAAAAAGCGCTTGGCGGCACTTGTCTGAACGAGGGCTGTATCCCGACAAAAACACTTTTGAATTCTTCAAAAATGTACAGACACGCGAAGGAAAGTGAAGCCTTTGGCGTTACTGCTACAGGTGTTACTTATGACCACGCTAAGGTAATTGATAGAAAAAATGATGTAGTAAAGACGCTTGTTTCGGGCGTTGGCGCTACTATGAAGGGAAATAAGGTTACGGTAATCAGCGCAAATGCAACTGTCAAGGGCAAAACAGACAACGGATTTGCGGTTGAAGCCGACGGAACTGTTTATGAGGGTAAGCGCTTGACTATCGCGTCCGGCTCTGAAACAGTAGTTCCTCCCGTACCCGGTCTTAAAGAGGGCTTGGCAAGCGGATTTGTTCTCACAAACCGCGAGGTTCTTGATGAAAAGACACTTCCCGAAACACTTGTTGTTATCGGCGGCGGTGTAATCGGTCTTGAAATGGCTTATTATTTCGCAAGCGTTGGCGTATCTGTTACAGTTATTGAAATGATGCCAAAGATTGCAGGCGCAACCGACCCTGAAATCTGCAAGGTGCTCACAGATGCCTTTGTAAAGAG
This sequence comes from Eubacteriales bacterium, assembly GCA_045588675.1. Classification (GTDB taxonomy): domain Bacteria; phylum Bacillota; class Clostridia; order Oscillospirales; family CAG-272; genus SVTX01. Next base: position 8,401 of record JAZNER010000040.1, on the reverse strand, counting down.
AGGTATGACCTTCAAGCTTTCCTGCAAGGTGCTTGAGGTAAAGGCTAATAGCGTAATATATGAAGAAAACGGCGAAAAGAAGGAAATTGCCTGCGATAAGGTTCTTCTTTCTGCAGGCCGTAAGCCTTCAACTGCCGGAATTGGACTTGAAAGCTTACAGCTTGATATGGACAGAGCGGCAATAAAGACAGACAGACACCTTTGCACAAATGTGTCGGGTGTTTATGCGATTGGCGACTGCAACGGAAAGCTTATGCTGGCTCATACGGCGTATAGAGAAGCGGAGGTTGCCGTAAACCATATGCTCGGAAAGCCTGACGAGATGCGCTATGATGTAATTCCTTCTGTTATCTACACAGACCCTGAGGTTGCAAGCGTTGGCTATAGCAAGGAGGCTGCCGAGCAAAAGGGAATGAAGGTTAAAGAAATTAAGCTTCCTATGTCCTATGCAGGTCGTTATCTTGCAGAAACAAATGGCGGAAAGGGCTTTATTAAGCTCGTTGTAGATACTGATAAGAATAGACTTGTGGGTTGCCATATGGTTGGCTCTTATGCCTCCGAAATTATTATGACTGCTACAATGATGGTTGATACAGAGCTTACCCCAAGCCGTTTGCAGAAGCTTGTATTCCCGCACCCGACTGTTGCTGAAATTATCCGCGAAGCGATTTTTCACATATAAACTATAAGGAGAAAGAAAATGCCAAAGAATTTATTTGTTGATCCTATTGAAACACTTGCCAAAGGCAAGATAAAATTTAATGATATTCCCGTAAATACTTACAACAAAACTATCAAGGAAGAAAGAAGCCGTTTTGGCGACGACGATCTTGTTCGTATTTATCGTGACATCGCTGTGCTCCGTGAGTTTGAGTCAATGCTCAACCAGATTAAAACACAGGGACTTTATAACGGAATTGAAACAACATATCCGGGTCCTGCACACCTTTCTATCGGCCAGGAAGCAGCGGCAGTAGGTCAGGCATATTTGCTTGACCAGAATGACTTTTCATTCGGCTCACACCGTAGCCACTCTGAAATTTTGGCAAAGGCTCTCTCTTGTATAAACAAGTTGAGTGAGCAAGAGCTTATGACAATTATGGAGGGCTTCCTTGACGGTTCTGCGCTCCGTGCAACCGAAAAGCTCGGACCTGTAAGTGATGTTAAGGAGCTTGCTATCCGTTTCATTCTTTACGGAACACTCTCTGAGATATTTGCCCGCGACACAGGCTTCCACAAGGGAATGGGCGGCTCTATGCACGCATTCTTCTTGCCATTCGGTATCTACCCGAATAACGCGATCGTTGGCGGCTCTGCGGCAATTGCAACAGGTGCGGCTTTGTTCAAAAAGGTAAATGACAAGCAGGGAATTGTCGTATGTAACTCCGGTGACGGATCTATGGCGCGCGGTCCTGTTTGGGAAGCTATGAACTTTGCCGCTATGGACCAGTTCAACACACTTTGGGAAAGCCACAAGGGTGGTATGCCAATTCTTTATAATGTATTTAACAACTCATACGGTATGGGAGACCAGACTCGCGGTGAAACAATGGGTTACGATATGCTTGCCCGTATAGGCTCAGGTGTTTCTCCCACACAGTTCCACGCAGAGCGTATTAACGGCTTCAATCCTCTTGCAGTTATTGACGCTATGGAAAGAAAGCTCAAAATACTCCGCGCAGGTGAAGGTCCTGTTCTTCTCGACACTCTTACATACCGTTATTCAGGTCACTCAACATCTGACCAGAATGCTTACCGTACAAAAGAGGAAATCGACGCTTGGCGTGAGATCGACCCGATCATCACATACCGCAAGGGACTTGTTGATGCAGGTGTCGCTTCCGACTCTAAGTTTGAAGAAATCCTTGCTGAAACAGCTGAGCGTATGACTATGATCTGTAAGGCGGCTTCCGATCCTCAAATCAGCCCATATGTTGACTTTAAGAAGGACCCCGCAACAGTTGAGCGCCTGATGTATTCAAATCAGAAGGTAGAAAAGTTCGACGACCGTGAGCCTGAGGTCAATATGCCTAAGGAAGAGGTTCCTGCATATAAGAAGCTTAAAGAAAAAGAGCGTTGTCCTGTTGTTGACGGCAAGCCTGTTTCCAAGATGAAGCTCTTTAACCTCCGCGACGCTTTGTCCGAGGTAATCTATGATAGATTCTACGAAGACCCAACACTTATCGCTTACGGCGAGGACTGTCGTGACTGGGGCGGAGCATTTGCCGTTTATCGCGGTATGATGGATGCCTTCCCGCACTGCCGTTTGTTCAACTCTCCTATTGCCGAAGCTGCTATCGTTGGTACAGCTGTTGGTTATGCATTATCGGGCGGTCGTGCTCTTGTTGAGCTTATGTACGCCGACTTTATAGGTTGCGCAGGCGACGAGATCTTCAACCAGATGTCCAAATGGCAGGCAATGAGTGCAGGTATCTTAAAGATGCCCGTAGTTCTCCGTGTTTCTGTCGGCTCAAAGTACGGCGCGCAGCATAGCCAGGACTGGACAGCGCTTTGCGCTCATATCCCCGGTCTTAAGGTTTGCTTCCCCGCAACTCCTTGGGAAGCAAAGGGACTTATGGAATCAGCACTCAAGGGAACAGACCCTGTTGTATTCTTTGAGAGCCAGAGAATTTACGATGTTGGTGAGCAGTTCCACGAGGGCGGTGTTCCTGCTGAGCGTTATGAAATCGAATTTGGTGATGTGAATAAAGTTCGTGACGGTAAGGATGTAACTATTCTTACGATTGGAGCAGCACTTTACCGTGCAGTTGACGCCGCAAAGCAGCTCTCCGAAAAGTATGGTATGGAAGCTGATATTCTTAATATTCACTCTCTCGTTCCTCTCGATTATACAAAGATAATTGAGTCTGTAAAGAAGACAGGACGCGTAGTTTTGGTTTCTGACGCTTGTGCGAGAGGCTCATTTATGAATGATGTTGCAGAGAATATTACAGAGCTTTGCTTTGATGACCTCGATGCACCGCCTGTTGTTCTTGGAGCTCGTAACTGGATAACACCTCCGTTTGAGTTTGACCAGTTCTTCTTCCCGCAGGCAGGTTGGATTCTTGATGCTATCCACGAAAAACTCGTTCCTCTTCCGGGACACGTTGTTGAAAACGGTTGCACAGAAGCAGAAGCTTTGCGCAGAGCAAAGAATGGTGTTTAATCTGAAATAGATTGTCGTAATAAAGGTTTAATATGCTTAGCTTAAAAATTAAAAGGACAGCAAATGCCGGCGTATTGCTCACAATGGATGGCTCTCGTATCCTACTTGACGGAGTTTGCGAAAAATTGCACCCGTATCTCGGAACACCGAGCGCTATTCGTGATGAGCTTATAGAAAACATGCCCGACATATTGGCGTTCACACATAGGCATAAAGACCATTATGACGATTCCTATGCACAGCAATATAAGGAAAAAACTCTCAGGTTCGTTTATGAACCTGAGAGTTTACCTGTTAAAGAGGAAATAAGCAATATACGAATGACTCCTGTGCAAACCCGTCATATTGGCAAAACAGATGTGCCTCATATAAGCTACATAATAGAGGGAAGCTCTTGCGTGTGGTTTATGGGTGATGCCTCACCGTTGAACCTGAAGAAATTTATGGAGCTACCTCGCCCCGATATTCTGATAGTACCTTTTGCCTATGCAATTACCCAATCTGCATGGAAAAGCACTCAGGAGCTTGGTGCAAAGCAAATAATTATTCTTCATATGCCACAAAAAGAAGCGGATAGCGAGGGAATTTGGAGCTTGCTTGACGGAACAATAGAAAAAGATACAAATATTCATATTCCTGAAATTGCAGAAGAGTTGACATTGAGCGTTTGACAGCAATTTTGCAAAAATTTGAATATATTAATATAGCCCGATTAAGATGTAAGCTTAGTCGGGCTATAAATATTTGATGCGCTAAATATAAACAAAAGAAAAGCGGCAATCACAGTTTGATTGTCGCTTAAATTTTTTGATTAAATGAACAGTCCCCATACGAAAGATAAAACAAGGGAAACGATGACCGGAATTATGCAAGAGGTAACGCAGATGTCCATATAGGATTCCTTATGCTTGCAATTTGAAACGGCAAGGAGGGTGAGAACTGCACCATTGTGCGGCAAAGTATCGAGTCCGCCCGATGCGACGGAAGCAATACGGTGAAGATATTCGGGAGAGAGACCAATCTGTGCTGCCTTTTCTAAAAACTGAGGACCAAGAGCCTCAAGTGCAATAGACATACCTCCCGAAGCTGAGCCGGTAGCTCCGGCAAGCACGTTTACAGCAACCGCCTCAGAAAAGAGAATAGATCCGGGCATGTTAACCATTGCCGTCGTTAGGAGAGCAAATCCTGCAACTCCCTTGACTACCGTCCCAAAGCCAACCGCACAGGCAGTATTCATGATAGCGGTCAGAGAGCCGTTGGCGCCTTCATTTACTGCGGGCAGCAAGGACTTGAACTGATGAATGTTCATAAGACTTGTTACAAAGATACCGCTGAGAAGTGCTATGACGATTGCTTGGCTAGAGGTTAGAGTCGCGTTGGCATAATTCTTTAGAATATTTGGGAGAACGTTAAGCATAAGCACAACGACTACCAAAGGAATCAGACCGCTCAACCAGTGCCATTTCGGTTGTTTTGCAGATTCGGTCGCTAATTCAAGATATTTAGGATCTTCTTCAAATCCTAAGTTGTTCTTTCTTGCCTGACGGATCCGCCAGGCAAGATATATGTAACCGGGAACGGCAATCAATCCTGCAGCGATAAGTCCCATGAAAGGGGCGGCAAATGCCGTTGTACCGTAATAAGTAGTGGGGATAATGTTTTGGATTTGAGGAGATCCGGGAAAACATGTCATTGTGATTCCAAATGCTCCGAATGCGATCGCTCCGGGAAGAAGGGTACGAGGAAGATTGGATTCACGGTAAATGGCATACCCCATAGGATAAATAACAAATACCACCACGAACAGTGATATTCCACCATAGGTCATCAACAAGCATGGCAAAACAACTGCAAGAAGCGCATATTTCGAGCCAATCAGTGAGACTATTTTGTTGGCGAGGGAGCGAGCAGAACCTGTACGGTCCATAATCTTTCCGTAAACAGCACCAAGGAAGAATGCAGGGAACCAAGAAACGATGTAAGCCGCCGTTCCGCCAATATAATCCACCAAATAAGAATTCAGCAAATTGCTTCCGCTCAAGAGAGCGACAAGAAGAGCGCACACGGGAGCTACCCAAATGATAGAGTGGCCTCGATAAGCAAGATAGACAAGTAGCACGAGACCAAGCACTATTCCAAGCAAAGAAATAATTGCAGACATTAGAAAAACCTCCAAAAAATTATATAGATATATTATATTATATACGAAAATGTCGAAAAATGCAAGAGGTTTTAGCTTTTTTAATGAATTATTTCGATTAGGAATCAAAGGAAACATAATCGGCAATTTTTTATATTCCATATGTGCTTGTCAGCGGGTCCTTGAATATCCCGATTTGTGGTGTAGCGAAGGTGAACACCACGAACAGAGCGGCAACCACACAGAGTAGGATAATCGCAAGCTTGGGTTTCTGACAAGCGGTTGTTCGGTTATTGAACTGCCGTGTTTCGTAGATATATGCAATCGCGGCAGAAACAAAGAAAATGGCAATGTTGAGCCAATCGGGCGACTTGCCGATCACGCCGTTGTAGGTATAGAAGATTATCGGAATCAGGGCAATACCGAGAAGTGTTCCTTTCAGCTTGATGCACCAAAAATCCTCTCTGTCCTTGAAGAAAAAGCTCTGAACGATAGCGAAGATAAACATTGGCCAAAAGAGCAGCTTCATATGCTCCCAAGTCGATTCATTCACGCCCGAAAACGGCGCAACCCATACAGCCTCTCCAAGCCATTCATACAAAAAATGTAAAAGCGTGCCTCCGAGTGAGGTAACGGCAAAGCCCATCAGAAGCCAAAGTCCTATAGATTTTTTCATAATAATCTCCATTCCGCCGCCTTTGCGGCGGCACAAATACAATCGATGAATTTTGTCGAAAGGCAAAATTCGCGCGTGAAGCAGTTAATTTACCTATAAGTTGGAAGTAATTTTCACGCTGCCACCTGCAAAAATGTTTATAATATATTATATTCTACAGGATAGCGAACTATACTTAAACAGTAAAAGCCAATGAGGATTCAGGAAAGAACCTCATCGGCTGATTTTGTTTTTTAGAACCTGTCAGCACATAGATTAGCGGAAATTCAACATTTACGGATATATAGGCGCTGATGTCTGTTCACAAAAATATTGATTCGCGGACACAGGAAAAGTTGCAAGTTCGTTGAATTAATTGAAGTCAAATGCTTGCAATTTGGCGAAAATGGTGATATAATGTAAAATGTATAAAAATAAAAATATAAATTATTAAATTATGATATAAAAAGTTATAACGAGCAGCAAAGCCTAAAATCCTTGAATTGCTCGAAAAATACAGCAATAAAAATATTATTATTTTCAAGAGCAGAGAACAAGCAGGTGAATTTTTGTCTTTGCTATGATGATTAAAACGAAAGGAATTGACGGATATGACAGAACTTGAAAAAATAGAGTATGCAAAATCCTTTATAGACAAATTGGCAAATGGAATCAATCCATTGGATGATAAACCCGTGTCAGATGATGATATTGTTAACAATGTTCGGATTTCTAGATGCTTGTTCTATGTGTCGAGTATCCTTCAAAAAGAGATTGACAGAGAACCGAGAAAACAGCCAAAAGAAAAGAAATCTCCACACCTCCCGTTTTCCATAACGCAAGAACAGCTTGAAAAATTTGAATATTCTTCTTATCCTATTTCAGCATCTGCCATAGCAAGAAAAATCAATTGGTTGGTCAAAGAAGACATTGAAGAAAAGAAAATAGAAAAATTCTCATATCGTAAAATTAACTACTATTTACGCGATATAGGAATGATTGAATGGCGTGAATGGTATAATGGGAAGTCAAAAAGATTCCCGACGCCGGAGGGTGAGGCAATTGGCCTTGTCTTGAAGATTTGGGAAAATTATGGCAGGAAATCTCCCGTGATATATTTTTCGAAAGAAGCACAGCGTTTTATCATTGATAATTTCGAAGCAGTAATGGCAGCCGAAAAAGGATCGATATCTCCTTTGACGGAGGAAGATGACGAGGAAAGCAATGATTAAAGAGCTGATGCACGATCCGATCTTCCTCGCAGGGAAGTAGGAGGCAATAAGATTTTGAAAGGAGAGTAAACTATATGGGAGTAAAAAGAGAAACATTAAAAAGCGGACGAGTCTTAAAGGCTTTGATAGAAGAATTTGAAAATGACAGGACCAAACAGAATCTTATTCCGGTGTTACATTGTTTACGCGATAGTTTTGTTTGGATTCCCGGAACTCTACAAATGAGCGATACGGATACCGAAAAATTTATAAATTCCCAAGTAGGTGATACCGTTACGACAGACGAAGTAATGAAGTTTGAGCCTGATATTCTTCAAAATGGCGAAGATAAATTCTATCCTGTCTTTTCGAGTATTGAAGAAATGGGTGAGTACGGAAACAATTTTAGCAAAGTGGAAAAACACTTTTTTGAAGCAATGTCCTATGCAAACGGTAAAAAGGAAACAGTTGGAATAGTTGTTAATGCGTTTTCTATGCCATTTGTTGTACCAAAGGAATGGTTTGATATTATCGGTAGTTTTCCTACAAATATTGATGAGGATGAATAGCTAAGAATGGTTAAAGAACTAATACACGATCCCATCTTTCTTACTAGAATATATGATTTACATAATAAATGGATTGAAGATAGCAAAAAATACGCGAAACCGAAAAAGCACTTAAACGCAAGCGACAAGAGGAAATTAGACGAAAAAATGAAATTAAAAAGAACTGAGATATAGAAAAAAGAAAAAAAGAACGGGCTCGAAATAAGTTATTCGAAAGCACATGAAATAGCAATAATGAATAATGACAAAGAGACAATGAGTCAAATAGAAAAGATTGTTGGGAATCCTCCTTGTCAGAACAGCAAGGGTTACGCTTCACCGTCTCGAAAGGGAAAAACATCTAATAAATCATTTAACCCCAAACCATTAAGCGGAGGAAGCTTTAGTCCTAAATAAAACACTTGCAATCTGTAATAGTTTAGATAATGTGGTACTCCATGCCAAATATGTACAAAAGCCCCAACAAAAAGCAGGGGGTTACACAACTTGCGTAGCCCCCCTCAAAAAGCTACGTAACAAGCAGTCATGACCACCAGCCGTGCTGGTGGCTTGCAATAGCCCCCTTGGGGCATGTCACAGGCTGAGCCTATAGGCTCGTCGAAAAGTCTGCCAACCGCACGACTTTCACAGGCATGCCCCTAAAGGGGCTTTATTTTATTT
>JAZNER010000039.1:0-28687 GCA_045588675.1 Eubacteriales bacterium | reverse complement strand
TCTCATTATCGGAGCGGGCCCCACGGGAATCTGCACGCTCCTTTGTGTGATGCTGAAGAATCCTAAGCGCATTATCGTGTGCGAGAAGGACGAGAACCGCATTAAGTTTGTCAATGAGCACTATTCCGATGTGCTTACGGTAACGCCCGAAGAATGCCTCGATTTTGTTCGTAAGAATAGCGATCACGGCGGCACGGATGTTGTGCTTGAAGTTGCCGGAGCAGAGAACACCTTTGAGCTTGCATGGCAGTGTGCACGCCCGAATGCCATTGTCACGGTGGTGGCGCTTTACGACAAGGCGCAGACTTTGCCTCTGCCGGATATGTACGGCAAGAATCTGACATTCAAGACCGGCGGCGTGGACGGTTGCGATTGTGAGGAAACGCTAAAGCTCATTGCTGAGGGCAAGCTCGATACCGAGCCGTTGATCACACATACCTATCCGCTTTCAAAGATCGACGAGGCGTATGAACTGTTTGAAAACAAACGCGACGGCGTTATTAAGGTCGCTGTAATCTGTTAATACGATGAAATGGAAAACAAAAGGCTAGATAAATGGATATAAAACTTGAAATTGAAAGCTTATATAAAATGTTATGGAATGAAGAAGTCTGTATTAATCATTCTCGCAACGAAATGGATGAAGCCTCACGGTCTAGATTTTTACATGGGGTGATATTTGATAAATATAAAGAATGCGAACCATTATTGCTAGAAGTAGTGTCTTATAACTTTACAGATACAGAATTTGTTTCTTGTATTTTAAAAAATGTGAAAGACAAAGAAACACGCTTGAGAAAAACATCTACTGATAGTCTTATGGATAAATACAAGTATGAAAGTTGCCTCGAAGAAATTGCTTTACTAGAAGATGGCAATATCATGACATGGATAAACCAATATTTTTTATCTTGGTTAAGGTATGCTAATGTGCAAGTTTTAGAAGAGCATGTTGTAGGATTCTGTTATGTTTATTATGGGTATGATAACTATTACAATTATAAAAACAGTACATATAATTCGGATTTGGAAACGTTAAAGTCTATATATGACGAATTCTTTAACAAGAGTTCCGCACTTTATACTTATGGATTGATAGAGATTGATAAGACGTGCAAATTGCTAGCAATAGATCCGCCTAGATTATACGATTCTAAAGTTAACAAGACTTTTTATCTTTCAAATATAAGAAAGGAAATTCTAGAACTATTTTCAAGCATTCAACATCTTTATAACAGATTGTCGATTAGAGTATCGAATTCAGATTTATATATTTTTGATGGTGAATATACTGAAGAAATTCTGCAAGAGGCTGCTGAATTTGGTAAGTTGTTTAGTATAGAAGGTATTGGGGAAATACCAATAACCAAACTTTATTCAGATGATTTTAATGACGTATTGTGGGTGAGAACTGATAAAGAAAATATCACATTTGAAGAACTATGTAGCACGGAAAATGTTTATGAAGATTCGATTGTTACACAAGTGATTCATTTGAAATACGAAAAGTCAGATGAGAGTGTCTACATAACGCATATTGATCATGAATTCGTTTTTTATAGCAAGGATGATTACGAAAAACGAAAAACGAATGTGAATATTAAGGGTGCATTTTACCGAAGACTAAAATCTTTTAAAATCGATGAAGCGAAGATCCCGTTGGATATGCCGTGTGCTCACAAGGTTGCAATTTTGAAAGAAGAATCTAATGAGTGGGATTTTGTTGATGAAAAAGTGCCTTTTATAATTTTTATTTTAAAATCTTACTTTAATCATACAGATTTGATCGACGAATATTTTGAAAAATTAACAGGTATTTAGACTGTTTTTGTTGAAAACAAAGATGCTTTATGGTATAATTAAGATGTCCATTTGAGAGGAGCTGCTAAAATGAAATTGATTTTATACCATGGTACAGATTACAATGTGGCAACACTGATAGAATCGGGTGAGTTTAAACCTCAGCCCAATCCCTGTCATTGGCTGGGAAATGGCGTGTATTTCTATTTTGATAGAGCTTTAGCTGAATGGTGGACAACCAATCCAACAGAAAAATATGGTTGTAGAATCTCCCATCCGGCTTTGGTGAAAACTGAAATTGAAACAGAGGAAGATAGCGTTTTAGACTTGAGAAAATTTGAGATATATGTTCAATTAGCTGAAGAATTTGAGCGCTTTTTCACTCAAATTTATATTCCTTATCATCGAAAAACTATAAGTGAAATGCAAATTAAATGCCTGTTTTTTGATTGGTATTTTTTAGCTCATCCCAATATCAAAATAATTATTGGCGATTTTTATTCTCTGTCTCAACCATATTTCAGCGGAAATGAACGCGATTTTTATGAACATACAAAACTGCTCTTTGGTGAAACACAAGTATGTTTAAAAAAAGAGTATCAGAATATAATAGTAAAGAAGGAGGTTATCGATTTATGTCAAAAAGACCAGTAACCCAATTTGAAATTGATGCATTTAAAAAAGCATGCCAGGGTAATGGAATTTCTATTTCCCAAAAGCCCCAAGAAAAAATAAAATCCGCCACTATTAGCTCAGGACAAAGGCATGTAACCATTTCGAAAGACCTCAAAGTTGTCCGGAGTGGTAATAAAACATCGAAATAGAGCCAAAAATCTCCGCAAGTGGTCAAACATGTGGTCAAAGGCGAAAAATGGGCTTGTTCAACCCTCAAAACAGGGAAGAACAAGCCCGTTATGTTTGTTGCGAAAACGCGAGATTTCAAGAGATTATGCAAGAAAATAAAAGAAAAACGAGGGTTCGTTACAAACCCTCGTTTTGGTCTGAGTGACAAGACTTGAACTTGCGGCCTCTACCACCCCAAGGTAGCGCGCTACCAGCTGCGCCACACCCAGAAACCTATATTTAATCGTCGCATGCGACAGCATGTTTTGTGTAACAGCTTTCCTTAATTTTAAGATTTTTGTTAGCTGCTGTCGTTTTGCGACTTGAATATTATATCACACAAAATTATGTTTGTCAATACTTTTTTGAAAGTTTTTGAAAACTTTTTTATGTTACAATTTTTTGTGCAAACAAATTTGCAGTAGTTAAGAAAAAAGTATGGTTTATTGTGCTGGATTAGGTTTAAAGTTAAAAAAACAAGCAGAGGCTATCTTTTGTTACACATATTGGAAAATCCTATGTTTAGCATTTGGCGAGATGCAGGCGTCGCTGTATTGCGCCGAAACTCAGGCGATAGCACACGGCTTGACTGAGACTATCAGAAAATCAAGTGAGCAAAACAGGGCAACGCTTGCAGAGTATATCAATATGACTGTTGATAAAAAGAACCGCACAAGAGATTACACGGCTGAGGATATTGCTAATGACACCGACGGTATAACACACTGGCTTGCGGTTATGCAGTTTGCGGGTAATGATTTTATTAACTATGATGCGGCCCTTATGGACGAAGCTGATGAAAACGCCATCAATGAAAAGATAGCGCAGGAGCAGGCGGGAGCGGAGAGCGTTATTAATGACGCCGATTCTGTTATTGAAAACGCCGAAAGCGTTGTCGAGGGGGAGCAAAGTGTTGGTGAGACGAAGTATAGCTTAAATAAAGATGCAAAGACTGAATTACACAAAGCATTATATGATAGAAATTATCAAAATGAGGTTTTGCTTAGAGACGAAACACCGGCAATAATGTTAGAGCAAAAAGGCGTAAAAAATTTGCCGATGACAATGAATGCGTCACATATCAGAGAAAATGTCTTCTCAGAGAAAGAGGCGAAATCATTAGGATTGCGAATTGATGACCATACACACTATCATGAATTAGGAGAAGATTTTTTCCTAAAAATCATTGATGGCTTGGACAATGTTACAGAGGCATATAGAGGGACAAAGAATGCTACTGATGCGTCTCGTCGAGAAAATTATTTTTTGCTAATATCAACGTTTAAAGATAAAAACGGAAATACTATAAATGTGCCTGTTTATATTGATGAACACGCTTTATATAATCGAGTGTTTATTGACACAAATAAAATCTCTACCGTTTTTGGTAGAGATAACCTAAGAGAATATATTAATAAGCAGGTACGTGACAAAAATCTTGTAAGAATAAAAAGAAGCACTCAACCCAGTGAATCCCGTGCACTAATCGCACGACATTATGGAGAGAATGCCTCTAAAGATAGTATACACCAAAACGAGCCAAAAGTCAACCCAGATGACAAAAAAATTTCTGACAAGCGGGATTTGACAGAGAAGCCTGCGAAAACTGCGCAGGAGAGCGCGAATAAGTCTGACAAGGCAGATGAAGCCAAAACGAAAGAAAAGAGCACAGGCGCAAAGGACGAGGGTAAGGCGGCGAAGAAAACGAAAACACCCTCTCCGTCACCTGACGGTGCCACCTCTCCCGAAGGGCGAGGCGAGGCGGTGAAGAAAACAGCGCAGAAAAAAGTGTTGCAAAATAATGATAGGAGTGATATAATAGATGAGACCGATGAACGCGCTCTTGTTTCCTATATGGGTAGTAATGCATACGAGCTTAACGCAATCTTGCGCAACGGGCGAGATGTAGAGCAATATGAATGGGCAAAAAAATTGGTTCCCGAGCTTGATCGCGCACTTAAAAAAATGCCCGAATACCATGGAGTGACATATCGCAATTTAACATTCGATTTGCAAGGAAAAAAAGCTTTTGACAAATTTGTTAATGCACATATTGTAGGAAAACGCGTAACATATCCCGCATATACTTCCACTTCCAAAATCCGTGATGGGTATGTTGTTGAGGGAAAGTTGCTTGCACATATTGAGATTCACGGCAAAAGCGGACATGATCTAGCTGAAATTGCGAAGCGATTCGGTCACGAAAGGGAGCAAGAGGTTCTCTTCGAAAGAAAAAGTACTTTTATAGTAAAATCTGTGATTTATGACGGTAAAACCGTAAATATAGTATTGGAGGAAGATAATTATGAACAAAAAGGAATTCGAAGCAGCGATAGAGGGGATTCTTCGGGAAAATCGGGATCATCCCATACCGAGAGTGGAGCATCCTCAATGCAACAATTGCATACACGCGGACGTATGGGATTGCAAAGCATTGAAGAAGAAAATACCGAAAGAAATACTTCACAACGAGATAATTTGCAAGGAGTTCACTCCCGAGAATTAAAAGAGAATCAAGTACACACTGAGACTGCTCGCAAAACGGCTGAAAAATCAGGTGAGGCGAAAGAATCCTTGACAGATGAACACTCCCGCAAAGCGGAGCGGTCAGAGAAGACTGACGTACGGGAGAAGGCTCGCAAGAGAGCGGAGAAGCTTCTCAAGTGGAATGAAGAGCAAAGACCTACGGTGAAGGAGCTGAACGATGCGAGGGAATATGTCAAGGGATTTGACAACCTTGAAATTAGCAGACGCTTGGCAATTATTCGTATGATACGCTCTGCCGAGGGCAAGGTTGACAAGAAGATTTTAAAGGGTGTTGCCAACATAATGGCGGCTGTTCCAAAGGCTGACATTGAGATACGCTTTGCTGATGGAATCGGCGGTGACAAGGGCGGTCTTTATACCCATATCGGCAACAAAACCCTTCTTGTTATCGACAGAAGTACGGACTTCAAGAACACTATTGAGGGCACTATCGCTCACGAGCTTGTGCATTACCTTGAAAACAGAGCGGGATATAAAAAGTTTGCAGAGTACGTAATGAAGCGCGTAAAGCCCGAAATGAAGGTGGAAGTCACGAAGCAGTACACTGAGCATTATAAGGCGATATTCGCGGCAGAGGCGAGAAAGAGCGGTGTTGCCGAGGCGGATATAGAAAAAGCCGTTGCCGAGAGAATGGCAACGGACGAGTTTAAGGCTCTTATTAACAGTGAGATCGTGGCTAAATATGTAGGCAAGGCGCTGAATAATGAAAAGCTTCTCAGGAAGTACGCCGACAAGGACAAAAAATTTATTGCCCGCGTAGGCGGGTGGCTTGCTCGCACGGTCACATCGTTGAAGAAGAATAAGGATATTGACAAGGAAGCTGTCAAGATTGCCGATGAGATGGCGTTCAAGGTTATGGTCCTTCTCCAAAGCGAAAGCGTTGGGGAGAGTAGTGGGACGAAGTATTCACTTGTTATTCAGTATTCCAATGGTTCAGTTGAAGAACTTGAAGATGCGAGGTCAATAACTAATGAACAAGCACTATTCTATTTAAAGCAAGCAAAGAAGGGTGAATTGAAAGGACATTCATACATTCCCGTAAAAAGTCATACCCCAAAAGTTATTATTGAGACTATGAGACAGGTGGGTGAAAATGTAGATGACCTTTCTTTGATTATGCAGGTTCGAAAAGCTCAACAATCAATGAAGGTTCAGAATCCCGGCAATCGAAAAACTCATCACGGAAGTAATGTCAGAAACCACGCACTAAGTCCTGAAGACATTGTAGCGATTATTGAGAATCTTGATAATCCACAAATGATTATTTACCAAACCAATCGGAGCGACAAGGACGGTAATTCGCTTCCAAACAACATAGCCGTTTTTGTTGAATATAAAAACGGAGAAAATGAAAGTGTCGCAATAGTTGAGTTCAACAGTTCGATAGATAAGGAGTATATAAATGATGAACATGGTGAAACGGAGTATCATACGGTAGTCACTGTTTTTAATCCCGATACAGAACGCAACGGTATTCCTTATGATTATGCAGAAGAACTGTTATCCAATCCCGATAATATAGAGTTGGAAATAGAAAGAGAGCTCTCCGGAAGAAGTGCCACCCGGGAGAAACATCCCAACACTTCAAACGAATTGCTCTCTAAAAACAGTATACACCAAAATGAGCCTGTTGTCAACACTTCTGAAGAAAAAAATATTGACAAAGCGGATTTGGCGGATACAAAAGCAGACCTTTCTGACAAGCCGAAGAAGGCGGATAAGGTTTCCGAGTTGCTGAACGAGCAGGGCGAGGTTAAGGATGAGTTCTTTGAGGCGGCGGTAATACGCTCACTTGGAAATTGGCAGGATACTACGGATACAGCTGAGAGTCGCAAGGAACAGGCTGAAAAAATGATCGAGACTCGCAAAACTAAATTCAACAAGCTGATAGCAAATGCTGAAAAAATAAAGCGCAAGCTTGAGGGCTTTGGAAAGGATGCCGATCCCGAGCTTATAAAGAAGACTAAAAAGCAATACTCGGAAATTCTCATTGAGCTTGGTTCGCTTCAGCGTGATATGCGTATGATGGGCTACGATCTCAACGCCGAGAACAGACTTATCGAGCAGCAGAAGAAGCTGCAGCAAGCAAGGAAGTACGCGATTATATTCTTGACAACGCGAGGTATTACTACAAGTCTGAGTTCAATAGGATTTTTAATGATGCAAAGCAAATCGGCGGTAATGTTCTTGGCGATATGTTGAGCGGGAAAAAAACAGGTGTTAACGGATATGAGCTTGATAAGATAAAAAGCGCCGTTTACATTTCTATGCACAAAGCAAGCACCGAGGAATTAATTATGTTTTAAGTCATTATAAATCTTTTCTGCTGAATCACTTATGAAATTTATCTCGTGTTCATTTGCTGAGCTTAATTTGCTGATTTTTGGCAAGCCCCAAATTGAAAAATATCGTGGACCGAGCCAACAAAAAGGCTTTGGTGTTGTGAAAAGTCCTTGTACAATGCTTAGGCAAGCGCGGGTTGGCTTCATAAAAATTAGCTTCATTGGATATTTTATTACAGCGAAAATCAGCTTTGGGTAGTGCGCTGTAATGCCTGTGAAGCTAATTCCTGGGTGAGAAATAATTATTGGTTCGCCTTCATTTGCGAGGCAGGATAGGGAATACATCAAGTATCTTTTTGAATTTCCATAGACAAGGCTTGGTTTTGTTCTGCACGAGAAATCAATGTCATTTTCATCAATTTTTGAATAATTGTGAGCTATGCTACCAACGGCAATAATTCTGCCGTTGTTTTTCTTGATGTGAGGGAGAAGAGCTTTCACTAAATAGTAAGGAGAAATAAAATTAATTGTAAAGACGTTATCATACCCTGTGCTTGCCTTACGCCGCGGTATACTGTATGCTCCTGCATTCAAAATCAAGGCGTGAAACGGGCGCTCGGAAAGAGCGTCGGCGAGCCTTTTGACAGAATTAATATCCTCCATATCAGCGAGCAAGCCGTCAACTGTTATTGAGGGATAATTTTGCTTTAAGGATGTAATAAGGGCCTCTTGCTTTTCACGGTTGCGGTCGATAAGAATAACATTCGCACCGTTTTCGGCTAAAATACGGCAAATGGAGCTGCCAAGACCGCCTGTTGCTCCGCTTATTGCAATTGCTTTACCCGATAGGTTTTTTATGTTCTTTTCAAAATAGCTTTTTGTTGTCATATGTGAAATCTTTCTTTAAAACATTATTAATGTAATTATACCGCCAAAACTGTAATTTGTCAAGAAATATGTAAGCGTATCTAACAATGATGGTTTTTGAAAAATTTACAAAAAATTCAAAACTTTATGTTATTAAGCCTTGACAATATATAATTTTTATGGTATAATTCTCAAATGGTACGGCCTTTGATGCTAAGGTCGTCTCTCTACCGCACAAATTCTTAGTGCGGTCGATATAAAGTCCATAGGGAGGTAATAAAAAATGGAAAAAATCATCAATTCTTATGAAACTCTGTTCATCACCGATGTTTCTAACGGTGAAGAGGCTACAAAGACAACTGTAGACAAGTTCACAGGCTTGATTGCTTCCAACGGTGAAATCATTGAGGTTGCTCAGTGGGGTAAGCGTCGTCTTGCATATCCTATTAACGATATGTCCGAAGGCTACTATACCGTTGTAACACACAAGTCCGCTCCTTCTTTCCTCGCAGAGCTTGACCGTCTTTTCAACATTGACGAGTCTATCATGCGTTCTATGACAGTAAAGCTCGATTTTGAGCCTGTTGCTAAGGCAAAAGAAGAAGTAGTTGAAGAAGCTGCTGTTGTTGCTGAAACTACCGAATCAGACGCTGAATAATCCTATCTCAAAATTTTAGCAGGAGGTTATTATGGCAAATTTTAACTTTAACAAGGTCATTCTCGGTGGCAGACTTACTGCAGACCCGGAGCTTAAGCAGACACAGACAGGCATCGCTGTTGTTTCTTTCAGCATCGCGGTTAATCGCAGATTTACAAAGGGTGCTGCTCAGCAGAATGAAACTGACTTTTTCAATGTAACCGCTTGGCGACAGACTGCAGAGTTTGTTTCTCGTTACTTTAGAAAGGGTTCATCTATTTGTGTTGTTGGAACAATCCAGAACAGCACTTGGACAGACCAGCAGAATACAAAGCATTACAGAACCGACATTGTTGCCGATGAAGTTATGTTTGTAGATAGCCGTTCTGACTCGTCAGCTTCTTTTGGTGGAGATGCTGATACATTCGGTGGAAATACACCCTCATTTTCCTCACCCGAGGGAGTTGCTCCCAAGTTTGAGGAGATAAAAACAGACGACGACCTTCCGTTCTAAGTAAGGTCGGAAAAAATTTAATTGGAGGATTTCATAAGATGGATAAGACTGAAAACACTCGTCCTGCACGCCCTGCTATGCGTGCAAAGAGAAAAAAGGTATGTATCTTCTGTGCAGATAAGGTTTCCTACATTGATTACAAGGATTCCAATAAGCTTAGAAAGTTCATCAGCGAGCGTGGTAAAATTCTTCCCAGAAGAATTTCAGGCGCTTGTGCAGTTCACCAGCGTGAGCTCAACACAGCTATCAAGCGTGCTCGTCAGGTAGCTTTGCTTCCTTATATCACAGACTAATAGTAAATTAAAGCCGATATTCAAGAGAGTGTCGGCTTTTTTTGAAAGATTTTAAAAAAGTTGTTGATAATTTGGAATTTTATTATATTTTTAAATAAACAAGTAAATATCTTGCAATAATAAAAATAACAAATAAATTACGGAGGATTAAAATGAGCAACAAGTATTCAGGAACAAAAACCGAGCAAAATTTGAGAATGGCGTTTTCAGGAGAGAGTGAAGCGAGAAATAAATACACGTATTTTGCTTCAAAGGCTAAAAAGGAAGGCTTTGAGCAAATTGCGGCTCTTTTCTTGAAGACCGCCGAAAACGAAAAAGAGCATGCAAAGATGTGGTTCAAGGAGCTCAACGGTATTGGTGATACAGCGGCAAACTTAGAGTCGGCTGCCGAGGGAGAGAATTACGAGTGGACAGATATGTATGCAGGCTTTGCGAAGACCGCAGAGGAAGAGGGCTTTCACGAATTAGCTGAAAAATTCCGTCTTGTTGCGGCAATTGAAAAGCACCACGAGGAAAGATACCGCGCGCTTCTTAAAAATGTTGAGCTTGCAGAGGTATTTGAAAAGAGCGAGGTTAAGGTTTGGGAGTGCCGTAATTGCGGACACATTGTGGTAGGCACAAAGGCGCCCGAAATTTGCCCGACATGCGCACATCCTCAGAGCTATTTTGAAATTCACGCAGAAAACTATTAATTATCATAAAAAGCCGTCAAAATTGACGGCTTTTTGTTATATAAAAATCAGCGTTCCGACATCATAAAGAGGCTCGTCTGAAAGAGCGCGCGAAGTTTTATTATGCTTTGCGCAAAATTCTTGAATTTCTTGGCTATTTGGGTGCAGACTTAAATCTCCGCAGAAATAAACATTGGCGTTATCGGCTCCGCTCGCACCTCCGATAAATCCGTATGGGTAGTCTGGCAGGGAAATATGTCCCTCTTCAATCAGTAGAGTATCAATTCCGCATTTCTTGCAAGCCTTTTCTATTGCCTTGTCAGAGGTGATGATTGCATTATCCGACACAACACAGACAGAGCATTTTGTATATCCCTGCGGTACTGAAATAATTTCAAAACTATTTTGCACGGCATAGTCTGAAATCATTTTTGAAATTGTTTTTTTGTTGCAAATAAGCTTATTTCCAACAAGGCACGCATTGAAAAGCACATCTTGCGGGTATTTTTCATCAGTCGGCTCGCTCGACAAGGTTAGTTTTAAGCTTGATAAGGCAATTATTTGGTTAATCAAATCTTTATTTGCTTGATAATAGCTCTCGTGACAAAACAAGCTATCCTTGATTATAAAAAAGAGCATATCGGGGTGAGAGGCAACACCCCTTTGAAGATAAGTCGCAGGCGGCATCAGAATCGCCTTGTAGCCGAGCTCGCCGAGCTTTTTGAGGGTGAGTTCAGGCGTGCGGCAGTCACAAATTACATACATAATAATCTCCATTCCGCCGCTTTTACGGCGACACAAATACAATCGATGAATTTTGTCGAAAGGCAAAATTCGCGCGTGAAGCGGTTAATTTACCTATAAGTTGGAAGTAACTTTCACGCTAAACTACATACGCCGCTTTTGCGGCGTTACAAATACAATCGATGAATTTTGTCGAATGGCAAAATTCGCGCGTGAAACAGTTAATTTA
Source organism: Eubacteriales bacterium (assembly GCA_045588675.1). Classification (GTDB taxonomy): domain Bacteria; phylum Bacillota; class Clostridia; order Oscillospirales; family CAG-272; genus SVTX01. The sequence goes on along the minus strand of JAZNER010000039.1, from coordinate 17,260 downwards.
CCTATAAGTGGGAAGTGACTTTCACGCTAAATCCTCAAAATTAAAAATTTACAGGGTGCGTCTGAATAACGCACCCTATGTGTAAATTATTTGTCATACATACGCTTACGCGCGGTTTACCTTGCCTGAACGAAGACAACGAGAACAAACCGCAACAGTCTTAGGAGTACCCTCAACAACAGCCTTTACCTTACGGATATTAGGCTTCCATGTTCTGTTGGTCTTACGGTTTGAGTGAGAAACGCTCTGACCGAAAACAACACCTTTTCCACAAATACTGCACTTTGCCATGATATGCACCTCCTATTTTCTTACTTCTATAATTATGATATTAAAAAATACATCATACAACTTGCCTATTATATCATACTTTTTTAAAAAAATCAATAGTTTTTTGAAAAATATTTTTAATTTCTCGAAAAAAACTAAAAAATATGCAAAAACGGGCAAAATCGTTTGTTTTTTGTTACAATTGAATGATTTTATTACTCAATCAAAACTCCCTCGGCTAATTGATTGTTATGTGATATAAGCTTGACAGGTCTGAATAAAGCGTGAAGATTTTTTTCGCTCTTAACCTTTACCTCAATAAAATCCGCCGTGTGTCCGTACGCGTATCCGTCCTTGAAGCTTTCAAAGAGAACAGTGGCAATACTGTCGCCCTTGATTTTTTCATCAAGAATTTGAGCACGGATTTCCTCGCTTATTGCCGACAGCTTGCTTACTCTTTCGTGCTTGACATTTTCCTCAATTTGCCCTTGCATAATTGCCGCAGGAGTGTTTTCGCGCTTTGAGTATGGGAAAACATGTATCATAAGGAATTTGGCTTTTTTTGCAAAATCACAGCTTAAGATAAAGTCCTCCTCGCTCTCCTCGGGAAATCCTACAATTATATCGGTTGTAAACTGCACATTGGGAATAGCCTCTCGCAAAAGCATAATTGCGCGCATAGCTTGCTCGGCATTGTATTTTCTTCGCATTTTAGCGAGGATTTTACTGCTTCCGCTTTGGAGAGATAAATGAAAATGGGGAGCTAATGACTTCAAGCACTTAATTTTTTCAACAAATTCAGGCTTTATTACAGTAGGGTCAAGCGAGCCTAATCTTACTCTGCCGATACCGTCAATTTTGTCAATTTCGCAAAGCAGTGAAGCAAAGTCCTGACCCTCGGGCAAATCCTTGCCGTATGAGCCTGTTTCAATACCTGTGAGCACTATTTCACGGCAACCGCCCCAAACCAGCTTGCGCACCTCGTCAATGACATCTGAAAATGGCTTTGAACGAATTTCTCCGCGTGCAAGCGGTATCGTACAATACGCGCATTTTGATTCACAGCCGTCCTCAATTTTAACATAGGCCCGTGTGCGCTCAAATCTCTTAATTGCCATATTCTCAAAGCTTGCACCGTCAAGAGAAGGAACACAAATTTCGGGAGCTTTGTTTTTCTCGCCGCGATCAATGAGTGAGATAAGGTATTCAACCACAGACATTTTATTTGTATTTCCGCAAATATAGTCAACCCCATTGATTTGAGCTATTGCTTCGGCAGATAGTTGAGCATAACAGCCTGTTACAAGTATATACGCATTGGGGTTTTTTGAAATCATTCGGCGTATAGCCTGCCGCGCTTTTCGGTCGGACTCGGATGTTACTGTGCAGGTGTTGATTATGTATGCCGAACAAGGCTTCATAGTATTTAAGACAGTAAAGCCCTTGGATTCAAGCATTTCGGCAATTGCCTCAGACTCGTACTGATTGACCTTGCAACCAAGCGTTACAATACCTACTGTTGGCATATTAATCTCCTTTCTGCGAAATTACAACCTATATTGTACCACATATTTGTGATTTTGCAAATATATTTTTCAATATGGAAATGTGAAATTTTTACCTTTTATTTGAAAATTTTGATAGAGAAAGAGGGACAAGGCAGATTGTTGCCGTTGTAAAGCTCGGGATCTACGTTGATGGCAAAGCAATAGTTTACAAAGCTTGTGTCAGCGCCCTCGGGAACTGTGACTGCGACTTGACCGCGAGAGGTTATCTTTGCCTCTGCAGGCTTTCTGTCTTCGTAAGGTCCTACTGTGAAGCCTTGAACCGAAAGGCCTATACTGAATCTCGGATCTTGCCCTTTGATGATAAGGCCTGTTCCCACGTCGGTAAAGTCAACAATTATCTCTTTTTTGTCCTCAGAGAGCGTCGCGCATAAGGGACGGGGAGAAACCGCGTCCGAAATCCTGCCTATGCCGTATTCCTTTGTTAAGGCAAGCTTTGCAAGTCTTTGCGCAAGCTCCATTTTTCTCGGTGAGTGTGCCCAGTTAAATCCATCGACAATTCCAAGATCCATATCGACGGTGAGTGTCATATCGGGTATTATAGAAAGCGCGTCAAACTGCTTTACGCGGACGATGTCAAGTGAGGGGAAATATTTTGGGCAATTTTCGCCGTATTCGCTGAGCTGAACGTTATAGACAGGGAAGTGCTGACCAAATCTTGCCCTTTCATCTTCAAAATATGCCTTAAGGTCGGTATCATATTTTTGAGCACATGAGAGCCAGCAACCCTCGCTCTCACCCTGAAAGAATATCTGAGCCTTGAACTGCAAGGGAATTATAGGGTTAATAATAGTATCAAAGCATCCGCCGATACGAGTATTGGCACCTTTAGTGTATCCAAGAGAATTAGCAAGCTCTACAGGCATAAGCTCGCGCAGACATACGCCGCCTGCCGCCATCATTACCATACCAAGCGGCACACTTATATGCTTTGATACTTCCTTTGCAAAATACCAGCCTACCGCGGAGAAATTGAGAGAGCTCTGTTCGTCCGGCAGATGCCATGTCCAATCGTTGTTGATTATATCGGGTTGAACAAGGTTGCTTTCCTTGCCTAACTCCATACCGCTCCAACCGTGCTGGAAGAAAAGACGGAAGTTGTCATTCTCGTCGAACTCAACGCTGGGAGTCAACGCCATACAATGCTGTAAATACCACTCGGCATTGGATTGACCGCCAATGATCCACACATCGCCGATAAGTATATCTTCAAAAGCTACTGTGTGGTCAAACTCATCGGAAATTATCATTATCTGTTGTTCTGTTGTTGCGGGGCGGGCGGAGAAAACAAGCTCCCAACGGTTGTCTGCCGTAACCTCTGTCGTAGCTGTTTCACCCATAAAGCATCCTGTAATTTTTGTGCCTATGCGCTGAGAAAACCCCCATATTTTGATGGGCTTTTCGCGTTGAAGCACCATATGTGATGCGAAAATTCCCGAAACCTTGAATTCGGGACAATTCCATTTTTCATTTGTATTTTCCGTGTCTGTTTCTACAATTCCGCTTGCATTGGGCAATGCTATCTTGGATTCCATAATATATTCCCCCAAAACAAATTGAATATTATGGTCATTTTAACACAGAAAAAATCAAAAGTCAACATTATTACATAAAAAATTTCAAAAAGGACTTGAAAATAGAAACAAAATGAAGTATAATATAATTATTAAGATAAAATTTCTTTAAACGACAGAAAGGAATATAAAAATGAGCACACTTCACGTAGTAGATCATCCCCTTATTGCGCACAAGCTCTCCATTATGAGAAACAAGAGAACGGGCTCAAAGGACTTTCGTGAGCTTCTTAACGAGATAGCAATGCTTATGGGATATGAGCTGACACGCGATCTTCCTCTTGAGGAAATCACCATCGAAACTCCTATACAGAAGACAAAGGCTTATACTATTTCGGGTAAAAAGCTCGCTATTGTTCCCATTCTCCGTGCAGGTATTGGAATGGTTGACGGTTTGCTTGATCTCGTTCCTGTTGCAAAGGTAGGTCATATCGGTCTTTACCGTGACCCCGAAACACATCTTCCTGTAACATATTACTGCAAGCTTCCCGCAGATATTGAGAACAGAATTGTAATTCTTGTTGACCCAATGCTCGCAACAGGCGGTTCTGCAAGCGATGCGCTTACAAAGCTTAAAGAGGCAGGCTGCAAAAACATTAAGTTTATGTGCTTGGTTGCAGCTCCCGAGGGTGTTAAAAAGGTTCAGGACGATCATCCTGATGTAGATATTTATACAGCAGCACTTGACGAGTGCCTTAACGACCACGCGTATATTGTTCCGGGACTTGGCGATGCAGGTGACAGAATTTTCGGTACACTTTGATTTTAAGTTTTTCAGATGCAAATATTAAAAATTAACAAGAATGACGCAGGACAACGACTTGACAAGTTTCTTTTCAAAGCTGTTAAGGGACTTCCTGCGTCTCTTATGTATAAATACATCAGAACCAAGAAAATCAAGGTAAACCGTAAGCGTGCGGAAGAGCGTCAGGTGCTTATTGAGGGTGATGAAATCCAGCTCTTTATCAGGGATGAGTTTTTCGGTTCACCCGAAAAGGATAACGGAGCGCTTTCCCGCATTACTCCAAAGCTTGATATTGCTTACGAGGACGAAAATATCATTCTCTGTAACAAGCGTCCGGGGGTGCTTGTGCACGAGGATGACAGCGCATCCGACAACACCTTAATAATGCATATAAAAGCATATTTATACCAAAAGGGTGAGTATAATCCTGAGGATGAGCAGTCATTTGCTCCTGCACTGTGCAACCGAATTGACAGGAATACTGGAGGCATTGTAATTGCCGCGAAAAACGCAGAGGCGTTGCGCGTGATGAACGAAAAAATCAAGAATGACGAGCTTCGCAAATTTTATCTTTGCGCAGTTCACGGAAAAATGCCCAAAAGAAATGATACCTTGACCGCATATTTGCGCAAGAACAGTGCAAATAATACAGTTACTATTTCCGATAAGGAAAAAGCAGGATATAAGAATATTATCACAAAGTATAGGGTAATAACAGAAAAGAGAGATGAAAGTCTTCTTGAGGTTGAGCTTGTTACAGGCAGAACTCACCAAATTCGCGCACATATGGCTCACATAGGTCACTCGCTTTTGGGTGACGGTAAGTATGGTGTAAACCGCGCTGACCGTGAGAGAGGCTATAAGTATCAGGCGCTTTATTCATACAGATTGATTTTTAATTTTGGGAAGGACGAGGGTTACCTCGGATATCTTTCAGGAAAACAGGTTAGTATATCTCCCGAGAATGTTTGGTTTGTTGATGATTTTACGGGAGCAAATGACAAAATTAAGACTATTTTGTCTAAGTAGTTAAGTTTTTGCGGAGGGTCAAGGTGAAGGAATTTCTTTTAAAAAAGCGCCGAGAGCTTATGCTCATTATAAGCGGATTTTTGACATCACTCACCTTGATTGCCTCAGATTTAGGTTTTTTAGAGTGGTTGTCGCTTATCCCTGCGGCAATCGCTCTTATTTTATATGCCGAGGATAGAGATATTGGCTACAAAAAGATATATGGCAAGGGCGTATTGTTTTTTATGAGCTATTATCTTGTCGTTTACCATTGGTTTTTGTATATGTATCCGTTAGAGTTTGCGGGAGTTTCAAAATGGGCGGCGGCTGTCGTGGTGCTTTTTGCTTGGTTAGGTCTATCGCTTATTCAAACGATTGGAAGCGCTTTTATTTTTGTGCTGTTTGTATTTGTATATAGGCTTGGCGTCGTTAAGAGAGTGCGCTTTTTGCTACCTGTTTTTGCGGCTGCTATATGGACCGCTTTTGAATGGGCACAGACAATTGGCTGGTGGGGAGTGCCTTGGGGCAGGCTTTGTTTAGGTCAAAGTAATGCTACCTTGTTTTTAAGAAGCTCTGCTGTTCTCGGCTCATATTTTGTGAGCTTTGTAATCGTTGCGGTAAACTTTTTCCTTGCATATCTTATTGTTTTTAAGGATAGAAAAAAATTACTCGTTTCAATGGCGCTCTCCCTCTTTTGCTTGAACATTGCACTTGGATTGATTGTAACCTTAAGCTATCATAATGAGGGTGAAAGCGTTAGATTTGCAGCAGTTCAGGGCAATATTTCAACGAGTGAAAAATGGGGAGAGGGAACTCTTGATAAAACTCTTTCTATACACAAAAAACACACTATGAATGCCGCGCTAAACGGTGCTGATGTTATTGTATGGTCGGAAACAGCCCTGCCTTATAATTTCTTTGAGGACGAATACCTTGTGAGCTATATGAGTGAGCTGGCAAAAAGTGCTGACGCCACTATTTTGTTTTCGTCATTTACCGAGGGCGAGGGGGCAGATTATAGTGATTTTTCAAATGACGGCTTGTATAATTCCTTGATTGAGCTGAAAAGTGACGGAAGCTACGGCGACAAAGTATATTACAAGCAAAGGCTTGTTCCGTTTGGCGAATTTGTACCTATGCGCTCTCTGATAGAAAAGCTGATACCGCCGCTTGCCGAGATAGGCTTGCTTGGTGACGATTTGCTGTTTGGTGAAAAAACAGTTGTGCTTGATAACTCTCAGGGTAAAATAGGGTGTGGAATTTGCTTTGACTCAATATACGAAAGCATTTCGCGAAAGTCGGTACTGTCAGGCGCGGAAATACTTGTGGTTTGCACAAATGATTCTTGGTTTTCGGATTCTGCTGCCCTTGAAATGCACAATTCACAGTCAAAGCTGCGCGCGATTGAAACGGGAAGGTATCTTGTACGCTCTGCAAACACGGGAATTTCGTCAATCATAGACCCGCTTGGAAGAGAAACAAAAAGACTTGGCGCGCTTGAAGACGGTGTTATTTATGATGATGTTTATATGAGGAATAATATAACTCTATACACATATATCGGCAATTTATTTGTCTATTTATGCATTGCATTAATTGCAGGAATTATTCTTTCGGACAGATTTTTCAAAAAAGCAACTTGATTTGAAATGTATTGTCAGTATTTGACTAAATCATTTAGAATAATGCAAAAAATGTGCCTATTTTGTCAAAAACATCTTGACAAAATCAAGTAAATCGTATATAATTATAGTACTGATAAGACGAAAGGAGTTACATACAATGAAAAAATCTATTATCAGAATAATTGCTCTCTCACTTGTTGTTGTTTTTGCTTGTGCAGTTCTTGCATCCTGCGGTAAGACCATTTCAGGTACATACACCGCAGGCGCAAACGCTTTTGGCTTGGCAGGAACAGAAAAAACCTACAAATTCTCAGGTAGCAAGGTAAAGATTACTAATGTTACTAATGTTGCAGGATTTGAAAAGACAACCGAGTTTGAAGGCAAGTATGAAATCGGCGAGGACGATAAGGGAAATGCTACTATTACCTTCACATTTGAAGACAAAGATGCTGAATCCTTCAGCGGCACACTTCCTTTTGAGAAGACCGAGGACGGTATTAAAATAGGCGGAATTGAATATAAAAAACAATAATCAGTTAGTTAAAAAAATCGGAACGGGTTTACCCGTTCCGATTTTTTTTGCAGAGAAATTATTTGTTAAAATATCTTTACAAACAGAATAAAAAGTGATATAATATATACTGTATAGTTATATTGTATTATAAGATTAAGGAGGATTGCCTTGTGAGTGAAAGCAAAACCGGAAAAGAATATAAGTATCTGGGCAAGGTAAATACTCCTGAGGAGTTAAAGGAATTACCGAGCAACGAGATTGATCCGTTGTGCGCGGAAATCCGAGAGGCTATCGTTGATACCGTCGAGAAAAACGGCGGTCATTTGGCTTCTAATTTAGGCGTTGTTGAGCTGACGGTTGCCATACACAGAGTTTTTAATTCTCCTTATGACCACATAATCTTTGATGTAGGACATCAGAGCTACACACATAAAATACTGACAGAGAGATTTGATAGCTTTGATACATTGCGTCAGGCAGGTGGTATTTCAGGCTTTACAAACAGAGTAGAAAGTAAATACGATTGCTTTGGTGCAGGACACAGTTCAACCTCAATTTCTGCAGCGTTGGGCTTTGCTGAGGCGGATAGACTTAGCGGCTCTGACGCATATACTGTTGTTGTTTTAGGTGACGGTGCTTTTACGGGCGGAATGGTGCACGAAGCATTGAACTGCTGTAACGGTAATCTGAAGCTCATTATAGTCCTGAACGAAAATGAAATGTCTATATCAAAAAATATAGGCAAGTTTGCGGGAAGCCTTGCTAAGCTTCGCCGTAGAAAAGGGTACTTTAAATTTAAGAGATTTACATCCGATTTTTTGAGAAAAATCCCGCTTGTCGGTAAACCGCTTGTCAAGAAAGTCATTAAACTTAAGAAATCTGTAAAAAATTCGCTTTACGGAAGTAATTATTTCGAGGATATGGGTCTTTACTATTTAGGACCTGCTGATGGGAACAATTATCGAGATGTTGAGAGGCTGTTGCGCACCGCGCGTGAGGCGGGAGAGAGTGTTCTCATACATTTGAAGACCAAAAAGGGAAAGGGCTATTTGCTTGCTGAGCAAAACCCCGGTGAATATCACGGACGCCGCCCTGTCGGTAAGCGGAAAGCTGAAACTGATTTTTCACTTGAATTTGGCAAGGCTATCACGGCACTTGCCGAAACGGACGAGAAAATATGCGCAATTACCGCCGCTATGAGCACAGGCACGGGACTTGACGAGTTCGCAAGTAAATATCCCGAGAGATTTTTTGACGTTGGAATTGCCGAGGAGCACGGAGTGACATTTGCCGCAGGACTTGCTGCAAATGGATTTAAGCCTGTATTTGCGGTTTATTCAACCTTCCTGCAACGAGGATACGACCAACTTATTCACGATGTCGCGCTTCAAAATTTACCTGTGGTATTTTGTGTTGACAGAGCAGGCTTTAACGAGGCGGACGGCGTGACACATCACGGAATTTTTGATGTTGCGTTTGCATCTCAGCTCCCGAATGTCAAGATTTATTCACCCGTTACATATTGCGGATTGGCTAAATCTTTAAGCGAAGCGATTAAATCAGGCTTGCCGTCTGTTATCAGATATCCAAGCGGTTCTGAAATTAAGGATTTGAGGGATGCGTTTTATTCTGATGGATTTGATAAAAAAATTGGCATAAGAGCTGATTTTTCTATCTCGGACAAGCCCGAGAATATAGTTATAACCTATGGCAGAATAGCCGGTGAGGTATTGGAAGCTAAGAAAAAGCTTCAAGAGTTAAATCTGTCGGTCGGAATAATTTTATGTGAGTATCTATCTCCGTATAATAGCCTTGCAGATGAAATAGAAAAGCTTTTAAAAAATGTTAATCCAAAGAGCGTTTTGTTTGTTGAAGAAGAAATAAAGAGCGGCGGATTTGGAATGAATTTATGCGAAAGCATGAAGGGAAAATCTCTGCTTGAGGGCAGTGTTTATGACATTCTTGCAACAGAAAACCCATTTGTAACAAGGGAAACGGGAGAAACATATATTAAAGCGTCGGGTCTTGACAGAGAGGCTATTGCCGAAAAAATAATTGCGCTTAATAATAGGAATTGATATAAGAAAATGAGCTTTAATGAAAAAACATTACATTCATTGGAATTTGACAAGATATGCGAAGCTTTGGCGGGATATGCACCGACGGAGGGAGCGCAAAAGACGGCAAGAATGCTTATGCCGTCAGACGATATAGATACAGTTTTATTGCGTCAAAGAAGAACGACCGATGCAAAAAGACTTTGTGATGCTAAGGGAATGCCGACATTTAACAATGTCAAGGATGTGTCGGATAGCTGTGAGCGAGCAGAAAAGGGTGCAATTCTGACACCTGCCGAGCTTCTCAGAGTAGGAGCGGTCCTCAGGTGCGCCAGAACACTTATTGACTATTGTCACGGCAACCATCTTTTTGATACGGTGCTTGATGAAATCTTTGACAGATTGCTTGCCAACAGAACGCTTGAGGAGAAGATTTCGCGCTCTATAATTTCAGAGGAGCTTATTGCCGACGAGGCATCAGCCACACTTGGAAGCATTCGCCGTCAAATTAGAAATACAAATAATAAAATCAAAGAAACCCTGCAAAAGTATGTTCAAGGTGGAGCACACTCAAAATACTTGCAGGAAAACATTGTTACCACGAGAAACGGAAGATATGTAATTCCTGTTAAGGCAGAGTGTAAAAATGATGTCAAAGGACTTATTCACGACACCTCGTCGTCGGGCGCGACAATTTTTGTTGAGCCGATTGCGGTTGTTGAAGCGAATAACGAGCTTCGCGTTCTTCAATCCAAGGAGGAGCACGAGATTGAGCGAATTCTGGCAGATTTGTCGGCGTCGGTTGCCGAGCATTCAAGCGCAATCTGGCTTAATTACAGAAATATAACCGAGCTTGCTTTTTCCTTTACCTGTGCGCAGATGTCAATTGCTATGAATGCGTCTGCACCTACAATTTCAAGCGATAGGTCAATAGAGCTTAAAAGAGCAAGACACCCGCTTATAGATAAGTCAAAGGTCGTGCCTATCAATGTTTCGCTTGGTGACGGCTATGATACAATGATAATTACAGGACCAAATACAGGCGGAAAAACAGTTACCTTGAAGACGATAGGTCTGTTTGTGCTTATGGCTCAGTCGGGACTTCACATTCCTGCAGACGAGGGCTCAAGCATTTGTATTTGCGATAATATACTCGTTGATATTGGTGATGAGCAGAGTATTGAGCAATCGCTATCGACCTTCTCGGCGCACATGGTTAATATAGTTTCGTTTATGGACTCGGTGGGTAAGAATTCGCTTGTTCTTTTTGATGAGCTTGGAGTTGGCACCGACCCTGTTGAGGGTGCGGCACTTGCTGTTTCGATTATTGATTTTGTGAGAAGTAAAGGAGCTCTGTGCGCAGCTACCACCCACTATGCAGAGTTAAAGGCGTATGCAATTGACACAAAAGGAGTTTGCAATGCCTCCTGTGAATTTGATGTTGAAACATTAAAGCCGACATATAAACTGATAATCGGTACACCGGGTAAGTCAAATGCTTTTGCGATTTCGGAAAAGCTTGGGCTTCCAAAGGAGATAATTGAGCACGCTCAAAGCTATGTCAGCAGCGATAACCGTAAATTTGAGGATATAATCGGTCAGCTTGAGGCGAGCCGTGTAGAGATGGAAAAGAAGCGCGAGGAAACTGAGGCGATGCGCGCCGATTACGAAAGGTTTAAGCTTGAATCTGAAAAAATCATAAAAAAACGCCTTGCCGAATCCGAGCGGGAGCTTGAGAAGGCAAGACAAAAGGCTACGAATATGGTGCAGAGCGCGAAGGCGTCAAGCGATTTTATTTTGGAGCAGATGGATAAGGTGCGTAAGGCAAAGGATTCAGAGCGACTTGGACAAGAGCTTGACAGCGCAAGAAGAGCCGTAAGAGAGCACTTAAGGACTAACTCATCAAAATACGACCCTGTTGAAAAGCGCAAGCAGGACAAAAATTATGTTTTGCCGAGAGCACTCAAAAAGGGAGATATAGTTACGATTATGACTCTTGGAAGCGAGGCAACCTTGCTTGAATACCCTGATAAATCGGGGAATGTTCGCGTGAGTGCGGGCATTTTGCAAACAAGAGTAAATATCAAGGATCTGCAGTTGAAGGAAGAGAGTGCCACAGTACAAATCGGAGATAAAAAGGTTAAGGCATCTTCTTATACTGTAAGCAGGACAACAGCCTTTAAGGATGAAATTGATTTGCGCGGTATGACGGGAGACGAGGCTTGGCTTGCCGTTGATAAATACTTTGACGAAGCCACCTTGGCGGGCGTGCGAAGCCTGAGATTGATTCACGGAAAGGGCACGGGAGCATTAAAGGTCGCGCTTTGGAAATTCTTGAAGGGTGATAAGCGGATTTCCTCATTCAGAATAGGACAATGGGGAGAGGGCGACGGCGGAGTTACCATAGTTGAATTAAAATAAATAATATATAGGAGCTATTATGGAAAATGTAAGAATCATTGACTTGTTTGATTTAAGCCATACTGTTGCAAAGGATTATTTTGCCGGCTTTGAGTATCCTTGGGAGGCGTTGTCGGGAATTAAAGATTTGATTTTGTCAGTAGGCAAGACGCTTGACCCTGAATTGTATGAAAGAAGGGGTGAGGATATCTGGATCTCCAAGACTGCGAAAATATATCCTAACAACTATATTGAAGGGCCGTGTATTATCGGACATAATACAGAGGTTCGTCCGGGGGCGTTTATCAGAGGAAGCGCTTTGGTCGGAGAGAATTGTGTTGTAGGTAACTCAACGGAACTCAAGAATTGCATTTTGTTTGATAATGTTCAGGTTCCGCATTATAATTATGTCGGCGACAGTATTTTGGGCTATAAATCACATATGGGCGCAGGTTCGATTACGAGTAATGTCAAGAGTGATAAAACGCTTGTCGTAGTTAAATCACAGGATAAGAGCCAAGCTTATCCGACTGAAAGAAAGAAGGTTGGTGCGTTCCTTGGAGATTTTGTTGAAATAGGCTGCGGATCAGTTTTAAACCCCGGTACTGTGATCGGCAGAGAAAGCTCTGTTTATCCGTTAAGTAGTGTGAGGGGAATAGTACCTGCACATTCTATTTATAAATCAAGTGGCAATATATCGAGTAAAATTAAAAATTAAAAATTAAAAATAAAATTAAATTTTTGAGGTGATTTTTATGGGAAAATATTTTGGTACAGATGGATTTCGCGGCGAAGCAAATGTAGTGTTGACAGTTGAGCATGCCTATAAGATCGGTCGTTTTATCGGTTGGTATTATGGCAAAGACCGTAAGGGGGGCAACACAAGACCCCAAATTCTCATAGGTAAGGACACAAGACGCTCTTCCTATATGTTCGAATATGCTCTATCAGCAGGAATTACTGCCTCTGGTGCTGACGCTTGTCTTATGCACGTAACAACAACACCCTCGGTTGCATATATTACAAAGGTTGACTCCTTTGATTGCGGTATTATGATTTCTGCAAGCCATAACCCATTCTACGATAACGGAATTAAGATAATTAATTCAAACGGCGAGAAGATGGAGGACGAGGTTACCGACAAGATCGAAGAATACCTTGACGGCAAAATCGGAGAATTGCCTTTTGCAACAAAGGAAAATATTGGTTGCACGGTTGACTATGTTGCAGGAAGAAACCGCTATATAGGCTATCTTATTTCTCTTGGAAAATACTCATTCAAGGGAATGAAAATAGCTCTTGACTGCGCAAATGGAGCTTCTTGGAACATAGCGAAATCTGTTTTCGATGCTCTTGGCGCAAAGACATATGTCATTAATGCCGAGCCCGACGGAATAAACATCAATGAGAATGCGGGAAGCACACATATTGAAGGCCTCTGTAAATTTGTTGTTGACAATGGAATGGATGTCGGATTTGCTTACGACGGTGATGCAGACCGATGCCTTTGTGTCGATGAAAACGGACAAATAGTTGACGGCGACAAGATTATGTACATCTATGCAAGGTATTTGAAAGAGCATGGCGAGCTTGTAAATAATCAACTTGTAGCAACGATTATGTCTAACTGCGGACTTTTCAAGGCGCTTGACGAAATCGGTATTGAGTATGCGAAGACAGCTGTTGGTGACAAGAATGTTCACGATTATATGTCCCTGCACAATAATTCTATTGGCGGAGAGCAATCAGGACATATCATATTCAGTCAATTTGCCTCAACAGGCGACGGCATTTTGACAAGCCTTAAAATGATGGAGGTAATGATTGCAAAGAAGACAACTCTGTCAAAGCTTGCCGAGCCGATTCAGATTTTCCCACAGGTGCTTGTAAATGTTCGTGTGGGTGAAGAGAATCGTAACAAGGTTATCGAGGACCCGCGAGTTCTTGAAGCGGCGGCGCTTGCAGAAAAGGCGCTTGCAGGAGAGGGAAGAATTTTACTTCGCAAATCGGGTACAGAGCCTGTTATTCGCGTAATGGCAGAGGCATCTGACATCGAAACCTGTAAAAAATATATCAAGCAGATAACCGACGTTATCGAAGAGCTTGGATATGCGGTGAAATAAAAAATTTGTTTATAATAAAAAAGTGCCGCACCAGTTTGGTGCGGCACTCAATTTTTTATTTTGGATATGTAAATTAAACTCTCTTTGAGAGCACTTCTTCCTCATATTTGAGAACTTCGTCAAACCACTTGGAGCAGCCTGTAACGTTGTTACGTCTGCAGAATTCCATCCAAACGTCACCGACGGGAAGTGTCTTGATTTCTTCCTGAAGCACGAATACCTTTGTAAGATTTCCTGCATCCTGAAGAGCCTTCAATTCTGCATTAGGTGTAAGGAGAGCGTTAAGAAGAGCCTTCTGTACATTTCTGACACCCGTAGCAAGAGCAGCCACACGGTTGATAGATGCATCAAAGTAGTCAGTTGCAAGGAACACTCTGTCAAGCGCGTCGCAACGAACCAATTCCTTCATCATCTCACGAGTTTCGTCGTCGTAAGCAACAACGTGGTCAGAGTCCCAACGAATAGGACGGGTCACATGGAGAGCAATCTTGTCATTGAATACAAGAAGAGAGGGGATTTTATCGGAAACTACTTCTGTTGGGTGATAGTGACCGTTATCCATAAGAGGAGTAAGACCTCTTGTTGTCGCATAAGAAAGAGCAAACTCTGCAGAGCCTACTGTATAAGCCTCAACGCCGATTCCGAATACCTTTGATTCAAGAGCTACATAAACGAGGCTCTTGTCGTAGCCGCAGCCGATGATCTGGTCGATTGAGTCAGCATATCTTTGACGGGGGCCCATTCTGTCGGCAGGAATATCCTTAAAGCCGTCACCTGTCCAGATGTTCATAAGGCAGGGGTAGCCTGTTTCACGAGCGAAATACTCGGAAATGCGAATACAAGCGATACCGTGTCTGATCCAGAAATCTCTGATCTCCTTATCGGGATGAGAGAGTGTCAAGCCGTCTGCCTTGGGGTGAGAGAAGAATGTGGGGTTAAAGTCAAGACCGCAGCCGTGCGCCTTTGCAAACTCAACCCATCTCTTGAAGTGACGGGGCTCGATTGTATCGCGGTCAATAACCTCGCCGTCCTCGGCAATCGCGTAGTTTGCGTGAACATTGATTTTGTGACCTGTACCGCCGATAAAGGAAAGCACCTTTTCAAGGTCAGCGAAAAGCTCGTCGGGGTTTCTTGCAGCACCGGGGTAGTTACCTGTTGTCTGGATACCGCCAGAAAGTGTACCTGTGCCCTCGAAGCCCTTTACGTCGTCGAGCTGCCAGCAGTGCATAGAAATACCTGTTTTTGAAAGCTTTTCAATTGCCGCCTCGGTATCAACGCCGTATTTCGCATATATTTCCTTGGCAGACAAATATCTCTCGTTGTTTGTCATATTGACCTCCTGTGTTTATGTGTTTTTATTATTTTTGAATTAAGCAGGAAAGCAAAAGCTTACCAAATACCATTATACAACATAAAGGTAGATTTTTCAAGTGCTTTTATAAAAATAATTGTTAAATTCTATTGAAAAAATCGACTGTTTGTGCTAAAATAAAGATAATAGGGCATTTGATTTAATTTTTCGATTGAAAGGATTACCGACAATATGAAAAAAGTAATAGTTACAGGCGGTTCTCGCGGAATAGGACGCGCGTGTGTTGAGCTTTTTGCCGAGAACGGCTGCGCTGTTGTATTTATTTACCGAGATAATGACAGAGCCGCCGCGGAGTGCGAAAGCATAAGCGGAGCGTACGCCATAAAGGCGAATTTGTCAGACCCCGCAGAAGCAAAGCGCGCATACAGTAAGGCCGTTGACTATCTTGGCGGAGTTGATGTGCTTGTAAATAACGCGGGTATCAGCATCTCCGGGCTTATTACTGATATGAGCGATGAATTATGGCGAGGAGTTGTTGATACAAATCTTTCAAGCGCATTTTATATGAGCCGCGCCGTGACGCGCGATTTTGTCAAGCAACAAAGCGGTGTTATTGTAAATATCGGCTCGGTTTGGGGACGTTGCGGTGCTTCGTGCGAGGCGGCGTATTCGGCTTCGAAGTCGGGCCTGCGCGGTTTGACGCTTTCAATGGCAAAGGAATTAGGGCCGTCGGGTATTCGTGTAAATTGTGTCGAGCCGGGTGTAATTGATACTGATATGAATGCTTGTTACAGTGACGACGACATAGCTGCGCTTTGTGAAGAAACGCCTTTATATAGAATAGGCGATCCCTGCGAGGTTGCAGAGCTTGTTTATTTTCTTGCAAGTGAGAAGGCGTCATTCATAACCGCACAAATAATCGGCGTTGACGGCGGATTTGGAATATAAATAATTTTAAAAGGAACTTTATGAAACATATTTTATTGATTACAACAGGGGGAACGATTGCTTCTGCAGAGAGCAAGGATGGGCTTTATCCCGCACTTTCCTCTGACGAGCTCTTGCATCACGTGCCTGAGCTTTTGGAGCTTTGTCGAGTTTCTACAGTTCAGCTGTACAAGCTTGACAGTACAAATATGCGCCCTGAATACTGGCTTGAAATCGCAAGATATATACGACGGGTCTATGATGATTTTGACGGCTTCGTTATTACTCACGGAACCGACACTATGGCATATGCAGCCGCGATGCTTCATTACTTGATTGTCAATAGCCAAAAGCCGATAGTCCTTACGGGAGCGCAAATTCCTATTGAAAAAAGAGATACTGATGCAAGAGAAAATCTTGCCGATGCTTTTTTGTATGCGACTGACGATAACGCATGCGGAGTTCATATAGTATTTGACGGCAAGATCATATCAGCAACAAGGGCGAGAAAAACACGTACAAAGAGCTTCAATGCCTTTTCAAGCATTGATTACCCCGAAATCGGATTTGTTCGCGGTAGGGTGGTAAAATATTATATCTATGAGAAAAATAATCTGCCTACTCGCTTCTATGACGAGATTGATTCCTCTGTAATTGTTGTAAAGCTGATACCGGGTATGCGAGCAGATATTTTCGATTATATAGCCGACAGATACCACGCGGTCATTATTGAGAGCTTTGGTGTAGGCGGTCTGCCTTACTACGACAACGACGAATTTGTTGAGAAAATTGAGCACTTGATTTCTCGAGGGGTTAGGATTGTAATTACAACGCAAGTCCCGCACGAGGGAAGTGATATGTCAATTTATCAGGTTGGACTTCATATAAAACAAAAATATGCGCTTCCCGAGGCATATGATATGACCACCGAGGCGGTTGTCGCAAAGGTTATGTGGGCTTTACCGCAAAGCAAGAGCGCGTCAGAATTTTCTGAAATCTTTCATACGCCGGTAGGGAATGATATAATATAAAAAAGTCTGTTGCATCTGCAACAGACTTTTTAACTGTTAATCCTCGGCAAGAATTTTCTCGTACCAGAACATACCGTAATTGAAAGCCTCAAACAAGCCTTCTTTTTCA
>JAZNER010000038.1:0-38342 GCA_045588675.1 Eubacteriales bacterium | reverse complement strand
GCACTTATGTACGCCTTGAAAACACAGAAGCCAACATAGTTGTAAACGAGTTGAATGAAACAGGAGAAACAAAGACCAACACCTTAACAATTTACGATAATAATGTAAATGCGGATGTAAAGACAGGAAAGTATTTGCTTATTAAGTATATGATTGGTGCAGGTAGTGTTCGTACCGACTACGAGGTTCTTGTTTTGACATCAACTGTTGACGGCAACCCCAAGGGTCAAACCATTTATGCTCCTAAGGATGCAGATGGAAATGCTCTGACGCTTTATGCAAAGCATAATATTGCTGAAATAATGAGTACAACTCAAGACGGAAAGTATCATATAGCAGTAATCGACTTGAGCGACGGCGATAATAACAACTTGTTCACGGCGGGTGCAGATGGCAAGTATGTAACAAGATATGTTACCTTGCAGTACTCGGTTAAGAAAGACGTAACTGCTCAAATCACAATTGATAGCTATGCATTCTCTGACAACCTCAGCGACTTTGCTAATTATCTATCAAAAGATGATAAGGTGTTCTGCCAGCATAATATTAATGATGGAACAATCTGTTCCATTTGTGGAAGCGCATTAACAGATGGAACTACAACTCACGAGCAGTTTGAATTATTGAATTACGCCAACGAAATGACAAACGGCGTAAACGTATATTACGGCGACGGCAGCAGAAAGAACGTTATAGTTGAAAACACAGAAATGTCCTTCGACTTTGACCTCTCTCCGGCAGGAAGCGCAAACTTAACTGCTCTCAAAAATACACAGGGCAAGTCATACATCGAAAACACTATGGATGTTTTCGTAAGAATGACCAGTGGTAATACATACTCCGCAACCTCAAGCACCGTTCCTCCAACTCTCAATATGGTTCGTTTGGGTACATATTACTATGAGGTAAGATTCTGGGGTCAGGAATTTACAAATACTGTTGAAGTAGAGGCAACAAAAACTTTTGATAGTTCTATCATCAATAATTATTACAAAACACCAACAAATGTTAAAAATTATACTTACACCACCTCCTCTGACGGCGGATATGCATTTGAATTGATCAATACAAGTGACCCGCAGATTTACTACGATCGCATTAGTTTTGAAACCAGCACATACAATTACTTTGCTGTAACTGTTAAATTAGATCCTGTTAATGATTACAACGTAGCCTCTGCTCGTTGCTACATACCAACGGGAGAAAACACAAGCCCCAACGAGCAACAGGTATATGATTTCTACATTCCGGCAGACGGTGAGTATCATACTATTTATATTCCTGTATATAAGTTTAGTAACAATGCCAAGGCCAATATGGTACGTTTCGACCTTGACGGTAAGGTAGGCGATGTTTTCACTATCAAAGATATGGTAGCAGTAAAAGGCTCAACAGGCGACGCACCCGACCTTTCTCTCAACCGTCTTTTCCATACATATTCGGATAAGCTCCAGCAGGTAATTCAAGTTACTGCAAAGAGCCAAACCGACAATATTGAAGCTATTGGTATGCTTACAAAGATCTCTGCAAGCACCGTTGATAAGCTTATCGTTAAGGATGCAACAGGAACTCACACAACACTTGAGGGTGTTGATTGGGATACCGCAGAATATGTAGGATTTGACATTAAGGATGTCGGAATATTCGGTTACATTCTTCTTCCCGACGAAACAAGCGGAAAGCTTACAGTTACACTTGAAAATGGAATTTATGTAATTGAACAGTCACGCACACCTGAGGGAAATTCGCTCGCAGTTCCTACAACCGCAGGCAACATCCTCAACACTCAAGACTTCTACATGGGTCAGCGTATTTACACAGACGAAACCCATACCTTTGATGCATTCCTTGAGGAAGCTTACTGTGAGAGAAATCCTTTGACAAAAGCTCAGATAAAGGTTGACACCAAAAAATCCTCCGACGCTCAATTCCTTGGATACAATGCACTTCGCGGAGCATATGAATTTACCTTGCAAAAGAGCAATTTCAGCTCTGCATATTACAATGAGCAAAACAGACACTTCAACGTTAAGTTCACTGTTAACGGCGATGATCACAACCGTAAGATCTACATTATGTCCTCTCTTGTAAACGGTGGAGAGCTTGAAGCGGCAGTATTGCTTGACAAGAACAACATGCTCCTTCCTGTTGATGTTGAGGTTTGCAAGAACTTTAATGACGGTGCAGAGGATATGTACACAATAGTTGATACACCTTGGAGTGAAACATTCTTCCCAATGATTATTAACGGGGGTGAAAGTAATACTCTGAATTTAGTTCACCTTTATCAGAATTGGGGACGCTTCCCTCTCAAGCAGCTGTCTTCAATTCAGTTCCCCATGCCCTACTATCATCTCTCAACAGGTGCAACCGAGTCAAACTGTATCCTTCCTTGGTACTTGACACAAGGCTCAAGATCCTCTTTCCAGGTTCTCCCTGACCACAGAGCTATGTCGGCTCCTTTGGCTCCTTCTCAGCCTCAACGTCACCAAGGCGGTGTTCATGAATTCTTACAGTACACTACCTCCGACGGTAAATTTGTTGCTGCAGAAACAATTCACCAAAATATTATATCAACCGGTCCTACCTATGCAGAGGTTATTATGGATTACATAACCGACGACGGTAAGATGCAGGTTACATACACACATATGGAAATGCCTCAGACAGATGAAAACAGAACATATTATACTATGAAGTATAAGGTTCTTGACGGTCAGACCATTACTATCAATGATTTCAAGAACAACTTTGCTTTCTACTCTGTAAGAGCTCAGTCTGATGCAAATTATCAATGTGTTGGGTATCTGAACCAAAGCAATACTTCTGTAAGCCACGATCTGAACGCTACTGAAACAACACAGTACTATGTGCTTGGCAATAATGCTCCATACTTCTCGTTGTTCCGTGATGATAACAACGAAACTCCTAACGGATATGTAAATCTTGCATTCTTGATTTCTGATTATAGCTTCTCTATCCAAGACTTGAATTACACTCCAAGCTTTGTAGTTCTGGATAAGAATGAAAAGCTGACTCTTTCACTGAACATTGACGGTGCTCTGACACTCAGAGGCGGTGATGAAATCGTTATCAATGCGATCATTCTTCCTTGGGGCTCTGAGCTTTCGGATTACTCACAGACCGACATCAACGTCAGAAAGGTAAGAGATAATTCTATCATTAACCGTCTCAAATTGGAAACTGTTTCGAATTGCCAAAAGGTTGAGACCGCATTCCTTCCTACCGCACGTTCAACAAACGGTATGAGTGCTGAATTTACAATCAGCGGAGGATATAATACAGTTGAAACTGAGGCACTCAATGGCTATAACAATAACGGACGCTATAATGCTACTGTCAAGATCACAGGAATGAGCGAGCTTACAGTTCCTACCGTGTTTGAAAAGATCGACGGAGAATGGGTAAGATACAATCTGAGCTCACAGTATTATCCCGACAACAGCGGTTTCGCCAATACTTATGACGGATATGACGTTTGTCTTGAGGATGACGGAACATACTCATACTCATTTGTTTGTGATATGACAGGCGGAGCAAGTCGCACATTTAAGGTTATTGCTGCTGCAAATTATTACGAACAAGAGGTAGAGCCTCCGGTTTCCCCTGAAGCTCCCGATAATTATGGCGAGGGCGGCTTGGTTGCAGGTACAAACTATACAGTTGATGCCAACGTATTATATAGAGAGGCTCGCCGTCAAGACAACTCATTCAGCAGCATAACTCTCTCTGGTGACCAATCATATGTCACATTGAATACCGCAAACGGCTTCTTGTTCCCGTTCCATTTCAACAACGAGCCTGCTCCTGTAAAAACAGGACAGTTTATGGTAATGAAGTACCGTATGCCTGCTTCAAGCGGAGCA
Source organism: Eubacteriales bacterium (assembly GCA_045588675.1). Lineage (GTDB taxonomy): Bacteria > Bacillota > Clostridia > Oscillospirales > CAG-272 > SVTX01. The sequence goes on along the minus strand of JAZNER010000038.1, from coordinate 34,455 downwards.
TCACCACTTCACATTTATACAAGCACGAGCGTATTTACTCCTCTCGGTCAGCAAAAGATCGTGCTTGACGGACTTATTGCCGATGATAGCTGGCATATTCTTGTAATTGACATATCAAAGGTAAGACCTACACATTTCAAGGCTCATACAAACGGCGCATTCTACGCCAACTTCTTAAGAATTGATGTGTTTAGGCAGATAGACATTGCATATATTGAATTTGATGATAATTTTGAGGATATTCGCGCAGCTCACACAGATGAGGTAACAAAGGTTGAATATTTCCAGGAGGGCTACTATGATGTTGCTCTCGACGGCGGAACTATTCCTGATATTCCCGTTATCTATCCCGATGAGTTTGACCCTGACAATTCTCCAAATAACACTCCGTTCAATGTTTATCTGAGCGCACAGCAGATTGCTCATATGTCGGCAGAAAATTACTCTAACAAGGGTAAGCTTACACTCGCTGATGATAAGAGCTTTATGACATACGGTTCCAGTGCAGATCCCGACAAGACAGACTCATATTATACTGTTTACCAGCCTGCTTCCTCCGTAGCGTCAGGTCAGTACTTGGTAATCAAGTATATGACACCTGCAAATGATAGCTCATTCTTCCAGCTATATATCAATGATGCTTCAAAGGTAGATGGCAATAAACTGGTATCACTGTCGACCTCCAATAAAACCTATCTCCCTGACGGACAGTGGCATATTGTTATTATTGATTTGTCACAGGTAGTAGAAGGCTTTGTTCCCGATGAGGAAGACGGACTGTACTACACAGGCTTCCTACGCTTCGACCCCTTCAATAAGAATGTCGGACATACTAACGGAGCTGTTAATGTTGGCTTTATCGGCATAACCGATGACCTCAACTCCGCTATCACATTTGACACTAGTGTTGATAAAGTTATATTCTTTGATGGAGCTACAACATATTACAGCACAACAACAGGCAATCAGGTTAACTGATAGCTAATAAAAAATCAAAAATCAAGGGCACTCACTTGTTGAGTGCCCTTTGATTTTCTGCAAAGTCATATTGCACAAAATCAAAACGATATATTTGTCTAAAATGCCAAACCAAATTTCAACAAAAGCTCTTGATTTTATTGGCTTTTTTTGATATAATTAATTGAATTGACAAAATGTCAAAATTAGAACACAAGAGAGGTACAACAAATGAAGAAACAAAGACTTTCATTGTTATCACTACTGCTTGCGCTTTCAATGCTTATCGGCATTTTTGCCGCTTGCGACGGAAACGGCGTAACCACTGACGAAACAACCGCCACCGAAACAGAGGACACAACCTCTGACATATCGGGAAGTGAAAGTGAGAGCGAAAGCTCTGACGAGAGTGAGAGCGAAAGTTCTGACGAGAGTGAGAGCGAAACCATCGGAAACACCGAGATTGAAGCTCCTACACTTAGCGGTGACAATGCCGAATTTATCAAACACGCCAATGAAATGGCAAATGGCGTAAATGTATATTACGGCAGCGGAGCAAGAAAGAATGTTATAGTTGAGAACACCGAAATGTCCTTCGACTTTAATCTTTCTCCCACAGGAAACGCAACTGTTTCCGCTCTTAAAAATACCAAGGGTCAGACCTATATTGAAAACACAATGGATGTTTTCGTAAAAATGAAGAGCGGCGAAACATATGTTGCTTCAGAGAGCACTATGCCTCCTACACTTAATATGTTCCGTTTGGGTACATATTATTATGAGGTAAGATTCTGGGGTCAGGAATTTTTAAGCGAGGTTGTAGTTGAAGATGAAAAGAAATTTGATCACACAAAAATAACAACCTTGAAAAACTTTGACTCAGCGGTTAATGATGACGGTGCACTTTCACTGACACTTTCAAACATTAGCGACCCGCAGGTTTATTTCGGCGATATTAAATTCTCCACCGAAGATTACAACTACATTGCAGTTACAATCAAAATTGACTCCAAAACAGATTATAATGTAGCCTTTGCGCGTTGCTATGTTCCTACGGGAGCACAAACATTCCCCAACGAGCAACAGGTAGCTGATTTCTGCATACCTGCTGACGGTGAATATCACACAATCTATATTCCTATTTTCAGATTTGCAGATTACACTGGTGAAGCAAAGATGGTTCGTTTAGACCTTGACGGTAAGCTTGGCGATAACTTCGTTATCAAAGAGCTTAAGGCTGTTAAGGGCTCTGCAGGAAATGCGCCTTATCTCTCTCTTAACCGTCTTTTCCACACCTATTCTGACAAGCTCCAGCAGGTAATACAGATTACCGCGCAGAATAATGCTACCGACATTGAGAAAATCGGTATGTACACAAAGATTGCTGCAAATACAGTTGACAAGCTCATTGTTAAGGATGCAAACGGAACTCACACGACACTTGAGGGTGTTGATTGGGATACCGCTGAATATGTAGGCTTTGACATTAAGAATGTCGGTATATTCGGTTACATTCTTCTTCCCGATGAAACAAGCGGAAAGCTTACAGTTACACTCGAGGGCGAAAATTATGTAATTGAACAGTCACGCGCTCCCGAAGGTAATGCTATTAACGTACCTACAAAGGAAAACAACATCCTTAACACAAAGGACTTCTATATGGGTCAGCGTATCTACACAGACGAAACCCACACCTTTGACGCATTCCTTGAAGAAGCATATTGCGAGAGAAATCCCCTTTCAGAAAAGCTTATCAGTGTTAACACAAGCGACTCAACCGACGGTAAATACCTCGGCTACAACGCTTTGCGCGGTGCATATGAGTTCACAATGGCACATAGCAACTTCTCTAAGGCTTATTACAACGAGCAAAACAAACAATATAATGTTTACTTCACCGTAAGAGGTGACGATTACGACCGTAAGATCTACATTATGTCGTCATTAGACAGTGGCGAGCTTGAATGTGCTGTTGTTCTCAACAAGAACAATATGCTGCTCCCTGTTGATGTAGAGGTTTGTAAAAACTTCAACGACGCTGCCGAGGACTTATACACTATAGTTGATGAGCCTTGGAGTGAAGCATTCTTCCCGATGGTCGTAAATGCAAAAGAGAGAACCACACTCAACTTGCTTCACTTATATCAGAACTGGGGTAGAGCTCCTCTCAAGCAGCTCTCTTCAATTCAGTTCCCAATGCCTTACTACCATCTCTCAACAGGTACGACTGAGTCAAACTGCATCTTGCCTTGGTACTTGACAGAGGGCTCAAGATCTTCGTTCCAGTTCCTACCCGACTTCCGTGCTATGTCGGCTCCTATGTGGCCCTCACAGCCTCAGCATATTCAGGCGGGCATTCACGAATTCTTGCAATACACCGACGCTGACGGCAATTACAGTGCGGCTGAAACAGTAAATCAGAACATTATCTCAACCGGTCCCACCTACGCTGAGGTTATTATGGATTACATAACCGACGACGGCAAGATGAAGATTTCATATACTCATATGGAAATGCCTCAGACCGATGAGAACAGAACCTACTATACTATGACCTATGAGGTTCTTGAGGATATAAGCTTCAAGGATTTCAGAGACAATTTCTCGTTCTATTCTGTAACGGCCGACTCCAACACAGACTATGAGCGTCTTGGCTACCTTGACAAGAATAATGAATTTGCAACCCGTCCGCTCAACGCCAAGAAAACTCCCAGATACTATGTTCTCGGTGATGAGAGCCCCTACTTCTCACTTTACTATTCTCCCAATTATAAGGGAAAGAACGGTTATACAAACTGCGCATTCCTTATTTCCGATTACAGCTTCGTAATTGGCGGCAAGGAAACAACTCCTCGCTTTGTTATTGTTGACCTCAACGAAAAAATATCTCTTACACTTGACCTTGATGAAGTTACATTCAAGGCAGGCGATAAGTTTACGATCAATGCAATTCTTATGCCTTGGGGCTCAGAAAAATCTAATTACGAGCTTGAGGACATAAATGTAAGACAGGTCAGAGAAAACTCTCTCCTCAATCCCTTGACATTGACAGCAGATGCAAACTGTACGAAGCTTGACACCGCATTCCTTCCCACAGCTCGTTCAACAGACGGCTTGAATGCTGAGTTTACAATCAGCGGTGGCTTCAATACAACTGAAGAGCTTAAAAATATCACTTATCTTGACGGCTTTGGCTATATAGGCAAGTATTACGCGACTATCAGGCTTACAGGCTTTACAGAGCTTACGATTCCTACTGTTTGGGAAAAGGTTGACGGCGAATGGACAAGATACAACCTCAGCTCAAATTACTACCCTGACAGCAGCGGATACACAAATAATTATGACGGATATGGCGTTCATTACGAGGATGGCTTCTTTACATATTCATTCGTTGTTGATATGACAGATGCTAAGAGCCGCACATTCAAATTCACAGTTGATAAGTCTAAATATGAAGTCGAGGTTGAGCCTCCCTTCGACCCTGATGCACCCGACATTTACGGTGACGGAAGTCTGGTTGACGGACTTAACTATGTAGTTGACGCGAAAAAGCTGTATGAACAAGCCCGCAAGGCAAGCACTCAATTCGGTGATATTAAGCTTTCAGAAGATGAAAAATATGTAACACTTAAAAGTAGTGCCGAAGCGAAGGAAGGATACTTCTTCCCCTTCACCTTTAACAGCGTACCTGTTCCTGTTAAGACCGGTCAATATGTTGTACTCAAATACCGTCTTCCCGAATCTAACCCAGCAAAGCTGCCTCTTGAATTTTATTCAAGTACTTATGATTTTACTCCTTCGGAGGAAGGAAAAATCTACGGCACCAATGCACTTATTAAGGACGGCGAATGGCACGTTCTCGTAGTCGATTTTGCCGAGATGTGTCCCACAGATTTTGCTTCTCATGCAAACGGTGCATACTATGCTAAGTTCCTTCGTATTGACCCATTCTTAGGTAATACACCCATGCAGATCGATATTGAATACATAGCAATGGATGATAGCTTTGAGCATGTTCTTGAAGCTAACAAGGATCTGGAAGAAATTACATATTATCAAGATAAGGCTTATCAGGTTAAGACCGACGGCGGAACACTTCCCGAAATTAAGATCGAGGAGCCCGTTGTATATGAGGATGATACAACTCCTGCTCCCGCTCCCTTCCTTCTCTATTTCAGCCCCAAAAAGATCGTTTACGCTTCAAACACATACGGTGGTTCAGGTGTTGGCGAGATAACTCTTTCTGAGGATGGAACATATATGACCTACGGCTCTAACGCCGAAAAGGCAGATTCTTACTATCATTTGTTCCAGTCATCTACTCCCGTGCTTTCAGGTCAGTATTTGGTTATCAAATATATGACGCCAAAGAATGACAGCGGTTCCCTTCAGTTCTATGTAAACAACATTGAACCGAAGGCAGACGGAGCTAAGATGACATATACCGACAAAAACCTGCAAACATTTACAGCAGACGGAAACTGGCAGATCACAATAATTGATTTGTCAAAGGCAGTACCGGGATTTACTCCAAGCTCAGACGGGTTATATTACACAAGCTTTCTCCGTTTTGACCCCTTCAACAAGATGTTGGGTCACACAGACGGAAGATTGAATGTTGGCTTTATAGGACTTACAAATGACCTTGAAGCTGCAATTAAATATGATACCAGCGTTCCAACGGTTACATTCTATGATGGAAGCTCCGCGATCGTTTATGACACTAAGACAGGTGCTTCTACAAACGGTTCTTCTTCCGAACAGCCCAACTTTGTTGTGGCTAACGGAGTCGTTGCAAACGAGGTTGATATTGTAAAGCAGCCCGTACAAGCTTTTGAGCTTTACCGCGGTGGAGTTAATAACACAGGTAGATATTTGGTGTTCAAGTACAAGTTTGACAAGCAAGCCCTTGCAGGCCAATTCCTTGTTTTGACTGCTACCACTATAGGTAACGCGGGAAACAATGTATTTGCACCCAAGGATGCTGACGGCAATGCGGTGAGCCAATATGCTAATTTGAACTTCTACGATCAAATAAAGCCTACTCAGGACAATCAATGGCACATAGCTGTTATTGATTTAAGTGATGGCGGAAAGAACAACCTTTATATTGCTGATGCTGAAGGCAATTATTATGCAAAATATGTTTACCTTCAAATGGCTGTAAAGGCAGATACAGATGCAACATTCACTGTTGATTATATGGCGTTTGCTGACAGTCTTGATGATATCAAGAATTATGTAAACGGAAAGAATGACACAGGCTTGTGCGTTCACACACTCACACAAAACGGCGTTTGCGCTCTTTGTGGCAAATGAGCAGGTTAATTCAATTTAGTATTTGAATTATAAAGCATTAAATCCCACCTCTTTTGGCGTTGTGTTCTTTAGGACACAACCCCAACTCTATTCGCCTCTGGCGAGTTATATTGCTTCGCAGTTATATTCTGCTTACACCGAGTGATATTCGCTACTCGAGTTTATTTGGCGAATAGAATATCACTGAAACCGTAAGGTTTCAATATCACTACGAGCAGGGCGAGTAATATCACGCTGTCGAAGACAGCATATCACTAAAAGCTTAAAAAGCGCACTCACTCACCACTATTAGCGGTACAATAGAAAAAAGCCGGTACGGAAATAAATCCATATCGGCTTTTTTACTGTCCTTTAAAACCCGAACCATACGAGGTGGGATTTTTGTTAAATATAGCCCTTTGCGCGCTCTAAATTTCTTTCCTCAAAGGAAATAACATCTCTTGCAAGTGTCAAGGCGCTCTCGGACACATTCGTGTTCTCATAGTCGCGAAGAAGCTTAATGCCGTCTGTAATTCCCATTGTAGAGCCTTCCGCTACCATCTGCGCGATGTGACTGTCAGTAGAGTCGGTCAATGTGCTCATAGTCATACCAATGCTTGCCCACATACGCGTCACAACATTCTCTTCCTTGGCGTGAACTCCCTGTTCCTTCAACCCCTGCTTTGCACGGCTTGCAAAGCCCTCGTAGCCGTTTAACTGGTCTGTGAGGTCTGTTTTGAACTTTCCGTCACTCACCTTGGGCAAAAGCTTGATTATTGAATCAGCGCCCATTTTTACGTTTTTATAAATTTGTTCAAGCAATTCTGCTTCTCGTGTCATAGTTTGCATAAATTTTATTCCTTTCTGCACATAAATTAGAATGACAAGCATAGTTTGAGCAGATTTTTTAATTTTATACATAAAAAAGGACTGCCCAGGCAGTCCTTTTTTTATCTTTTATTTAATTTCTGAGCTCTTATATCTGTTCCGCAGAAGGGCAAAATCAAATATTCGCCGAAAATTCGGCTTGCAATTCTGTCCCAGTATCTCTTTCTGAATTCTTCTTGAGTTAAATTGGTGCTGATAACCGTTGACTTTTTCTTGTTTAGTCGGGTATTTATTATGTTATATAGACAAGAGGTAGTAAATTGGTTATTTATCTTTGTTCCAAGGTCGTCAACAATAAGCAAATCGCAAGAAAAATATTTATCAATATCTCCCTCAGCATCGGGAGATACGCTATTGCCGAACTTTCTGTACTCAAAATCGGCAAACATATTCATAGCGCTTGTGTAATAAACATCATTTCCCTTTTCTATTACAACTCCTGCAACTGCACTCGAAAGATGTGTTTTTCCAAGTCCGGTATTTCCAAACATAGCAATATTGGGAGATTTTTCAGGCTCAAATTCATTTGCAAACCTTTTGAGCGCAGATACGATTTTTGACATTCTGTCAAGATTGTCCTTGTCTGATTTATAATATTTCAAATCAAAATTTTCAAAGCTCTGCCTTTTAATAAGGTCATACATACCCGAGCTCATAAAGCCCGCCTCAGTAAGCTTTTGCTTCATACACTTGCACATTCTGTTGTCAAGCACGCCCGTATCCCCACAAAGCGAGCACTCATATTTAACCTCTGTATAATCAGAAGGATAGCCTGCCTTTCGCAAAAGCTCTGCTCTCTTGGACAAAAGCTTGGTGTTTTCCTTGTTTATCTGGTCAAGAGCAGCCTTGTCGCCTCTAACAGACGCCTCAAAAATTCGCAAGCCTACAAGCGACAAATCTCGGTCAATTTCCGAAATCCCCTCAACGCTCCTGTGAACCTCCTCGCGACGAAATCTCGCCTCGTCAATTGCGCGGAGATACTTGCCCTCGTACTCTTCTTTTATTCTTTTGTAATTATCCTTGTTAAATCCCATAAAAGCCCCTTAAATGACAGCAATTTGCGTCATACAGATTAATTAAAGTTTAAGTCAATCCTCTCCAAGACTTCTGCGCACCGCCGCCTCAAAGAAATCATCAGTATCAAAGCTACCCTGTGCCTCTTTGCCATCAATTTTCTTTTGCTGATATGAAGCCTCAATTTCCGCAAGCGTACGCAAGTTCGCCGCATTCCAGCGTTCAAGCACAGAATTGGCATAAGGGATTGAAGCATTGCCCGTAGCATCAGCCGTAACCTCATATGCCTTTTTTATTATTTCAATCGAGTATCCCATATCGTTTATCCAAGAAGAAATAAGCTTCTTTTCTTTCGTTGTAAATGCTCTCGCGCCAATGCCAAACAATCCTCGTATCTGTGTCTCGGCATCAAGGGCAGCCTCACGCCTTTTAAGCTCGGCAGAAAGCTCCGATGCTTCAATAATTCCGAGGTCGTAAAAACCAAACGCCATTTTTTCGGCGTAATGCAAGGTTTTTTTGCCAATTGACACACAATATGTAAGAAGTATCATAATATACTCGCAATCAAGCTGCAAATAGTCAACAAGACCCATAAGCACATTTATTTCTCTGACATTGAACACCTTGCCCATAATATTCTGACACTCATTGATAAGCGTAGCAGTATCTTTTCTGCTCTCAAGAATATTTGAAAGCTCCTCAGAGGTGTATTTGGGAAGCTCGTCGGCAGAGCGCAATTTTTTCTCTTTCTTCTCGGTCTTTTCGCCGTCGGACTTGTCCCTACTGTCGTCCAAGCTGTCATTATCACTCTTTGAGCTTTTTTTATCTTTTTTGGAGCTATTTGAAGCCTTGCCCGAAGCATCAACAATTCCTGCTCCTCGCCAAAATCCTATTGCTTCCCTTGCCTCGTCCTCACTGCAATTTGCTGCCTCGGCAAGCTCATAAAGCTCAATATCTCCTTGCCTTGAACAAAGGGTAATCAAAACCCGAAGCTCACAAGCCCCCGCGTCGTGCATTTTTTCAAGTGCGCCATCAGGAATAGAGCAAACACCGTTTTTATAATTAATTTTATATTTCACAGTCAATCAATCCTCGCCATTATTTTCTGAGCTGTTTTCTAAACTGCTGTCGTGAGCCTTATCGTACATATTTCGACAAATTCGACAGTTAAGTATCATAAGCGAGTCGCCAAGGTGCATATTTTCTATAATTATATCCTTATCGGTATATTTGATTTCAACGCCCATATAGTTCCAGATACCTTTAAGGCCGATAGCCACGCATCTGTCTGCAATGTCGTGAACAAGCTCCTTTGGACAGGCTATAACAGCGATATCAACGGGATTTTCGTCACAGAAGCTTTCAAGCGCATTAATGTGATAAACAGGAACACCCGCGCAATCCTTACCGTCAGCCTCGTTGCTTGTGTCAAAAATTGCGCAAATATCAACACCTCTCTTTTCAAACATAGAAAGGTGGACAAGAGCTCGGCCAAGGTCGCCCGCGCCGATTATAATAGCCTTAAAGCCCGCGCTAACACCGAGTATTTCACTTATTTTAGCGAATAGGTAATTTACATTATAGCCATATCCCTGCTGACCAAATCCTCCAAAGCAATTCAAATCCTGTCTGATTTGGGATGCTGTGACATTCATCATATCGGCAAGCTCGCCCGAGCTTATTCTTGTCTTGCCTCTTGCAATTAGCTCGCAAAGATAGCGGTAGTATCTTGGAAGTCGTCGTATTACTGCTGGGGAAATGCTCTGTTTTTCAAGTATTTTAAATTCATTTTCGTTAAATTGGTTGTTCATAATCACACATCCTAAACCTTAATTTTATCTCATTTTTCATCAAATAACCGACATTTTTCCCGTTTTTAAGACCAAATCTGACTTTTCAACATACGGTCTTTTGTTCTACTTATCCACACTTTCCACAGACTTATCAACAATAATCCTTGTAAATCAAGGGTATTTAAGGCTAAAGTGAAGGAATATTTATACATTTTGTCGAATTTTGCGATAATAATCAACAGTTTTCAACACACAGTGGAAAACTTGTGTGGAAAAGTTTTTTGCAGGTCAGATATAAAAACCTAAATTTCGTCTGATGCAGATGCATTGAGCGAGGTATCCGCCCTCTTGCCCGCAAGGTACTCAAAGCAGCCTGAGACTGCAATCATAGCTCCGTTATCCCCACAAAGCTCGCGGGGCGGAACTATGAATTTTACCCTCTTGCTCTCACACATAGCCGCAAGACCGGCTCTTAAATGAGAGTTTGCCGCAACACCACCCGCAAGCACAAGGGTATCAAGCCCTGTTTGCTCAAGTGCCAAAGCAGTCTGCTTAACTATTGCCTCAACGATTGAGCGAGTGTACGACGCCGCCAAATCGGCTCGATTGATTTCCTCACCCTTTTGCGACGCGGAGTTTATATAATTTAATGCAGCGGTCTTAATTCCGCTGAACGAAAAATCAAGTGTATTCGCAAGCGCGGGAGAAGGCAGCTTTACAGCCTTTGCATCGCCCTCATAAGCAAGCTTATCAAGCGCCGCGCCACCGGGGTAAGGCATACCGATAACTCTTCCGATCTTATCAAACGCCTCGCCTGCCGCGTCATCTCTCGTCGTGCCAATTTCTCGCAAGGTATCATAATCCTCACAAACATAGAGCGAGGTGTGACCGCCCGACACTACAAGTGACAAAAACTTGGGCTTTAAAGCCTTATCTGTCAGATAAGCTGCTGCGATATGTCCTTTTATGTGATTTACCGACACGAGCGGTATATTATTTGCAAACGCCAAGGACTTGGCAAAATTAACTCCTACAAGCAACGCGCCGATAAGCCCGGGGTGTGTTGTCACGGCAACACAATCAAGGTCAGATAGCGAAATTTTCGCCTCTGCGAGCGCTTCAGATGTGATTGAGCTTACAGCCTCGATATGCGCTCTGCTTGCTATTTCGGGAACAACTCCGCCGTAAAGCCTATGAGTTACTATTTGCGACGCCACAATATTCGATTTTATTTCAAAAGCCCCGTCCTTGTACTCAACTACCGAGGCGGAGGTTTCGTCACAGGAGCTCTCCATTCCTAAAATATACATAGTAATCTCCACGCGCTCAAAACAGCGCAAAACAGTTATTTAAATCGATAAATCATTACAAGCGCCGCCTCTGTTGGCTTGGTATAAAAGTCACGCCTTTTGCCCTCAACCTTGAAGCCAAGATTGCTATAAAGCTTGATTGCCGCCGCGTTTGATTCTCTTACCTCGAGAGAAATCGAAGCAAGATTGTTATTTTTGGCATACTTAATAAGTGCCTCGACGATTGCCCTGCCGTAGCCTTGACGGCGGTAATCGGGGTGAGTAGCAATATTGGTAATTTGCCCCTCGTCAACTGCGCAAAGCATTCCCCCGTACGCGCATACCTTGCCGTCCTTCCGGCAAGCCATACCGACACCTATTCCGTCATTGAGCAAAAGCTCCAGACTTTTTTCGCTCCAGGGAGAAGCAAAGCAAAGCTCTTCAAGCCTTGCAATATCTTCAAGGTGAGATTTTGTAACCCTTTCGGGATATATTCTTTTTCTTTTTTCTGAAACGGGGTTGTTTTTCTCTTCCATATAATCCTTAAAACCTCTAATCAGTATCCAAATACACCGGATAGCGAATCGTCATCCTCAATCCAGCTTGCAACCTCAATAGTTCTGTAATCATTTTTATTATCTCTGATAACAACCTTTTCAATTCCCGCGTTTATCACAAGTCTTTTGCACATCATACAAGAGCAGGTACCCTCATAAAGCGACTTGTCCTTTGGATTTACACAAACCATATAAAGCGTTGAGCCCAGCATTCTGTCTCTTGGAGCGGCAATTATCGCATTTGCCTCGGCGTGAATTGAGCGGCAAAGCTCGTATCTCTCTCCGCGAGGAATATTCAATTTATCTCTCATACAGTAATTTATGTCGCTGCAGTTTTGTCTTCCGCGAGGCGCGCCGTTGTAGCCTGTTGATACAATGACATCGTCCTTGACAATAATTGCTCCGAAATGACGGCGCATGCAGGTGCTTCTCTCAGCAACTGTCTGTGCAATATCAAGATAATAATTCTCTTTTGAAACTCTGTCGCTATTCATATTCAAGTCCTTTCCGCGCCAAGCGCCTAAAAAAATGCAAATTTCGCATTTTAATTACAATCTTATATTAATTATAACTTATATATTGAAAAAAATCAAGTATTTTATTTAAATTGCAAAAATTATATTTTCAACAATTCTTATTTCCTATCAAAAAGACAAAAATCAACATAATATTTGAGTAGGGGCTTTAATAAAGCCCTATTCAAAGTGACCGACAGAAAGGAACGGCAAATAATGGCAGGCATGAACAGTTTATACCAAAAATCTTCGCTATGCAGAGCCGTGACGGGGTCAATGACAATCGCCTTGAAGGCACAGAAGGTGCTTTCAGGCTATGCCATTCGTGTTGAGGTGGTGAAAATCAGCTCTGCAAACTCAAAACGAGGCTGTGCTTACGGAATTGAATTTCCTTGTTCAATTTTGGGAAATGTCAAGGCAATTCTCAGCGAGGCAAGAATAAATATAAAAAGCTACGAAAATAATTTGTAAACAACGGGGGCTTACGCCCCCTATTCGATAAATTATTGAAAAATTACTTTTGAAAGGCAACAATATGAACAACTTGATTTATTTTGACAATGCGGCAACCACTTTCCCAAAGCCTCAAAGCGTAAATATGGCGGCAATTGAATGTATGGAGCAATATTGCGGAAATGCAGGCAGAGGCTCGCACATTCTCGCTTTGAAATCAGCAGAAAAGGTCTTTGAGGCAAGAGATAAATTGGCAGAAATGTTTGGAACTCAAAGCGAAAATGTAATTTTCACTTTAAACACCACATACGCCTTGAATATGGCAATCAAGGGTGTTATGTCGGGCGGCGGTCATATTTTAATAAGCAATATGGAGCATAATTCGGTTCTCCGCCCCGTCTTGAAGCTTGCAAAGGACAACTCTGTCAGCTACGATATTTTCAAAGCCTACGATGCACGAAATCAGCCCACAAAAAAAGAAGTTTTATCGGATATTATCTCGCGATTGAGATACAATACAAAAATGCTGGTTTGCCTGCACTCCTCAAATATTTGCTCATATACCTTGCCAATTAAGGAAATCGGTATGCTTTGCAAGCGTCACAATATTCTTTTTGCAGTTGACGCAGCACAGTCGGCAGGACATATTCCAATCAATATGCAAGAGGACAATATAGACATTCTTTGTATGCCCGCTCATAAGGGGCTCTACTCTCCTCAGGGCTGCGGAATTATGCTCTTGCGCAACAAAATCCTTCTTGACACATTAATCGAGGGGGGCAACGGCGTAAATTCGCTTGACAGCGATATGGGTATAGATGCTCCCGAAAGATACGAGGGCGGCACTCTTTGTCTGCCTGCCATAGCGGGACTTTGTAAAGGACTTGATTTTGTCAATGGGATAGGTATTGGCAGGATTTCTCTCCACGAAAAAAGCCTTTGGTACAAGGCATTTGACGCGCTGTCAAGTATTCGCGGAGTGACGATTTACGACAAGGAGCACGCGGGAAGCGTACTGTTATTCAATATTGACGGTATTCCATCGGATACTGTCGGCTCAGCGTTATCAGAAAAAGGCTTTTGTCTGCGAAGCGGATATCATTGCAGCGCGCTTGCGCACAAGGCTCTGGGTACACAAAACGGCGGAGCGGTAAGAATAGGATTTGGTATTTTCAACAATGAAACTGAAATAGAGCAGCTTGCATCTGAAATAGAGAAAATATCGCTTCATAAGACATAATATACAAACTAAAAAATTGAGCATTTAAGCGAATACGAGAGAATTTGAGAGATTTCAAGAGTTTTTCGCAGGATAATCCCAAATTGGAGCAAACGAGAAGCGATAAATATAAAAAATTCACAAAATTTCGCTCTTTTTCGGGAAAATTTGCAAAACCTATTGCAATTAGAACAATTTTGTGGTAAAATGTATGCTGTCACTTGCTGTACTTTTTTAGAAAAAGTCAATAAAAGGCGTATTTGTTTAATGGTCAGCATATTGGCAAAACTGTCGTTCAAGACGGAAACGGCAAGGCTAAACCCTGCGTGCCACACATTGTCGGAAAACGCATCAAAACTTTTTCAAACTTTTATATTTAAAGGAGTTTTTATGTGTAATGGAAAAAGAAGTAATTATCGACCTGACTGATGTGTCAAAATCATTTGACGGTGAGCTTGTTCTCGACCATATCAACCTTCAAATTCACGACAAGGAATTTGTAACTTTGCTCGGTCCCTCGGGCTGTGGTAAAACCACCACTCTGCGAATTATCGGCGGATTTGAAACTGCCGACACGGGAGATGTGACCTTTGACGGTAAAAGCGTTAAGGATATTCCCCCTCACAAGCGGCCTGTCAATACAGTATTCCAAAAATACGCGCTTTTCCCCCACCTTAACGTTTATGAGAATGTCGCCTTCGGTCTGCGACTTAAAAAGACACCTGAGGATACTATTAAAACAAAGGTAAAGGAAATGCTGGCTCTTGTCAATCTCAAGGGCTTTGAACGCCGTCGCGTTTCTACACTTTCGGGCGGTCAGCAGCAAAGAGTTGCAATAGCGCGCGCACTCATTAACGAGCCTGAGGTTTTGCTGCTCGATGAGCCTCTCGGCGCGCTTGACTTAAAGCTCCGCAAGGATATGCAGAACGAGCTTAAAAAAATCCAGAAGCAAACAGGAATTACCTTTATTTATGTAACTCACGACCAAGAGGAAGCCCTGTCAATGTCTGACACGGTTGTAGTTATGGCAAACGGTCAGATTCAGCAGATAGGCTCTCCTACCGATATATATAACGAGCCAGAAAACGCATTCGTTGCCGACTTTATAGGTGAATCCAATATAGTTGACGGAATGATGCTTTCCGATTATTCCGTACGTTTTTCAGGCCACACCTTCAAGTGCGTTGACAAGGGCTTTGATAAAAATGAACTCGTTGACGTTGTTGTTCGCCCCGAGGACGTTGACGTAGTTGCCGTCGATAAAGGAATGCTTGTCGGCGACGTGACCTCTGTAACCTTCAAGGGCGTTCACTACGAAATTATTGTTGACATCGGCGGCTTTAAGTGGATGATTCAAACCACCGACTTTGTTGCGGAGGGTGAACATATCGGTCTTTACATCGAGCCCGACGCAATACATATTATGAAAAAATCCGAATTCTCGAATATGTTCGGCGACTACTCCTCATTCAGTGACGAGCTTGAAAGTCTTTCCGACCCCACACAAGAGGAGGAAGACGAAGAATGAGAGGAAAATCGATATTTCAGCGTATGGCGGCAATGCCTCACATAGTCTGGATGGTTATGTTTATCGTTGCGCCAATGCTTTTTGTTATCTATTTTGCTTTTACAGACGCAAGTGGAAATTTTTCTCTGAATAATATAACCTCGCTTTCGGGATACTCAAATGTGTTTTTGCTTTCAATAATGTTTGCCTTGATTGCAACCGTTATTTGTCTCTTTATCGGTTATCCCCTCGCCTACTTTATGGCAAAATCAAATCCCAAGACAAGAAAAATTCTCCTTGTACTGCTTATGCTCCCTATGTGGTGCAATCTGCTTATCAGAACCTACGCTCTTATGGCGTTGCTTGACAATGGCGGCTTGCTTAACGCATTTCTTGAGAGCATAGGACTTGACAAGCTGTATATCGTCGGCTCGGATTTCGGTGTAATTCTCGGTATGATTTACGACTTCCTACCCTATATGGTCTTGCCTATCTTCACAGTTATGACAAAGCTGGACAAGCGTTATCTTGAAGCGGCGCACGACCTCGGCTGCAATAATCTCCAAGCTATGACAAAGGTCGTTATGCCTCTGTCTGTTTCGGGCGTTATTTCGGGAATTACTATGGTATTTGTTCCCTCAATCAGCACATTCTATATTTCTCAAAAGCTTGGTGCGGGAAAAATCGACCTTATCGGCGACACGATCGAGCGTCTTTTCCAGAACACAAGCACATACAACATAGGCGCGGCAATTTCTCTTATTATGATGGTGCTTATTCTGATTTCTGTGGGAGTTATGAATAAGTTTTCAGACGATGAGGGAGGTATTATCATATGAAAATACTTTCTAAATTCTACATTTTCATCATCTTCGCACTGCTCTATGCACCGATTGCCGTTCTTATTATTTTCTCGTTTAACGAATCGGGAAGCCTCAGCGAATTCAGCGGCTTTTCATTTGTTTGGTACGAGGAGCTCTTCAACGACGAGGAGGCTCTCAATTCACTCAAAAACTCGCTTATCTTAGCAGTTTCATCGTCATTGATTGCGACAGTAATCGCTACATTTGCCGCACTCGGTCTTCACCATATGAAAAACAAAATGGTAAAGGGCGCGGTAAGCTCACTTACAAACATTCCTATGATGAACCCCGATATTGTAACGGGTGTTTCAATGATGCTTCTCTTTGTAGCGGTTGCATCTTTCTTACGCGCAAATAATTTTATGGGCTTTGGAACAATGCTTATTGCTCACACGACCTTCAACCTGCCCTATGTTCTGCTCTCGGTAACCCCAAGATTTAATCAGCTTGATAAATCTCTCTCCGAGGCGGCACAGGACCTTGGCTGCACTCCCGCAAGAGCATTCTTCTCGGTTGAGCTGCCCGAAATCATTCCCGGCATAGTTTCCGGCTTGATGCTCGGCTTTACAATGTCGCTTGACGACTTCGTAATCAGCCACTTTGTAAGCTCACCTAACTTCCAGACACTTCCCCTTTATGTTTACAACCAGACAGTTCACAATGTAAAGTTCAGTATGTACGCGCTCTGCGCATTGATAGTTGCAATTATACTTGTAATTCTTATACTTGTTAACTTTACAGGCTCGGTAGGCAAAAACAGCTTAAAGAAAGCTCGCAAAAAGGGGGTAGCGTAAAATGAAACGGTTTATTTCCCTTACACTATCTCTACTGCTTATTGCTCTTTGCTGCTTCTCATTCGTTTCCTGCGACAGCGGAATGGGTGAGGCAAATGTCACCACCCTTTATGTTTACAACTGGGGTGAGTATATGTCAGACGGAAGCGAGGGCTCACTTGATGTAAACGAGCTCTTTGAGGAATGGTACTTTGAGGAATATGGCGAGAGAGTTGAAGTAATTATGTCAACCTATTCTTCAAACGAGGATATGTATGCAAAGCTTTCAAGCGGAGCTGTCAGCTATGATGTGATCTTCCCCTCTGATTATATGATTGAACGCCTTATTGCTGAGGATATGTTAGCACCCTTGAATTACGAAAACATACCTGACGCCGATAATATCCTCCCCGAATTTCGCGGAGAGGACGCTGAGTTTGACTACTATGACGAGGGCGGTGTTTATTCAGTTCCATACTTCTACGGAATGATTGGAATTATCTATAATACGACTATGGTAGGTGAAAATGACGAGGACATAGGCTCCTGGTCGCTTATGTGGGACGAGGATTACAAGGGAAACATCTTGCAGTTCAATAATTCCCGCGATGCCTTCGGCACAGCTCAGTACTATCTCGGCGTTGATGTAAACACAGACAATGTTGACGATTGGCGATGCGCACTTGAGCTTTTAAAGGTTCAGAAGGATATAGTTCAGGGCTATGTTATGGACGAAATCTTTAACAAGATGGAAAACGGCTCTGCGGCAATTGCCTCATATTACGCGGGCGACTATCTTTCAATGTACGAATCAAACTCGGATTTGGAATTTTTCTATCCAAAGGAAGGCACAAACCTCTATGTTGATGCGATGTGTATCCCTAAAAACAGCCAAAACAAGCTGATAGCAGAGCGTTATATCAACTTTATGCTCACCGAAGAGCCTGCGATAGCAAACGCCGAATACACATATTACGCGTCCCCAAACCGCTTGGTTGTTGAGAGCGAGGACTACATTGAATATATGTCTGAAATCAAAGAGGATGCCTACGACAAAATGTATAACCGTGAAGGCATTAAAACCACCGCTTATGTAAATTTGAGCACCGAAAAGTTAGCTCTTATCAATGAGCTTTGGGAAGAATTGAAATCAGATATTGAAATCAGTCCGACAATTTACATAATTTGTGCCGTAATCGTAATATCTCTTGCCTCAATAGGAATTTTCTTTGCAATCAGAAAGAGAATTCGCAACAATTACTAAATCACACAAATGCGGAGAAAAAACTAAAAAGTTTTTTCTCCGCAAGTATTATGTATAAAATCTCAATAAAATCTCTTCAGAGTTTGGATTTTTTAAAAAATTCTTCAATCTCTGCCCTTGCTTTGAGGCAACCGCCCTGAAGCATTTGCGACGAGCCGCCGCCCTTGCCGCCAATACCGTCGAAAATAGATTTTGATATTGATTTCAAATCAATTCTTTGGCTTCCAATGATATATTTGTAGCCTTCGCTGTCATTTCCCGCAAAAACGGCACAAAGCTTACCCGTCTTCTCCACTGCTGAGTTTACAAAATTGCGGATTGCAAGCATATCACAGTCATTCTCAAACAAAATAATTGAGCCTTCGCTATATTCAAGATGGGAGAGCTTATATTCCTGAATTTTCTGCTTCAGCTCGGAAATTTTTCCTCGAAGCTCGCCCATATCAAGCAAAAGCTTATCAACTCCGTCTGCAATCTCACAGGGCTTTGCGGAAATTGCCATTGATATTCTCTTTACTTGCTCTCTCTCGGCGCAAAAGGCTGTAAGAGCGTCATATCCGCAACGAATGTGCATTCTCGTTCCGCCCTTATACCGAATATAGTCAAGAATTTTGATAATGCCGACCTCACCTGTATTCTCAACATGAGGAGCACAGCAGGCGCATTTGTCAATGCCTTCAATTTCAACAATTCTTACACCGCTTGTTATTTCAAGCTTGCTTCTGTATTCAAGAGATAAAAGCTCGTCTTTGCTCGGATAGTACGACCTTATTTTTCGGCAATCAAAAACGACTGAATTTGCAAGCCTTTCAATTTTCCTGATGTCCTCTTCACAAAGCTCGCCGTCAAAATCTGCCGTCATATCGTCTTTCCCAAGATGAAATCCGACATTGTTATAGCCGAAGTTTGTATGAATTAATCCCGAAATTATATGCTCTCCCGTGTGGTTCTGCATCTTGCGGAAGCGCTCGGCAAAGTCTATCTCACCGTCAACCTTCTCGCCTCTGGCGATTGGACACTCAACTATGTGATATATAATTCCATTATTTTCATAAACCTCCAGAACAGCTTGCCCTGCGAGAGTGCCGGTATCGCACGCCTGTCCGCCCTCAGACGGGAAAAATGCGGTTGAAGAAAGAACTACGGCAAAATTGCCGCCGTCAAGCTCTTCGCAAAGAATTACATCTGAGCTGAAGCTTTTCAGCTTAGAATTTTTATCAAATAATCTTTCAGTTTTAATCATAAAATTATCCTTTAACACTTTATTAAATTTGATTATAATACATTCCAAGTGAATTTTCAATATATTTTTGTAAATTTGAGCTTGGAAAATTTAAAATAGATAAAAAGGCGCAGAAATGAAATCAATAAATCAAGAAAAAGGATTTTTCAAAAGCTTTTTTTCGCTTTGGTATGTCCTTGTACTCAACAACATAATAATACTTGGCGTCAATCTTGCCGATAACATTATGCTCGGCAATTACAGTGAGCCCGCACTCTCAGGCGCTACCGCCTGCAATCAGCTTCAGTTTGTTTTTTCACAGCTGATTTTAGGTATCGGCAGCTCACTCGTAATGCTTGGCAGTCAGCATTGGGGGCAAGGCAACACCAATCAAATCAAGAAATTTTCCCATTGCGCGCTAATCTCGGGAGTTACGATTTCGCTTGTGATGTTTTGCTTAGCGGCACTCATTCCCGAGAGGCTGGTTATGCTTTTTACAACATCTGAGGAGATTATTGCAGAGGGTGTCAAATATCTCAGAATAATCAAATACACCTACCCTTTGTTTGCGCTATCAAACATATTGCTCCCTGCATTGCGCTCAGTTGAAAGTGTAAAAATCGGTTTTGCAGTTTCGCTCTGCACACTTATTGTTAACATTTCTCTGAACTATGTAATGATTTTCGGCAAGCTCGGATTTCAGCGAATGGGAACTGAGGGAGCGGCACTCGCCACTCTTATATCCCGCGCCATTGAGGTGCTTGTTGTAGTAATTTACATCTCGCTTTGCGATAAAAAGCTCAATTGGAAGCTTACAGATATACGCGACACTGACAAGCCAAGCTTTGCACTCTATCTTAAAACCTGCCTGCCCGTAGCCTTTACGGACGGACTTTTCGGGCTCTCAACAGCTCTGCAAACAGTAATTTTAGGACATATGAGCGACACGGCAATTTCGGCAAATTCAGTCGCCTCGACCCTTTATCAGCTGCTAAAGGTCGCATCAGTAGGCTCGGCAGGAGCGGCGGCGGTCATTATTGGCAAAACAATCGGCGAGGGACGGCTCGACAAAACCCGCGAATACACAAAGAAGCTTCAATTTGTTTTTCTCGGCGTCGGTCTTGCAACAAGTGTTTTACTCTTTATTCTCCGCACACCTATTATTTCGCTATATAAAATCAGCGACGAAGCAAAAATGCTCGCTGACGGATTCTTACTTGTTCTTTGCATAACGGGCTTTGGCACAGCCTATCAAATGCCTACAAACACGGGAATTGTTCGTGGCGGTGGGGATGCAAAATATGTTCTTCGCCTTGACATTATCAGTATCTGGTGCATAGTTTTGCCTGTGTCGGCTCTTGCGGCATTTGTCTTTAATTGGCACCCTGTTGCAGTAATCTTTTGCCTTAACGCCGACCAGGTGTTCAAGTGTATTCCTGCGGTCATCAAGGTAAACAGGTTTAACTGGATAAGAAAGCTAACATAAAAAAAGAGGGTGACCCCTCTTTTTTGTTTACTTAATAAATTTTGCTTCCGATAACGCTACAAATCGGTGATAGGCGCTCTGCGTCTAAAGCTCAGATTTTGCCACCGAAAAAAACAATGTATTTGTAAATCCTGTGTGATAAATGTCACCCTTCTTTTAAGTCGGCAATATCAATCAAGCTATAATTGCAAGAGGGGCATCTATCCTGCGCTTGCCCTTTCTTTTCGTAGCTTCTCACACCGCAAATAACGCAGATGCGCTCTCCCCTGCTCTCTGCTTCGAGCGACAAGGGGTAATTAAGCCCTCTGAACGCGGCAACAGTGTCACCGTCCTTGTAGTAGCCGTCAAACCCGTCATCGAAGAGAGGAACGCGAATTTTGCGCCTTCTGCCGCGCTTGTCGGTGATAACAATTCTAAGATATGTGTGAAAGTCAAAGGAATGCTTGGCTCGGCGGTTAATTCCTCTGTCGTAATTTCTCGCAAAGGAAATAGCCCTAATTTTTCCCGTAAAGCTTCGGTCAAAGAAAAAGCTATTCATTTTGAAAATTAAAAACCCACTGATTATTACCGCCAATGAAAAAATTACAAGATAGGGCGGCGAGAGAGGCTTATGTCTTGCATCCTCAAGATAAAAAAGGTACGCCAAAGCAAAAAACGCGTAATATAAAAGACAGAAAATAAGTCTTTTCGCATTTTTCAATAAGGCATATCGCCTCAAATCCGAGTTTTTATTTGGAATTTTATAAGCTTTCATAAATTACCACACCAAAAATTTAATTTACATACTAATTATACATCTTTAAATTAAATCCGTCAATACAATTTGACAAAATAAAAATCGCCCCGAAAATTTTACTTATCGGGGCGAAAATCAGGCTTTGTCAATTATTCAGCTGCTTCCTCTGCTGCTTCATCAGCAGAGCAAACCTCACACTCAATATCGCAGTCACATTCAAAATCGCAATCGCAATCATCAGCCTTGTCCTTCTTGGGAAGCTTAGCTTTAACCTTTTCAACTACGCTGTCCTTAATGCTTACTGCCTTCTCTTTGATAGAGAACTCCGGAAATTTCTTTTTTATCACAATCACTGCCGCAACTGCCGCTGCTGCAACTGCAACAATTGCCGCTCCTACACAAATCGCAACCGTAATAGCAGTTTTTCTTCTTGCAGCTGCTTCTTCCTCTGCAATTTTCTTCGCGAAAATCGTCGCATAAATCTTGTCATAAACACCTGTTGCTGTCGAACAAATAGCACATTTTTTCATTTTTCAATCTCCTTTATATTTATTGTTATAAATTTTCTAAAATTAATTCTTTAAGCTGTGAATTGGTGCGGGAATTCTTCCTCCGCGAGAGATAAACTTGGCAGGAGAATATCTATTAATCTCCATTATCGGCGCGCGTCCAAGCAATCCGCCGTAATCAATAGAGTCGCCTGCACTCTTTCCGTAAGCGGGAATCACGCGAACCGCCGTTGTCTTTGTATTTACAACGCCAATAGAAATCTCGTCTGCAATAATTCCGCAAATAACCGCTTCGTCAACATCTCCGGGTATTGCAATCATATCAAGTCCAACCGAGCAAACAGCAGTCATAGCCTCAAGTTTCTCAAGGGTCAGCGCACCTCTCTCAACTGCGGCAATCATTCCTGCGTCCTCAGAAACGGGGATAAACGCTCCCGAAAGACCGCCAACATGGCTTGACGCCATAACTCCGCCCTTTTTAACGGCATCATTAAGCATAGCAAGCGTTGCCGTTGTTCCGTGCGCACCACAGGATTCAAGCCCCATATTTTCAAGAATATGAGCCACCGAATCACCAACGGCGGGGGTGGGTGCTAAGGACAAGTCAACAATTCCAAAGGGAACGCCAAGACGCTCTGCCGCCTCGCTTGCCACAAGCTGGCCTACTCTTGTAATTTTAAATGCAGTTTTCTTTATAATGTCTGCCAAAGCCGAAAGGTCACAGTCGCCCGCTCTCGCAATAGCCGAGCTCACAACGCCAGGTCCTGAAACTCCGACATTGATTACATTCTCAGATTCGCCAACGCCGTGAAAAGCACCCGCCATAAACGGATTATCCTCGGGAACATTTGCAAAAACAACAAGCTTTGCACAGCCAATTGAGTCCCTATCGCGGGTCAGATACGCCGCGCGCTTGACCGCAGAGCCCATAAGCTGAATTGCATCCATATTAATGCCCGCTTTTGTTGAAGCGACATTAACAGACGAGCAAACAAAATCTGTTTCGGCAAGTGCCTCGGGAATTACGGAAATCATATTTTCCGCACCCTTTGTCATTCCCTTCTGAACAAGAGCCGAAAATCCGCCGATAAAGTTGATGCCGAGCGTCTTTGCCGCTCTGTCAAGAGTTTTTGCAACCTTTATGTAGCTCTCGGGCGAAATTGCGCCGCCTACAATAGAAATCGGCGTAACAGAAACTCGTTTGTTTACAATCGGAATACCGTACTTCTTTTCAATATCACAGCCTGTAGAAACCAAATTTTCGGCACTCTTTGTGATTTTATCGTATATTTTTTCGCAAAGTCTGTTTTCGTCCTCGCTCACACAGTCGTAAAGCGAAATTCCCATAGTAATGGTACGGATATCGAGGTTCTCCTCGCGTATCATATTTATGGTTTCAAGTATATCTTTTGTATTTACCATTTTGCCATCCTCAAATAAGACTTAAATATTGTGCATTGAGTTAAAAATATCCTCGTGCATTACATGAACATCAAGTCCCGACTCGCGACCAAGAAGAGAAAGCTTGTCAACGAAATCCGAAAAAGGAATTTTCAAATTCTGAATATCCGCAAGCATAATCATAGCAAAATATTCAGAAAGTACACTTTGCGAAATATCTATAATATTGGCATCATAAACGGCGCACTCTGACGCAACCTTCGCAATAATGCCCACCGAGTCCTTGCCCGTAACAGTAATAACAGCTTTCATTTTTTATCTCCTAACTATTTTATAATTAATTATACTACATATTGTAATAAATATCAAGAGTTATTTCTGTATTTTTCGCAAATTTTTATTAATATTCATTGAATTTTTTACTAATTTATGCTATAATTAAAATACACTGAAAAATAACTTTCAAGGATATATACGGGGGCTTAGGGGATTAGTATGTCGGATTTGATTTGCGAATATTTGATTAAGCAAAAATGCGCGGGACGGGCACTTGCTAAAAAAATCATTCTGATTTTGCTTTACTTCTTAATTTTTGCCGTTCCAACTCTGCTGTCCCTCCTATCTGCCTCGGCAGAAGCTCTTATTCCCATAATTATGGCTTCAATTGCGCTGTCCCTTATGACCGCATTTATCACTTGGAGATTTACAGATGTCGAATTTGAATTTTTAATCGACAGCGGAGAGATGACGGTATCAAAAATCTACGGCAAGCGCATCAGAAAAAAGCTTCTGCAAATAAAAATTTCCGATTTTAGCGAAATCGGGCTTTACGATGACGAGGCTTACGAAAGGTTATCAAAGCTATCTCTGCAAAGCAATTTGATATGTATCTCATCGCTTGATACTCAAGAGATGTTTTACGGCTTATACAGCAGGGGTGATGACAAATGTGTCCTTTACTTTGAGGCAACTGACAAAGCAGTTGAAATTATAAAAAGACATAATTTCAGCGCATTTAAAAAATAGAGGAGAATAAATATGAAAAACCAAGCAGAAATTAAAGTCAAGCTTTCAGACGAGCTTATGAAAAAGCTTCTGTACATATCCGAGAAAGAGGGCAGAACCCCCAACAATCAATTTATCTTTATGTTAAGAAACAACATTCAGTACTTTGAGCGCACCAAGGGAAAAATCGACAGTTCAAAGCTTGCTCAAATTGATATATCAGAGTACATTTCAAATGAATAAAATGAGCCACACGGATGTATTTAACTTATCCGCGTGGCGTTTTTTAAAGACATTCAATTATTTCGCTTAAATGCTCGATCACAGGGAAATTACAAGCTAAAAGCCGTTCCTTAGATTGATGTCCGCCTGCATACAGAAGGCAGTCTGCTCCGATTTCGCGCGCTACCTTTGCGTCGTGAGTGGTATCCCCAATCATAAGCGCTCGCGCATCCTGATTTTTCTCCCTCCAAGCCAGAGCGAGCGTTACCTTGCCTGAAGCGTGTATATTGTCAAGTCCTATCAGCTCCGAAAAATAATCCCGAATTCCAAGAGAAGAGGTTTGCTTGTTGAGCATATTTATTTCACATGCAGACAGCACAAGCTGTTTGAGTTCAAGTTCTCTTATATGCTCAAGCACCTCTCTCGCGCCGTCGCACACACACGCACTGCCAACTCGCTCATTATACAAATCAACCCAGATGGGTGCTAAAACAGAGTACGGCTCACGCTCAAAATCAAACCCGAGAGAGCGATAGTAATCCTCAATTGGGAAATCAAATCTTTCTCTGTACTCCCCAATAGTATCAATCGTTTTGAGCCCGCGACCTTTAAGCATTATGTTAACGCTGTCAATTCCCGTCTGCATATCACAAAGCAAAGTTCCGTTAAAATCCCATATTATATGTGTGTATTTCAAAATATTTCTCCGTTTTCCAAAAAAGCCTTTACCTATATCGGCAAAGGCTTTTTGTATTTTGTGTTTTTTGATTACGGAACAAAGTTATATGTTACAAGCCAGTTGTAGTAAACTGTATAAGGCGACTCACCATTTGTATCCGCAATAGGAGCACCCGAGCCGTCAACACCTCCGCCTGTTGCTGTGTCATAAGCCTTGTTGGTAATCTTTTTGAAGTTAACACCAACAGGGTCGGCATATCCCTCAATCATAATTGTAATACTATTAGCAGGGTCGAGCGTATAAACAAAACCTGTTGCTTTATTTGTCACAAGGTCATAAAGCTCGTCGTAGGTGTCGCAATCATTGATTTTGGCAAGTGTCTGACTTGTAAGAATGTCGCAGCTGTTAAGAAGGTTGTTGTCAAGCTTCGCGTCATACTCTGCAAGCAATGTATCAAAATCAAAGCCAAGCAAGGGGTTGATCAAAGCCTCGTTATTCTGGCTCTTTGCGTCCTCCCAATAGTTCATTGGAAGTCCCTCTTCAGGATATGCGATAAAGCAATTTCCTGTTTTCTCAATATCCATTTCGTAATCCTTGTTAAGTCTTACAAGAGTGTTTGTATCCTCATCAATAGCGTAGTTAACGCCCTCAATACCGTATTGAAGGATATTTCTGAGCTTTGCATTTGTATTGAGCAAGGTCAAAACCTGAATGCAGGCTACGGTATTCTTTGAATTTGCTGAAACAGCAAACATATTACCGTAAAGAGAATACTCGTCTGCCTCGGGATACTTAACAACGACTGTATAATATTGATTGCCGTTCTCGTCTGTGTAAACTCCGTTGTTTTCCTCAGCCTCTCGCTTAATATCATAATTACCGTTACCAAATGTGATAGCTGCTCGGCTTCTCTGCTCATTTTCGGCTTTGTAGTAATTATTGAATTCATATTCCTTGAGCGTCAGGAAAATCTCGCGGTAGCTGTCAAGCGTGAAAAGGCTGTTGAAGCCCAATTCAATTCTGCCTCTGCCTATATTTTGAGGTCCACCGTAAACAGCACCCAAAACTGAGAACTTATCTTTGTCACCTACTGAATATGTGTATCCGCCAAAGTCGTTCTCGCTGCGCTCTATGTTCCAGTGCCAAACAAATTGGCTCATACATTCCTCGATTGTGGCGTCAATGGGGAGAATTTCGGGACTGAGTGTTGCAACATCGGAGAGGAAATTTTTGCAATCAAGAAGATTGTTAATATCCTCATAATCGTGATAATACTGGTCGAACAACTGTTTATCAATAAACATATAAGTGTATTCGCCAATCATAATGTTATTCGGGATTGCATATGTAGCGCCGTCCTTTTTAACACCGTTAAGAAGCGCAGATGAAATGTAGTCATTAAGCATCTTACCTGTAGTGTTGATCTGCTCTTCAAGAGAAGCAAGCCATTCCTCTTCAATGTACTCATTGTACATATCAAGTCCCGATAGGTAAATAATGTCCAGCTGATTTGGCATAGTTTCAGGGTAAACAAGCTCTTTAATTCCGAGCTCATTTTCACGGTACTGCTCTTCAAACACAGCTTCTTCATCGTCTGAACTGTATCCTCTGTATTGCTCATATTCAGGGAAATACTTGTAGAATTCATTTGTTATAAGAGATTCCTTGTATCCTGGGTAAGCCTTGAGGTAGTCCTCTATGTATTTTTCCAGGGTTCTTTCGGCGAGCTGAGCTTGCTTTTCTGTAATCGCATACTCCTCCATAGTAACCCTAAGCATATCATAATATTCTTCCTCTGTGTAGAACAAGAGGTCAACATTAACCTTGAAATCAGATTTTGTTATCTTTGTGAACTCAGCCTCAACAGCGTCGTAAGCAGCGCGTGTCTTGAGCATATCCTTATACTTCTGGCTTTCCTCATCACCGCCGCACTCTTCTGCAAGAAAAGCGGCAAGCTCTTCGTCTGTATTACATACCTTCTTCTCCGACATTAAACGCATGGTTATTGTTTTTGCGCCGGTATCGGTATCAACGTCGGCATTCTCTTCTTCTTCCTTATTTGAGCAAGCCGTTAAAACAACAGACAGGCACATAAGCAAGCACAAGAGAAGACAAAGTAATCTCTTCTTCATATTTTACCTCCAAAATCTCACTCAATTCCTTTATTTACATATAAAGGACCGAATAAATGCTATTATATATTTTACAACAAACAAATCAATTTGTCAAGTAAATATTTTAGTTTATATTATATTAAACATATTCAAAAAATACTTTTGTAAAAAAGCGTTAACAACCGTTATGCACCTTGAACAAACATATCGTTATATTTTTGTGCATCAATTACAGTTTTTCGCAATTTTTCAGACTTGTTTCGGGTTTGTTTTAATTTAAAAAACAAAAAATATTTACAATTAATCAATCAAGAAAGCCCTTCAGATGTCTTGCTCTACTGGGGTGACGGAGCTTGCGGAGCGCCTTTGCCTCAATCTGACGAATACGCTCACGGGTAATATCAAATTCCTTACCAACCTCTTCAAGAGTTCTCGTTCTACCGTCGTAAAGACCGAAACGAAGCTTGATTACGTGCTCTTCTCTTGGAGTAAGAGTGTGGAGCTCTCTCTCGATCACCTCACGGAGAATTGTGGAAGCTGCCGCGTCGGCAGGTGCAGGAGTTTCGTCGTCGGGAATAAAGTCGCCAAGATGACTGTCCTCCTCTTCGCCGATCGGAGTTTCAAGCGAAACAGGGTCCTGCGAAATCTTCAATATTTCTCTTACCTTTTCAGCAGTCATACCGATTTTATCACCGATCTCATCGGCAGTAGGCTCACGGCCCAGCTCCTGAAGCATCTGACGGGAATATTTTGTTACCTTATGGATAGTTTCAACCATATGAACAGGAATACGGATCGTTCTTGCCTGGTCGGCAATAGCACGAGTAATAGCCTGTCTTATCCACCAGGTTGCATATGTTGAAAATTTATATCCCTTTGTGTAGTCAAACTTCTCAACAGCCTTCATAAGACCAAGGTTTCCTTCTTGAATAAGGTCAAGGAAGTACATACCTCTTCCAAGATATTTCTTGGCAATACTTACTACAAGGCGAAGGTTGGACTCAACAAGTCTTGTTTTTGCAATCTCGTCACCCGCAAGCATAAGCTCCGCGAGCTCCTTTTCAGCTTCTGTATCAAGCAGAGGAATTCTGCCTATTTCTTTGAGATATTGGCGGACAGGGTCGTCAATTGACAAGCCCTCCTGCTCCAAAATCTTTTCCATAGTTGCGCCGTTTTCAAACTTTGATACTTCATTTTGAATTTCTTCAAGCTCAGCATTTGAAAGACTGCCCGGCAATTCAACGCCGTTATCCTCAAGTGCCTCATAAAGCTTGTCAAGCTCGTCGGTATCATAGTTCATTTCTTCAAGCGCCTGGTCAATATCCTCCTCGGAAAGACCTGCTTTTTTTCCCTTCTCAATCAGGTCATCAACCTTTTTGGTTTCGCTTTCCTCGTTCTCAAGCTGAGACCCGTTGTACAATGCTTCTGTCATTATTTTTAACCTCCTGAAAGCAAGACTTACCCTGCTCCGTTACTTTTTGAAATCTTTTTTAGTTTATTTTTTATTTGCTTCACGCTTTTGCGCAAGTAGCCGTTCAATGTCGTGAATTCCTCCGCCGTCCGAAGAAGCAGACAGCATTTTCTCACGCTTTACCATCTCAACGCACTGCGAAAAAACATTCTGTCCGTTTTCTGTCAGCATTCTTCGCTTTTGCTCCAAGCCCTGCAAGCGTCCCATCTCGTCGCAAGAGAAAAACTCGCCGAGAAGAGAGAAATCATATTGCTCATTTTTCTGCAAATCAATGATTTTCTCGAATGCGCGTCTGTGAAAATCCGAAATGAAATCATCGGCTGAAAGCTTGATTTTTCCATCTGCCACAAAGCTTCTGTATTCCTCATACATAAGCAACAAGCCGATAACAGCCTCCTCAGCAGACCTTGCTTTTATGTTTTTAATACCCTCGGTGTTAATTCTATCGCCAACACCCATAGCCGAAAGCCTTGCGTCCTGTGCGGTTTTTTCTTTGAATGCTTTGATTTTCTTTCGCCTGATATTCTCAATATCGCGCTTGATAGTTTCGGTTGAAAGCCCTAACTTGAGCGCAAGCTCCGATATATAAACCTCACGCTCTACATTTGAGGAAACATCTGAAATATAATCACACATTTCCCGTGACGCCTTAACCTTTTCGTCAATTAAGCTAAGATTATATTTTCTCAGGGTGCTGTCAAGCTTAAACTCAAAGCTTGTCCTGCTTGAATTCAAAAGCGAGCGAAATCTGTCAGCACCGAATTTTTTTATAAACTCATCAGGGTCCTTTGCTCCGTCCATTTTTAGAATGCGGACATCAAGACCGACATCGCTGAGCATTCTTACCGCTTTCCTCGTGGCATTTTGTCCTGCCTCGTCAGAGTCATACGAAATTATTACCTGCTTTGTATATTTTGCCATAATTCGCGCCTGCTCCTGTGTGAGCGCCGTACCAAGAGTCGCAACTGCATTTTCAAAGCCAGCGGCGTGAAGAGCAATTACATCCATATATCCCTCGCAGAGAATAAGCCTCTCCGCACAATGATTCTTAGCGAAATTAAGAGCGAAAAGGTTTTTGCTCTTCTTAAAACCGGGTGTATCCGACGAGTTCAGATATTTGGGCTTGGAGTCGTCCATAACTCTTCCGCCGAAGGCGATTACATCGCCTGTTGTATTAATTATAGGGAAAATCACCCTGTTTCTGAAATAATCGTATGCCCTTCCCGTCCTTTGACTTTTTCCGCAAAGGAAGCCCACGATAAGCTCCTCGTCACTAAAGCCTAACTTGTGCATATAATCAGTAAGTCCGCCAAAGCCGTCGGGCGCAAAGCCAAGTCCAAAATGCTTGATTACCGAAAGAGGTAATCCTCTTTTGGCGGCAAGATAATCCATACCCACCTTGCCTATTTGCGCATCAAAAAGACAGCTTCGGAAGTATTTTGCAGCGGCTAAATTCATATCCAAAATTCTGCGCTTACTAACTCCGCCGCTCTCTCGGTCCTCGGCTGTTATTGTTATTCCCGCTCTTTTGGCGAGAAATTCAACCGCTTCGGGATAATCAAGATTTTCCGAGCGCATAACAAAGGTTATCGCGTCACCTCCCGCGCCGCAACCGAAGCAATAAAAGGATTGCGTTGCAGGAAAAACCGTAAATGACGGTGTTTTTTCACCGTGATACGGGCATAGTCCGTTATAATTTGAGCCCGCTCTCTTCAAATTTACATAAGTGCCGATAAGCTCAACTATATCGTTTCTGCCGCGTATTTCTTCAATTAATTCTTTTGAAATCGAAATCAGCATTTGCCCCTCCAAACCTTCGGAACAAACAGCTCTTGATAGGTTTCAATTGCATATCTGTCGGTCATTCCCGAAATAAAGTCGCAAACACAGCGTTCAATTCCCTCGCTTTCGGCACTTTGTGAATACTGCTGCGGCATTCTTTGAGGATTATTGACATAATACTCAAACAGCTTGACAAGCATTTCCTGCGCCTTGGTTTCCTCGCCCTTAGCGAGTGGATTAAGGTAAACCCTTTCAAACAAAAAGCTTCTAAGCGCGCCCATAGCCTCACTGACCTCGTCTGTCATAGCAATATAC
Organism: Eubacteriales bacterium; assembly: GCA_045588675.1. Classification (GTDB taxonomy): domain Bacteria; phylum Bacillota; class Clostridia; order Oscillospirales; family CAG-272; genus SVTX01. The sequence continues at coordinate 3,120 of JAZNER010000038.1, read as the reverse complement.
GGTTTATCGTAGCTTGCGTTTATTACCGAGGTTACCATTGTATCAATTCGCTCGCCGTGCTTTGAGCCGAGCACGCGGGAAATCTCCTTCGGTATATCATCATTAGTAAGAATACCCGCACGACAAGCATCGTCAATGTCGTGATTTATGTATGCTATCCTGTCTGCATATTTAACTATTACACCTTCAAGCGTTGATGCTAAATGCTCGCCCGTATGGTTAACTATTCCGTCGCGAACCTCAACTGTGAGATTAAGTCCGCGGCCGTTATTTTCAAGCTTTTCGACAACCCTGAGGCTTTGCTTATAATGTGTAAAGTCAGGCGAAAAGCAAACCTGCATAGCCACCTCGCCCGCGTGACCGAACGGAGTATGTCCAAGGTCGTGGCCAAGAGCGATAGCTTCTGTCAAATCCTCATTTAATTGCATGGCTCTTGCTATAATTCTTGCGATTTGAGTTACTTCAAGAGTATGTGTAAGCCTTGTTCTGTAATGGTCACCTGCGGGAGCCAGAAAAACCTGAGTTTTGTTCATAAGACGGCGGAAGGATTGCGAATGAATTATCCTGTCGCGGTCACGCTGGAACTCTGTACGGTTTTCGCAAGGCTCGTAAGGGAAATCTCTTCCCTTTGTGTCAGATGTCAGGAAAGCATACCTTGACAGTGTGTTTTTTTCTCTTTCCAAAAATATATCTCTCATTGTTTTTTGAGAATTATGCTCCATAATATGCTCTCCTTTCAAAACAAAAAATCAAAATCGACTTAAAAAATCAAATTTCTGTCTTTTTCAAGTCCTATATTAATAATATACGCCCATTTTATCAAAATATCTTCTAAAAATTCTTTTTTCCCAAATATTTTTATAATTTATTTTCCGACTATCTGAATATTCTTAATTCCAAGCTCCTTGGCGCTGTCATAAAGATAAGAATTGTCCCGTGACAGTATAATTCTCGCCGAATAAGCCTTTATGTAATAATACATCTTTTCAGTGAGTGCTTCAAGCTCGGTTTGAGTATCCCCCTCGCCGTCATTTCCCTCTCCAATGCTATACGGCTCATCTGTGACATTGGTGAAATCCATAGCGACATAATCACAAGCACCTCTTATACGGGAGGCAAGGTATAAATCCTTATCCGAAAGCGAGAAAACCTCAGGCGCGAGATTGACACCCATAACCGTATCTCCCACTGCCAATGACACTTTGTTTACAAACGCCTCAATTTCATCAACATTATCCTGATTTATGTCAAGTCCGAGCAAAAGTATATCGTCAACACCAAGCTCCGACGCCTCACAAAGCAGAGCAATCTCGTAGGATTTATAAAGCTCTCGCATAGTCTTGTCCTCGCAAGCAAACGAGCGCACATAAAAGTATGCGCAGACATAGCCTTCATATTCGTGTATTTTACTTACATATTCATCAAGCTCCTCTTCTGCAAAGGAATTGATAGAAAACTCCTCTGCAAGCTTTGATTTGTACATAACCTCGCCTGCCTCATTTCTAAGACAAAGTGAAAAATCTGAAATTCCTCTCTTCAAATAACCGCTCAAATCAGCTCCAAAGCTATATGCAAAGGCATCAACGCTTTTGACCGTTTTATTATTTGAAATATAATCTTCGTCTAAAAAATCATATCTTGGCTTTGTATCTATTTTGTCTGCCTTTTTGCCTAAAAGTAAACCAATTACTACAGATATAACCAAGCATAAAAGCACAAAAGCAATAATTGCAATAATAATCGTACCCTTTTGGGAACGGCGGACGCTTATAAGATTTCGCCTTGAATATTTGTTTTTTCTAAATCCTCTCATAAATCCGCCTCCAATTCTAAAAATTTTATATTTTACTCAATCAGAGCAATAGTAATGCTCTCAAAATATTCATTAGGGATAAACTCTACCTCTTCGCTTTTCCCGTCAAGCTTCTTCTTCAATATTGAATATCTGTATTTATTGAGCAAATCTCCTGCATTCTCCGCCACATAATCGCGTTCAAGCGGTAAACGCATAATTACATAATATCCGCCGTCTGCCTCAAACGCCGAGCTGACACCGTATTCTTCGAGGGCAAAGGTTGCCTCCTCATAAGCCTTACCCATTTGACCGTATGTAAAATAAATCCCTCCGCTTGTCATTGAAATTCCCGACACAAACGGGGCTTTTCCAATAGCTGAGCGCAATAAATTCTCACGCTCATCCAAATCTGTTTCTGCCAACAGCGACGCTGACAGGCTCTCCGCCTTCTCCTTGTAGTCGCTTGTATCAAAATAATCCGATACCTTTGGATAGTAGCAGTGCATTGTTCGGGCATAATCACTCGTGCTCATTACGAAATCGACAAATTCGCCCTTGTTCAGATTATCAAATTCAATAATCTTTTTATCCACAAGATAATCTATGAGCTCACTCTCAAGAAAGTCAACTCGATAAATCAAGCGCAAAAAGCTGTCTGTCAGATTATTTTCCGCAAGCCACTTTTTATAGTTCTTCTTGCTTCCTTCAAGCTCATTTTTTATCAAATCTTCAATTGAGGTGTCAACATAATCGTCAGCTTCATCAGAGTGAATATCAATTTCAAAGTCCGCACAGAGCGCAAGAACGACATAGGTGTTTTCTATGTTCTCGGCAACATAAGCCCTCAGCCTTTGCTCATATTCTGCTTTTTCACTTTCGCTCAGAGCTTCAAAACCGCCCATCTCCAAGTCAAGCTGTTGCTTGTACAAAACCGACAGGTATCGTATTGCCTCATATTTGACATCAAAGCCCGCATACTCGCCGACAACGGTAGCGTCCTGCTTTGAGCTTTTTATCGGTTTAATCGGTCCCAGCTCCAAAACTATTGAAATGACTGCAAAAATCACCAAGGCAAGAGTAGATAATCCTAAAATAATTGAAGCAACCGTTTTTTTGCCTGTCCAAGCCTTATTTTTTTCCGTATTTTTGCGTAAAGCTTTTTTATTATTTGACATTTTGATCCTTTCGGGCGAATTGGCACCTTGAAATAATTTTTACGAGATTTTCACTTGAAATCAATTGAAAACAGTGTCAAAAAATCATTTTTCGTGCAATTTCGCATAATAATCCATTATATTTTATTATTAAAGTCGGATCGTAGCCAT
>JAZNER010000037.1:0-15728 GCA_045588675.1 Eubacteriales bacterium | reverse complement strand
CCGGAATACCAAAATGTCTTACTTTGTGGAGAATGGCTGACAGTTATCATGCGACACACGATGATTTTAACTTTTTCTTGTGTACGGGTAAGACAGAGTATATTTTCTCGATAAAAGCGGAGAATACCAACATTTATTGTGGAGCGTCGTACAATATCGTTTTCGACCTCGGTTTGTTTAGCGGCGGGCAGTTTTTCAGAATTAGAAATTATAAGGACAATCGTGAGAAATGGTGTAGATTCCATTGTGACTTTTCTTATGAGTCAAGAGACATAAAAATTCCGACAGAGCAATGTGAGCTTGGAAAGTGCCTTATGACAACAAAAGGTCTTATGTGGTGTGTTAAACGCTATACAGATGATGAGATCGTTTTGCAGGGATGCGGTGACGATGAATATACCTATCGCCGTACAGATAAAAGAACGGAGCAGTTTTCAACCATATAAAATATAAGGGTTCGAAATTGTTGGGGGGAGCCATAATGGTGCAACAATTTTGCACCCTAACACAAAAGCCCTTGATTTTCAAGGGCTTTTCGTGTTTTTAGGGGTAAAAAACAACCCCCTTTCACCATTGCACCTTTTCGTGAATCTTATGGGCTTGAACCTGAGACTTCAACCGCGGGTTGAAAAAATTAAACCTTTGATTTATTGTATAAATAGATTATATGTGATATAATTAACTCAGCGAAAGGAGCTGATGATATGGAAAACGCAAATATAGTTTTGGCAGCAAACATATTAAAGTATAGAAGGAAAAGTGGATTAAGTCAAGATGAACTTGCACAAAAGTTAGGCGTTACTTTCCAAGCGGTTTCTAAATGGGAAAATGCAAAAGCCGCGCCTGATATTACATTTTTACCGATTATGGCTGACATTTTCGGCTGCTATATCGATGAACTGTTTTCAAGAGATATTAAAACCGAAATTCATTACGATCACTGTGCAGAATTGCCTTGGTATGATGATGAAATCACTCGTTACGTGGTTTGCAAAGGCAAAAAAATATTGCAAGTAACGGAAAAATCTGCTGAGAATTGGAGAGAAACAATCGAATAAGGCGGGATATGTAATGTACAAATCTAAAATGATGATAGTAATGCGTCGAGATCTTAAGATGCGCAAGGGAAAAATAGCGGCACAGGCAGGACATGCTTGTATTGAAGCCATCTTGATGGCATTGAATAAGGAAGGTCGCATGAATGATTTTGAAATGACCGCCGACGGTTTTGATCTAAAAATAACCGACAAACCGACATCGCCTTTATCTGATTGGTTTTTGTACGGTTGCGCAAAGGTGTGCGTATATGTGGATTCCGAGGAAGCGTTATTAGATATTGCGCACAAAGCAAAAGATAAAGGGTTCATTGCATCGGTTATTACCGATGCCGGAATGACGGAGTTCCATGGTGTTCCGACAAACACCTGTCTTGCACTGGAGCCATTGCCTGCTGAGATAGCAGATGAGTTTACCGGTGATTTACCGTTGTATTGATAAAGGTTCAAAATTGTTGGGACAACCCATAAGAGAAAAATCCGAAATTATTGCCAATCGGTGATGGTTTCGGATTTCTTTTGTTTTTTGTGACTTCTCATGATGCGCCAAAATTTAAAATAAAAGAATATATGAAAAAGCGTAGTTGCGGAGCTTACACTATCTTGCTCACCGAGGACGATAGGGAAAAACGGCAAAAATCAATAAAAAAATAGATAATTTGTTAAAAAATATTGTTTTTTGGAGAATTTTGAGGTATAATTAAATTAACAACCGAAATATGAGTAAATAATCAGATGTTTTAGCTGTATTTCTTCATATCTTTTGAAAAAATAATTCTTGAGGAATCTTTTGCTTATGGAAAAAGACTTAAAAACAAAGTTGATAAACAGAAAAATTAAAAAACCTAATCCGATCATTATGTCAATAGGAATGTGGGTATTGGGAATTCTCAACAGATTCTATGGTGTGGAGTTCAGTTATGACTATGACCTAAAATCAATCAAGAACCAGCCGACGATTTTACTTTCCTCACACGCATCGAGGCTTGAATTTATTTATGCGATTTACGGGTTTAAGCGTAAGGATGTCAATGTGGTATGCGGATTTCAGAATATACTTAAAAAAGGTATCTACCACTTACTTATCAAGCTTGGCGTAATATCAAAATATTTATATCAGCCCGATTTTCTTAGTTTAAGAAAAATGATGATGGTTCTTAAGCGCAACGGTGCGCTTGGCCTTTTCCCCGAAGGTATTCAATCGACCAGCGGAAGTACTCATCCTATAAATCCCGCAACGGCAAAGTTCATTAAAAGAAGTAAGGCAAACATCGTGGTGTGTTCCTCTAAGGGAGCGTATTTGGCTACCAACAGGTATTCGTCGGATCGCAAAAAAGGATATATAGGTATGAGCTACAGTCTGCTTTTCACTCCAGAAATGCTTGATGAGTTTACCGAGGAGCAAATTTATAATTTGCTTTTACAGAAGATCAGCTATAACGATTTTGCTTTTAACAAGGTCGCACGTCACAAATATATAGGAAAAAAGCCGAATGCTTTCGGTATTGATAAAATTCTCTATAAGTGCCCTGATTGCAAGGAAGAGCATACGCTGAGAGTCGAAAACGATACCGTAGTATGTGAGAGCTGTGGATTTCGTGTGAGAATAAATGAATATTACGACCTTGTCGATGTAAAAGGCAGAGAATGCCCTGCTGATATTGACGAATGGTACAAATGGCAACGCAGATGCGTGGCAAATCAAATCAAGAATGATGATTTTGAGATGTCTTTAAGTGGCAGTCTGTGCACGATACATCTCGATAAATTAAGAAAATCTCCAAAGAACCGAAAAGTTTTGTCGCATGGAACGGCACGACTTACAAATCAAGGACTTTCATTTTCGGGAACGCTTGACGGGCAAAGTGCTGATATTGATTTTGATGCAAGATCAATATACTCACTGACCTTTTCTACACAAGGATTTTTGGAATTTTATCATAATAACGACTACTTTATGATAGTTCCCGATGAGAATGACCGTTGCCTGATCAAGTGGACACTTGCGGCAGAGGAGATACACAATCTTTACGACGAAAAATGGAGGTCTGCTTGTTCGGACGTCTATAGCATAGGAGAAAAAATCTATGGGTAAATCAACAGAATTAGATGTAAAAGTAAAATTTGGACTTAAAAGCTTTATCACGGTTGTAGCAATTCTGCTGGCGGTATTAATAGTCGTTGGCGTGCTCACCTTCGTAATTCCTGCAGGACGATATACTATTTATACCACAGATTTGTCCAGAGCAGATCAGCCGTTTTATCAATATACAACCGACGAATCGCTCAATAAGCAAATCGTGATAGATTCCTACCGTGAGCTTACCGCTGACGAAAACGCCTCGCGCTTGCCGATGCTCCGTTGGTTCACCTCTCCTGTTGAAGCTTTGATTTTCGGCAGTAATAGCACAAATATGCTGATGATCATAGCTCTTTTATTGGTTCTTGGCGGTACTTTTAAGGTGCTTGAGGAAAGCGGAGGGCTTGTTTCACTCATAAGAGTTATTATGGTAAAGCTCCATTCAAAGCGCTTTGCTGCAATTTGGATCATCACCGCTGTTATTATGATTTTATCAGCCGTGTTTGGACTTCAGGAGCAGCTGCTCATCCTATATCCCATTTTTGCAATGCTTTGCACGGCGCTTAATTGGTCGCGCTTTACTGCTATTGCGTTTATTCTGATTTCGTCAGGAGTAGGGTTTACCACGGCTATTACCAATCCCTTGACTATTGGAACGGCATCGATTGCTGCAGGAGTAAGTGTTACTGACGGTATGTGGTATAGATGCATCATCTTTTGCGTAATGTACGTCGTAACCTCTCTGTTTTTGACGTATTTAGCTAAGCGTGATGAAAAACAAGCAACGGAAAAGTTTGACGTCAGAGCGTTTACAATGGTTTCCAAGGAGGAGCATACCGAGGATATTCGTAAGGCAAAAATGATTATTGCACTGTTTTCGTTTGCGCTTTTCTCGGTAATTGTTACGACCTCAATAGATGCGCTCAGATCTCTTGCAATGCTATTTATGGCGGTTGCATTTATTGTAGGCACTGTTATTGTAGGCAGAATCTTATTGGGTTCATATAAACGCCTCGGCAAGTGTTTTGTAAAAGGTGTAAAGGACGTTCTTCCATCGATTGTAATAATCATGATAGCCTTTGGTATTACCCACATAGCACAGCAGGGAAATATATTGCATACGATTTTCTATTATTTTTATAATTCCGTCACGAATATTTCGCCTTATGCTGCGGTTATTATTCTGTATGTATTCGTGCTGATTATTGAATTCTTTATTCCAAGTGCATCAGCAAAAGCGGTTTTGATCATACCTATGCTTACTCTTGCGCCGATTGAAGGCATCAGTAAGACGGTTATTATTCTGACCTATTTGTTCGCTGATGGATATACGAACGTTTTATATCCAACCTGTGGCACATTGCTCGTTGGCTTAGGCCTTGCCGATGTAAGCTTTGCAGAGTGGTTTAAGAAAACGATCGTGTTCCAGCTGATTCTGTTCATTTTATCTCTTGGATTCTTGATGACAGCAGTTTTTATCGGACTGTAAGCGGGATGATTAAAAAGACCTTGTAATCCAAACCATTACGGTTTAGATGTAATGTCTTACTATACAATTTAAAAATTGAAAAAGTTTAAAAAACCTATTGACAAATATCCATCACAGTGATATAATATATGAGTAAAGAAAATAGGTGTTCCCCAAAAGGGGAAAGCTATAAAGCCATTCAAGTTTATTTGCACCTCTAGCTCAGTTGGTAGAGCAACTGACTCTTAATCAGTGGGTCCGGAGTTCGAGTCTCCGGAGGTGCACCATTACTTGAATGGCTTTTTGTTTTAAATTTTTGCTCAGTTGGTAGAGCACGCTCAGAGCGCTGAGAAGGACTAATTTTCATCATTTACAGGAGTAGGAAGCCTTGATATTTTATTAGTTCTGTGTGCTGAGGATATATTTTCTTAATCTATCCTTAAAAATTTAGTTTTTGTTATTGACAAACAGAATAGCCTATGATATGATAGTGTTGTTTAATTCATATTACCTCTAAGGGAGGGTTAAAGTTATGAAAGTATTACTGATTTTAGTTGACGCAATGAGGCCTGATGCAATTGATAGCTTGCCGAGAGTTAAATCTTTAATTGAAAAGGCATCATATACAATGAAGGCAACGACAGTAATGCCTTCTATGACACTTCCGTGTCATGTGTCATTGTTTCATAGTGTTGACCCATCAAGACACGGCACGACGACCAACACCTATGCTCCGCAGGTGCGGCCGATAAACGGTCTTTGCGAGGTTTTAAAGCAAGCCGGAAAAAAGAGTGCTTTTTTCTATGACTGGGAACAATTGAGAGATATATCAAGACCTAACTCGTTGGCGTTTTCGCAATTTTGCAGCGGTAAGGCTTTGGGATATCCTGATGCTTGCAATATCTCAACTGACCGAGCAATAGAGCTTTTGTCTAAAAGCTCTATGGACTTTACCTTTTTATATTTAGGCTATCCTGATGCTGCGGGTCATTCAAACGGGTGGATGAGCCAAGAATATATGGATGCTATTGAAAACAGCTTTGACAATATAGACAGAGTTTTAGGTGTTTTGCCCGACGATTATACCGTTATTATTACCGCAGACCATGGCGGTCATGAGAGAACACACGGTCTGGCCATAAAGGAGGACATGCTTATTCCTATGATTATTATAGGAAAGGATTTTCCGCCTTGCACTGAAATTGAGCAGGCAAATATAAAAGACATTGCCCCCACGATTTCAAAGCTTCTGGGTGTTGAGCCCGATGCCGAATGGGAGGGGCACAGCTTAATATGATGAATTTAAATAAGTCAAAAAATAGCGCGTGGCTATTTATCTTGATTTGCTGGTTGGTTTATTCTGTATCCTATCTTGGAAAGGTAAACTATTCGGCTAACATCAACCAAATTATTGATTTTTATGGTGTTACCAAAGCTGAAGCGGGAATTGTTCCCACATATTTCTTTTTTGCATACGGAATAGGTCAATTAGTTAACGGCGTGCTTTGCAAGCGCTATAATATCAAATGGACTGTATTTTTAAGTCTTTTATCTTCTGCTATTATTAATTTAATGATAGCATTAAGTGGAGATTTTACAATTATAAAATGGCTTTGGTGTGCTAATGGCTTTGCTCTATCGGTTCTTTGGCCTACTCTGATACGGGCATTAGCTGAGGCGTTGCCGCAACGGTTTTTAGCCAAGTCAAGCTTGATGATGGGCACGACGGTTGCGACAGGAACATTGATTATTTATGCTTTAAGCGCTATATTTGTAGCTTTTGGCAGGTTTAAATTGGCTTTTTACACGGCTGCTACTTGCATATTAGTTGTTTCTGTTTTGTGGATAATTGTTTTTGAGCGAATGATTGAAACGGTAAAGAATGAGAGAAGGAACGATAATGCAGAAGCCGAAAAACACCTTGATAATCAAGGAAAAACAGATAAAGCTCAGCCGAAGAAAAAGTTGTTTTTATTTTCAACAGGCATACTTTGCTTTTGCGCAATAGGCGTTAATTTAATCAAGGACGGTTTGACAATCTGGGTGCCAACGATACTTAAAGAAGAGTATTTTTTGAATGATTCACTGTCAATTTTGTTGACTTTGCTTATGCCTGTTGTCGCTATATTTGCTAATGCTTTTGCTTTGAAGATGCACGAAAAAGTTCCTGACTACATAACACATTGTGCCGTGATTTTTGCCATAATAATTGCTTTTATCGGTATGATTATAGGAAGCTTATCGTTGAAGCTTGTAGGAATGATGATTTTGGGCTTGTTAACTGTCAACTTTTTGGCATCAAGCTTAAACAGCTTAATTACATCTATTTTCCCAATGTTTATGAGAGGACATATTAATTCGGGTATGTTCGCGGGTGTTTTGAATGCCTTTTGCTATATTGGAAGCGCGATAAGCTCGTATTGTCTTGGAGTGGTGGCGGATAATTATGGTTGGACAGCTGTTTTCTGGCTTTTGATAGTGTTCTGCTTGCTTGTTTGTATCGTTTGGGGCGTCTATGTTGCAGTTAAACATATAGCGGCTAAAAAATCAATTCAAGAATAATTCCATATAACTCAATATATTAAAATTTGCATATTTCCGCCTTGATAAGTGCATAATGTTTAGCAAGACCTGAATTTAACGGTCACTTATCAAAAGGCGGAAATTATTATGTTAAAACCACAAATTGTAAAATGCTGTGGGCGCGAAATTATTGATTCGCGAGGCAATCCTACAGTTGAAGCAACTGTTGTGTTATCTGACGGAACTGTCGGCGTTGCAAGCGTTCCCTCAGGGGCTTCCACAGGCATATATGAGGCTGTTGAAAAAAGAGATATTGACGCAAAGCGCTTTGGCGGAAAGGGAGTTTTAGAGGCGGTCAATGGAATTTGCAAGCTTATTTCTCCCGAGCTTGTCGGTTGCTATGCCGCTGAGCAATCGGTGATTGACAAGCTGATGTGTACGCTTGATGGGACAGAAAATAAATCGAAGATTGGCGCAAATGCGATTTTAGCCGTTTCACTTGCCAATGCAAGAGCTTGTGCCAATGCTTATCAAATTCCTCTTTACCGTTGGATTGGAGGAGCGCGCGCTGTAAGGCTTCCTATACCTATGATGAATATTCTCAACGGCGGAGCGCACGCTTCAAATAATATTGAAATTCAAGAGTTTATGATAGTGCCGATTGGCGCACCGTCATTTTCCGATGCACTTCGTATGGGTTGTGAAATTTATCATACTCTTGGTTCTATTCTGAAAAAAGAGGGGTTATCGACCGGAGTGGGCGACGAGGGTGGATTTGCGCCCAATCTAAGCTCTGACGAGCAGGCGATTGAGTATATTTTATCCGCGATTGAGAAAGCAGGATATAACACGGGAGAGGTGAAAATTGCTCTTGATGTTGCTTCGTCTGAATGGTATAATCAAGACAGCGGTGTTTATGAAATGAAAAAGCGCTCAGAGAAGCTTGACCGTTCTGAGCTTATTGGATATTGGGGAACACTTGTCGATAAATATCCTATTATTTCGATTGAGGACCCTCTTGACCAAAGAGATTTCGAGGGATGGTCCTGCCTGACGCGTGAGCTTGGGGATAAGGTAATGCTTGTTGGCGACGACCTTTTTGTTACCAATCCTCAAAGATTGAAGAGAGGAATTGACAATGGAGCAGGAAACGCAATCCTTATTAAGCCAAACCAGATAGGAACGCTTAGTGAGGTAATTAATGTTACCTCTTTGGCTTCGTCAAGCGGATACAATTATATTATGTCGCATCGCTCAGGTGAAACAGAAGACACGACAATTGCAGATTTGGCGGTAGGACTTGGCGCACCATTTATCAAATCGGGTGCTCCCTGCAGAACCGATAGAGTTGCTAAATATAATCGATTGCTTAGAATTGAAGCATCACTTGGACATTCCGCCCGTTATGGCTTCATTCACGGAGAGAGCAACCCTACCGTGCAGACATTCTGCGGAGAATAAAAAAAGAAAAAGACTTGAATGAAGCTTATGCCAGTTCAAGTCTTATTTTTTGAAAATATGTAAGCAAAGAAAAATACCGCAATATCAACCGCCGCTATAGTTGCGCCAATAGGTGTGTCAATTAAAATTGACAATAAAGTGCCCAATGCTCCGCATACCGCTGAGATGGCAGCAGATATGATTATTACGCCCCTAAAGCTTTTTGAAAGACGCATAGCCGTCATAGACGGAAATACGATTAGAGAGGAAATCAGGAGTGCTCCCGCAAGCTTCATTCCAAGCACTACGACAATCGCTGTAATTGTTGCAAAAATTACATTATAAAGCTCGGTTTTCCCGCCTGTTGCCCGTCTGTAGCTCTCGTCAAAGGTTACCGCAAAGATTTGATAATAAAATATTGCTGTAAGTAAAATCAGTACAAGAGTTATTCCAAGCACCAAAATAATTTCACCTGTTGAGGTTGACAAAATCTCAGAGGAGCCGAAAAGAGCCGTGCAGACATCACCGCCGAGATTGGTAGCACCGCCAAGACTTATAGCAGTATAGCCTATTGCCAATGCTCCGACCGATAGCATAGCTATTGTAGCATCGCCCATAATTTTTCTGTTCTGCTGTCTGCACAAAATCAGTATTGCGGCGATTATTGTGGCGGGAATTGCTATTCCAATATCCCAAATTCCAATGCTCGTTGCAAGGGCAACTGCTCCGAAAGCAATATGCGAAAGTCCGTCGCCAAGCGGTGAAAATCTTTTAAGCACAAGCACCACACCAATCAGAGCAGAGCATATTGAAACCAAAACGGCGACAATCAGCGCATTTCGCACAAAGCCGTATGACAGATAATTTGCAAGCTTGTCAAAAGGGTTTGTATTTGTAAAAATATTAACAGCAGCCATTTAGTTACCGCCGTATCTGAAACCGCCGTCGCCGTATAAGGTCTGCTCGGGTTCAATCGTATTTTCTTCAAGATAAATCTGAGCTTCGGGCAATTTTTTATATTCCTCGGTTGTTCCAAAGAAAACAGAGCCCTTATTTAATCTCAAAATCTTGGTTGAATAAGCGAGTGCTGAACGAATGTCGTGAGTTACCATAAGTATTGTGATGCCGCATTTGCGGTTAAGGTCGCTTATTAATGAATAAATATCGACGGTTGCCTTGGGGTCAAGTCCCGATACAGGCTCGTCAAGCACGAGCATTTTATCGGCAGAGCAGAGAGCTCGCGCTAATAGAACCCTTTGCTTTTGTCCGCCTGACAGGTCGCGGTATGAGTGCGAAGCAAGCGAGGTAATACCAAGCCGCTCAAGGTTTTCAAAGGTCAGCCTTTTGAAGTCGCGCGACATAAAAGGGCCCTTTGAGGCTCGGTTGAGGCAACCCGACATTACAACCTCGCTGACAAGTGCAGGGAAGTCATTTTGTGTAGCGTCCTGCTGTGGCAAAACACCTATTTCGTTGCGCTTCAACGATTTGAAACTAATGCTGCCCCCGGCTTGCTTTTTAAGACCGAGAATAGCATTCATAAGCGTGCTTTTTCCGGAGCCGTTCTCACCTATTATGCAAACATAGTCGCCCGAGAGGATATTCAACGATAGATTTTCAATGACATTCACGCCCTCATATGAAAGAGTGAGATTGTCTATTTCAATAATTACATCTCCGCCCGAATGCTTTTTTGGACTTTCGTGAGTGCCTTGCTTTTTGTTATAGTGTCCCCAAGCGGCAGCAGGCGGTATTTTTTTGTCGGTTTGAAGTGCTTTTTTATTCTTTTTAAGTGAAATAAATGACATTATTTTCTCCGAACAACTTTTTTGTTTAAATCTTTATTTCTGCTTGATATGAAGTAGCTTTTTTATTACGCTTGTAGGAATTTGTGATAGCATAACAGCTAAAAGTATTAAAAAACAACCCAAGTACTCTTGTCTTGACATCTTTTCTTGCAAAACAATCGCGCCTGCAATTACGCTGAAAACTGACTCTAAGCTGAACAAAAGTGATATAACGGTTGGGTCAGAGCCGTCAAGTGCCAAAATTTGCAGGGTGTAAGCAACGCCGCTTGATAAAACACCAACATAAAGAAGCTGACCTGAGCAAGCAAGCAAGCCTGTGAGGGTTGCAGACTCAAATATTAAGGATAGTATCGCAGATGCGATTGCCGTAAATGCAAATTGTACGAGCGACAAGGCAATACAGTTTGTTTTAGGTGCAAATTTATCAATAACCAGAATATGTATCGCGAAGCAAATGGCACAAACAATCAAATAAAGCTCGCTTGTTTTAATGGAAAAGCTACCGCTAACGCACAACAGGTACATTCCCATAACTGCGATAACGACACTGACAACCGTTGAAAACGAGGTTCGGCGGCGAAGGAACAACCCGAATATGGGAATAAGCACAATGTAAAGAGCAGTAATAAATCCCGCTTTACCTGCATCGGTTTCTCCAAGTCCCATCTGCTGTAAATTAACAGCTATTGTCAATGGGATTCCACAGCAAATTCCGCCGACAAGCAGTGTTTTAATATTACCGTTTTGCTTTTCGGCTTCCTTGCGAAAAGGTTTAGCTTTATTGAAAATAAGTAAAATAAGAGCAATGGAAATGACAGCAACAAAGCTGCGCGCCGCATTGAAGGCAAATGGGGGCAGAATATCAGCTCCCAAGCTTTGCGCAACAAAAGAGGTTCCCCAAATAAAAGCTGCAATCAGGGAAAGAATAATTTTTACGAACATACCTGCTTCCTTTTGATTAAAGCATACTTGAAATTACATCTTCACGGGATCTTGGGCTTAAATAAATTGGCGGCACATCGAAAACAGTCTTGCAGCCGACAGCACCGTCAAGTGATAAACGGAAAAGGGCGCGCGCGTAACAAGTAATAACAGACGCGGTGAACTCGGGGTTAGAGTCAAGCTTTAAGGAATACTCAATAATGTGAGAATGTTGATTGTTAATGCCTGTCTTTCCGCTGCGGATTACAAATCCACCGTGTGGGATTTCGCCGTGGTCGCGAGCCATTTCCTCGGCAGTAATAAAGTGAACTGTCGTGTCATAGTCGGCAAAATAGTGTGGCATAGTTTTAATCTCATTTTCAATTCGAGCTAGGTCGGCATCGGTCGCGGCAACAATAAAGCATTCGCGAGTGTGCTTTTCGCGAGTTGTAAGGCAGGGATTTGTGCCGCTTCTGACGGCATCAAGCGCGCTTTCTACTGGAATTGTATATTGTTTCGCATCAATTACACCCTCAATGCGTCGAAGAGCATCAGAATGTCCCTGACTTACACCCTTACCCCAGAATGTGTAATCCTTGCCGCTGGGAAGGATAGAAGAAGCCAAAAGGCGATTCAGCGAGAACATACCGGGGTCCCAACCGCAAGAAATGAGCGCAACATGACCACTCTCTTTTGCAGCTTTGTCAACATTTTGTAAATGCTCAGGTATTTTGGCATGTGTATCAAAGCTGTCAATGACATTGAATAGCTTTGCAAGGGCAGGGGTCTGCTCAGGGAGATCGGTTGCGCTTCCGCCACAAATAATCATAACATCAATTTTACCAACGAATTTTTCAACATCGTCAGCAGATACAACCTGAAGACCCTCAGTGTTTGTTTTTATGGATTTTGGATCACGGCGAGTGAAAAGTGCGACAAGCTCCATATCGCTGTTTTGCTTGATTGCGCATTCAATACCGCGTCCAAGATTTCCGTATCCGTAAATTCCAATTCTTATTTTCATAGAAGCTCCTGTGAAATTAACTTAATGGAATAATTATATCACAATTACCCTTTCAATGCAATAGCTTGCAATATAATTTTTAATTTTTTTAAAATTAACTATTGCAATTTTTTCTCTTTTGTGATATAATAGGGAAGTTAGAGAAAAGCAATACGGAGAGATATCGAAGTGGGGACGTTTGCGAGCGCTGCCAGTGGCAGATAAAGCGAGCAAAAAGGAGTGCTCAGGACATAACGGGGCGCCCCGCAAGATAAACTACAAAAATTAGACTCGTTTTGAGTTTAATCATATATGGAGAGATATCGAAGTGGTCATAACGGGGCTGACTCGAAATCAGTTTGTGCGCAAGCACACGAGGGTTCGAATCCCTCTCTCTCCGCCATAAACAAAGCACACCGCACTTGCGGTGTGCTTTGTTTATCACGAAGATAGTTGGTCAGTCGAAATCGATCACCTGACCGCAGGTCAGGTAAAGGTTCTGAATCCCGTCCTCAACGAAAAAGCTTATCGCAATTCTTGATAAAAGGATTGCGGGTTTCACTATTTTGTGGTATAATGAAAGCGACAAATAAGAATTTGGCGGAGCAATGAACCCACTCATCTGATAGATTTTTTATAAAACAACATTTTTCTGAAAGCGTGTTGTTCAAATTTCTTTTTGAGGTTGGTATAATAAAGACACAACAACCGAAAAGGAGAAATAAAATGAACACAGACAAAATTTACGCAGAATCCATCGCAAAGGAGTATGCTCCAAAGGACAACTCCAAAATCGTTGCACTTCGCAAGCTCGACAAGAAGGCAAAATTGCCCGCAACCATTTTCACTTATACCTTTGGTATTATTTCTGCCCTTGTTGCAGGCATGGGAATGTGCCTCTCTATGAAAGTTATTGGGGGCACGCTTCCTCTTACTGTTCTCGGAATTATCATTGGTATTATAGGTTTTGCCTGCACGGGTATCAACTATCCGATTTATAAGAAGATGCTTGAAAACGGCAAGAAGAAATATGCGTATGAGATTGTAGAGCTTGCAAGAGAGATTAGCGAAGGAAAATAAGTTATCAAGGGGGGCGTCTTATGAATAAAAACGAAAGCAAATACTTTAATACGGCAATCAGAATGGACGAAGCCCTCATTGCGTTACTTGAAAAGAAGGACTTTGAATATATCACCATCAAGGAAATCTGTGAGGTTGCAGGGGTAAATCGGTCAACATTTTACCTACATTATGAGAATACTTCGGATTTATTAAAGGAAACCACCATATATATCCTTGATAAACACTTTGCTTATTATTCTGCCGATACAAAAGGGATTGCGGAACGCTTTGAAAATTGTGAGCTCGGTGACTTGGTTTTCGTAACATCCGAATATCTCACACCATATCTTACCTTTATCAAGGAGAATCAGCGTATATTTAAGGTTGCTATCAAGCAATTCAATTCCTTGAATATGGATGAAGTGTACAGCAAAATGTTCAACCATATCTTCGATCCCATCCTCTCACGCTTTCACATCCCCGATAAAAAACGTGCTTATATGATAAAATTCTATCTGATGGGCGTGTTTGCTATCGTGATGGAATGGCTCGATAAGAAGTGTTCCGACGATATGGATACAGTAATCAAGATTATCACAGATTGTGTTTTGGGCGAGAGGAATATCGATGGATAGAACGCTCAAGTTTGCTCTTTTCAGCTTGATTTTTAATGTTGCTTTCGGTGCATACCATCTTGTGTTTGGTATTGTATCAAGCTCGTGGTGGTTATTAACGCTCGGCTCGTATTACTTGATTTTAAGTATCGTTCGCTTTGCGGTACTAATCTCCAAGTCAAAGGAACGATTTATTACCAAGTTTACAGGATGGATGCTGATGGTATTATCCATTCCTCTTTTCGGAACTGTTATTCTGTCGGTAGTTCGTGACAGAGGGCACGAATATCATATGATCATAATGATTGCCATGGCGACTTATGCCTTTACTAAAATTACGCTCGCTACAATCAAGCTTGTAGAATCTCGTCGCAGCACATCGGGGGCACTCATAACGTTACGAAATATATCTTTTGCGGATGCCTTTGTTTCCATCTTCGCATTGCAACGCTCAATGCTTGTATCCTTTGAGGGAATGACCGAAACAGAGATATTGATTATGAACGTCGCTCTCGGCTCTGCCGTATGCATAATAGTTTTTCTGCTCGGACTGAATCTTGTACGAACCAAGAAAATATTATTTAATGCTTTGAATGATTGAAGGGCTACCCCACGGTAGCCCTTTTCTCATCCCTCAGTCCGTCAGCGCATCGTAGATCGCTACGCCATAGCTCTTTGTTAATGTCTATAAAATTTGCCACCTCCTGTAGCACAACAACATACCACAAGAGATGGCAAAAGTCCAGCATTATTTTAAAATTTAAAATATAAATTTACTCCGCCGCCTTGAAGTTGTAGATAGGCTTGATTCTGCAGACAATCTCGGCAGTAGGCTCGATGTTCTCGACGATCTCGTCCATGCTCTTGTAAGCCATAGGTGACTCGTCAAGGGGGTCGTGAACGATGCAGGTGGAGTAGATACCTGCCATCTCTGCCTCATACTCCGCCATAGTGAGACGCTCGAAGGCAGCGGAACGAGACATCAAACGTCCTGCACCGTGAGGTGCAGAGCAGTTCCAATCCTCGTTACCCTTACCAATGCAGATGAGCGAGCCGTCACGCATATTGATGGGGATGAGCAGCTTCTCGCCAGCCTTAGCGGACACCGCACCCTTACGGAGTATCATCTCATTCACGTCTATGTAGTTGTGAATGGTCTGGAAGGTTTCAATCGCCGTCCATCCGAGGCGCTCAAGAATGCTCTCCGCCATCTTCACGCGATTTCTCTCAGCGAACTTCTGACAGATATCTACGTCGTGGAGATAGTCTTCCATAAACGAACCGTAGAGGAAACAAAGGTCTTGAGGGAGCGTAGGCTCCTTGGCATTGTACTCCTTCTCAAGTGCCTTTATTGTGGTCTGTATCTCTGCTCTTCGGCCCTGCTCCTTGTAGGTGCGTATAATCTCCTCGCGTCGTATGAAGTAGTCCTCCTTGCCGGCATTAAGGTCTATAGCAATCTGCTGGTAGTACTCAGCAACCTGTGTGCCGAGGTTACGAGAGCCCGAGTGGATAACAAGGTGCTTGCCGCCAGTCTCGTCAACATCAATCTCGATAAAGTGATTACCGCCGCCCAGTGTGCCAAGAGAACGTTCGAGACGAGGAGCATGCTTGAGGTTTCTGTAGCAACGGAGCTGTGTAAGGTCAAATCTCTCCTGTCTGCCCTCCCAAACGTTTCTGCCGCAGGGGATGAAGTGTGCCGCCTCATCCACCTTCTCAAAATCAATATCAATGTTGCCGAGGTACACGGTGTACATTCC
>JAZNER010000036.1:0-1540 GCA_045588675.1 Eubacteriales bacterium | reverse complement strand
GAATTCTTTCTTTTAAAAGCTCGTGTCTTTCAAGGGCGAGGTCAGTTCTGAAATCCATATTAATCAACCCTGATATTTTAAAAAAATTTGTTATTTTTGAGAAAAAATTTTAAAAATTACTTGCAATTTTACAATTTTAATGATATGATTACTAACTGTGTAATGCAATAAAGGAGGTGGAACAATGCCTAACATCAAATCAGCAAAGAAAAGAGTACTTGTAAACAAGTCAAAGGCTGCTCGTAACAAGTCAAGAAATTCAGCTCTTAAGACAGCAATCAAAAAGGCTAACGCTGCTGCTGCAGCTAACTCACCTGATAAGGAAGCTGCTGTTAAGTTTGCTATCAAGAAGGTAGATCAGGCTTGTGCTAAGAATCTTCTCCACAAGAACAACGCTGCCAGAAAGAAGTCAGCTCTCGCAAAGCTTCTTGCAGACTAATTGAGTTTAACAATACGGACAAGCGAATGCTTGTCCTTTTGTTTTTTATTCGGAAATATCTTGACTTTATCGTTTTCCTGTAATATAATTAGTGTAAATAAAGTTCAGGAGGTACTATCCCATGTGTGATACACTTAAAAAGATTCTTAAGGTTGTCGGCATTATCGCTGCTGTTGCTGCTGTTGCCGCAGGCATTTATTATGTTGTAACAAAGGTTCTCCCCTGCAAGAATAAGGTTGAAGATGACGACCAGAGCGATTATGTTTCCTGCTCTTGCTGCGACATCGACGATCCCGTTCAGGTTGAGGCATAAATTTAACAATCCGCTTTTTTAACTTTTTATTTTATTTTTTATTTTTTATTTTTTTATTTTTTTGTTTTTTCGTTTTTCATCTTGATACTTTCTTTAGGGGTTTTCGGGGCAAGGATTTTTTCCTTGCTCCGAATTCCTTTTATTTCGGCTTGGAGCGTGTCAGGAATGCCGCAATAAGTCCGCTGACGATAGCCGCCGATATACCTGCCGCGCCCGCAGACAGCGGACCCGTGAGAATTCCCAGCCAGCCCGTTGAGTCAATCATCTCGCGCGTACCCTTTGCAAGAGTATAGCCGAAGCCCGTCAGCGGTACGGTAGCGCCGCACCCCGCGAAATCGACAAGATGCTGATAAAGCCCGAAGCCCTCCAAAACAACACCGAGCACAACGAAGCTGACGAGAATCCGTGCGGGTGTAAGCTTTGTTAAATCTATCAGAAGCTGACCGACAACGCAGATTGCTCCGCCAACCAGAAAAGCCCATAAAAAATCCATAAAATCACCTGATTTAATTTTTTGAGGTTTTAATGGAGATATTCGCAAAAAATAAATGTAAAATAATGTTTTTTGATATTGACTTTAGCGTAGTAATGTGTTAGCATAATAGCACATTTTAAATCGGAGGGATTTTATTATGAAAAAGTTTATTGCAATCGCTCTTGCAGTGCTTACAGCAGTTATGGTTTTTGCTTTTGCAGGCTGCGGCGATAAGACAAACGAAACATCTGAGCTTGCTGCTATCAAGGAAAAGGGCAAGATCGTTGTAGGTATCACAGATTACGAGCCGATG
>JAZNER010000035.1:0-46207 GCA_045588675.1 Eubacteriales bacterium | reverse complement strand
GGTCTCAATCAAGCGGATATCACTAACTAAGCAGGAATTTTTTTAATGTATTTTAAATAAATTTTCTAAAATTTTAAATTAAACTTTCCATTGGCTTACACCACTATTTAATAATATGTTGCCTACCTATAAAAATTGCTTAAAAAATTTATATTTTCATCGGCCCGTACCAAAATTAAATACTTGTTATTTAAAATCTCATTCTGTGAGTTAACTCACTTCTTAAGCATCATAATCCTCTTCGCTGTCAAACAAATCGTCAAAGAAATTAGCGACCTTATCAAATTCATCTTCATCGTCAACTGTGACGAACATTTCTTCGCCTTCTTCGTCCTCCTCAAGCTTGAGCAGCACATATTCTATAATGCCTTCGTTGTTTTCTTCAGCGCCTACGGGAGCCATCGCGTAATATGCAACCCCGTCAATTTCTTCTGCACCTATAACCTCGAAATCAATCTCCTTTCCGTCTTCGTCGGTTAAGGTGATAACACTGATTTCTTCGCTATCAAGCTCTGTTTCGTTATTCTTTTTATTGTCGTTCATCGGACTATACCATCCTTTCTCCGTGAATTCCAAATCTATGTAAAATATTTGGCGAAAGCTATTGCTTCCTTCTGTCTTTATTATAACATAAAAACTCTCTTTTGTCAACCGACTTTTTATGTTGAATAATGTCTGTCAATCTACCTCTTGCACCTTGCACAAAAATTCATTTTCCCCTTTTTGTTCAAGAAAAATCAAGCGTTTCGGACAAAATATAATTGCTCACAAACATTCCTTTATCGGTAAAACGGCATCCATTTTTGTCAATCTGCACAAATTCAGGGGCAAATTTAACAAAGCCCTGAAATTCAGACAAAAAATCTGCTTCAAATCTCGCCTCAAACTCAGAAAAGCTTACCCCGCGGCAAAGCCGCATGCCGAGCATTACATACTCGTTCATCTGCGCTCTTTTGTCATTTTCCTCTATCTGCTCAAAGGTATTTTCCCCGTTTATATAAGCGTCAATATCCCTTGAATGAGCAAATCTCACTCCGTCAAAGCAAGAGTGTGCCGACGCGCCAAGACCTATATAATTGTCAAGAAGCCAATACTTATTATTGTGCCTTGACTCATATCCTATACGAGAAAAATTACTGATCTCATATTTTTTATATCCCTTTTCTTGAAGCCTTGTTGACATAAGACTGTACATCTCGCTTACCGCGTCCTCACTCGGCAAGGCAAGTCTGTCCCTTCTTTTATAAAAGGGGGTATTTTCTTCAACCGTTAAGCAATAAGACGAGATGTGCTCGGGCGACATTGAAACAAGGGTATCAATAGAATGGCAAAAGCTCTCGCTTGTCTGCTCGGGTATGCCGTACATCAAATCGGCAGAAATATTTTCAAAGCCAGCCTCTCTTGCATCTTCAAAAATCTTACAAAAATCATCAAAGCCGTGTATTCTGCCAAGCGCTTTAAGCTCGTTGTCATTTGCGCTCTGCATACCTATGCTCAAGCGGTTCAATCCAAGCTCTCGCAAAGCAAAGAGATTTTGTCTGTCAATGCTTTTCGGATTTGCCTCAGTTGTTATCTCGCAGTTGTCACTTACCTTAAAATTTGCTTTCAGGCTATCAAGGATTTGCTTAAATTGGCTTACAGACAAAAGTGTCGGTGTTCCTCCGCCGAAATAGACTGTATCAACAGGCGGCTCTTTTCCGCTCTTTTTAAGCTCACTTGAAATAAGCTTGACCTCACGGCACAAAGCATCTGCATATCCCTGCATTTTCCCTTCATCAACACGCGATACCGAGCAAAAGTCACAATAATAGCACTTCGACAAGCAAAACGGAATGTGAATATAAATACCCAAATTATCAGTCATCGTCACCAAGCTTAAGAACCGCCATAAATGCCTCAGGAGATACTTGAACAGAGCCGAGTTGACGCATCTTCTTGTTACACTCTTTTTGCTTTTCAAGCAGTTTTTTCTTTCTTGTAATATCACCGCCGTAGCACTATCCAAGCACGTCTTTTCTCATAGCTTTAACTGTTTCACGCGCAATTATACGCGAGCCAATTGCCGCCTGAATAGGCACCTCGAAAAGCTGTCTTGGAATATTATCCTTCAATTTTTCGGCAATTCTTCTCGCTCTGCCGTACGCCTTTTCCTCGTGAACTATGAAGGAAAGCGCGTCAACCTGCTCGCCGTTGAGCAAGAAGTCGAGCTTTACAAGCTTGCTTGGCTCATAGCCTTTAAGCTCATAGTCAAGTGAAGCATATCCGCGTGAACGGCTTTTCAAAGCATCAAAAAAGTCATAAATGATTTCATTTAAAGGCAAGTCATAGTGAAGCTCAACTCGCGTACTGTCAAGATGCTTCATATCGTGGAAAACTCCGCGTCTGTCCTGACACAAATCCATAAGTCCGCCGATATACTCGGTCGGAGTGATGATTGTCGCCTTAACCAAGGGCTCACGCGCGACCTCGATCTCGTCTGCCGTCGGATAATTTGACGGATTGTCAATATTTATAGTTTCGCCGTTGCGAAGCTTGACCTCGTAAATTACGCCCGGTGCCGTCGTTATCAAATCAAGATTAAATTCCCTTTCAAGTCTTTCTTCGATAATTTCCATATGCAAAAGGCCCAAGAAGCCGCAACGGAAGCCGAAGCCCAATGCAATAGAGGTTTCAGGCTCGAAAATCAACGCGGCATCATTGAGCTGGAGCTTTTCAAGCGCGTCGCGCAAATCTCCGTATCTTGCTCCGTCTGCCGGATAAATTCCCGCAAAAACCATCGGTTGAACCGATTTAAAACCCGGAAGTGCTTCAGAAGCAGGGTTTTCGGCAAGTGTCACAGTATCTCCGACACGGGTATCCCCCACGCTCTTGATTGAAGCGGTAATATATCCAACCTCGCCCGCTGAAAGACAATCGCACTTGCAAAGTCCAAAAGCCTCCATTGTGCCAACCTCAACGACCTCAAATTCCTTACCCGTGCTCATAAGCTTAATTCTATCTCCCACACGCAAGGTACCGTCAACAACTCGCACGTTTACAACTACTCCGAGATAACTGTCGTAATATGAGTCAAAAATCAAGCATTTGAGCGGGGCGTTTTCATCCCCTTGAGGAGCGGGAATATCTCTTACCACAGCTTCAAGCACCTGCTCAATATTAAGTCCTGTTTTTGCAGACACGGCAGGACAATCCTCGGCGGGAATACCGATCTGCTCCTCGATTTCATTTCTCGCTCTTTCAATCTCTGCGCTCGGCAGATCGATTTTATTGATTACAGGGATAATCTCAAGTCCCGCATCGACCGCAAGATAAGCGTTCGCAAGAGTTTGAGCCTCAATTCCCTGTGTTGCATCAACTACTAAAAGTGCCCCGTCGCAGGCATTGAGCGAGCGCGAAACCTCGTAATTAAAGTCAACGTGTCCTGGGGTATCTATCAAATTGAAAACATATTTTTCTCCATCGGGCGCAATATAATCAAGCTTAACCGCTCTCGCCTTGATCGTAATTCCCCTCTCGCGCTCAAGCTCCATATTGTCAAGCACCTGCTCCTCCATTTCACGCTTGGAAACGGCTTGTGTTGACTCCAGAATTCTATCAGCAAGCGTTGACTTACCGTGGTCAATATGCGCAATTATTGAGAAATTCCTTATTTTTTTCATTCTATCGCTTTGTGACATCGGCTATTATCCTTTCGGCACATTTTAAATCTTTTTGTTCATTACTTATTTTAACATATAAATTATAATTTAACAATAGTTTTTTTGAAATTTTTACAATTGCCTTACAAATTATCTTGCACTCTAAAATTTCGACAAAAGACAATCACATTCCCGATATATTTACATATTATGATAGTGAGAAGAACATAATTCTCAAGTACAATATGCATTATTTCAAGGAGGATATTTTATGAATTCCAACTGTCTTTGCGGTATTTTTGATAACAACTGGGTTTGGCTTATCATCATCGCGCTTCTCATTCTCTGCTGCTGCTGCAACTGATTTTATCAAAAAACAGTTGCGTTATAGCAAAAGCGGTATCTGCCAGAGGCAGATACCGCTTTTGCTTTATTCCAATTTCAAGTAATCACTGTTTAAAAATGCGTGGGCGGTCAGCATTGAATCTGTTGGAATAACACTGCAACAGCCGCACTTGGCGCACGAAACCTTAATAGAGTCCTCCGTCATTTCAATTTCGTAATCCGAGTCCTCTCTCTCCATTTGGTCGTCAGGTAAGGGCTCTCTGCCGTTTGGAAAGCACTTGCAAAATATTTTTCCCTCTGCGTCGAGGTCACCTATAACATAAGTGATTACATCAAGAACCTGTGGGTCAGTGAGAGTTTCCTCATCGCCGTGAAGGCTTTTGAAATCATCGATTCCATTTTCTTCAAGCAGATCAAGCAGCTCAAGCTCGGTTCTTGCAAGCTCTGCCTTTACATTATTGCTCTCACCCACAAAGCCTATATTAATATCGGAGTAGGGGCAAGGCAAAAGGAAAATATCCTTTGAGAAAAAAGTAGAACGGTTTACAGTATAGGAATGTGGCTTATTGCAGAAAATGCAAGGGATACTCAGCCTTACCTGCTCGTCGGTTTTACGGTTGATAATCTGCATTTCGCTGTTCTTGCAGGTGCATTTCAGCTTAACCATATCACCTGAAAGAGAGAAAAGCCCAACAAGACTGATTACCCCTGCACCGCAATCGGGGCAGCGATATGCTACCGTAGTTTGTCTGGAATCAATTACCATAGTTCAAAATTTCCTTTCAGCGACCAAATATCTCCTGCCGCCCTTAGTTCTTATATATATCATATGCTACAAGCAAAATTATTGACATAGGGCTGTCACTTTATAAGCGGCAGCCCTTATTTATACTAATTATCAGTGGTCGTGTCCGTCGTCAGCAGAGTGAGTTGTGTTCAAAACTATAGTGTTGATCTTAGAAAGAGCCTTTTCATTATGAACTACAGGCATTTCCTTCTTCTGCTCCTCGAACCAAGTTTCGAATTGGTCGTTTACGGTCAAGCTATATGCCTGTGCATACCAAGCCTCATCATTATATGCTTCGAAATAAACTACTGCATAATATGTTGTGTCTTCCTTGCCCTCTGCGCCTTTAATTACGATTTCCATAATATCAGAGATTGTATTCGCCTCTCTGTCACCTGTATCAAGCCAATCATTCAACTTGCCGTAAGCATCTACAAAATAATTGTCTGTCATCTTTTCAAGGCTGTCATAGGTGAATATGGGCTCTACAAAGCCCTCTTCCTCGTGGTCGTGTCCTGCGTGGAGTGCCTCAGCCTGCTTTTCTGCAACCTCTACAAAGCTTTCACGGTTTGTTTCGCCTGCCTTGAATGCGGTGATGAACTTTTCAACTTCTGCCTTATCTGATGCAAGAAGGAATGCCGCATCCTTTGTAAGAGAGGTGTCGCGAGCAGAGGGAGATGTGAGCATATAAGCAGTTACGGTATATATGTCGTAAGTCTTCTTTGCTTCTGTTGCATCACCGCTCTCTGCTTCCTCTGTTTCAGTTTCCTTTTCCTCTGTTTCGGTTTCTGTGCCTGTCTTCTCAATTACCTTTGTGTCGTTAGCTTCTGCATTTTCCTCGAAGATCCACTTGCCAAGGTCGCTGGATGTTTCATAGCTGATCTCACCCTTAAGTTCTTCAAGCTTAGCCTCAAGCTCTTCCTCAGGAGTGAGAGTTTCGGTTCCTGTTTCACTTTCAGACTTTTTGTCGTCAACAATATTGTTCTCTGTCTTGTAAGCGTCAACAAATTCAACAAACTCTGCAGGTGTCTTTGCTTCCGCGATCTTCTCTGCAGCCGCTTTTGCCGCATCTACTGCTGCATCATACGCTTCGTCTGTATCAAAATTCTTTGAGCTAAGCTTGATCTGGTAAGAGAGATACTCTGCTGTGTAGAATGTTGACTTATGTTCGTCAACATATTTAAGAAGTGCAGCATCGTCTTCATCAAGAGCCTCTTCAAGCTTTTCAACCTTGTAATCTGCAAAGTTAGAAGCAAGGAGAATAAGCTCATAGCAGCGGCGAACATCCTTTTCCTTTACGCCTCTTCCATACCAATCGCTGTATTTTGCTCCGCTTGCCTTCATTGTAGCCTTAATTCCATCGATAATTTCGTCGATTTCCTCGTAATCCTCGTCGTCAAGGCTAAGACCTGCTTCCTTTGCGCCTTCAGCGTACTCAAGGTACATTTCAACCTCCTCTAAAACCTTATCAAGGAAGTAATCATACCAGGTTCCGTCGTATGAGCCAAGGAAATAAACCTCATAACCGCCGCCATATGTCTGTGTGCGAAGGCTACTTGACAAATCTATTGAATAGTACGAGAGATAGCTATAGTTCTCCTCATACCAATTCATAAGATATTCGTTATAGAAAAATCCCATCATTGCGGAGTCAACTTCAAAGTTATCTGTATTAGCCGCTTTTTCCTGTCTTATAAACACACCGTTTTCTTGCATCAGATTAACTACAAGAGATGCCGCTATAAGAACTGCAAATACGATACAAGCTATCGTAATAGCTCTGTCACCGCTCTTCTTTTTATTTACATTTTTTTGCTTGTCAAAAAGCTTTTCGGAATTATTAATTTGTTCCGCAGCTCTTTTTTTGCTGTTTCTGTTACCTTTTCCCATTTTATAGGTTCCACCTTTTCATCAAAATATTAAATTAATGACTCAACTATTGTCGAGAACAATAAACATTCTTTATTATAATATTACCAAGTGACATCTTCTTGAATAAAATATGAACAAGCAGAAAACTTTTCTGCTTTTTGTCAAAAATGCTCATATTTTTTGATTTTTATTAAACATTCATAATCATCGGTATGATCATCGGACGCCGTTTTGTTTTTGCCAGAATAAACTTGGCAAGCTCGTCCTTGACCTTACCCTTGATCTGATACCAGTCTGCACGGCTTCTTGAAGCTAAGCAGCCGTTGATTGAATCAAGCGCAATTTGCTTCATTTCCTCCATAAATTCCTCGGATTCTCTTACATAAATAAAGCCGCGAGAAACAATATCGGGACCTGAGAGCAAATATCCTCCGTCCGAGCTTACGGTTGCGACAACAACAATAAGTCCGTCCTGTGAGAGCAAAAGTCTGTCGCGGAGAACTATGTTACCGACATCGCCAACCCCGTATCCGTCAACCAAGACCCGTCCCGCATTGACCGTTCCGTTGATCCTAGCTCCCTTTTTATCAATTTCAAGAACATTTCCAATATCGGAAATAAAAATATTTCTCGAATCCATTCCCATTGAAATCGCAAGGTCGCGGTTTGCTGACATATGCTTGTATTCTCCGTGCACGGGCATAAAATACTTTGGTTTTGTCAATGCCTGCAAAAGCTTCAGCTCCTCCTGACAGGCGTGTCCCGAAACGTGAACCTCGACCGCCGCGTCGTGAATGACCTCAACTCCGATTTTGCAAAGCTCATTGATTATTCTTCCTACCAGCTTCTCGTTACCGGGAATTGCCGTTGAAGAAATAACCACTACATCATTCATACAAAGTCTGACCTCTCGGTGCTCACCAAATGCCATACGGTAAAGCGCCGACATAGGCTCGCCCTGACTTCCCGTTGTAACGAGTGTAATTTCATCGGGTCGATAGCGGTTGATTTCAGAAATATCAATCAAAACGCCCTGTGGCACATGCATATATCCAAGCTCGACCGCAGCACCTACAATATTGAGCATGCTTCTGCCCGTCACTGCAACCTTTCTGCCGTGTCTGTACGAGGTGTCAATGATTTGCTGAACTCTGTGAACATTAGAGGAGAAGGTTGCTATAACAACTCTTTGGTCCTTATGTGTATTAAAGATATATTCAAGTGAAGCTCCCACCTTTCTCTCTGACGGAGTGTGCCCCGCCCTCTCGGCGTTGGTTGATTCGCACATCAGGAGCAAAACTCCCTCACGGCCAAGCTCGCCCAATCTTGTTATATCCATAATCTCACCGTCAATCGGTGTTAAATCAAGCTTAAAGTCGCCCGAGTGCACGATAGTGCCGAGAGGCGTTTTAATTGCAAGCGCACAGGCATCTGCAATTGAGTGATTTACATGAATAAATTCGACCGACATACCGCCAAGGCGAACTGTGTCACCCGCAGACACACAGATTAGCTTCGGTGTTACGGGGAGCGAAAACTCCTTTAACTTGTTTCGTACAATTCCCAAGGTCAGCTTAGTGCCGTATATAGGCGGATTTATGTTGCGAAGCACATAAGGAATAGCTCCTATGTGGTCCTCATGTCCGTGTGTCAGTACAATTCCCCTTACCCGCGAGCTGTTTGCCTCAAGGTAAGTCACATCGGGAATTACCAGGTCAACTCCGGGCATCTCGTCGTCGGGAAAAGCCAATCCACAGTCAATAACGATAATATCGTTTCCACATTCGACCGCAGTCATATTCTTGCCGATTTCATTAAGTCCGCCGAGAGGAATAATGCGCACCTTGGCATTATCATCTCTTTTAATCAAAATATTCTTATTATCGGTATAAACATCAAGGCCGTTGCTCTTTTTTTCCTCATAGCTCTTTTTCTCATTATTGTTGCTCGGCTTTTTAGTTGCCTTGCCGACAGATTTTTTTTGTGATTGCTCTTTTTTGGATTTTTCCGAAGCATCTTCTTGCAGCTCAATGTCACGAAGCTTTTTCTCCAAGAGCTTTTTGGCATTGTTTTGCTTTGACGAGGTCTGCTTTTTAGGGGAATGCTTTTTTGAAGCAGGCTTTAATGTGACTTCGTTATTGATTTTCATTTCCTCGGAATTATTTTTTATACCCCTTTGATTTTTCTTTTTTTGAAAAGGCGCAAGTACAGGCTTCTGCTTATTTTTTTCAGCGGAATGTGATACTTGCGCACCGTTTTTTTCTTTAACGCTATTACTTGTAGCCATCTATTCCTTCCTTTCGTTATTAAGTTTAATTGTTAAGTTCATTATGTTATGTGTTCTTCAAAATCTGTCTGCCCAAAGCCGACAAGTGTATGAAAAATGCGAAAAAAGCCCTTATAATGAGCACAACATTAAGGCCCCCCGAAAGAGCTCCGCCTTCGTTCCGCAGAGCTTTTCAGGAAGCAAATAATTTTCGGGATACGGCAGGAGAAATACCTTATCCCACAATATTATCAATGTATATCATATTAAAAAGAGAGGCTCGCTCTCATAACAAACTGAAAAATCGGTCTATCCAATTTACATTATTATACAACAAAAAGACGAATTTGTCAACACTTATATTTCTGACCCACGGTTTTCAAGCTCTCAAAATTAATCAAGCGAAGGAGAAAACAAGAGCGACCAATATGCCCCCTACAGTTCCGCCACCAAAGAATGCTGACAGCAAAAACAAAATATTCTTTGCCGACACCTTGCGTTTCTTTTTTTGATTTAGTCCACAGTTCTCGATAATTTTATTAGCCTCGTTAAGCATATCGAGTGAGCCTGCATAGTTCTTCGGCCTGACTACAAAATATGCCTCTTCAAACACAAGGCTTTTCGGTGTTTTTACAACTATCATTTGCCTTTGCGCACCCTTTAACATTTTACATTCCCCCATATTTTAATTGCATTTTTTTATTCTTTTAAATATTTTTGCCAGCAAATCAGACTTTAAACCAAATTCTGCAAATAAAACATGAAAAAAATATGCAAAAGAGCATAACTGCAACCGCTATTGGAAAGGCGTACAGTGTTCTCTTTACCTTTGCCGAGGAAAAATAAACCGAAATTATGTAAACAACGGTGTCCGAGCTGCCCATAATAACCGCCGCGCAAAGCGCGGCAAAGCTATCCGCGCCCACCTCGCCAAGCAAATTTGAAAACATAGCCGACGAGGCACTCCCCGAAAAAGGTCTTGTAAGCAAAAGCGGAACTATTTCAGAGGGTACACCTATTGCGTCGGCAGGGGCTTTGAGCAACTCGGCAACAAATTTTGTCGCCCCCGATACCCTTAACATAGAAAGCGCTGCAAGCAGAAGAACAAGCGTCGGCAAAAGCCCTATTGCAGTTTGAAATCCCTCTCTCGCTCCTGACAAAAATGCACTCAAATAGTCCTTTTTACCAAAAAGCATAATTAAAGACGCACACAGTACCACCAAGGGCACAGTTGCATAGCCTAAAAATTCAAGTATTTTCATATTGCTTGATTTTCTTATTAATCTTAACTTGATTGACCTTGC
Organism: Eubacteriales bacterium; assembly: GCA_045588675.1. Lineage (GTDB taxonomy): Bacteria > Bacillota > Clostridia > Oscillospirales > CAG-272 > SVTX01. The sequence goes on along the minus strand of JAZNER010000035.1, from coordinate 35,995 downwards.
TCGGCACACTTCTCACAATTGCCGCAAGTCTGCACAGAATGAGAGCCATCAGCGAACAGGATATTGATGTAATCCAAATAGGAACAATTATAGCAAATGGATTTGACGAGCCCCCGCTTTTCATAAGAGTGATAACGGTTGACGGAACGATTGAAAATGACGCCGTATTAAGCACAGCAAGGGTTATCATATCGGCGCTTGCTGTATCGGGATTTGGATTTATTCTCTGCAATTTCTCCATAGCCGATAAGGCAAGCGGAGTGGCGGCGTTCCCAACGCCAAGCATATTGGCGGCAATATTCGCCGCAATATCCTCTGCCGCCTCACCATATTTATTGGCGGACGGAAAGAATATTTTTATCATAGGGCGTATAATTTTTGTAAGCATTTTTATTACCCCCGCTTCCTTTAAGACCTGCAAAATTCCGCACCACAGACACATCATACCAACAAGAGCGAGCGTAAGACTAACGGCATCTCCCGCTCCCGAGATAATCGACTCGGCAAGCTTGTCAACATTCCCTGATGCGATTGCAAAAAAGCTTGATATTACTACGATTATACCTGCTATTTTCCCAAGCATATATTCCCTCCTGAAAATAAATTTGAATTTTAACGCCTATACTTTAAAATTCGACATTTTTTGACAAAAATTCCCTTTTTAAATGTAAACATTACATTAATTAACATTTTTGTCGCTTGACAGACAAAATTCGTTATGATATAATTTATGTGTATGAAAACGAGGCTTAATATAGAGTCGCGAAAGGAGATTGAAGATGAAATCTACAGGAGTAGTTAGAAAAGTGGACGAGCTTGGAAGAATTGTACTTCCAATCAGCATAAGACAGGTTTTGGACATAAACGAAAAGGATTCACTTGAAATTTTCACTGATGAAAACAAAATTATTCTCCAAAAGTATCAACCTTCCTGCGTCTTTTGCAGTAATGCCGATGATATTGTCTATTTCAACGGCAAGCGTGTCTGTGAGAACTGTTTAAAGAAAATCAAGGAATCTTTTTAATCTGAATAATTCTATTCAAATATAAAACCAACTATTACAGCGGTCAATGTCTTTTCTATGCATTGACCGCTTTTTATACCGATATTTTTTAAAATTCCGACGAAATTACTTGAAGAAGACCTCAAAATATGGTATAATTATGAGTAGCAAGATTTTTACCTAAAAGGATTTGTAAATTTATGAAAAACAATAAAGAAAAAAAGCTCAGGGAAATAAAAGCTATCTCCCCCAAAGCAAAAAAATTGGCAATTTCATTAGCTGTCAATTCGTTGATTTTAATGTTCATCTATTACGGCTCGATGGGAATAGGCTCACCTATACTTTCAACTGTTGTAATGGTTGGTTATATGATAATTTTCGGCGGATTTTTAATAGCATACATAGCTTATAACCGCGCTTTTTCCCGTCGCAGTGTTACTGAGGATATGCTCCCTGCCTCCTGGAGCGGCGAGCAGAAGCAAAAATATATTAATGACGGAAAGCTCAGAGAGGAAAAATCCCGCTGGATGCTATCGGTAATAATTCCCTTCTTAATAACCTTTATCGCCGAAGCCTTATACCTTTTTGTCTGGACAGGCTTACTCCAAAACATTTTTTCCTGAGGCGTAGTATATGAATAATTATAAAATTTGCTGTCTGTATTCGGGCTCAAAGGGAAATTCGACCTTTATAAGCGCGGCAGGAGCTAACATTCTCATTGATGCAGGCAAAAGCGCACGCGCGCTCTGCTCGGCATTATCACAAATCAATGTTGATATTGACAGCATTGACGCAATATTTATAACACACGAGCACAAGGACCACATCTCCGCATTGCAAACACTCTCTCACAAGCACAATATCCCTATACATATGCTTCTGTCCTCTGCGCAAATTTTCAATGGACTTCGTGACGAGAGGCTTTGCAGCTCCTTAGTTTTATATCGTGGAAAGGAATTTGAAGCTCAAATCAAGGGCTTGAATGTCAAGGCCTTCCCCACGTCGCACGACAGTATGTCAAGCGTAGGCTATCGAATAAGCTTTGATGCGGATAACGGAGAAAAAATTGCAATAGGCTATCTCACCGATACGGGTTGTGTAACCGATAATATAAAAAACTGTCTTTTGGGCTGTGAAACAGTTATTTTAGAGTCAAATCACGACATAGAAATGCTTGAAAACGGACCTTATCCGTATGATTTACAGCAACGGATACGAGGTAAGCGCGGTCACCTTTCAAACTGCGAATGTGCATCCCTTGCCGCCTCTCTTTTTGAAAACGGAACAAAAAACATTATGCTTGCACACTTAAGCGAAGAAAACAACCTTCCCGAGATTGCCTATAACGAGGTTTTCTCTGCAATTGCAAATAAAGGATTAAACCTTTGTGTCGCATCTCAGTATTCGCCTGTATGGGTCGGGGAATGTCAATGTGAAAGTGAGGAAACATCTTGGCAACAATAAAATTTATAAGCATAGGAACTCTCAAGGAAGAATATTTGAGAGAGGCGGTTTCGGAATACTCAAAAAGACTTTCGGGCTTTTGCACGGTTGAGCACATCAATTTAAAGGAAGCCAAGCTTCCGCAGTCCCCGTCCGACACCGAAATAAAGAGAGCTCTTGACGAAGAGGCGAAACAAATTTTATCCGCTATGCCACAGCGTTCATATAAAATAGCACTTTGTATTGAAGGCAAGCAGTTTTCATCAACTGAACTCGCACAAAAAATTGATAACGCCTTCCAAATCGCAAGTGAAATCTGCTTTGTGATAGGCTCATCTCACGGCTTGTCTGACGAGGTAAAGGCGGTTGCGGATTTAAAGCTGTCGGTGTCAAAAATGACTTTCCCCCATCAGCTTATGCGCGTGATTTTGCTTGAAGGCGTTTACAGATGTATGAGTATAATCAAAGGAACTAAATATCACAAATAAAATGCAGAAAACTTTATGTTTTCTGCATTTTATCATGAAAGCATTCTTTTTCTCATAAAATAAACAAGTAAAGCTGAAATTTTGAAAGGATTAAATTTTTGCTAAATGAGAAAAATTCGTTTTGTTGCAAGTCTTATCTTGCTTTTATCTATATCTCTGAATTTATGCTCGTGTGTGCAGGGCAAGGATAGACCTTCCTGTCTTTCCGTTATCTGCTCCCTGACAAATGCCGAGGTAAGATTACCAGCAGGAAAAATTTATCACTCCAAAGCAAATCACGGCGAAGACGCTTTTATTTCAGAGCATCTTCTATCCGCATTATACGGTAACGGCAAAATGCCCGAGGTGTGTGACGGCTGGATTGAATATTCCTTATTTCTCTCACACCTTCACCCCTGTGAATTTGCTGTAATTTACTGCAATTCGCACAACAATGCCACAGACACGGCAAAGCTGCTTTGCAAACGCATAAGCTCAATCAAATCTGTAAAAGCCGACAGCGATGGTCTGCTGCAAAATGCCCGTGTGATTATTTTGCATAATTATGTCCTTTTGATTATCTCCTCTGACACCGAAAGCGCAATAAAGCTTGCAAAATCTTTAATTTCTTGAAAAACTATTTATTAAAGAGCCCGATAATATAATAAATCACGCCCCAGACCGCTCCCGCCAAGGTTCCGTAGAGCAAAACAGGTCCTGCTACAATAAATATTTTAGCGCCAACTCCAAGCACCAAGCCCTCAGATTTACTGTCAATTGCGGGGGAAACCACCGAGTTTGCAAAGCCTGTGATGGGAACGAGCGTACCGCCGCCCGCGTGCTTTGCAAGCTTCTCAAAAAGTCCCAAGCCGCTAAGCAGCGCAGCTAAAAAAATCAGGCTGACCGAAGAAAGCGTACCCGCATCCTTTTGAGGCATCTTCGCCACATCTTTATATAAAAAGAGCAAAAGCTGGCCAAGAGTGCAGATAATTCCGCCAATAACAAACGCCCACGCGCAATCCTTAATAAGCGGTGACGACGGAGCGTGCGCGTCGGCATATCTTTTGTAATTCTTTTTTTCAATATTCATATAAACCCTTTCATCCGCATTGATGCGTTCAATTTGAAAATTTACTTTTTATTATCTTCTCTCAAAAAGTCAAAATTACTCAAATAAAGTAAAAATAATAATTTGTAAAATTATGAAAATCGCTTGACAAGAAAATAAAAGCATTATATAATAAATCTATAAGAAAATACTTGGAGGTCAATATTAAATGTCAAAATGGGAAACCTTTAAAGCGGAATTTGGTAAATTTGCAGATAAAACAGTAAATAAAACAAGAGATTTAACCGACTTAGCGGCCCTTAAAATAAAAATTGCAAACAAGGAAGCAGAGCGCGATACCGAGTACAAAAATCTCGGCAAGCTTACATATGCTAAGCTTAAAAAGCTTGACGGCACCGACCCACAGACAGTGACCAAGGAAATTTCCGACATTCTTGAAAAGCTTGACGCTATCAATCAGGCAATCGCAAGCCTCAAGGCTGAGGAAAAAGCGAAAAAGGATGCTAAGGAAGCCGAGAAGGAAGCCGAAAGAAAAGCTAAGCGAGCACAAAAAGACGAAGAAGAAAAGCTTGTTATGGATATGTTTAACGAGGCTCGCGCAGAGGCAGATGCCGAATATGAAAAGGCGAAGCAAGCCGCAGAGGATGCAAAGCAATAACCGTTATCCGAATTGTTTTAATTCCCTTACAAAAGAATATTATTTTTAAAAGAGATTGGAGTTTTTCAATCTCTTTTTTAATGCAATCAATAATAAACCGCCCCTTTGATTTTGACTTTAAAAATAATGATATTTTTGTTTTTTATTTATAAAAAAGACTTGACAAACTGTTCGCTGAGAGATATAATAGAATTAAATTCTAAAAATTGTAAAAAATTTTAGAAAATAATTCTAAAAGGTGGATATTGTGACACTATTTATTAAAAGCATATACGAAACCTTTACAGATTCCGAGAAAAGAGTAGCAAACATCATTTTGAGCGACCCTATTGCAATTACAAAAAAATCGGTCAAGGAAATAGCGACAGAGGCTTCTGTTGCGCCCTCTGCTGTAATTCGTTTTTGCAAAAAAACAGGCGTTGACGGGTTGTCAGAATTAAAAAGTGCTTTGATTGAGGAGTTTACTAAAGGTGAAGATAAGTTGCCGCAAACTCTGCCAATTTCCGCGGATGATAGCATATCGGACATTGTTTCCAAGACATTTCAGTTTGGAGAGAACACTCTCAGAAACACATTGAAAATGATAGACTTCCAAGAGATTGAGCGAATTATTGAAAAGATAATGGCAGCAAATCGCGTTGTCTTTTTCGGAGTTGGTACTTCGTCGGTCATTGCAACTGATGCACATTACAGATTTTCTCAATTGGGAATTTCTTGCTCATATTGCTCTGACATATTATTTATGAATGTTACTACTGCAAATTTAACCGAAAATGATTTGGCAATTTTTATTTCCCATAGCGGACAGACGAAGGCAACCGTCGATGCTATGCGACAGGCTAAAGAGAAAAAGGCAACCACCGTTGCGATAAGCAGCTATTCAAACAGTCTTTTGGCAAAGGAAAGCGACCACGCCATCATTGCCTTTGCAGATGCAATCAATTACCCCGTTGAAGCCGTGTCGGCAAGTATTGCGCATATGTGCATCGTTGACTCGCTTATGATGGCGATAGCAAAAAAGAAATTCAATGCGCTTTCAGAATTTATGACAACACGAAACAAAGCGCTTACAAATATTCGTTATTAAGGAGAAACAGCGTGAAAGTTACTTCCAACTTATAGGTAAATTAACTGCTTCACGCGCGAATTTTGCCCTTCGGCAAAATTCATCAATTTTATTTGTGCCGCCGCAAAGGCGGCGGAATGGAGATTATTATGAATGGAACCAAAGTTATTTTAATCACAATAGACGGAATGCGCCCCGATGGGTTGCTTGCGTGTGGCAATAAATATGTAGATGTGTTGAGGGAAAAAGCATATTATACTCTCAATGCCAGAACCGTTGTCCCCAGCAAAACACTTCCCTGTCATATGTCGCTTTTCCATAGCGTTACCCCTCAAAAGCACGGAACTCTTACAAACACCTATGTGCCTATGGATCCCCCGATAAGCGGATTGTTTGAGCAGCTCGTTAATGCAGGCTCTGTAAACGCTATGTTTTACGGCTGGGAAAATCTGAGAGATATATCAAGACCGAAGTCGTTGAAGTATGCAGAGTATATTCAGGCATATACAAATGATAATAGCGACAAGTGCCTGACCTTGCGCGCTCTTGAAAGAATAAAGCAAAGCAAGCCTGATTTCGTCTTTTTGTATATGGTTGAAACAGACGAAAAGGGCGGTCACGACAGCGGTTGGATGACCGATGAGTATCTGCGCAGAATAAGCTCTGCTATTGATAATGTTCATATGGTGATTGATGAATGCTCAGACGAATACACAATTATCGTCACTGCCGATCACGGCGGACACGACCGCGGTCACGGAACAGATATGGATGAGGATACCTTAATTCCAAACTTCTATATAGGAAAGCACTTTGAAGCGGGTAAGCAATTTGACGGCGGAAGCATTTTAAATATAGCGCCTACTATTGCCAAAATAATGGGAGTTCCTGCTTGCCGTCAATGGGAAGGCAGATCTATCGTCTGACGAGGCATAACATATGATTTTTTCTGCAATACTTAATCAGATGGCTTTTTTGTTTATCCTGATTATAGTAGGATATGTTCTGGCGAAGTTAAAGCTCGTTCCCGATAACACGGAGAGCGTTCTTTCAAAGCTCGAAAATTACATATTTATACCTGCTTTGGTAATGGGAACCTTTGTCCAGCATTTTACTCTCGAAAAGCTTTCTACAGCCAAAGATGTATTACTTGCAAGCCTTATAATCGAGCTTATCGTTATTCCGCTTTCAATGCTTTGCGTGCGCTTTTGCGCTAAGGATAAATACATTCAGAATATATATTTGTACGGATTGTGTTTTTCAAATTTCGGATTTATGGGAAACGCAATAGTAAGCTCTCTTTTCCCTGAGATTTTTTTGGAGTATTTGCTTTTTTCCCTTGTACTGTGGATCGTTATTTATATATGGGGAGTGCCCGTGCTGCTGACAAATGACCAATCAAAAACACGCTCTGTCAAGCAAACGCTCAAAGCATTTGTCAACCCAATGTTCATCTCAATGATTATTGGAATTATAATCGGGCTTACTAATATTCAAGTTCCAAGCTTCGTAGATAATCTTTTATCGTCACTTGGGAGCTGTATGTCACCTGTCGCAATGCTTTTAACGGGAATGACTGTTGCCAGAAGCAAGCTGCTCAATCTTTTAAAACAAAAAAGCATATATATAGTTTCGGTCCTCAGATTGATCGTCTATCCTTTACTGTTTATAGTGATGTCAATACTGATACCGATAAATCACACACTCTTTATGTGCGCGCTCTGCTCGCTTGCTATGCCGTTGGGTCTGAATACGATTGTCATTCCTAAGGCTTATGGCAAGGATACAACGATCGCGTCGGGAATGGCACTCGTGTCGCATTTATTGTCCTGTGTAACCATTCCTCTGATATTCTACCTTGTTTCAATATTGAAATAAAATATTTTATTGTTTTTGTTAAAAAAGAGGCTGAATTTTCAGCCTCTTTTAAATTACGCCATAGCCTCTAACATATTCTCAATAAAAATTCCATACCCTGTCGTCGGGTCGTTGACCATTACATGAGTAACCGCTCCTACAAGCTTTCCGTCCTGAATGATTGGAGAGCCGCTCATTCCCTGCACGATACCGCCTGTTTTTTCAATCAAGGCTTTATCGGTAATATGAATTACAAAGCATTTAGACCCCTTTGCATCCTTGTTGATTGAGGTAATCTCTATTTTGTATTCTTCTCTGTCGCCGTTTGCAAGAGTGCAAAATATACTTGCTTCCCCGCACCGAGTTTCTTCTTTTGTTGCAACCGACATAGGCTTTCCAACATTCTTTGGAATTTTAGAAAAAGTTCCGTAAACTCCACAGTCGGTATTCTGGCTTAGCGAACCCTGCTTGTCTGTTCCAAAGTAGCCTTTGATTTCGCCGGGAACTCCGGCAATCCCCTTTTTGACTGCGCTGATATTTACATCCATTACAACGCCTCGGCTCATTGGTATCAGTTCACCTGTTTCGCCGTCACAAATGCCGTGACCTAATCCGCCAAAACGCAGAGTTTGTGGCTCAATATATGTCACTGTTCCTATTCCGGCACCGCTATCTCTCACCCAAATTCCTGTCTTGTACTTGTTCTCACTCTTTGAAAAAATTGGTGTAAGCGTCGTGACCTTCTCTTGTCCGTGACGGCTATATGTCAGACTGATTTGCCGTCCACCCGAGGCTTCTATTGCCTGTGTCAGCTGCTCTGCACTACCAAGAGCCTGTCCGTCAATTTTAGTTATTATATCTTTGGGTCGAAGTCCTGCGGCGTATGCTGGGTTTTGGCTCTTCTGCACCTCTTCAATGTCACAAAAACCAATAATCACAACACCGTTTGTATTGAATTTAACTCCAAATGGTACTCCGCCAGGGATTAGCTTTAAGGTTTCATATTTATTTATTGTTGCGGCACTGCCCGAAATGGCAAACAAACCGACACACATACAAATTACCAGTACCGCACACAAGGTAAGGCTCAATATGCGGTTTTTGGCACTATTAACTCTGATTTTCATCTTGTCTATGCTTCCTTTTAATGAACTTGATTAAATTGCGTCGCCTCGCGCCGCACTATTATTTTGCCTGACGAGTTCAAATTTAATGTCTAACAAATATCGTCTTGGGAGTTGACAAATTGCAAATTTATGATAAAATTAGTATTATCAAAAAGAAAATAAACATACCGCGCAAAGAAAACTCGGAGGTCTTCCTTTTTATGCAAGAGAAAGAATTTTTTTCTGTTTTTAATATTTTTAATATATCAAAAGCTGACAGTCTGCGCTTTAGAAAAATTGTAATTGATGTTATGAGCGAGGCTTGCCAAATAAATGAAAATGAAGCCTACGACGGCATTGGCACGCTTGCCGAAAAACAAATGCACGCCGCAATCAAGCGCTTTATTTGTCCCGATGTCAACAAGCACGAAATCAAAATCGACGGCAGTGCGGGATGTATTAAAAAAGCTCAGGTTGAAGAAGATAACAGTGGTAAAAGCGCAAAAAGCCGCCGCTTCGTCGCCGATATTCTTGACGGTAATATAATTTATGAAATTCAGACAGGCTCATTCGCGCCTCTCCGCGATAAGATCCAATGGATACTCGACAACACTACATATAATATAGCTGTAATTCACCCCATTGCCGAAACAAAATGGATAAGCTACATTAACGAAAAAAGCGGAAATATCGAAAACAGGAAAAAATCACCCATAAAAGGAAAATTTACCGATATTGCTCCCGAGCTTTATTATTTTCGTGACTTTATATCTTCCCCCCGTTTCTCTCTGATTATACTTATGATGGAAGCCGAGCAGTACAAGAAAAATATTGCAAAAAGCTCTCGCGGCCGTCCAAAATACAGAAAATACGAGTTAATTCCAATATCTCTTTTGCAGGCATATGTATTTAAAAGCAAAGAGGATTATCAGCTCTTTATTCCAAAAGCTTTGCCCGAGCCCTTTACTGTTAAAGAATATTCAAGAGCATCAAAAATTCACGGAATTAATGCCTATTCAATAGTAAAAACTCTTTGTCATATCGGTCTTTTACAGACAGACGGCAAAATCGGTCGGGCGATTGCATATAAAAAATCCAAAAAAGAAGAAAACTGATATTCAAAAGTTCAAAATAAACAGGCACACTATGAATATGATTTGCACGGAAGACTTCTCAGTGATACTCGTACATTGAGGTATAATGATGGAACAACCATTAGCAAGAAATTTGTTTTCATTTACGAAGAATCTGAAATAGTAGGTGTTATATTTACTAATTCCAGCGGAACAGGAACATATTACTATGATAAAAATCCTCGCGGAGATGTTATAAATATACTTGACAATTCGGGTAATACTGTGGTAAAATATACGTACGATGCTTATGGCAACTGCACTTGTGGTTATACTACCAACAATGACCTGGCGGACAGCAACCCCATTCGTTACAGAAGCTATTACTATGACGAAGATACCGGGCTTTATTATCTTAATGCAAGATACTATAATCCTCAGTGGCGTAGATTTATTTCGCCTGATAACACCGCTTATCTTGATCCTGAGTCTGTAAACGGACTTAATCTTTACGCATATTGCCTTAACGATCCTGTAAATTATGCGGATCCCAGCGGTTGTAGTTCTGAATCCATTTGGAAGACTATTTTTGGGGTAGTGATTGGAGTTGGGTTAGCTACTTTGGCTATTGGTGCAACGATACTTACAGGCGGTTCTTTTGCAGCGATTGGTATCGGATTTGCATTAGGAGCTACGGCCAGTTTCGTTGGACAGGGTGTTGGAAATGTCCTTAGTGGCGAGAACTTCTTTGATGGCATGAGTATTAGCTCCATAATTATGGGAGGATTGGCAGGTGCTGCATTCGCCACCGGTTTTGGAGGTTTATGGGGTGCTGTTGCCATTGGAGCAGCCTCAAACGCCGGAACTTCTGCATTAGAAAATAAGAGTTGGGCAAATATTGCAGGAAGTGCGGTAGTTGGAGGAATCGCAGCAGGAATTGGATATGGAGTTGGACGATTTGTCTCCAATCATATCTACAAATCTACAGGAATGACTTTTAATGATTTCTATAATTTGGGAATAATTGATACAAACCCAGTTATGGCCGCATACTACGCCTTCGGAGCATCTTGGTACACATTTTTGCCGAATATTGCTACATCATCCTCGAGAGGATTAATCAAATTTCTGGGAAATAAAGGAATTGGGTGGTTTTAATGAAAAAGAGAGCATTAGAAATAACGAATTTATTTTTGTTGGTTTCATTAACAAGTGTTGATGTGTTGTTAATTGCTAAATTTGGGTTAACTAACGACGGTTGGCTTCTTATTGGACTTGCTTTATTTTGTTTTACTATATATCTGGTTGGAAGAATCTTCCCTCATTTTACAGTGACTTTGATATATAAACTATCAAAAAGAATATATAGAGATTCAGACAACGTTTCAGTTCCAGTTTGGGACGAAGCAAAAAAAACTTTTAAGAGCAGATTGTCTTATTTGCTGGTGATCGTTAATTTTCTTATGTTATTATTAATGCTCATAGTTATATAAATTTCATTGCTAAATCTTTATTTATGTACTAAGGACTTGCATTACGCGGGGTGTCGCTTCGGCGGCACCCTTCTTTTTACACGCGTTTATATAATAATGATAATCTGTTATTGACAGCAAAAGACTGTTATGCTATAATAAAGAAAAATATTTCTACGGAGGAAAAATTACCAAGGCGCAGAAGTATAATTATACAACCGGAACGGTCAGCGGAACACCTACCGAGGATACCTACGTTTATAGTACAAGTTATCCCGATAGACTTACAAGTTTTAATAGTAAGAGTATTACCTATGACAATAACGGCTGCGTGAAAACCTATGACGGCTGGACGTATACTTGGTATAAAGGTAAGCTTCAATCTATAAGCAAGAGTACAACCAGCAGTACATCCAGAGCATTTGTAGGAGGAACTTCTCAGGATTATACATTTACCTATAATGCACAGGGTCAGAGAACTCAGAAGAAATACACCTATTCTCCCGGATCATTACAGGTAATGGATTATATGGCAAGCTGTACCACGGCTTATGAATATGATTTGCACGGAAGACTTCTCAGTGATACTCGTACATTGAGGTATAATGATGCAACAACCATTAGCAAGAAATTTGTTTTCATTTACGAAGAATCTGAAATAGTAGGTGTTATATTTACTAATTCCAGCGGAACGGGAACATATTATTACGACAAGAATCCTCGCGGTGATGTTGTAAATATACTTGACAATTCGGGTAATATTGTGGTAAAATATACGTACGATGCTTATGGCAACTGTACTTGTGGTTATACTACCAACAATGACCTGGCGGACAGCAACCCCATTCGTTACAGAAGCTATTACTATGACGAAGATACCGGGCTTTATTATCTTAATGCAAGGTACTATAATCCTCAGTGGCGTAGATTTATTTCGCTCGATAACACCGCTTATCTTGATATTGAAAGTGCTAATGGGCTTAATCTTTATGCGTACTGCGGCAATGATCCTGTGAATTATGCGGATCCGAGTGGTCACAGTCCCAAGTGGTATAATATACTTGGATTGATTGGTATTGGTTTAGTGGCTGTTGCTGCAACGGTGTTAACACTTGGAGCATTCGGAATCGCCGTAGGCGGAGCAGGTGTTTTGGGAGCAGTTATTCATGGTGCAGCGGTCGGTTCTTTAATAGGTGCTGGTTCGGGTGTTGTTTTAGGAGCTGTGGGCGGTATGATTTACGATGCAGCGGTAGGCAATGATTTTGGCACAAGTATCTGGGAAAGTATTCAGGCTGGATTTGGCATTGGAGCCATGGTTGGTATGATTGCCGGTGGAATTGCGGGCTATACAACTTTTCCAGGTCATAGTGTTTACATTTCAAAAGCTGACGGAACCGTTAACTATGTGGGTAGAACTAATAATATTGCCCGAAGAACTCTAGAACATGCAAATGCAGGCAGAGGTGTTGTTCCACAGGAAGTTGCCAAAAAATTAACTTTAAGACAAGCTCGAGGTCTAGAGCAGGCATTAATCAATAAGTATAAAATGATTAAAAATGGTGGAACTTTAATTAATAGAATTAATAGCATTGCAACTTCTAATCCTATTTATTCAAAGGCGGTTGCTTGGGGTAATAGATATATAGCTCGTCATTTTTGGCATTTCCTCTAATTTGTCCCTTTGTTAATAATGTTTAATAAAGTTTCTCGGAGGTTGTATGAGAATAAAGATCGGCGAAATTTTTGCTTTTTATTTAAAGCAAAGAAAACAATACGGAATTATTCAAGTGTTGGGTAATGGTAAAATAAGTGGGTACGATATTCGTGTTTTATATTATCTAGTTAATGATATTAATGATACAACAATAGAAACCGCAATTCAAACCACCGATTTTTACTACATTAAAAATTTTCACGCAAATGATTTGCTTGATTCGGGCAAGAGATTAGGTCACTTTGAAATACCGAATTTTGTATCCATACCTCGATATATGCGAGAATCTGAAAGAAAACCTAACGGAGACTTATATTGGTATATTATGGAGGATTTAAATGTAATAAAAACTTATAAGGAGTTTAATGATACGCTTAAACCTTTGTCACCTGCAGTTAGTTGGGGAATTCAGTATATTATTCAAAGATGGCTTGAAAAGTTCACCTTAGATAATTGGCATGAATTGGAAGAAAAATGGTATGAAGAATATCTAAAAGTTTATGAATCAAATAAGTTTTATAAAAGAAAAAAAGAAGCAATAATCAAGCAATTCAAAAAAAACGAAAATATCCCACAAGAAGCTCTAAAAAAACTTGATACATTATTTTCAGATTTTGCAAAAAAACTGCTTGGGAACAAAAAAGACACGGTTCAGGTCAATCAGATAGTTAAGGCATTGGCATTTGAATTAAACACATGGAATTCTTTGCATAATTTCATTGAAACAGAAGAAAGTGAAATTATCTTAGAATACGTTAGTGATTTATTAAAAAACTATGATTGTGCAGAAGCTTTAGGTGTTATGGATGTATTTCGTGAATGGTAATCGATCAATCATACTGTCACCGAACAAATACTACTTCGGGTGTCGCTTCGGCGGCACCCTTTTTGTAAATTTATCAATTCTTAGCGGCACCAGAACTATGAAATTTAACGATGGATTGACTATTATCAAAAAATTTGTTTTCCTTTACGAAGAGTCTGAGATAGTAGGTGTTATATTTACTAATTCCAGCGGAACGGGAACATATTATTACGACAAGAATCCTCGCGGAGATGTCATTGGCATACTTGACAATTCGGGTAATACTGTGGTAAAATATAAGTACGATGCATACGGAAACTGCACTCGTTACTATTACACCAACAGCGACCTTGCGGACAGTAACCCCATTCGTTACAGAAGCTATTACTATGACGAAGATACCGGGCTTTATTATTTTCGCGACCTTATATCTTCTCCCCGTTTCTCTCTGATTATACTTATGATGGAAGCCGAGCAGTACAAGAAAAATATTGCAAAAGGCTCTCGCGGGCGTACAAAATACAGGAAATACGAGCTGATTCCGATTTCTCTCCGGCAGGCATATGTATTTAAAAGCAAGAACGATTATCAGCTCTTTATTCCAAAGGATTTGTCCGAGCGTTTTACAGTTAAAGAATATTCAAGAGCATCAAAAATTCACGGAATTAATGCCTATTCAATAGTAAAAACTCTCTGTCATATTGGTCTTTTAGCAGCAGACGGCAAAATCGGTCGGGCGATTGCATATAAAAAATCCAAAAAAGAAGAAAACTGACATTCAAAAGTTCAAAATAAACAGGCATACTAAAATAAAAAAGGGGTTTATTATGATACTGTATTATTTTGCGGGTATCGCGATAGGATTGCTTGTAGCAATACTCTTTTTCGCGGGAAATCACAATGCTTTTAAGCGAAATGTTTAACAAAAAGCTTCCAAAGCCTTGCGAACCTGCGATGAAAAAATATTTTTTGAGGTCACTGTGGGATTGTAAGGATTATTAGCCTGTTAAAAGAAAAAAGTCCTTGATAAACAAGGACTTTTTTTGCGAAGAAGGAGAGATTTGAACTTTTACCTGAACACAGGCGTTCAGGTGTGAGATTTCTCATTACACCCCTTTTTCGCCAAAACAAAAGAGTGGTACGGTGTACCACTCTTTTGTTTTGGCGGAGAAGGAGAGATTTTCTTCTCCACTAAATACAGGCATATTTCCTCTTAAAACACACTATATATAGAGTGTGCACAAATTTTTGTCACATTTTAGGCACAAATAATTTGAAACACTCTTTATGTTGACAAAAACATATCCTGTCAACGATTGCTACAAGTATATTATACTCCTTAAATCGACATTTGTCAACATTTTTCAATAATGTAAAAAATAATTCACATTTTATACATATAACCGAACTGCGCTTCATTGCGTCAATATTCTCCTCTAGTTAAAATAAAAGTGAAATGAAGAGGAGGAAAACATTATGAGCTTCGTGCATAATTTTGGCAAAATAGTACGAGAGAAAAGAGAGCGCCAAGGAATGACGATAAGAGAAGCCGCTGAAAAATGTGGGCTTAGTGATCGTGGACTTGAAATGATAGAGCTCGGCGATTCAGATCCTAAACTTTCTAGTGTACTTAATATTGCCCATGCACTTAAAATCGATATTGGAGAAATTAATGTGTGTCTTCCGAATGTAGAGGCCGTATAATGCAGTCTATATTTTAAGGAAAGGAGGACTTTCTTAAATGGACTGCAAGTACATACTGATTCAAAAAACATACTTAAGCGAAGATAAATCTCATACGAGCTATGGAATTGCCGCAGTTGATCATAAACAAAGAATAGTTTCTGCTGCAGAAGAATTGTCATCTAATGAGAGCAAAGTGGCTGAACTTGTAATCATGTGTAACGAGATGAAGCTATCACTCGTACACTTTTGGGATGTCGTCGAAGACTTCCTAGATTGATTAAACAGGAGCGGACACCAACGGGTGCCCGCTCAATTTGATTTTTTGTATTGGAAATTAGATAAAATATAAAATGAAATCAAAAACAAAGTCCTTAAAAAGTGAGATTGTATTCAATTACATCATTGCCTTAAATAGTTTTTTCTCCTTAACATGTTCATATCGTGCGAAGATACGCCGACATCGTCGGCAAATCAGCCTGCGTTGTCTACAACCGAAGAAACAATAATAAAAACAAACAAAAAATAATGAAAGGAGAATACTTCCGAATACTTTGGGCCGACAATAAATATTATTGTACCAAGAACATTTTTATATCGGAGGTATCCATGTTAACTGCCATGTGTATAGCAGCTGCAAATTATATTATTGAAAGAACAAACGAATACAATAAACAAAATCCAACGACAACCATATTTATGACTTGCAAACGGCTACAAAAGCTTTTATATTTCAGCGAAATTGAATTTATGAAAAGAAACGAAGGACAATCTATGTTTAGTGATGCATTTCACGCCTGGCCAAGTGGTCCTGTTATTCCCTTTGTCTATCATAAATTTATGAAATATCAGTATGGGAAAATGGAGCAGATAATCGAGCCGGGACACAGTAGTTTAACACAAGCGATGAAAGATGCGCTGGAATTTATCTTGCAAAAGACTTGGGAGCTTGATGTGTTGGATCTAATAGAAATGAGCCATATTGACGGAGGACCTTGGCGTAGATTTTATAATGATAATGACCCAAAACATGAACAAATCATTCCGAAACACGAAATATTCGCATTTTATAAAACAAGAGATGTTTTTGGATAATGAAACAAAAAGCGAGGACCTATAATGTCTATTGACTTAAGCAAAGTAAAACAGCGTGATATAGTAAACTGTGAATATACCAAAGCTAAGGAAATTGTTGAAGCCCTAGAGTTAATCAAGCCCTTTAAGTACAAAAGCATTGATGCCGTAGAAGAATTAGAGGGATACCTGTCAAATGCCTTGATAATTAAGTCCAAAATTATGGATGGTGATTTCAAATCAGATTGCAAGGAAAGAGAAAAAAAGGAACTAATCCAGAGGTTGGATTATATCATAGATCATTTCAATTCAGCATTAGAGATAAATATAACTCTGATTAACCAATCTGCCCAAGTTACAAAATGGATTGATGATGCAAAAACACAGTTAGACGAGCAGAAAGAGGAAATAGAGAGAAAGGCTAAGTTCGTTCAAGAACAGATTGATAATTCAGAACATACAATACTATCTCATGTCCTTACATTGATGGGTATTTTTTCTGCTATTATAACAATTATTTTATCTGTTATAATCACTTCGTCTTCGTGGATAAATAATTCCGATAAAGCAGATGCAGTCGTAGCATTTGTCGTTCCAAACGCCGTAGCATTAATGAGCGTTACCCTTTTATTGTCTCTGATTTTTGCACACAATCGTCAAAATCGAATTGACTCTGCTGCCAAAAACAATGAGCCAAACGCAATAGAGATTTTCAAAAGTGTAGTTTTTTATGCAATAATAATAATTATTATATTGGGTACAATAATATCTTCTATCTGTCTTTCATTTGCCAAAGATTGTTCAGACCCTCACATCATCTACATACTCTCTCCGGGCGAATACAATGTAGTCGAAAAAATAATTACATCTGATAGTATCGAAAAAAATGAAAAACAACCGTTCTACGAATTCACCTTTGAGGATAAACTCTACCATTTCGAGTATGACGAAAAACTTAAGCACGGCACAAAACTATATTTTTGTGAAAAACACGAAGCATTGGAATAATTAACTCTATGAATAGTACTAAGAATTTTGTTTCATCATTTTTAATATCAATATTATGGATTATATGTTTTTACATATTATTCCTACTGACTTTTACCATTTTAGCATTTTTGTTTGGGCTCTTCGCATCTGTTCCATTCATTAAATCAATACTACAAATATCATTATTTACTGGTTCTACTACATTAGATGCAGTTGTGTATGGCACTTCAGGGGTTGTTTCTTTTCTGATTCTCACAGCTGCTTCGGCCCTAATTAAGAATGAGAGAATCCAAGATGCATCTTTTGTTATGTTTGGTACTGAATTAATAATAATGAACATAATTTTTTTAATAATAAACATTGTGATTGGAAATAGTGTCTGGATAAACGGAGAGTTTATTTTTATAGGAATAGTCAGCATTACGACAAATATAAAAAACTAAACAATCACAGTTAAAGAAAATCCCCCACCCTCTTGGGTGGGGGATTTTCTTTAACCAACAAAAAACCAATAAAACGCTGCGGGGTTTTATTAATAGTCTTTTAGATGTTTTGTAAATGTTAAATTCTCTTAACATAAGATAACTGCACTTTATTTCAAAAACTGGTGTTTCCTCATAAAATATACACGAATTTGTCGAAAGGAGGAATTATACATTGTTTACACGACATTTCGGTCGAATAGTCCGTGATAAGCGCGAACGCAAGCGTCTTACCGTCGCTAGAGCCGCAGAGCTTTCCGGTCTTTCGTGTCCAGGATTGACTATGATAGAGTTTGGTGACTCGGATCCCAAACTGTCAAGCATCGTGAAACTTGCCGCCGTTCTGGATATAGATTTAGGAGACCTGAACGCCTGCAAACCGGAGAAATCCGAAGAAACTATTCTAACAGTTTAAAGGAAGGACAAAATTATGAAACTGTACATTGTAACCTATGGCATCGCCTGCATCGAAGAAAACGCCAGCAAGCGCGAGCTTGTCACCGAAATACCGGGAGTAACATTAAATCGCTCGGAAATCGAAACCCTAGTTAGACTTTGTAACGAGGGATCCCTAAATCCAGAGCACCTGAGAGATGTGGTAGACAATCTTATCTGCACAATCTAATAAGAACCCCGCACGAAATCGTGCGGGGTTCTATTACCATTCATCAAGATTTTCAATCCACTCGTCAAAATCTTCGAATCCGTCACTTTGATCATCAATCCATTCTTCCTGATCTTCAAGCCACTCTTTAAGCTTTTTCCTTACATCAGAGTATTTGCCATATATTCCTATTTCAACAAGCATATCCTCAATTTTCAGCATCTCAGAAAAATTGTTTTCAACACTTGCAAGCCTGTATTGGACTTTCCACCACTTAGTAAGAGAGGATTTAGTAGAAGAATTAAAAGATTTCATTTTTTCTGTCGCATCTTCCTCGTCAGCACTGTAGCGTGAGATGTTTGAATGTGCGGCTTCAAGTAATTTGTTGACCTTGTCTATATCATAAGCTTTAGATGCATCAAGAATAGCGCTTCTCGCCGCCTCGTTTTCAAAATATGCTATCACTCCGTCCTTATCACTTTTCATAAAATCAGAATATTCTCGTAGAATGCCGGCTCTGTAGATTTCTATCTTTTGCTCGTCGGTCATAGCGTTGAACTCGTTTCTCGAAATATACGGATGAATCGCATTGACCATTTCAAATGTAATCTCCGTGTTATAATTTGCATATGCAACATTTTTCGCGTATAAATACACTTTCTTGATAATAATTTCCTTTTCTGCTGAAGAATAAGAATTGTAGAGCTCGCTTGCAAGTAATCCTTCAATAATTTTGTATGACACACCGCCCATAATATGCTGATACTCTGCCCTTTCATACGCCGAAAGAGTAATTCTCTTGTCATTCATCTCAATAGAATGCTCTACTTTTGGCGGGATCATAGCCTTACTGCCAAGCTCCTTATAAAGACCGTAAACGTGGTCTGTCACCGCATCCGAGGTATCAACATATGTATTTGCAGGATTAAAGAATGCATTTCCCACATTTGCCTGAGAGTTAGGTATATCTCGCCCAAATACATCCACGTCCTCTGTCAAGGTATTACGTAATCCAGGGATTTTGTATTTGATAGCATTAAGAAGCGTCTTTGTCGGATTTGCCTTATCAAAAGTCACGCGCCTCTTTTCGTCAAAGAGGTTTGCGAACTGCGAGAATATCTGCGGTACCCAAGCTGATGGATCGCTTGCTATCATATCCCATACACCATCAAATACCGAATCTGCCGAGAAAAGCCTTTGAAACGATTGCAAAAAAGATTGTTCCACAAATATGTTTCCACCGGATTTCAATGCCATTAAAATGCTATCCCATGGTCCTGTTTCGTCATCCTTAGACTGCATAAAATCAGAAATAATAGCCGCTGCAGATCCGATAGGTTGCATCCACTCATAAGAGAACCATTTTCCGCCTAGCTTGATAGAATACGAAGGAATTCCCTGTACCCACCTTTCAAAAGCGGCAACATCCTTATCTTCATCACTTTTGCCCGTAAGCAGTCCCGCATTAAAGAGTGCCACCATAATAACATATAGCATTGTTCCGGCTGCCGCTTTTGAAAAGCTATTAACAAAATTCTTTTGCGCCGTTGCTACATTCTTTCCTGATTTTACAGCATTTTTAAGATTAAATGCCGCTCTTGTCGCGCTCACAAAACCAACGGGAGACAGGTCGTATATGGCCTTTGCAATATTTGCCGGAGTTTTTGTAAACTTGATTATGACATCACCTAATCCATACCCTTTTACAGTAATGATATTAAGTCCGCGCTTAACTTCGCTTACAACCCGTGTAAAATCATTGTCGTCCTGCCAAGTCCTCTGCAAAGCCTCCTGAGTTGCGATCTCAATCATCTCTGCCGTAGGCACATCCACCTTGTTTATTCGCATCTGCGCATTGATGGATCGAGTAAACCAATACTCGTAAAAGGGACGGTCACCCACAGCAAGCGCGAAAGATGTGAGCCTGTCCATTGCATTCAATGCCTGTGCAAGCCTGCGCATCTTGCCATACTCGTCAAACGACTTTCCTTGAGCCTTGTCAATGTTAAATCGGTCAAGTTTCATTTGTGTGTTTATCTTCTTTCGAAAATCATCATAGGATTCATACGCTCCCCTTCCAAATGCCTTGACATTCTCCTTTACGCTGGGTATTGCACTTGTGGTACGCACTCCTGTTTTAAAGACTTTTGACACGGTAATATCTGTTACCGTTCCCACCCAGTCTGATACCCAATGCACGGGAGCAATAGACACGTTACCGACAATATTACGAATTATCGTCTTGGGATTTAGAAGCATCGAAATTCTCTGCAACGCCTTCAGTCCTTGTCCCTTTTCGGGTGGAAGCTTGTCCTGTAACCTCTGCGCTATCTGCGAAATAAGAATGTCCTTGTCGCGCCCATCAGGAAGAGTTGTCGCAAGAATCGTTCTGTTGAAGATAAATTCAATATCCTCGTCAGTAAGCTTAAATCTATCCGTGTGCTTTTTCAGCCAAGCATCACTCTTTCCCTCTGCCATGGTCTTGAACGCTTTTTCCATAGATTTCTGGGAATAAGCCAGCATAGCTGCCGAGTCAAGTCTGCGCAAGATCGTGAACGACTGCACCGATTGACCTGCCGCTGTACCCATTTCCGAGAGCTTCTGCGCAACGCGCACCTGCCCTTCAACGTGTCCAAGTCTGCGATAACGGTCGAGAAGGATAAATCCTTTCACAATATCCACCACTGAAGCCCTCTCGGGATTCAATGCAAGCCAATCTTCGACGCCCTTGTAGCCCTCACGATCAAGCTCCTCTGCTGCAAGCCTCAAAGTATCCTCGTTGGTAATGGTTTTGTACTTCTGAATAAATTCGTCAGTTCCAACCTCTTTCTTAAATTCCTTGCTGAAAATGTCCGCCTTACCACCTGATATGATGGTGTCTCTCTCGCCGTCACCCTTTACCTTGCCCCTGCGTCGCTTGATGTCAGGTGTGGTATCAGCAGCCTCCTCTGTCATTCTCGCAATGCTGATCGGATCGTCTTTCTTGTTGCCTACCAGTCGCTCCTTGAATTCTTCCTCGGTAATAAGCTTCTCGTTGTAAAGTTTGACCAATTCGTCAACAGTCTCAGACTTTTTTGGGGCATAAAAATATTGAGTTATTTCATCGCCGCTATTTTCTCCAGTATCATTTGCTCGCCCGTTCTGTTGTTGATTATTTCTGTTATCTCCACCGCCTTCTTGTCCGAGGACTCGCTGCCGTGCTTCAGCCTTGTATTCTTGATAACTCGGGAAATCTTTAGGACGGTATTCTCTGACAAGTCCTGATTCAAACATGTTCGCAACAATACTACGCGCTCGTGACCAAGGTCCGTTTTCTGCTTCATAAATTATTTTCTCCAATTCAGATATATCCGTTTCATTATATAGATCGATTTTTATAACTCTTGTTATCCTTGGAGAGTCCTTTCTTCCTGCTATAAACAATAAGGTGTTATTTACCTCAAGACTCACCTCCGGATGATCATTGACTGCAACTATAGCTTCTCCCCTCATAGATTGAGGAAAACTGTGCAAAGACCGTTTTGATTGCAATTTTGAATGCAAATCTTTAAGATTGTTATACGAAACTATATTGTCATTTCTTGCCCATCCAAAATTATTATACTGCTCTTCGGTATAATTATCAACTCTGTTTTCGTCTTTGTGGGTGTAAGAGTAAGACGAATCCTGACCGCTAAGGTTTTCTGTGACAACTTCGCCATTTTGGTACGTCGTTGTTATTGTTCCTCTTTTTTCGTTGATGTGGAATTCAACAATTGGATTAGCTTTTGCCTCACTTGAACTTCGTTTAGTGTCGAATCCGTAGTTATGTCGTGCATTTTTTTCACTGTTTCCTCTTCCAATGCCAAACCGTATGATATCAGTTTTAATGTAGATGTTGAGAATGTTTCCAGCCTTGCACTGTATTCCTCGCCTTTCAAGCGCATATATATCTCTCCTTGTTTCCTCGATTGCGAATGAATCCGAGGAATTAATTTTTATTATTTTACTTACATTAGGACTCTCAATGATTCCACTTGCGAATATGATAATGTCTGCAACGCCTGAAAAATCATAAGCATCGTAAACATCGATCATGTAATCGCCTTTTTTGTTTTTAGGGTAATTATAGTTTCCCGAAACAGCCTGTGCAAAATTCTCGGTGAAGTTGCGCCAATACCCTGCATTTATAATGTTGTTCGCCCTGACCCATCCAAAATTATTATACTGCTCTTCGGTATAATTATCAACTCCGTTTTCGTCTTTGTGGGTGTAAGAGTAAGAAGAATCATCGCCGTCTTGTGATAAATCTTCACTTTCCTGCATATACTTAATATGACCGTCTTGGTCAATATAGCCCGCTTTTTCCAAAGCAAGACGAATTGCAGAAGGCATTGCCGCCTCTTTGGTAGAAAAAGTTTTATTTTTTTGCTTTTCCCACTTGACATTTGCCCAAAAGTGTGCTATATTTTTATCAAGAACATCTTTTCGTATGGCTGCTTGGGGATTGGACCCTCGTACCCCAGCGAAAAGATGTTCTCCTTTTTTGGAGAAGTTAAGAATCCTACCATCAATTATCGCGTTTTGAATGTCTGTAAGTAATTGAGTTCGTGGGTATATTGTGATAGTTTTGTTGGCATTTACTCTTTTTCCGTCGCTCAATCCTTTAGTGTCAACCTCTTCCACCACTACAGCGTATCCATTTTTACCACTTTGTACATCTCGAATTAATTTGTCAGTAACAAGAACGATTCTATTTTGCCTCTTATTACCGCTTTCATCATGAGATGCAGCGAATGCCGCAATAGGAGTCTCAGATTTTTCAAGTATCTCTATAAAAGCAGCTTTGCCAATACCGTGATAATTATCCTGCTTTGTGTAGTAGGGCTTTTTATTATACTCCTCTTCGGTTACCAACGAAGAATATGCTTTGGATGCAGGCATATAAAGCGAAAAGGCATTTGCACCTATTATTTCTGTCATAAAATTTGATGTTTCTCCAAGGTACACCTCGTTTTTAGATGCATCAAATGTACCATTAAGCACCGTGTCAAGTTCGCTGTCAAGATCAGGTGAAACAGAGTAACTCGATTCCTTTTCAGTCGCACTGTGTTCCTTTGCCGCAACCGTCTTTGCATCCTTGAAAAGCTTCGCATACTTCTTTTCAAGCATTGCAACCTCGTCGGTCTTGCCAAGCACCTTCTTGATCCATGCAATAAAATCGCGGACGAAGTCACCAAAAGTGTGCTTACGATCGGGCGACAATTCGTTGACAAATCTTTCAAGCGAGTTGTCCGAAACAAAAAGAACATCACCGACAAAGTTCGCTACCATCTCACATTGTGCCTTTTTTCTGCCCTCTTTATTATCCCAATTTTTACCGATTTTATTGTAGTCGGATATAATTTTTGCAATATACTCTTGACTGTTCTTAAATCCATTGTCCTTGAGCCACTTGGCAAACGCCTTGCTGTCAGTAACATAAAGGAGAAATTCTCCATATTTAGAGGAAACCTCTGTAAAATGCGTCAACTCGTGCTTTAGCAATACGAACATTGGATTGCCGCTGTTGGGCTTAGGGTTGATATACAAAGTTTTTCCGTCCCACAGACCATCAATGTTTTTTTTGCCCTTCTTGATATCAGCAATTACCACATTCGTGCCAAGTCTCTTACCCGCCTCAACGACGTCTTTCATCTCTTTAGTCAAATTCTTGACAGAAGTCACTATTTCACCCGTCTTGAGCTTTACAGATCCTTTGGAAATAATTTCGCTATTGCCTACTCCCCAAACCCCTCGTTCATGAGCTTCTGACACTCCGTTTTGTACCGTTCTACTTTCTGCAACGCTTCTTTCTCCGTAAAGTCGTGCTCCGTTATCAGAGTAAACGCCACTCTCGCCCTGTATTTCTTGATGTCCATTATCATTCTCCGTTAAAGAATTTATTTCTTTTCGAATTGGGGACAAGTTGTTTTGTTGTTTAGTATCTCGCGCGGTATGCCCTCGGGATAAGTTTTGCATGTTATCATCCGATTTTTCAGGCAAAGTTTTTTGCAATCGTTGCATCTCGGACGAGTTACTTTCGGAATCGTATCTTTGTTGTGTTGAATTATTCCCTTTATCGCTTCTTCGAACTGCTCCTTGCTCATTCCCTTTTTGTCCTTGATAATCTCCGCCGTCTTCTCGGGCAGATACCCCTCGTTCATGAGCCTTTGACACTCCGGTTTGTACCGTTCGACCTTCTGCAACGCCTCTTTCTCCTCGAACCCGTGCTCCGTTATCAGAATAAACGCCACTTTCGCCCTGTATTTCTTGTACTCCATTGTCGTTCTCCGTTAAAGAATTTACTTTTGTTCGAATGTCTCGCAAACCGTTTCGTTGCAGTATATCTTTTTGGGGATCCCGTTTGGAAAGGCCGGACACACTCTCATTCGTTCCTGCCGAACCAGCAACTTGCATTTGTTGCATCGAGGATGCTCCACTCTGGGCACTGTATCTTTGTTGTGTTGAACGATTCCCTTCACTGCTTCTTGAAATCTTTTCTTCTCCATATGCTATTTCCTCCAGAACTATATTTGCCGTTTTGCCATCATAAGAAATGGATTTTACATAAAAACGGGTTTTTCTATCAAATAAAACCTCTTGTTCTTTTTCATTTCCGATTTTTGAGATGTCATGACCGTTCTCACTGTAAATTTCTATATGAGCAGTCAACTCACCGTCAACAAGATATCCGATTTCGGATTTTGAAGTTGAAGTATATGCCGGATAAATAATATCTTCTCCCTCAACATGCTCCGCAACGAAAGCATCAAAAGCCTCCTGCCCTTGCATATCAAACGATATGTTTCGGTATGTAACCCCGCTATACTTAGGCGTTTTCTCAAGCTCCCTATCAAGCTCCTCAACAAACGCCGACTCCTCATCAGTCAGCTCTCGCCCACTGCGTATCGCCTCGTTTATCTTGTAGCTCTCACTGCTCTTGTAACGCCATATAGCACTATCCTCGCCTGTAATTTGATCTTTTTTATAATTAAAATCATCAACAAACGACCTCTGATATTCTACCGCCTCGTCATACTGGTCCTTGTTGAACTCTCTTGTTTCAACTTCTGCCTCAGTGTTGACCATAAAAGCAACCTTCGGCATACCGTGATTTTCGGCAATATTATCGTGGTCGTATTCCATATTATAGTCCATTATGGAAGCGGTTTTGAAGCCTAACTTTCTTTCGTACATTAAAGTCAGCGGCTGAACATCACTGTTATAACAGTCTAGGTGTGTAGCTCCTTTTTCTTTAACATACTCAGAAATAGTGTCAAGAAATCCGCCTTCTCCCAAATTGAAAACGCTGACAAGATTGCCGTTATTTTCAATAGCGAAACCGCAAAGACCATCATTAGAAATATAGCATATAGCGTTATCGTAGTGGTCATGCAGATCCACAAGCTCGCCATTTTTCAAATAATTTCTTGCTATTTCAAAAATGTCGTGAAACAAATCACCATCAACATTTTCTAATATGTCAATTGTTTTACCTGTTTTATGATTTACCAGAGAGGATTGAGGAGCAGATTCGCCGCTCCGAGAGGCTGACAGTTCTTGTCTAAAAGCCACTGCAAGTCTTTTTCGTTCTCTGAGATCAAGTTTTCTACTTCCGTTTCGGTACGATTGCCTATCCTCTTCAGACATTCTCCTACTTTCTTCTTGTATTCTTCTAAACTCATCTGTTCGTTCTGATTCATAGTTTTTCTCCTTTTTAGAGTTCTGCTTATTAATTATATCATTTTTCTTGTCCTTATGCAATACCTCTGTCGAAGAATTTTTATTTCTTCCCTTCTCGAGCAACCCATCAATGATACCGCAATTATATGCGTACTGCCTCTGAGCGAGTGACAGAAACTCCGTATTCTTCGCTGCAGACATTGCCTTACCCTGCTTTCCTTGATTGTAGAACACATTAAAAGCAATAGCAGCATTGCCAAGGCTTACACCTTGAGGTAAACTCTCTGAGATAGTAACAAGCCCCTTCAAGCCTTCCGAGCGCATACCAAGCGTCATAGCGTACACCGCCGCTTCCGCCTGTTTCTGCGACTTAAAAGTGTATCCGGGCAGAGCTATTCTCTCACCGTTCGCCTCAGCGACAACGTCATATCCACCATCCGCATTCTCTGACACCGAAAATTTTGCCGCAGAGCCGTTTTGTGCCGTTTTTGATACATTTCCTCCAAGAGTCGCCTTTGCGCCATTCTGATAGCTCTTTATAGCCGCCTTGACATCGCTGACCGAGCTGTCCTCGCTTATCTTTGCGCCAATGCTCTCACTTAAGATCGAGCGCGCCGCAGAGTTCTTTATGACCTCCGAAATCTTGCTATTGCTCACCTCGCGCCCGGTTATAACATCGGTAACCGTATTGCCAAGCTGACGAGCCTCAACCTCGCTCACGCCGTCTGACTTCAACCTCGTCTGCACTGCTGTTCTCGTCTGCGATTCAGACATGCTAGAATAAAGCTTTCCAATAGAGTAGTTCGAAATTCTTTTTCCCTTATCGCTTTTTTTCTGCATCTTATATGCCGCCCTGTTTGCCGAGGTGCCTGGCGCCATCTCAAGCCCCCCGGATATAAGAGCGTCAACACCGCGGCTCTCAAGTTCGCCCACAATTCCCGCGTTTCTTATTTCATTTGAAACTTCTCGAATAACAGTTCGCACGTCATTGACGGTAAGCGAACTTTTGTTATTTATTTTGTCAACAAGCTTTTGCGCTGCAATATATCCAATTGAATTTTTGTCCATATTGTTTAGCGCATAAGCGGCATAAGACCGTGCCACGCGTATCGTCCCAACATCAACCTTTTTAAACCCAGTAGCAATATCGCTTACAGTTCCGCTACCTTCAAAGGCAAAGGATGTAATCGCGCCTAGCAAGGTGTTGTAGGCAATCTCGCTAAACTTGGGGCTTTCAAAATCCTCACCCGTGGCAAGGGATTTGAAGGCAGGCTCAAGGACAGTCTGCAACCCTTCTTCAAGTCCTTCACTTCCCATATTGCCAAGGAGCTTAAATACATCGGGAGCCGTAATTGAAATCTTTGCAAGAGCATTATTTATAGCCTTCGCAAAACTTGTTTTAGCCGCTGCGGACCAAACCTTGCCGCCAAGCTTACCAATACCACCGAGTGCATACTGTAAGGTTGTTTCGGATACGCCTATGAGCACACCGTATGTCCGAGCCTGTTGCTTGTTGTATCCAAGAGAAATCATCTCATTATATGCGTTACCAGCCGCGCTCATACCCATAACAGCTGTACCTGCAAGAGGACTTCCCGTGAGAACAGAAACACCGATTGAAGGAAGCATGCCACCAATAGCACTCGCCGCATCGTGAGTCACTCTTGTAAACCCTTCTTCATCTGACGCCAACACGGAGTCTAACCTTTGAAGCATATCAGGATTAACGGTCTCCTCATTGCCCGAAAACATATTTGACATTCCTGCTACCATACCAGTCAAGGTATTGTCCACTCCCGCGGCTAAGGCTATCGGTGTTTCAAGAAACCAGTTGTCGTTTACCATTAGAGCGTAGGATTCAAGCACGCGATTATCGAGTTGGTTTGAAATCATTGCAAAATATTCATTCGCCTTTTCCCTTCCATATTTGCCAAATAAATAATTGTATGTTTCAAACTGTTCATCACTCATTTTCAACGCTTGCTCTCTGATACCGGAGTCAACATTCAGAAGTGCTATCAAATCTCCGTTTTTACCTCTGTATCCGGTAATTTTATTAAAAATATTCGGATTTTTCATATACTCAGAACCGCCAACAGCATACTTTCTGTCTCCAAACGAAATCCCTTTTTGAACATACTTGTCAAAATCCGGGTCTAATAATGCCTCCTCTTGAAGCTTTTGAGCGCTTTCACGGTTTTTCACTTCGTCTTGAATATGCTTTGCAGAATTATAATAATTTTTTCTATTGACAATTTCGGAGTTGTATTGGTTCAACAAATCATTTTTAGTATATTTTCCGTCAAAGCCTTCTGCAATTTCGGCAGAGTTATTGAGACGCCCCAGAAAATCGTAAAATTTGTTCCAAGCCTCGCCAAAAACGGACTTTTCCCACCAAGACATATTTTCTCTTAGATTATTTGCTTTTGCCTCCAGCTCAGCAGTTTCATTGGCATAAGCATCAAGGTTAAGATTAAGCATTTCTTCGTATTGCTTTTGCTCCTCAAGTGCCTTGTTGTAGGCGTCCTCACTCTCCCATTGGGCCCAATAATCATTCTGACGAGCTACATAATCCATGTTAGCTTTAGCGGAATCGGTTATTTCACCGTACTCCTTCATAAAATCATTTTTATATCCCTCCCGATAAAGATCTCCATATTGAGAGAAATAATCGTAATACTTCTTACCTTCCTCAATCAGTGCATCGTATTCAGTCTGCCTGCCTGTATAATATTCTCCATAGCCCGCTTGATAACCTTCTGAACGCGTAGCAGAATCATTATAAATACCATTTGCAAAGCCTGCCATTCTACCATACCAGTCCTGATATCCCGTAGTATAATCGTCAATACCGTAAGATGACTCTATCCTGTTTTTCTTAACGATATAGAGAAGCTCTGACAAAGAGCTTGCTGTGGATTGATTATTATAACTGTTATCTTGTCTGCTGTTTCTCACAGCATTAAGAAGATCTTGCAAACTTGATTGCTCTCTTGGGGGTTCAGTTTCATTTTTCTTGTTATCCTCAAAACTATTATTAATGCTGTTTGACATAGAAAACTCCTCTCTTTTAGTCTCTCACAAACATATATGGGCTGTCCCATGCAGGAAACATGTTGAATTTTATTTTTGGGGTATCGTCTTCGGGGCTAGTGCCTTCCTGTTTCGCTTTTTCAGCCTCTGCTTCCTGTTTCGCTTTTTCAGCCTCTGCTTCCTGAATTGCTTCTTCCAAATTTACACCAAATTGAGCAGCGATTCTATCAAACACCGACGAATAACTGGCCTTTTCCGTTTCCGTGTCCATTTGTTGAATTTGTGCATCCAGGTAAATTGCTAAATTTTTTGGGTTCGTATGGTTTGCTTTTACAAATTTGAATACATTCTCATACTGATCCCCGTAATAATTTGGGGGATATTGTCCATAATAAGTAAAATATTCTTTAGCAATATGGTCATTTATAAATTCATTTTTCTTATTATAGTCATAGACAATATCTGTAACTTGTTCTGCCGTCAATATAGGCGTGTATGGTTCTTCAGGCTCTGGTTCAGGCTCATAATATTTTATATAGGCCGCTTCTATCTCCCTATCAATACCAAGAAATTCAAGTTCCTCATCTGACAAAGTTTTTCCTGCGCGCCACATCACTTCAGCATTATTCCGCGCCTCTTGTTTACTATCATTATTTGCGTTGTAATCAAACTGCTGTTGCCACTGATTATTGCCTACCTTGTCACTCCAAATCGACTGCGAAATACCAAGATTATCAATTTTTTCTTGTCTCTTTGAGTCGTAAAGAGCACGTGCTGCATCCTCAAGCTCTTCCATGTAACCGTTATACGCCTGATTTGCCGCACTTGTCGCATAGGACGAAGCAAGACCGCCTGTACGCGCCGACACCTGCCCTATTGTGTCATCCATAGCCTTTTTCCCTTGCTCTGAATATCTCTTGGCTAGTGAGGCATAATCGTCGCCTTTAGTAAAGTCATCGTAATTCATATCAGCAATCTCTGCCGCCAGCCTTTTTACGTTGGACTCAGTTCCTATATCTTGGTATTCTAAGTACTTGTTAAAATCAATTGACATTCCCTTTCTTTTTTGCCTCCTCGACCTTTTTTGTTAATTCATTTATTCTTCTGTTCGTGGTATTCACATAATATTCAAACCGTTGCTAAGTATTTTTAGTCTCCTTAAATTCTTTAATTTCTTTTTTGAGTGTTTCGCATATATTTATAAGCTCCTCAAGCTTTTTTGCGTCCACTTCGGAAGTGTGTTCCACTTGCTCACAGAAATAAGACAAATATTCTTCAATTGCCGCAACACGATTTTCAAGTGACTCTTGTTTATTTTCAAGTGACGGTTGTCTGTATGCTTTAAATTTTCTCGGCAAAACTGCCATATTATCACATCCTTTATTTTGAAATATAGTATTCGCGCAAAATGGACAATATTTTGAATGTCCCCTTGCCGCGAAAACGGAGCTCAAATTTGTCGCAACGATTAATCGGAATACTTATGGGAATAATTCCTCCGCTCTTCCCAACAATTTTTCCCGCACTCTCCCATAATCCTCCATCGCATCTGACATCAATAATCATATAACTGCCCTCGGGAATTTCGCAACGAAGAGAAAACCTCGAATATACCTTTTCTCCTTCAATACTCTCATAAAAAGGAGTCAACTGCGCAAGCCACTCAATACCGCGCTCTTCGTCGTCGTTATTGGCAATGTATATTTTGCCGTCAGTGAAATAAAGTTTTTTTCCTATACGAGCAAAATCAAGCGCTCTGGTATTATCCTCGAGCAGCCAAATACCTTTTCTTGTGTCATACGTGAATAGATAACTCTCTTCCCCTTCTTTCACCGATAGATAATATTGTTCTCCGTCAGTACCGGCAATTGCTTCCCTGAAGCTCCGCTCTCCAAATTCAGAAGAAATCAGATCTGGAATACCGCCCCGATATGCGTACACTCCGCTAAGACCTTTATAGTATAGAATTTCATTTAATACAACAAGAGATTTATGTGACCCCTTCTCAACGCCCTCAATTTCATAAGAATAAAGCGAATATTGAGAAGGAACCGAGCCGAGCAGCTTGTGAAGTCTGTTTTCTTTCCAAAATAGAACGCCGGTATCATAAGCGCAGCAAGCAGTAAAATCCCCTTCACCTCCAACTGCCACAGCATAAGAGTCTGTAGAAAGTCCGCGATATACAAAAAAGTTTTTCGGGTCGCCGAGAACCGACGCGTATATTGTCTTGTCGGCATTTGAACAACCAAACAGTCGGTTGTCGTTTTCGCAAATAAAATCAAGGTCGGGGATTTTGCGTTCAATTGTAATAACGGAGTTATCCGTTACAGGCGTAGTCACAGCAAAAATATCATTTTGAGCATATAAGGTACTGCCCTCTATCTTGTCTATAACAAAGCTTATATTGAAATCCTCAGTCGAAGAGCCTGAAATCTCTATACCATCTCCCGGCGCAAACAGCTTGGGAACGAAGCTCTCGGGCTCGTCCAAGGACATAAGTGCAACCGGAGAGGATACATAGGCAGAAACCTCATTTAATGCAGAAATATTTTCCTCCGCAAACACACCGTCAATAGTGAGCTCCGTAGCCGTTACATCAGTAACAGTCGCCGTAACATTGTTCTTTTCGGTGCTAAAGCTTACAATATCTCCCACCGAGAACAGCGTCGTCAAATCCGCCCACCCTTTCCTAGTAATGTCTGGGTTACCAGATAAACTAACATTTTTGTTGCATTCAAATTGTGAAGATGACACATCTAAAATAGTAACATCTAAATTAGTAATATCGTAATATCCTCTCCAATACACGTGAACAACATCTCCAATTTCAAGATGCTTAGTAAAATCAAATCCCATCAATGCATATCCATTGAATCTTATTTTTGATTTTGTCTTTAAATCTTCTTCCGTTTTGCTCAAATATATTTCTGTCGCGGTTATTTTTTTTGCTTCCACATAACTGCTTCCAGAATAATTTCTAAATATTGTTATACTTTGATCTGTATCAGTATAATCAAAGAAAAATTTTTCAGGTATAGGAATTCCCCCGTCGCACAGCCGTAGCTTGTATCCTCCATCCTCAATGTAAAAATCTTTGTTACCCATATGCATAGTAAACACTGCATGATAACCTTCAAAGGCAATCCTTTTATCGCTATCGTACGGTTCATTCCAAGGGATTTCTCCTTCTGGTCTCACCGTAAATTTATTATCCTTAAAATTTCCACCGAAGCCCGATACACTATCGACGAGCTCATTAGTAAGTGTTATCGAATTACTCGTAATTGTAGCTCCTGCGCTCAGTAGCTTGGCCCCCAAACTGTGAATACTCATATCCTCAAGATCAAGATACTTCTTATCGGGAAAAATACAAAGTTTGGTGTTGATTGCAGCAAATTTCTTTTCTCCCGGGGACAAGCTTCCTACAATCTTCCCATCATATAGCAAATCAGCGCCTTGTAGTGCTACAAGCTTACCGTTAAAAACCGTAAGTAGTGTAACGTTTTCAAGGTCACCCTCACGAACTCTTGCTCGCCTTGTCGTCAAGTAAGGAAATGCTCGGCAAGACAGGTTCTTGCTGTCAGATAAATGTCCCTCGGAAAAATTTGAGCTATAATTAATACCGCAAAAGGCCACCGTCTGTCTTTGACTTTTCCGCATTGCATAAGGAAGTTTAGGCAGTTTCATTGCTTATACCTCCCATTTGTATTTTTTCTGAGGACGATTATTTCTTCTATATCTTGCACATGCCTTATCAAACGCTTCATTAAACAATGTAAGGTCGTTCTGGTAAAGCTCCACCTCACGATTGAAATAATCAATCATTGCTACAAGATATTTGACATATACATCGCAGTCACTCTCAGGCAACAGTAGCTCCCTGTCGTGCGGAAATGTGTTTTTAACCTCTTGCTCCATCATGTCGGCAATGTCCGAATCAAGAGTGAAAAGCCAAAGCGCCTTTTGCTCATCAGATACCGTATTCATTCTAAGACCGTCTGCAAGCACAATAGCCTTATTAACTGTCATTAATATTTCCTCCAAATACTATAAATTTGCTTTAAGCCCCCGAAAGCGAGGGCTGTTATTATTCGCATTGAGTAGCTTCAGCAACATCCGAATTTGTATCCATTTCAGACTTTGACATGTCAAGCTGGTTGTATATCTTCTTATTCAGAAATTCTAAGTACAAGTATAAATATCTTATTTTAGCCTGTAGATGCTTGGGCTCAATCGTATTGTATCCTCTTGCGCCTCTTGCATACCCTTGATACATACGGTACGCCATCATTGACAACTTAAATACTGTATAAATAACTCTGCCCAATGATGCGTCTTGGGTTAAAGTGAATACGGGAACTGCCGCTACAATAGCAAAGACTGCAGTGGTCAATATATGAAGCCATCCCGTTGTGTGCTTTTCAATATATTCCTCGCCACTGATGCCAAGTCCTCCACGCTCGCTCTTAACCTTGCCGTCTGTAAGTAACATATCGGGAGAGAGTTCAATTCGTCTTGCCCGACCCAATGCAAACACATTGGCAGCACAATCTATCGGTAAAAGCGTTTTTAGTTCGTCAAGGCCTTTGCCTTGATATTTTTCAAGATATTCATTATAGTCTATTTTTAACCTCTTGCATTGCTTTTGGATATAGAAATCGTACTCCACATCTATTTGCCAATTGCAGAACTCGTCTAAATGAGTTAGCCCTGCTCGCCTTACTTCCTCTCGGATACCAAGGTACTCCTTATGCACCTTCAAATACTCTTCGTCAAGCTTTCCTCCCTTTGCGCCTATATGCGACATGCATATGTCGGCAAGAACAAATAGCACGACTGATATTAATGAGTCTGTGATGAAACTTGTAATGTTTACAAATAGACCTATGTCAGTCCAGATAAACCCAATAAGGAGTATAAATATCAGGACACAAGCATAGGCTGCAAGATTTTCCCCGACTATTTTCATAAAGGATTTTTGTCTTTTGTTAAAATCTCTACGCCTGTCCGCGGCAATATCTTCCCTTGTTACTTTCTCATCTAAATTCCAAGCCATATCACTTTAACCTCATATATTCTTCCCGAGCTGTTTTTTCAAGCGCTCTACACAGTTCACTTCCTAACGAGAGCACAAATGCAACACTGACACCAATAGATAATGCTAAGGAAATTTGTTCTGATTGAACTATGATCTTTTTTAAAGCATATATTGAAAAATATAATATCCAAGACCAAAGCAAAGCTGATGTAGCCCAAGGCAATTTGTGCGCATATCTTTTTTCAAGTCCTCGCAATACAAATATAAGCCCTATAACGACAATGACAGCCGCAAAGCCTGAAATACCAACTTGGGGACTCACTCGTGGAAACGATGGTGCTATCTTAAATGCAACTACGATAGCGGGACAAACAGCGGAAATAATGCTCACGATGAGTAGAATCCATTTTAACACCTTGCAGACCTTATACTGTCTTTCAAATTTCTTTAGTGTCTTCTCCGACATTAGACACTCCCTCCTCATATATGGATTTTATCTTGTTTTGCGTTGAACTGTACCATATCTCGCGTGCTTCTTTAGAGGTTATAGGAACTTTTCGGTCAAGTGCTATATTCAAAAGTTGAAGGATTTGCAGAGCAGATTCCTCAGTAATCCTAAGGGCCGTGCTGCTATCTGCCTCTATTTTACTAATAGCATTGTTAAGTAATTCTACCGTCTTCGTCAATTCTGCAGCCTTTCCTTGAAGTGCCTCGTTTTCCTTTTCAAGCAATTCAATGTGTCCATTTTTTTCGTTTATCATAGCACGAATTGACAAGGCATTGCCATTCTCGTCTTTTTCATCTCCGTTAAGCGCAGAGTCGATATTTGATAATGCCACTCTCATCTTAAGCATAGTTGTCGCGTCTGAAATAACTCGCTTTATAAGCAGACCTATCAAAAACAGCACCAATGCAAAAATCATTCCGATAATAGTCCACTTGGCAGGATACGCATCCATATCCTCTGCAATATAAGGCCATAGGTCGCTCTCCCCAAGATATTTGTCACCAATAGTCCTGATGTTGCTGACTATCTGCTCTGCTTCTCCTACTGAAACGCCTAATGACTCTGCTATCGCAAGTACCATTTCGCTCAGCGACATAGACTCTTGTATAAGCGAACCGTCACTCTCGCCCACTATATTCGGCTCAGTAGTATCTTCTGAGTCTGAGAGTTCCTCCGCATCTGTGTCGGTCAAAATTTCACCTATGTTTGTAGCGGCGCTAATATCAACGACTTCGTTTACAGCAACCGTCTCGTTAACTTCAACCTTTTCGATTGTTTCAGTAACGCCTGACGCTCCTACATCAATTGACATTATCAATGATAGTACCATTGCCATTATAGTAATTATAATTTTCTTCATATGTACCCCTCCGCGTTAAGATTTGCCTCAATAGCATCTAATATCTCGTCGTATTCCTCATTAGTAATCTCACTCCAATTTTCAGGCTTGTCGTTACAGCCAAGATAAATCTCTTTGCCGTAAGCCTCTCCGTTAGTGAGCACCGTACCCTCGCTTGCTACGAGCTTTCTTACTTCTATTGTTTGTATTTCCATTATGCTAATGTCCATCCTTTCTGTGTTGCTATTGCCTTTTCGGCGTCTGTTAGCTTTGCTAAATTAGTTGTGCCGAGAGTAACTGTCCAAAC
>JAZNER010000034.1:0-8536 GCA_045588675.1 Eubacteriales bacterium | reverse complement strand
CTTTGGCGTAGAAATGTAATCCTTAAATCTACCGGGCACAGAATTAAACATCTCGTGAATAAGACCGAGCGCCGTATAGCAATCAAGCTCGGTATCTACAATTATACGCAGAGCATAAAAGTCGAAAATCTCATCAAAACTCTTGTTTTGATTATACATTTTTTTGTATATGCTATAAACTGTTTTTATTCTTCCTTCAAGGCTGAAATTAATATGATTTTCCTGAAGCTTATCCGAAATAGCGGCTCTGATATGCTCTATGAAGTTGACGCTCATTCCGTACTTTCTCTCAATATCTCCCTTTACCTCACTGTATCCGATTGGGTCGAGGTATGATAAGCTCGTGTTTTCAAGCTCGTGCTTGATTTTTTGCATACCAAGTCTATGAGCAAGCGGAGCATAAACGTGCATTGTTTCAAGAGCGGTAAGCCTGCGCTTGTTCTCTGGCTTTGCATCAAGCGTTCTCATATTATGAAGTCTATCGCAAAGCTTGATAAAAATAACGCGGACGTCCTTTGACATAGCAAGAAGCATTTTTCTTAAATTTTCTATATCCTGCTCTTCCTTGTCCTCAACCTCAAGCGAAACAATTTTTGTAAGTCCGTCAACCAAGAGCCCTACTTCCTCACCAAAGGCAGTCTTTATCTCTTTTAAATCAATTTTGTCAGCGCAGTCCTCAACGGTATCGTGAAGCAACGCCGCGCAAATAGAGTCGGTATCAAGCTCAAGCCCCGCGACAATTTCCGCAACTGCCAATGGGTGCGAAATGTACGGCTCACCGCTCGCTCTGAACTGTCCCTCGTGCAAGGCAGCAGCATATTCATACGCCTTTGTTATTTTTTCAATGTCGTACTTCTTGCCAGTGACCTTCAACAAGTCAATCAGTCTGCCAACACCGAACTCGTCTTTCTTTTTTGTAGAATTATTGTCCATAAGTATTCACCAAATGCCTAAAGTCAGGCTTTTTCTTCGTAGATTAAACCAAAATTCGCCAAACTTAAAAGCACTATTAATTTGGCTAAGCTCCGCATTGTCTTGCAAGCTTTTTATAGGTTTCTGAAATTTCTATATTTGTTTTTTGCGCGTTACTGTAAACCTCTACGCTGACTATTCCCTCCGTCTCGTCGCGCACTTCACATACATTGATATCATCAAGAATTGAAATCGCAAAGCGAAGTTTAGAATAGTTTATCGGCTTTTTATTATATTCTTTTATCACCGAGCGCAACATTCTAAGCGAAAACGAGGTATGCCCGTACATGTTTTCGCGCTTGAAAAATCTGTACACCTCTGCAACATCTGCTCTTGACGGAATTACATCCTCGCTCAAATCAAATTTTGCGCCATCACAAATCTCGCGGTATCTATAAATCTCACTTTCGTATTCGCTTTTGGCGTCCTCAGACAGTCTTATATCCTGAACGAGCAGCTGCAAATTCTCCTGTCCTCTGAACTCATTTATATTGAGCTGACAGAGCAGATCTACCTTTTCATTCGGATAAAATTCGAGCATTGAAGCAGAAACACCAAAGCAAACAGCTTCAAAGCGCTTATTTCCACAGGAGAGCAAAAGCTTAGAATGCTTGCCCGTGCCGAGCGGCATTATTCTGTCAACTGTCAAATTTTTTATAAGAAAATTCGGTGTCGGATTTGCAACCCCGAAGGGCTCGAACATTTCAAGCTCTCGGGCAAGCGACATTTCGATATCCTCTGCCGAAAGCTCGCAATCCGCCTCATACTTAATGCAGGATAAATCCTCATTTAAATGCTCTCTGGCATAATCATTAATTCTCTTCTTGAATTCATCTATATTACATCGCATCACCGATAATCCTGCCGCTAACTCGTGACCTCCAAATCGAACAAGAATGTCCTTGCAGTAATCCAGTGCTTCAACAAGGTTCATTCCCTTAATGCTTCGTCCCGAGCCCTTTCCGACATCATCAAGGCTACCGTATCCTCGTGTTGCTCCGTCGAATGAAATCAAAATTGAGGGCAGACCGTATTTTTCTGTAATTCTTGATGCAACGATACCTATTATTCCCTGCTGCCAAGCGTCATTTTCAAGAACTATAACTCTGTCGTTCTCAAAGTCGTGCTCTTCTTCAATAGTCCTGTAGGCTTGCTCTGCAATATTATTTTCCTCGATTTGTCTTTGAAGATTAATCTCACAAAGCTCCTCTGCCATCTTCCCTGCTTCATAGGGATTTTGAGAAAGCAAAAGCGCTACTGCCTTTTCAGCAGAGCTTATTCTGCCGGCGGCATTAATTCTCGGTGCTAACGCAAACCCAATATAGCCTGCCGTTATCTTTTTCTTTTTCGGAGCAGATTTTTCTCCAAACACGGGCTTTGAGCTTGTATTGCCTGAGTTCGCCGCATCTATCAGGGCACAAAGTCCGCATCTCTCACTCCTTGATATCATTTGAAGTCCCTTATGGACAATAAACCTGTTCTCGTCAATAAGGGGCATAACATCGGCGACTGTGCCGATTGCAACTAAATCTATATACTGCTCGCAAATTCTGTCTATTGCTTCTTGCTTTAAGCTATCATCCGCCATACTCATTTCAAGAGCGCATACAAGCTTGAATACGACACCAACGCCCGCCAGCTCCTTAAAGGGATAAGGACAGTCAGGTCTGTGCGGATTTATTACCGCGCAAGCCTCGGGAATTTTATCGTGACATTCGTGGTGGTCGGTTATTACCATTTCAATGCCGAGAGATTTAGCGTATTCAACCTCGTCATTTGCCGTAATTCCCGTATCAACAGTAACAATCAGATTTGTTCCGCTCTCGCGCAAATTGTCAAGTGCCATACAAGAAAGACCGTATCCCTCCTTGCTTCTCGACGGAATATAATAGTCAATCTCGCCACCTAACGATTTAAGATACAAATATAGTAAAGTCACGGATGTTACTCCGTCAACATCATAGTCACCGTAAACAGTTATTTTTTCGTTATTTTCAAGTGCCTTGACAATTCTTGCCACTGCCTTGTCCATATCCAAAATTTCTTCAGGGTTATGTAAATGTGAGGATTTCGCCGATAAAAAGCTTT
Organism: Eubacteriales bacterium; assembly: GCA_045588675.1. Taxonomy (GTDB): domain Bacteria; phylum Bacillota; class Clostridia; order Oscillospirales; family CAG-272; genus SVTX01. The sequence goes on along the minus strand of JAZNER010000034.1, from coordinate 5,476 downwards.
CAGCCTCTCTAAGAGTTCTATATCCTCGGTTATATAAAAGCCTTGCGCTGACCTTGGAAATATTCAGCTTAGCAGATATGTTTGAAATTATCTCATCTGCCTGTGCGTTTTCCAAAGGAGCTCGCAACGACCATAGTTTCTTTTTCTCAGTAAAATTCATTATTATCTCCAAAATGCGCCTCCATAGCGCGAATCATCGAATTATTTTAAATCATAATTAAATCATAAGAAATAACGCAAATTCAGTTTAATCTTAACCAATTTTCCGAAAGAAAGTCACAAAAACTCTCTTTCGGAAAAATCATTCAAAAGGTAAATACTCGGAAATGATTGATAGGGCTGTTTTAATTCCGTCAACAGCTGCGCTTGTTATTCCACCCGCATAGCCTGCTCCCTCTCCGCAGGGATAAATATTTCCCTTACCAAGAGCCCGTCTGTCTTCACCTCGTAAAATTCTGATTGGAGAGGATGTTCGGGTTTCAGCTCCCGACAAGAGCGCCACATCTGACATAAATCCGTGTATTTTTTTATCAAAGCAATCAAGTCCGTATCGCAAGGACTTTGTAACAAAGCTCGGCAAAATCTCATCCATTGATGCAAGCTTATAATGATTGCCGCCCATATATGTTGGCATAACCTCAGAGGGCTCACTGCCAACCTTCTCTCTCATAAAATCTCCGACTGTTTGTATCGGCACTGCATAATCTCCGCCACCTGCTAAAAATGCCCGTTTTTCAATTTGTCTCTGCAGTTCAATTGCGCCAAGCGCCAGACTTCCGTTCTTGCTCTGATAATCTTCAACCCTAAGCGAAACAGCAATTGCAGAGTTTGAGTTAATTCCGTCACGAGCATAGCTGCTCATTCCGTTAACAACAACTGAGCCCTCCTCACTTGCCGCCGCAACGACTTCTCCTCCGGGGCACATACAAAAGGTGTAAACTCCTCGCTCTCCCTTTGTGTCAGACAACGCGTATTCTGCCGCGCCGAGCGATTTCGTTCCTGCAAATCTACCGTACAAGGCTTCTTCAATAAAGCTTCTTCTGTGCTCAATTCTCACTCCGACAGAAATCGGCTTTGGAGCAACCGAAAAATTATTTGAAATAAGCATTTCATAGGTATCTCTCGCGCTGTGTCCCAGTGCCAAGACTGCACAGCTGCACAAAAAGTCGCCTTTATTTGTTTTAGCTAAAACCAGTCCGTCATCTCTGTTTAAAACATCAATAAGCTTGCAGCGGTAAATTACCTCTCCTCCGCAATCTTGAATATGCTTTAAAATATTGTCAACAACTAACCGCAAAATATCGGTTCCGATATGAGGCTTGGCTTTAATCGTAATTTCTTCGGGAGCTCCAAACCTGCGAAGAGCATCTAACACATATGCACATTTAGGGTCATTTATTCTCGTCAGTAGCTTGCCGTCCGAGAAGGTGCCTGCGCCGCCTGCGCCAAACTGAATATTTGATTCAGTATCAAGAATATGCTCCCGATAAAACCTCTCGACAGAGGAAACTCTGTCTTTAATAGAATCTCCTCTGTCAATAATTATCGGTCTGTATCCCTGCTCCGCCAAAATCAAAGCGCAAAATAATCCCGCCGGTCCCATACCCACAACGAGTGGGCGTTGGCTCATCTTTTTGTCGCCGCGCTTTATCTCAAGCTCTCCCTCTACTACCTCACGAGCTCCAAGCTTTGAAAATGCTTTGATGTATTTATTTGATTCGCCGTCAACTCTTGCAGACACCGAATAAATAATCCTGATATCATTTTTGTGTCTTGCATCAACTGATTTTTTGTATATATTCAGCTCGCAAGCGCTTCTTGGTACGCCTGATTTCAAAAGCTTACTTAAAACTTTGGAAATCGCCTCATTTTCGGGCGCGTCGGGAGTGAGCGATATTCCGTCAAAAATATAAATTTGTTTTTTCATTTGCCTTTAAGTTACGGAGTGCTGAAGGAAATCGTTATAAACTCACCCGCTGACTCAAAGGAAATACCCTCGGGCAAATTATCATTGTTAAGCATAACATTTACAGTGTCATTAGGATATGCCCGTGGCAAAGTAATTGTATATTTCTCAATCGGCCGCAACAGCATCGGGTCACCGATAATAGTTACCGTGCTTTCGCTTGGGTGACCGACAAGACCGTTTTCGTTGTCAGATATTTCTATGAAAATCGGAATGACCTTCTTGTCTGTCAGGTTAAGCGTTACAACCATATCCCTTGTAGAATATGACACTGTGCCGCTTTCATAAACAACCGAATCTCCGTTTTTGTCGTAAAAGAGCACCGAGAAGTCAGAAAAGCTCTGGCTGCTATAATAACCCGCGTCGGGTATGCGGAATTTTGCAAGCTCAATATTCTCAACGATTGCCTTCGGTCCAGTGATTTCCATTGTGTCCGAATTCTTCCCAATACTGTATGTATATGAGGTTTCGGTTGCACTTTCCCACCAAGCATCAAACCAAACGCGCTTAGTTACCTTATAATCACTGTAAAGGTTAATGCTTGATGCTTCACTTGAAACCAAAATTATACTTGAACCGACCGGGGTTTTAATGTTAATTGGCAAGCTATGCTTACCTACTGTGGTAGCCACACTTACATCAACCGTAGCAGAATAATCCGAAGCATCATATTTTACAAGGTCTCTGTTTGACCCGCTTACAGTTATCTTGACTTGGTTTTTATTGACACCGTAAATCATCATATTGTCCCTATCAAGCAAAGAGTCAACCCCCTCAATGCTGATATTCAAGACAAATTCTCTGGTTATGTCAACGTCATTTACATTGGTCATATAAATCCAGATAACGACCGCTATGATCAAGCAGATAAGTCTTGGAAACAGATCAAGCTTACGCTTCGGTCTGTCAGCCACCGTGACAGTCTCGCGGCCAAGGTCATCTGAGTCTTTTCTAAAATCAAATTGCTTCATTTTCCTCAGACACCTCCGTTCCGCTATTTTGAAGTCCCTTCAAGGACTCTACGTCTATTTCCTTTTCGCCGCTTGGGCTAACCGACAAATCGGCTACCGATTTACCTGTCATCAGCTTAAACAAGTCGTCGCGCAGATCGCCCGATTTATGCCGTCCACCCTTGCCTATATCATTATAGTGACGCTTCAAAAGCTTATTGTTAGCTACTGATATTGTGCCCGTTTCCTCGGAAACTATAACAACGACCGCATCACTGATCTCGCTTATTTTAAGTCCTGCTCTATGACGGGTGCCAAGTCCCTCTACAAGACTGGTATTCTCCGAAATAGTTTTTGACTTGTTAGATGCAGAAACTATTCTGCAATCTCGGATTATAACCGCTCCGTCGTGCAAGGGGGATTTGTTTACAAATATATTGCACAAAAGCTCCTTTGACACACTCGCATCAATAGGTGTTCCCTCTGACATCTGATTGTGAAGTCTTCCGACACGCTCAATGACGATCAACGCTCCCTCTCTCTTTGCGGAAAGCTCAAATGCAGCAGATGACACCGCATCTACCATAGCAAGAGTTTTTTCATCGTCTGTCGTGTGGTGATTTCTTACTCGGTTTAAATTCATTGAGGTCGTTGCTCCGAACTCCTCAAGAACATCTCGAAGCTCGGGCTGGAAAAGAATACACAGGGCAATAATACCGACCGCATAGAAATTCTCAAGTATTGAATTAATAGCGACCATATCAAAAAGGTCACTTATGATATAAAGCAACATAAGTAAGCCAAGACCCAAAATTGCCCTGCCCGCGTGTCTTTCGCGGATGAATCTATAAACCCAATATATAAGAACAGACAATAAAATTATATCAATAATGTCAACAAAATTGATATTGACCAAAGGGAATATTATATAATCGTTTATAAAGCTCATAAAAGTGCTCCAAGCGGAGCCTATTCTTTCAGACATAAGCTTTCAACACTTCCTCTCTTAATACGAATTCCAGATTATCGGAAATTTTATTTTCCGTTCCTGCTCTTATTGAGCATATCGTGCTTAACCCTCCAAAGCTTTTCCGAAAGGTCAACATAGTAGTTATGAGGATTGGTAAATCTTTTAACCTCTTCCCAGATTCCGTTAATTTCTTTTTCGTGATGCTCTCTGATCTGTGCAAGTGTAGGCAGCCTGTAAACCTGCTCGCCGTTTTTGAAAACCTGAACCAGAAGCTCCTCAGCAGTGTAATTCTCCATAACCTTACGCTTCCAGGTGTGCTCGGGGTCAAATATTTCGATTGGCTTTGTGTCGTCAACTGTTTCGTCATAAAGACAAATCAAATCAGCCTCTGCCTTGCCTGTATCGCGTCCGCGAAGTCTGTAAACCTTCTTAAAATGAGGTGTGGTAATCTTACCGACATTCTCGCTGACCTTGATTTTAGGAATAACCTCTCCGTCCTTCTCTATCGCGCAAAGCTTATAAACTGCACCAAATACGGGGTGGCTCTTTGAGGTAATCAATCGTTCGCCAACTCCAAAGGCGTCAATTTCCGCACCCTGACGAATCAGCTCTCTGATAATATATTCGTCAAGTGAATTCGACACAACTATCTTGCACTCTGTCCAGCCTGCGTCATCAAGCATTTTTCTGGCTTTTTTAGTAAGATATGTTATATCTCCCGAGTCAAGACGAATACCGCATTTCGTAATACCCTTCGGTTTTAATACTTCATTGAAAACCTTAATTGCATTCGGAATACCCGATTCAAGAACATTATAAGTGTCAACCAGCAATGTCGCATTACGAGGATAAATCTCGCAATATGTCTTGAATGCCTCGTATTCACTGTCAAACATCTGCCCCCAGGAGTGAGCCATAGTACCCGTTGCGGGTACTCCGTAAATTTCGTCTGTAATTGTACAAGCAGTAGCTCCGCAACCGCCGATATATGCGGCGCGCGCTCCGAGTATTGCGGCATCCGCACCCTGTGCGCGTCTTGAACCGAACTCACTGATCGCTCTGCCCTTTGCGGCGCGTGATAATCTTGCAGCCTTGGTGGCAATCAGCGATTGGTGATTTATAATCATAAGTATATATGTTTCGATAAACTGCGCTTCGATTGCCTTAGCTCTTACAGTCATAAGAGGTTCGCCCGGAAAAACTACTGTTCCTTCGGGAATTGCCCAGATGTCACCCGTAAATTTAAAGTCCTTAAGATATTCAAGAAACTCCTCACAAAAGCAATTCTTTGAGCGCAAATATTCAATATCGTCATCATCAAAGTGCAAATCGTTAATATATTCAACTACCTGCTCAAGACCTGCAACAACCGCAAAACCGCCGTTGTCAGGATTTTCTCTGTAAAAAACATCAAAATAAACAGTTTTATCCTTAAGTCCACACAAAAAATATCCATTGCTCATTGTCAACTCATAAAAATCGCAAAGCATTGTAAGATTTCTGCTTATATCTCTCATTTTCTCGTTCCTTTCTTAAACAAAAGATATTAAATAATAAATATTATTAATTATTTTATTAAATTGCAATAGT
>JAZNER010000033.1:0-5674 GCA_045588675.1 Eubacteriales bacterium | reverse complement strand
AAACATTTCGAGAGCAATTATTATGCCACAGCTTACTGGATGCCGCCCAACGACCAAGAAGGCAAAATTCGCGAATTGGTAGTCGAAGGGGCAAAACGCAAGGAAATTTCCGCAGAAGATAATATCGAAGCGTTCGCGGCGGTCGTCGATAAACTCATGGGGATATTTATGTCGCTGAAAATCCCCGCGCACTTCTTGAATCAAGACGAAATGTTGACTTACCTGCATTCGTGCGTTTCAGATACCCCGCGAGCAATGAAAATGCCGAGTCACCCGTTGTTATTGGACAGCTATCTTTATGATTCGGATTTTTACGGGGGCTTAGAGCCGCGACTGGGCAAAAAACACGTCAGAGTAATCACGCCGACAGGATATATGGGAAATTCGGTGTTTGGAATGTTCGACCGCTTGAATCAGCTGGATTTTTCGTATCGGTGGGTAACAAGATTCTATTGCCTGTCAAAACAAGACTCAATCGAAGAATTGACGCGAATTAAAAAGGGCTGGTACGGAAAAATCAAGCCGTTATCGGTAATGCTCAAAGAATTGTTGCTTGACAGAGAATCGCCCGAAAATCTGAACGAAAATGCGGCAATGAAATTCGACGAAGTAAAAGATGCGATAACATCAGTCGAAGCGGACGTGACAAGTTACGGATTTTATTCGACAGTTATTGTGGTCATGGACGAGGATTACGAAGTGGCGAACACGAAGGCGCAATTAGTCGAACAAACGCTAATCAATCTGGGATTTCGCGCTAAAGTCGAAGATTTGAACGCGGTAGATGCATGGGCAGGAAGTTTACCGGGCAATGTGGGCAGATTTATTCGACGCCCAATGGTCTCGTGCGCAAATTTGATTCATATGATGCCAATCTCGGATATATGGGCGGGCGAGCCGCGAAATAAACATTTTCAAGGACCGCCGCTGATTTATACGCAAACGGCGGGCAATACCCCGTTTAGATTGTCGCTACACGTCGGTGATGTTGGTCATACTTTGATAGTCGGACCGACAGGCGCGGGCAAAAGTGTTCAGCTCAATATAATTGCGGCGTCGTTCAGAAAATATAAGGACGCTAGGATTTTTATTTTCGACAAGAGCGCGTCGTCAATGGTACTGACAGCGGGCGTTGGCGGCAGATTTTTCGATTTAGGCAACGAGACGCAACATTTATCCTTCCAACCGCTGGCGCAAATCGACAACGACAAGGAACGACAGTGGGTTTTGGATTGGCTTTGCGATTTTATTCGGCAGGAAAACGTAAAAATCACGCCGGAGCACAAAAAGTTGATATGGAACGCGCTAAACGTTGTGGCATCGTACAAAGACAAAAATTTTCGGCGCATGACGAGCCTCGTAAACGCAATTCAATCGGTCGAACTGAAAACGGCACTGCAACCGCTGACAATATCGGGCGCATACGGAGAAATCTTCGACGCGGACACAGATAGCTTGCAATTATCATCGTGGCAAGCATTTGAGATGGAAAAATTGATGGCAACACCGGCAATAGTCGGTTCAACGCTGATGTATATCTTTCATCGGATAGAACAAAGCTTAACAGGTGCACCAACGCTGATAATTCTCGATGAATGTTGGGTTTTCTTCGACAATGAACAGTTTGCGCAGAAAATTCGCGAGTGGCTCAAAGTATTGCGCAAAACAAATGCGTCGGTAGTGTTCGCAACGCAATCGCTTACGGATATTGTGGAAAGTCCGATATTCTCGACAGTTTTGGAATCGTGTCCAAGTCAAATCTTTTTGCCGAACGATAAAGCATTGGAAGAATCGCTGAAGGAAAAATATTTTATGTTCGGATTGAATCAGCGACAAGTAGAAATAATCGCTGGCGCAGTCAAAAAGAAACAATACTATTATGTCTCGCCGCTCGGTTGCAGACTTTACGACTTGGCGTTGGAAAATTGCCCGATTTCTCTCGCTTACGTCGCAGTAAACAAATCCGACAACAAAAAAGCGGCTGAAATCCTCGAACAATACGGACAGGCAGAATTTAATCGGCATTGGTTGGAATATCGGAACGTATCATTGCCGGAAGTGGAAACGGAGCGGAGGCGATTCTTTTGATAACAGGATTTTTGATATTGGTCGTACTTTATATGGCGTATAGATTAAATCGCGACGAGGGAATAATCGTGATGTTGCAGGAACGAATTGCAGAGCTTGAAAATAGCGTGAAGACTCAAGAAGAATAAAAATTTAGGTCGGTCGAGAATTTAGACCGATTTTTTTATTACAAATCGCAAAAAGATAAGATTTTGGGCGATAGAAATTCGGTTAGAATTTCTAAAAATGATTAGGAGGCAGATTATGAAAAAATTTTTAATGGCATTGGCGATTTCGCTGTCAATGATAGGAAATGTGGAGGCAGCGGAGCTTTACGACGTGATTCATCGTGAAGTTAGTTACTTCAATCCGAACGACAGAGAAAGTGCGTGGATAACACAGGCGATTTTGTATGCGTCGAGTGAATATCAAGTCGACCCGATTTTAATAACGGCGGTAATGGAGGCGGAGAGCGGTTTTGATTTCAAATCGACAAGTCCGGTCGGAGCAATCGGTTTAATGCAACTTATGTCGGAGACGGCTGACGCAATCGGCGTTAATCCGTACAATCCGCTGGAAAATATACTCGGCGGCGCGATTTATCTGCGTAATCAACTCGACCGATTCGCGGATTACGGAAAAAATGCAGTCACGGACGCAGTAGCGGCGTACAATGCCGGACCGCAAGCGGTGATAAATGCGGGAGGCGTGCCGAATTATTCCGAGACGCGCCAATACGTCGTCAACGTGGCGAATAATTATCAAAAATTACTTCAGATGATGAATGGGGCAGAGTGATGAAGATTAAAGGCGTTTTAAAGAAAAAATATCAGCCGAACGCGGGTAGCTTGAACAAAAAGCCCGCAAACAGGCTTGTGAATCTCAAATATGCGACGGAAAAGGAGCGGGAGCAATACGAAAAAGAAATACGGTCGGTTAAATCCATTTTTGACGGAATAGTTTAGGGGGGACGAAAAATGAAGTGGTTAAAGAAAACGGCGGTGGTATCGTGTGCAATCGGAGTGTTGGCTAGTTTCGCGGCAATGGTACCGACAAGTCACAGCACAGAGGCGGCAATCGCTATCTTCGACGCAAAAAATATCGAAGAGGCAATCAAAATAGCGATTCAAACCGCGAAAATCTTGACTGAGGAACAAAAACAGCTTGCGTTGCAATTTTTCAACGAAAAAACCCTCCGACACTCGCCGAAGGGCTTTTTTTGCTTTTTGTCAGCCTTTGTAGCCAAGTGCTCTTGCTTTTGCGAAAAATTCTTGTGCTTGTTCCATGTCTCCGTATTCTTGAAGTTCAAGTCCACCTTTGTAGTATAATTCCCTAGCTTTTGCGAAGTATGTTTCTGCAGTTACTGTATTTCCAAGTGCTTTATAAGCAAGTCCGCAATTATAGTATGTTTCTGCAAAATTACTACCTAACTCGATAGCTTTGTTGAAATCTTTAACAGCTTTTTGATATTGTCCTAATTTGGCATAAGCCTCTCCGCGACTATCATAGGCATAAGGAGCACTATAAATGGTGTTGAATGATATAGCTTTATTAAAATCTTTAATCGCACGCTCGTATTGTCCCAATTTGGAGTAAGCCTCGCCGCGTATATAATATGAATAGTCATCATCTGAATCAAGTTGAATAGCTTTATCTAAATCTTGAATAGCTTGTTTATATTTTTTTAACTCTGAATAAGAATATGCTCTACGTTCATAATATACCGAGTTATTTGGATTAAGTTGAATAGCTTTAGAGTAATCTTGAATCGCTAGCTCGTATTTTTTTAATTCTTTATAAGCAGAGGCGCGATTGTAGTATGATTCTGCGTCATTAGGGTTTCTTTTAATTTTTTCTGTACATTCTTGCACTTGTTTATAACATACAGCCATATAATCACTATAACGAGTGGCATAAGCAACACCATTCGCGAGGAAAATGGCGGCTACGACAAGAAAAATCGCTAAAACTCTCTGAAAAACTTTCGTCGTCATCATAACAATCACCTCGTGGCAATTTTACTTGATTTTTTGTGTGAAGTCAATTCTTTTTAGCGTTCCTGAAGGCGCGAAGGCGTCTTTCTTTACGCAAACGCAGTTCACGTTCGACATCGAGGCGTTGACGGCGGCTCCACTCGGCAATTCGTGCGTCGCGGTCGCCATTATTCATCACGAGGTAAGGATTAACCATAAAATCGGAGTTTTCGAGGAGTTTAAGTTCGTGAACGAGCAAATTATTCTTAAGCCACTTCAAATCGCGAAAAAGAGTAGGCTGACTCAAGTTTAAAACGCCAGCGAGCTGAATTTTGTCGATAATAAAGCCGCGAACGCCTTCATCGGGCTGATTGAGGGCAAGATAGAGAAAAGTTTTAAAGATAGAGGGTCTCGGAGCGTCGTTAAGGATATTCCAAAGGCGATTTTCAATGTGAAGCAAGAAAAAACCTCCTCAAAGTGATTTTGGGGAGATTTTAGCAGAAATTTTATCGGTTTGAAAGTGCAAAGTTAAAATTCTCATACGTGATAATTTTAGATTGGCTTGTTTACACGGCTGGCGGCGCAGAAGAAATGGTCAAGGAGTACGACCGAGCGAATCCCGATTCAAATATCGAAGTGCAATCGAATCAGATAGTGACAAACGCGCTGAACTTTTTCAACATCTTTTGGGAACACGCTCAACAACAAAATTTGCTGACGATATTTATCGGATTGGTATGCGTAGTGGCGGCGGTCGTGATTTTGTTCCTTACTGCATTAGAAATGTTTATGGTGCGGATAGAATTTTGGACAATGGCGTTGATAACGATACCGCTATTGCCGTTCGGCGTGATTGGACAGCTAAAATTTTTGTCGGAAAAGGCAATCGGAACAATGTTCCACTTAGCGATAAAAATCTTTGTAGTAGCGTTTATCGCGACGCTGTCGGTAAATATATTGACGGGCTTAGTGGACAACGCAAGAGAAACAGCGACATCGAGCGATTTTATCGGCAACATCAGTTATTTCTTACAAGTTTTGTTGTATGCGCTGATTCTTTTTTACATGACGAAGAAAATTCCAGAGCTGGTGTCGGGACTTTTATCTGGTAATCCGTCATTGAGCGGCGGAAGTATGAAAGAAATGGCGATGAGTGCGGCTCGCGGCGCGGCAAATGCAGTTTCCAGAGGTGGCGGATTTGCTGGAGCGGTCGCTGGCGGCATGAAAGCATTGTCGGAGGCAGCCGGACCGATGGCGCAATACGGTGGCAAAGGAAATTTCGGCGCGAATGCTCTAAGTTGGGCAAATGCTGCGGGCGGAAAGGCAATGTCGATGATGGGTCAAGCGGTAAAAGCGGGCACAAACGCGGCAATGTACAGAAATCCAGTTTATCAAGGCTATCAAGACGCAATCTCGCTCTTGGGAAGTAAATCGAACGGATTATTAACGCGACCAAATGCAAATGGTGGCGGTGTTACTCCGAAAGAGCTGTTGCAGAATTTAAGCAGACAGCTTTGTTTGTATGCATGTATTCTGCTAATAATTTCTCTAACTTTTTTGTTCTTGGCCCAGTGGTAATCCAGCCAGAAAGAAGCGCCTCTTTTACTTTGTCAAAGCTGTCGTAGTATTCTGCG
>JAZNER010000032.1:0-7464 GCA_045588675.1 Eubacteriales bacterium | reverse complement strand
AAATGCTGAAGGCAGTAGCGGAAGTGAATAAACGGAAGCGCGTCATTATTTCTTTTCACGACGCCGAAGAACAAGCCAAACTTGAATACATGACAAAATCCGAGCGGGAACTTTGGCAAAAATATTTTGAAACGTTGGGGCAGAAAAAGCATTTGGAACACTTTTTGCAGACTCTACACAAGCCTGACGAAAAATACAAAGAGGAAGTCAAAGCTTATGAGGAGATTGTTCGCGGAGTTTATTCTAAAATTTTTTCGCTATTGACCTCAGCGCGAGCAATGAAAAAATCAGTGGAAGATATAAGACGCCGCCTTGAGGAGCCTGAATTCAGAAATAATATTTTGCTGGTGACGCACCAGATTTTGCAAGCAAATACTCACGCCAGAAAAATGCTGAAACGAGCAAGCGAGGAACTCGACAAAGCGGTCGATGACCTAAGAAACGCGCTATTCGCCAAGACAATGGAAGAGCCGCAGAGCAGTTTCAAAACGCGAGAAGTGTACGACCTCATTCGTCGCCAGTATCGTGCCTTGAAAAAGGAACACGAGGATTTGTTCGTTGATAAATTTCACCTCCAACGGCAAATTATTTCGCCGGAGCGAGCTATTTTTATGGCGAAAAATATTTTCGTGCATGGAGCCTATAAGAGACTGCGCGATGAAATCAGGCGATGTAAAAAAGAAGAGCAACGGCTCGCTCCTAAATTGCTTGCCTATGCTAAGGAAGAAAAAGAGTTTCAAACGCGAGAATGGTCGGTCTTCCCGCGTTCTACTTTTTTGCAAGTTCAATATTATCTGACCAAACAGCAGACATTGCTGGAATTGGAGAGAAGTCGTCTCGACCAAATTAAAGATTCTCTGCAAAAGAAACAATCCGAGTTGGAAGCATTATGCCGCCAAAGCGACGCGGCGAAGAAAATCGAAGAAATAGCTACTGGCATTCTGCGCAAGAATTTAAGGTTCGTCCGCCAACTTGAAGAAGTCGACAAGTACGACAAAGAAATACTTCTGCGTTTGAATCACGCTAAAGAGCAGATGAAAGCGTTGGAAAACCGTATTGCTCTCGATAAAGTCAATACTCGTTATCGGGTAACGGTTTCCAATACGTTGTCGAACAGTAAGGCGGCATCTCTAATCGCTGACGCTATATTGAATGAGCCGGAAGCTGTGCAACTAGTCGCCCGCTCTACTGGCAATAATCTGGAAATGGAAAAGGATTGGGAATTGATGAGTGAGTTCGACAAAGACGAAATCATTCGTAAGAAAATTATTCGTGAGTTATAGCAGGTGCAAAATGACGATAAAACATAAGCTTATAATCTCGCATGTGGTCGTATTTATCGTGCCCGTAATGATGACCGCGCTGGTAATTATAATCTGTGGCTTAGGCTTGCTGAGTTTTGCCAAAAACGGTAATCATATTTACGTTGAAAGCGCGTGGGAGTTTCAACATGCCTGCGAAGCCGTTCACAAAATTATTTTTAATAAAAACAGTTCTGTCGGCTATTGGCTGATTGGTTTGTTGGCTCCAGAACAAAATTATATCCGCGTCTTGGAAGAAGACAAGGTAATTTACAGCTACGGCAATGAATCGTTGCAAAGCATTGGGAAAAATTTACTCGAAGACTCCGATTTAAATCTCGGCGATAAAGAATTCACTTACACCAATACTTTGGAGAATGATTTTGTTTATTTTGAACGGCAAATTTTCAACGGCAAAAATTATTCGCTGTATTTTGTCTCTGAACGCTCGCTACATGACGAGGATAAAGCTTTGGAGTCGGCTTTGCAAAGCACCGTTTATTTCGTGGTCGGCTCGTTGATTATTTTCGTTTTAGCTACCAGTTGGCTTTTGTCGCGATTCATTCTGAAAAATATTCTGCTCCCTTTGAAGAAATTACAAGTTGGTGCAGAAAAAATTCATGCTGGTAACTTGGAAGTGGAATTGAATCACCAATCCGACGACGAAATTAAGCCCGTCATGGAAACTTTTAACCTTATGGCTCAAAAATTATCCGAATCACTTAAAGAAAGCAAGTTGCAAGAGGAGAACCGCAAAGAATTAGTCGCCAGTATCTCTCACGACCTGCGAACGCCCCTTACCACCATTAAAGCTTACGTCGAAGGCTTAATCGATAACGTCGCCGACACTCCGGATAAAAAATTACACTATCTACAAGTCATAAAGAAAAAAGCCGACGAACTTAACAACCTAATCGAGCAATTATTTTTATTTTCTAAAATGTCGCTGGGAGAAAAAGCCGTGCCCTTTGAAATAATCGACCTAAAAAGTATGCTGGAGTTCTTTGTTTCTGAAAATCTTTACGTCTGGCAAAAATCTCAAGCCGAAGTTACAATCGAAATCGAATCGAACGCAAAAATTATTGGCAGTTTCCTTTTGCTGGAAAGAATTTTGTCGAATATCATCGGCAACAGCATTAAATATCGCTCGGATGATACTTTCGCTTGCAAAATCAATTTGAAGGTCGAAAAAAAAGTTGCTATATTAAGCGTCAGCGATAACGGAATCGGCGTGCCGCATGATTCTCTGAAAAAATTAACCGAACCTTTCTACAGAACTGATAAAGCTCGTTCGCACACTGAAAACGGTACAGGCTTAGGCTTAGCAATCGCCTCAAAGGCTGTCGAGATGATGAACGGCAATATTTCTTTTGAAAACTTAAAGCCGCACGGATTAAAAGTCGTAATCGAATTACCAATCTTAAAGGAGCTGGACTGATGAGCAAAAAAATTTTGATAATCGAAGATGATTCCGACATTGCCGCCATTGAACGTGATTATCTGGAAATCAGCGGCTATGAGGTCGAAATTTGCGCGACCGGCTCCGACGGTATGGAAAAATCTTTGTCCGGCAACTTCGATTTGATTATTTTGGATATAATGTTGCCCGAAATGGACGGCTTCGAGGTCTGCAAAAACATTCGCAGCAAGATTGATATACCGATAATGATGTTGACTGCCAGAAAATCCGACATTGATAAGATACGCGGCTTAGGCTTCGGCGCGGACGACTATATCGATAAACCTTTTTCGCCAAGTGTGCTCGTTGCTAGGGTAAAATCGCAACTGGCTCAATACGAACGCTTGAAAGGCTCCGCCGACGCCAATAAAATCATTCTCGGCAACATAATTTTAGAATCTGATACGCACCGAGTTTTTGTCAACGATAAAGAAATTTTTTTGCCCAATAAAGAATTCCAACTGCTTGAATTTCTCATGACAAACGCCAATATAGTTTTCAGCCGCGAAATTTTATACGACAGAATCTGGGGTATGAATTCTTTTGGCAATACTTCTACTGTCGCCGTGCATATCAACCGCTTGCGCGAGGCTGTCGAGCTTGACCCCGCTAAACCTAAGCATTTAATCACCGTTTGGGGCGTCGGCTATAAATTCAAGCCTTAACAACAAAAAAAAATAACGGCGGACAATCTAGCCTGCCGCTTTTTTTATTGTTGTTATCAGAACAACACGTCCACCAGCGCAAATGCGCACGCGCCCATTGCCGCTGTTATCGGAATCGTCATCACCCACGCTTTGACCATCTGCTGAGCTACGCCCCAATGCACTGCGTTGACTCTTTTCGCAGTTCCGACGCCCATTATCGAGCCGGATACTACATGCGTCGTCGAAACCGGTAAATGTAACAGCGTCGCGCTGAAAACTACGCATGATGAGTTCAAATCAGCCGCAAATCCGCTTATCGGCTCCAGTTTGAAGATTTTTCCGCCGATTGTCTTGATTATTCGCCAACCTCCAGTCGCTGTTCCTATCGCCATCGCCGCCGCGCAGAGAATTTTCACATACATTGGCACTTCAAACTCCGGAATGAATCCTCCGCTGAATAATGCAAGCGTTATTATGCCCATTGACTTTTGCGCGTCGTTCGAGCCGTGTGAAAATGCCATTGTCGCCGCCGAGAGAATTTGCATCTTGCGAAACTTATCGTTGACCGTGTGCGGGCTGTAACTCCCGAACAATCGGAACAAAATATTCATGATGATTATCCCAGTTACGATTGCGATGACCGGCGACGCTATCAACGAAACAACGATTTTGCCAATGCCGTTCCAATTCAAGCCACTCGTGCCCACTGATATTAAAACTGCTCCGATTAAACCGCCAACTAGCGCATGTGATGAACTTGACGGAATTCCAAAGTACCACGTTAGCAAATTCCAGACTATCGCTCCGAAAAGTGCCGCGATTATTACTTTTTCGTCTACAATGCTCGCTGAACTGACTATATCGCCGCCTATAGTTTTTGCAACACCGGTTGAGACCATCGCGCCCAAAAAATTTAGCACTGCCGCCATCATTATTGCGTGATTCGGTTGCAAAGCTCGCGTGCTCACCGATGTTGCGATTGCATTTGCTGTATCGTGAAACCCGTTGATAAAATCGAAGACTAAAGCCAGAATTATCACCGCGAAAATCAAATATTGCAGCTCAAGCATACTTCATCACCACGCCAAGAATCATATCGCTAATTTTTTTGCAATGGTCGAGCGTTTGTTCAATATCCGCGACAATATCTTTCCATTTTATCAAGTGAATAATTGCATCGCCGGCTAATTGGGTCTTCACCGCGACCGCTGTATCGTCGAAAAGCAAACTCATATCCTCGCGGTAAAGCATATCGCCTTTTTCCTCGTAATTTGCGATTTTATGGACAGAATTAGTCATTTCGAGCTGATTTTTCTTAATATCAGTCATAAGTTTGAAGGCGTTGACCAATTCGCGAGTAGTTTCGACGAGAAGCGCAGTTAAATCTCTGGATTTCTCGGTCGCATGCCCTGCGTGATACATAATTATTCGTTGGAGAGCGGCATTCAGCATATCAACGCCCGTTGCAAGTTCTCCCGCGATTGCATAGATGTCCTCGCGGTCGATTGGCGTTATGAAGCTCAAATTCAGCTTGGAAATAATTTTTTCGTTGACTTCATCGGATGCTGATTCCAATTTTAGGATTTCTTCGACGCGGTCAAGTGATTTATTGGGGTCTTTGATGATTTCGTCGAGCATAACGGCTCCGAGATGAAAATACTCAGCGTTTTTAAGGAATAAATCGAAGTATTCGGTATCTTTGCGAGAAAAATTAAACATGAGAGCCTCCTCGATAAATTTTTGCCGTTTGAAAGTGATTTTGAAGGAGCAAAGTTCCAAATCCAAAATATGAGAATTTGTCAAACCTGCATACGCATCATTTCCTGATAAGCGGACACGGCTCGATTTCTAAGTTGCAAAGTCAGTTGCAAGGCGATTTCAGCTTTCTGCCCTGCGACCACCATTTGCGAAATATCTTCAAGACGACCTGTTACCAGAGCTTTTTTGAATTCGTCAGATTCCAACTGGAGTAGATTAACTTTTTTCAGCGATTGAGCGAGATACTCGCCGAAAGTCGGATATTCTTCTTTTGGAGATTCTTCAACATGGCTTTTGGCACTCATGGTAACAGGCGTCATTTCTAACTTTTGAATTTCCATTGGGCAAACCTCGTTGCAAGCGATTTTAGGCGTTCATTTTTGGCTTTTGGTATTCTAACCCGTGTAAGCCCCTAAAAACGCGTTGTGGGCGATTCTAGGGGCTTATAGAGGCATTTTTGAATTGGCGTTAAATCGAAATGCCAAAATGATTGCCGAGCGCGGCTAATCCGCCTTCAAAGCCGGAGCCGACCGCATTGAATTTCCATTCCCCCTTATTGCGATAGAGTTCACCGACAATTACAGCCGTCTCAACCGAAAAATCTTCGCTAAGGTCGTAGCGGATAAGCTCTTCGCCGGTTGCCGAGTTCACGACGCGGATAAATGCGTTTTCGACCTGCCCGAAGTTTTGATTACGAGTGTCCGCCTCATAAATTGTGACGGTGAAGTCAATTTTCTCGACGTTTGCGGGAACTTTGCTAAGGTCGATTTTGATTTGCTCGTCGTCACCCGAACCTTCGCCGGTCAAGTTATCGCCAAGATGTTCCACCGAGCCGGAAACATGCTTGAGATTGCCATAGAAAACGAAATCATCATCGCTGTTGACTTTGCCGCTTGCGCCGAGCAAAAAAATCGACGTATCCAAGTCAAAATCTTTTCCGCCGTCATAACGATTTGTATCCCAGCCCAATCCGACCAAAATTTCTTTCAAGCCGGGATTCGTCTTCGTCAAGTCTACCTTTTGTCCCTTTTTCAAACTGATTGCCATTCATACTCCTCCAATTTTTTGTTGATACATTCAGGAGCAATGTTGACATGATATTTTTACGCCGATTTTAACTGGACTTAAACTTTTTATAAACTTTTACTCAAGCACGGAGTCTTTTAAGTAGCAAACGTATTTTCTGGAAATCTTTTGCACGGCGATTGTCCCGACGACGGTAATTTCATTCGTGCCCGTTGGATATTTTCCGTTGCTCAAAATGAATTCTAAACCTTGCGAACAACAACCTGCCGCGTCTCGTACTAAGCAGGCGTGGATTATTTGTGTCGGGTCGTCAATCGAAATGTGATATGTAGTGTACTCTCCGCGCATTCTCATTGTCTTTCCCACAAACTTTGCCGGATTGTTCACCATGTTAAAGACCGTCGAATAAACCATTGTCGAACTCATCTTTGTCAGGTCAATGTCAACGGCGGCGGCGCGAGCTAAACTCGTACACATCACCACAACAAAAAGAATCACCGTTGCCAAAAAATTTTTCATAAGCAAACCTCCTCAATCGGCAAGCCGAGCAGAGCGCAAAATCGGGTTGTCAATTTTTTGTATCGTGTACACGTCAAACTTGCCTATCAACGTGATTTCGCTTTCATTTGGCGGATATTTTCCGCTCGCAAGCTCAAATTCCATACCCTGCATACAACAAGCCGTCGCGTCCCAAATAATACAGGCGTGATGATATTCATTTTTGGCTGGGTCGTGCGATACAAAATGTGTTCCGCGAATTTTTATCGTCTTACCGCGATACTCCAAAGGATTTTCCACAATGTCGAAGACCGCCGAATAAATCATTGTTCCGCTTAGTTTTGTCAAGTCAACGTCGACGACTTCGGACAAAGTTTTTTCAGGCACGGGATTTTTTTCCTCGCCGCAACCGCTGATTAAAAGTCCGGCCGCGCAGATTGCTGTCAAAAATTTTCTCATGACATGCCTCCGAAATGATTCAGCACGAGACAAATCACCGACAACATTACCGAGCAAATTGTTACTGCACGAAATGTTTTAAAAAGTTTCATCGCCAACAGCGCAGGGAAAATTATAAACGCCGAAATCAAAAGCGAACCGACTAAATTCATCGACAGCACGATTATTATCGCTATCACGACCGAGATTATCAAGTTGTAAAAGTCAACGTTCAGCCCCGCCGCTCGTGCAAAGTCTTCGTCGAATGTCACAGCAAAAATTTTGTGATAAAACGCTATGAACGCCGCAACCATCAGAACCGACAAGCCGACGCTTA
>JAZNER010000031.1:0-61071 GCA_045588675.1 Eubacteriales bacterium | reverse complement strand
GTAACGGGACGAGCTATCATTACCATTGACGGCGACGAGTACAACATCAGCGTCAAGCCCTTCAAGCTTCGCGGTACAAGCCAGATGTTCAGGCTCGGCGAGATGCCTGCGGTAATCGATTTTCCCAAAAGCGGCAAGCCCGCTGTAAAGATAGGAAGCGAAACATACGAGGCAAAGTAATTTTCTAAGAATGATAAAGCTATAATACGATTTTTCACAAAAAAGCACCGCAGGCTAACCTGCGGTGCTTTTATTCACTTTATCAATCTAATTTCAAATTAGTTGAGCTCTGCGAAGTACTTGATCGTACGAACCATCTGGCTGGTGTAGGAGTTCTCGTTATCGTACCAAGAAACAACCTGTACCTGATATGTGTCGTCATCAATCTTAGCTACCATTGTCTGTGTAGCATCAAAGAGAGAACCGTAACGGATACCGATAACGTCAGAAGAAACGATTTCATCTGTGTTGTAACCGAAGGACTCAGTAGCAGCAGCCTTCATAGCAGCGTTGATGCTGTCCTTTGTAATGTTCTGTCCCTTAACAACTGCAACGAGGATTGTTGTAGAACCTGTGCATGTAGGAACTCTCTGAGCAGAACCGATAAGCTTACCGTTGAGCTCGGGAATTACAAGACCGATAGCCTTAGCTGCGCCTGTGGAGTTAGGAACAATGTTCTGAGCACCTGCACGTGCACGGCGAAGGTCGCCCTTTCTGTGAGGACCGTCAAGAATCATCTGGTCACCTGTATAAGCGTGAACAGTTGTCATAATACCTGACTGGATAGGAGCATAATCGTTAAGAGCCTTAGCCATAGGAGCGAGGCAGTTTGTTGTGCAAGATGCAGCAGAGATAATCTGGTCATCAGCTGTAAGTGTTTCGTTGTTTACATTGAAAACGATTGTCTTGAGGTCATTACCTGCGGGAGCAGAAATAACAACCTTCTTTGCACCTGCATTGATGTGTGCCATAGACTTATCCTTGGAGCAGTAGAAACCTGTGCACTCAAGAACTACGTCAACGCCAAGCTCACCCCAAGGGCAGTTTGCAGCGTCTTTTTCCGCATAGATTTTAAGAACCTTGCCGTCAACTGTGATTGTGCCTGCTTCATCATCAGCAGATACTTCGTGCTCATATCTACCCTGAGCTGTATCGTACTTGAGAAGGTGAGCGAGCATCTTAGGGCTTGTTAAGTCGTTGATTGCAACGATTTCATAACCCTCTGCACCGAACATCTGACGGAACGCGAGACGACCGATACGGCCGAAGCCATTAATAGCAACTTTTACTGACATTTTAATGTCCTCCGTTATTAAAAAATTTTCAAACACATTTATGTGGATTATTCAGGTTAGAGTTGTCTCCCCTATTATTCCAATTATATATTTTAGCGCATTTTTCAGAAATATACAAGTCTTTTTTTGCATTTTTTGAAAAAATCGTTACTTTGTCATTTTTTAACATATTGCACCTGCAAAAACTGTGCATTTTGACGATTAGTTACGGTGCTTTATTATAAGGAAAGAAAAAATTGCTTTATTCTCAAATCCCGTCTTGACAAATTCTCTCTTTTGTTTTATAATACTTATGTTAGATTTTACATCAATGTTTGATATGGAGTTATAAAATGGCAAAAGAAAAAATGGTTGAGCAAATTACATCAATGGATGTTGATTTTGCACAGTGGTACACAGATGTTGTTAAAAAAGCCGAGCTTGTTGATTACTCGGGCGTTAAGGGCTGTATGATTATCCGCCCCTACGGCTATGCGATTTGGGAAAATATCCAACGCGAGCTTGACAAGAGATTTAAGGCTCTCGGTCACGAGAATGTTTATATGCCTATGTTCATTCCCGAAAGTCTTTTACAAAAGGAAAAGGACCACGTTGCAGGCTTTGCTCCCGAGTGCGCAATAGTTACAATCGGAGGTCAGAATCAGTTGTCCGAGCGACTGATTGTACGTCCCACATCGGAAACTCTTTTCTGCGACCACTTCAAAGATATAATTCAATCCTACCGCGACCTGCCAAAGCTTTACAATCAGTGGGTCAACGTAGTTCGTTGGGAAAAGACTACAAGACCTTTCCTCCGCACATCTGAATTTTTGTGGCAGGAGGGTCATACAATGCACGCCACCGAGGAGGAAGCAAGAGAGGAAACTCAACAGATGCTCCGCGTTTATGAGGAGTTTTACCTCAACTGCTTGGCAATCCCCGCTATCACGGGGCAGAAGACCGACAAGGAAAAGTTCGCGGGTGCAGTGGAGACCTACACGATTGAGCCTATGATACACAACGATATAACGCTTCAGGGCGGTACATCTCACTATTTCGGCGACGGCTTCGCAAAGGCGTTTGACATTACATTTACAGACAAAGATAACACAATCAAATATCCTCACCAGACCTCTTGGGGCGTATCAACAAGAATGATAGGCGCTATCATTATGGCTCACGGTGACGATAACGGTTTGATTCTTCCCCCTGTAATCGCGCCTATTCAGGTAGTTATTATTCCTGTTGCTCAGCACAAGGAGGGAGTGCTTGAAAAAGCTAATGAAATCAAAGAAAGGCTGCAAGCGGCAGGCTTCCGCGTTAAGCTTGACGACTCCGACCAGTCAACAGGCTGGAAGTATAGCCAGTACGAGATGAAGGGCGTGCCTGTTCGTCTTGAGATCGGTCCTCGAGATATTGAGTCGGGTAACTGCGTGCTCGTTAGCCGTGTATCACGCGAAAAGAGCTTCGTTGCAATTGACGGCGTTGAAAATGAAGTTGAAAAGATGCTTCAATTTGTTCACGATGAGCTTGTTGACAGAGCAAGAAAGAACTTGGCAGAAAAAACTCATACTGCTACTACCTATGAAGAATTTCTTGATACTGCCGCTAACAAGCCCGGCTTTATCAAGGCTATGTGGTGCGGCGAGGTTGAATGTGAGGATAAGCTCAAGGATGTTACAGGTGGCGTGAAGTCCCGTTGCATTCCCTTCGTCGAAGAGCACCTTTCAGACAAGTGTGTTTGTTGCGGAAAGCCCGCAAAGCATATGGTCGTTTGGGGCAGACAGTATTAAAAATTTAGATAGAATGTGGGGAAAGGGACGAGCTTTGCTATAAAGGGTTTCTCTTTCCCCACTTTTTTCCCGAAAGCTTTCAAAAAAGCAACAGCCAAATCAAAATAAAACAAGGAGGTTCAAGAATTATGATAAAATACATTAAAAATTGCATAAGAAGCCTTGATCCCATCTTGTTTGTATGCACACTTTTACTTTCCGTTATAAGCATTCTGACTATTTTCGGCGCGGTTGACAATTTCGGGCAAAGAAAGCTCATTATGCAAATTGCTATGACTGTTGCAGGCATAATCGTAACTCTTGTCATAGCAAATCTTGATTATCACCTTATTGTTGACAGACTGTGGCTTATAATGATTGGCGTGTCAATAATTTTTCTTGGCATAACGCTTGTTTTCGGAAGCTCAGGGGAAAACATGGAAACAGCAAACCGCTCCTGGCTGAAAATTCCGCTCATCAACATAATGGTACAGCCGTCCGAATTTGTAAAGATAACAATGGTCTGCACATTTGCAAAGCATCTGTCAATAGTTGGTGACAGGATAAACAAACCAAAGGACCTGCTCGGGCTTGCCTTGCACGCCGGGGCAATCGTCGGCTTGATATTGTTGTCGGGCGACCTCGGCGTTGCACTTGTTTATATTGGTTTTTTGCTTATTATGCTCTTCGTCGCGGGACTTTCGGGTTGGTATTATCTCGGCGGCTTTGGAGCAATCATAATCGCCTTCCCTATTCTGTGGGAATATCTTGCGGAATACCAAAAGGAGCGAATTATCGTAGGCTTTAATCCCGAGCTTGACCCGCTTGGCAAGGGAATGCAATCTCTTATGTCAAAGCAATGTATAGAAAACGGCTCCTGGCTTGGACTTGGTCTTATGGGTAAAGGCTATTATGAAGCTCTCCCGGCATCTCACACCGACTTTATCTTCGCAACGGTTTGCGAAAAATTCGGCTTTTTGGGCGGAGTTTTTGTTGTCATTCTACTTCTTGTAATGGCAATAAGGATCTTAATAATTGCGCGCCGGTGCGGGCGTGATTACGGCGCGTACATTTGCGTAGGTGTTGCCGCAATAATCATTGTACAAACAATAGAAAACATTGGAATGTGCCTTGCGATGCTTCCCGTTGTAGGCCTTACTCTCCCCTTCCTTTCCTGCGGCGGCTCGTCGGTATTGGCGACCTATTTGCTCCTCTCGCTTGTCCATAGCGTCAAGGGACACCGCCCAAGAGCTCGACGGTGGTAAATAATAAAAAACATTATTTTCTCACGATACATAATTTGTCCTCCCTGATAATATAATTCAGTAAAGAATGATTTTGGGAGGACAAATTTATGTTTATCTATTCATTTCGCGCTACAAGCTTAAAGCTTCTTGGTATTATATGCGTTACTCTTGCCGCCCTTATAGCAATTATTGCCTTTGTTCCGGTTTACGCCGAGGGGAACGCCTCAAACACCGCCACATCGGGCGAGGTTGCAGTTGATTACAGCTACGACAAGGTTAAAAGTTCCACTGATGCTATGAATTTTCTCTCGCAATTCGGTTGGACTGTTAACGGAGCTACCGTTGAAACTGCAAAGGTGACTATCCCTAAGGAATTTGACAAGGTTTTTACAAGCTATAATGAAATTCAAAGAGCTCAGGGCTTGGATTTGTCAAAATACAAGAAAAAAGAGCTTACACGCTACACCTTTGAGGTAACAAATTACAAGGACTATGACGGCAAGGTTTACGCCAATGTGCTTGTATATCGCAACCGTGTTGTCGGCGGTGATATTTGCTCGGCTGATGTATCGGGCTTCGTTCACGGGTTTGAAGGTTAAATTTCGAGCGTCTATAATGTGCCAAGCCGCGCTTATAGACGCTTTTTCCTTTTTTTTATTAGTAATAATTGTCAAAATTAACTTGACATCATTTGCCTTTTGTTGTATAATTACCTTTGGATGATTAAGTAGCAAAGGACGACATGAAAAATGACAAGAATACTGCTTGTAAGACACGGCGAAAGTGTTGCAAATCTGCAGAAGATTTTCGCGGGACACTTAGATATTGATTTGAGTGAGCGCGGAATAGAGCAAGTTAATCGTACTGCTCATTTCATAGCAGATAATTATAAGGTCGATAAAATTTACACAAGCGACCTTATCAGAGCATACAATACGGGAAAGGCACTTGCCGACATCTCTGATTTGGAAATAGAAACCGACTCAGGACTTCGCGAGGTAAATGCAGGCGTTTGGGAAAATATGCCCTTTGACGAAATCGTTGAAAAGTATGGCGAAGAATACAAATTATGGAGAACAGAAACTGACCTTGCCCGTCCTACAGGCGGAGAAAGTGCGGCTGAGCTGGCAGAAAGAATTGATGCCACGCTTCGCAAAATTGCCAAAGCAAACGACGGCAGAACAATAGTTGTTGTAAGCCACTCTACTCCAATAAGAATTATGAGATGCTTGGTTACCACAAATGATTTGCGTGAAATGAAGAATACCCGCCGTGTGTCAAATGCTTCGGTTTCAGTCCTCGATTATAAGGACGGCAAGTGGAGCTTCGCCGCTATTGGACTTGACGAGCATCTGAAAGAATTGAAAACAAAACCGCACGACGCGATTTAAAAAACACCAGAGAGAAAAATTATGATAGATAAGCTTACAGACCCCTTGTTTTCGGATGACGAAGCCGAGCTTCTCTCAAAAGCCGCTACGGGTTGTGAAAATGAGGACAGGTTGCACGAGGCGCTTGACAGACTTGACCGCAAAATCAATGAGCTGGAACGCCTAAAATTAGAGCTCGGACGAATTGCCGATTACAGCTACCTCAAAAAGCAGGGCTTTTCAGATTGCGATATAAAAAGCTTTGAGCAAGAGGACAAGCAGTATATCCAAAAGGTTGACGAGTTTTATATCAAAAATCTACAAAGAAGAGATTATATGTTCGGTTATCCTGCAAACATGGAGGATTATTCCTACTCTACGCAGTATTTAAGGCATCTTGAAAGCAAGATGTATCTTATGAACAACTGCGGAGACCCCTATCAGCGCGGAAATTACCGAATGGACAGCAAGTCGATTGAAAAGAAAATCATATCTCTTATTGCCGACAATTTCGGTATAGGTCAGGGCTCATATTGGGGTTACATAACCTCGGGAGGCACAGAGAGCAACTTCTGGGGCATTCGCGAGGGCTTTAACCGTTTTCCAAAGGGCAAGCTATATTTTTCTGCCGACACACATTACAGTGTAGAAAAGTATGTTTTTGACGGAGAGAACAATGTTCGCTATCCTTATGAAAAAATAAGCTCTGACAAATACGGCAGAATTTGCATTGACGAGCTTCTGAACAAGATTGAAAACGATAAAAATAACGGCTACGATGGAGCTATTCTGGTGCTGACGTGGGGAACGACCTGTCGAGGTGCTGTTGACGATGTAAAGAAAATTACAGAAGCTTTAAATTCAAGAAAAATCCCATATTACTGTCATCTTGACGCCGCCCTTTACGGAGGAATTGCAAAAAATCAGGAAAATGCGCCTTATGTCGATAATCTGTCGGAGCTTGGTGTTGATTCGGTTGCGGTAAGCATGCACAAATTCATGGGAACGGCAAGAGTTAACGGCGTTTTGCTCGCTCTTGGCAGACAAAACCGAAAAATCATTGATTATATCGGGCAAGAGGACTCAACCCTGCTCGGCTCGCGCGATTATCTGCCGTTCTCGACCTATCAGAGAGCTCGCGAGGTGCTTTTGCGCCGCTCGCCGAAGCATTTTTGCGACAATGTAAACTATTTTGAGCAGAAGCTTAAAAATAATAATATTTTCTATCAAAAATTTGACAATGCAAATATTTTTGTAATCAAAAAGCCAACTGACGAAATTTGCAGAAAATATCAGCTCGCTTCGTTCATTGACGACGACGGCGAGGAAAGGGCGCATATAATAATTTTCCCATTCCACAAAAAGCAAATCATTGACGAGCTTGTGTGTGATATTTCGGGCAACATATAAGGCTTATAGCCTTGATGAAGGAGATGTAAAGATGAAACTGACAGCCTATGAATACGGAACTACAGAGATAAATGAAGCAATGGCATTTTCCGACGGCGACCCTGAAAAGAAATGCCCTATTGCCCTGCTCTTCTTTATGATTGAAGCAGAGGGCAAGAAGATTTTAGTTGACGTCGGTTGCGACACAATGCCCGGATACCCGCTTTTCACACATAAAAGCCCCGTGCTTGTGCTTGAAGAATGCGGTATTTCAAGAAATGAAATCACAGATGTTATTCTTACTCACGCGCACCACGACCATATAGATGCTATTAACTATTACCCAAATGCGACAATTCACATTCACAAGGATGCCCTTCCCCATGCTCAGGAATGGCTTAAGGATATGCCGAGTATAAAGCCCTTTTCTTCTGATTTTGAATTTTGCAAGGGTGTCTATGTAAAGCATATCGGCGGACACGCTCAAGGCTCGTCGATAGTTTTAGTTGACGGCGGTGATAAAATAACAGCGTTGTGCGGTGACGAATGCTATTTAAGAGAGAATTTAATTACTAAAAAGGAAACCGCTTACCACTACGACAGGCAAAGAAGCATTGATTTCGTGCTTGAATACAGCAAAGACGAATACAACACTATTCTTTTCCACGAATTAGGCTTGGTAGGCAATATCGGCTGCAAGGTGTTACTTTGCAACTAAAAAACAATAAAGCGATAAAAAGCAGGGATTTAATTCCCTGCTTTTTGCATTTTTACACACCGCATAAGCCGTTGGTAAAATTCACTTGTTGCCGTAATTTGCAAAGGCTTTTTTCAATCCATGCTCTTTATTTTGAAAAATAAAATAGCTACTGCAAGCCTTGCAATAGCTATTAAATATGATTATATAATTATTTAGCGAAATTTTCGTATATGTATTTGAGGTCAAGGACTTCCTCATTCTTGTTCGGTGCATTCGCGGTAACAAGCACATACTTGTGTCCGTTGTCGCCAACTGCATACGATACAAGACAGTATCCACTGTCCTTACCAATCCAGCCTGTTTTACCCGCCACCATCTCAACTGTTTTGAGATTTTTACTGATGCCTACATTTTCTAACTTTGTTACTAAAAACGAGTGATAGAAAACACAGCCCTCGCCTGCTCTGAAATTGCTTGACGGTGTATATTTAACAGCGCTCAAAACATTTGCGCAATAAGGATTTTGCATAGCGTACATCATAATCGTCGCCATATCAAGACAGGTCGTCTTAGTTCCGTCGGAGCTAAGTCCCGTGCAGTTTCCGAAGGTGGTTGCACGAAGTCCCATATCACTCGCCTTCTCGTTCATAAGCGCAACAAACGCGTCTTCACTGCCCGCAACAAATTCGGCAAGAGAGATAGCCGCAATTCCGTCTGACTGTAAAATGAGGGCGTATATTAAATCCTCAACCGTCAAAACCTCTCCCGCCTTAAAGCCGTAGCCCGATGAGCCAAGATTGTACATCTCGTCGGCAACCGATTGAGATATTGTAATTTTCTCGTCGAGAGACGCCTCATTCGGCAAATTCTCGTAAACAACTATCAAGGTCATAACCTTAACCATTGATGCAGGAGAGATTGCCTGTGTTGATTTCTTTGAAGCTACAATCTCACCGCTTGTCATATCAATAAGAGCGGCATACTCGGATTTTATATCATCCTGAAGTATTATATTGTTGTCAGCGTAGTCGGGTATGCTGACCAAAATATCCTTTTTAAACGGATAATCGGTTACTACAGATACATCAATATCGCCGCCGACCTCGCCGTTATCACGGTCAGATACATTGAAGGCAATCAAATATATAGCGGTTGAAATCAGCAAAACTACTATTACCGCCATAATAATCATTATCATATTCAATGAATTATTATCAATAATTGCCTGCTTTTTTATATGTGATTTTTCATTATTATTTGAATTCACAAAAGGCACTCACCTTTCTTTTATTATTTAATACGATTTTATCATAAATCTTACAAAATGTCAATAGCATTTATTTGTCAAAAATATGCATAAATTTACAAAAATATCAAGTAATTACCCAAGAAAAAGCTCCGCTATATAGCGGAGCTTTATTCTATTACGCTTCAAAATCAAAGCATAAAATACATTGCAAGAACAACTACTGCAAATACTACCGAAACAACTACTGTTGCGATAGACAAAGCCTTATTGCTGTCAGCCGCCTTTGACTTACCAAAAAAAGTTTCAGCGCCTCCAGCGATAGTGCCCGAAAGTTTCTTATCCTTGCCTGACTGGAACATAACAAGAACTACCAATGCAGCCGCAAGAACCAATAATGCAATACCAAGTACCAAATCCATTTTTACAAACCTCCTTTAAAGCTATTGTTAAAGAAATACTGAACAAGCCGATTTAGCTTGCGAATTTTCACATACAGTATATTATAACATACTTTTTTCAAAATTGCAATAGATATTTTTTATTTTTTATATTTTTTTGAAAAATTATCTTTTTTGAGCAAAAACCGTACTATATTTAATCGCAGTTTTTGAAACAATTGTAAATTATCTTATATTTTTATTGCAATTTAATGAAAAGTATGGTAAAATATATATGTATATTTATATAGAACCGAAGGTTTTGATAAATAAGAGTATCAACAAAAAATCATATTGCCTTATGGCACAGGAGGATTTTTTATGAACATAAAAATAAAGGCTGTCGGCGCATACCATTCACCCGAGGGAATAATTGCCGACACACCCACAAGACCGCAGTACGCAGAATACATTGTAAACCAAACTGAGAATACTTATAATTTATTTGTAACCTCGCAGTACGCTCCTGCGGCAATATCAATAAGAATTCCACTTGAAATCGGAGCGGGCGACACAGTATTTATGAACGGCTTTCAGTCGGCTACCGAAAGCCGCGAGCATACTATTACCGACAAAATGTCGGGCTTTGACAAGGTTTCTGAATACGCGCGCCGTCTTTATGCAGAAAAGATCGGCGGCGACTACTCTATTGTAAAATATAAAAACAAGCCCGGCGTTACACACGGATTTTCATATTGCTATTTCAGAAGCGGAGATAAGATCAAGCTCTTTGCCTCGCTTGACGAGTCAACAGGTTACACCGTATTCAAATATGACGCTTGGTCCGCAACCTTGAAAATATCCAAGGATATTGAGGGCGTTGAGCGCTTTGATAACTACAAGGCGGCTTCTCTCTTCTTTGCAGAGGGCACCGAGGATGAGGTTTTTGACAAATGGTTCGAGGCTCTCGGAA
This sequence comes from Eubacteriales bacterium, assembly GCA_045588675.1. Classification (GTDB taxonomy): domain Bacteria; phylum Bacillota; class Clostridia; order Oscillospirales; family CAG-272; genus SVTX01. The sequence continues at coordinate 50,720 of JAZNER010000031.1, read as the reverse complement.
AGAGCGACAAATTCCCTGCCGACACTCTCGTAGGATACACGACCAAAAAGCTTGGTGAAATAAATGAAGATGTGGTTTCGGTAAAGCTTCATTCTATAAGGACCTGCTTCCCCGTTACTCCCAATATATTCATTATTGACGGAAAGTATTGTAACAGCGGCGACTGGCTTGAATACGACAAGGTTAAATTCCCTGCGGGAATGCGTGCAGCCTCAGATAAAATAAAGGCCGACGGACTTATGTCGGGTCTTTGTCTTTCCCCCTTTACAGTTGAAGAAAGCTCTGCAGTCTTCGTAAATCACAAGGATTGGCTGATGCGCGGCAAGGACGGAAGCTTTGTCAAAACAAAAAAAGACCTTTATGTTCTTGACAGTGAAAACAGCGAGGTGCGCGAATATGTAAGAGAGGTTCTCCACACAATTCTGTTTATGTGGGGCTTTGACCTTGTAAAGCTTGACAATTTGTTTGTCGCGGGACTTCATCCGTCAAACTCCAAGAGCAGAGGTGAAAGAATGTGCTCGGCTATGGTATTCCTTCGCGAATGCTGCGGCGGCAAGCTTCTCTACGCCGACCATACTCCTCTTATGCCTGCATTCGGACTTGCAGATTATTGCGCAATCAGCTGTGACGCGGTGTCTGACAATATTCCATCTGCTAATGTTGTGTTCCGCGAGAGAGGCTCGGTAAGAAATGCGGCTGCTGACATTGTTTTCCGCCGTCAGCTTAACAAACGCGCTTTCCTCAATGTTCCAAGCCCTATCTCGCTTGACGACAAGGAGCATATATTCGATAGCAGACTTAACAGCGCAGAGCAAAATGTTCTTTCTAATCTTGAAGGCCTGTTTGCCTCGGTGCTTATGACGAGCGATAGCACCGCCGCTTACGACCAAAAGAAAAAGCGCAGGTTTAAAAAGATGTGCTCGCTTGCAAAGGAAGCAAAAAATGTTACGGTTAAAAAGTCTGTAAACGGCTTTATCGTAAGCTATAAATTTGATGGCAAGACTTATCTTGTAAAATTCCGTTAAAATTTTTTTCAGGACTGTTGGAGTTAAAAGCTTCAACAGTCCTTCTTTTAGGTCAAAAAATAAATAATCAAGGTCAAATTAAGACAAATATTGCTATTTTAAAAATTACTGTTGACAAAAAGAACATTTGTCATTATAATATAATTAAATGGAAATGCATAAATTGTATTTTAATAATTTTAGTCTTTTATTGCGAAAGGAATTAAATGATGAAGAAAAATCTTGTTGTCGTAGGCTACGGCGGAATGGGTGGTTGGCACACCCAGCACGCGCTTAAAAGTGATGTTGTAAACCTTTTGGGCATCTATGATATAGACGAGAAAAAGAGTGCGCTTGCGCGTGAGAGAGGCATTTTTGCATACGATTCTCTTGAAGATGTGCTTGCCGATAAAAATGTTGATTTGATTACTGTTGCCGTTCCAAACGATTCACATATCGGAATCGTTGTTAAGGCGCTCGAAGCGGGAAAGAATGTAATTTGTGAAAAGCCCGTTGCTATGAACTCCTGCGAGCTTGATAAAATGATCGAAGCAGCAGAAAAGAGCGGAAAAGTATTCTCTGTTCACCAGAACCGACGCATTGACGTTGACTTCCTTGCTATGAAGCAGATCAAGGAAAGCGGAGAGCTTGGCGAAATTATCAATATAGAGTCAAGAATTCACGGCTCACGCGGAATTCCAAGCGACTGGAGAGGCGAGAAGGAGCACGGCGGAGGTATGCTTCTTGACTGGGGCGTTCACCTTATCGACCAGCTTCTTCAGATATTTGATGAAAAAATCGATAGCATTCATTGTATCTTTGACCATATAACCAACAAAGAGGTAGATGACGGCTTCAAGCTTACGATTTACTTTGAGGGCGGAAAGAGCGCATTCGTTGAGGTTGGAACATACAACTTTATTGCTATGCCCCGCTTCTATATGAGAGCTGAACAAGGCTCGGCTATAATTACCGACTGGAGAGAAAACTGCCAGATAGCCAAATGTAAATATTGGCATGAAAGTGATGTATTGCCTGTTGAAACTGCCGCAGGCCTTACAAAAACTATGGCTCCCCGTGACGAAATCACTATGGACACATATAGCCTTGACAAGCCCGCGTCAGATGTTCACGACTATTATCGCAACTTCTGTCTGGCAATTGACGGAAAAGCAACTCAGCTTGTAACTCACCCTCAAATGAGAAGAGTTATGAAGGTTATGGAGGCTTGCTTCAAATCCGACGAGCTTAAGCAGGTTATTAAATTTGAAGAATAATTACTGTAAAAAGTGGCTGTATCATTGGGATACAGTCATTTTTACATTTAAAGTAAAATATTATACAGAAACAAAAATTTTGGCAATTTATGAAAATATCGTTGACAATTTGATTAAAATATTTTATTATAATATGTAGTAACAAAAAACGGAGGTTAGCGTGAAAGTTATATCCTTCTTGTAAGTAAATTAACTGTTTCACGCGCGAATTTTTCCTTTCGGCAAAATTCATCAATTATATTTATGCCGCCTCAAAGGCGGCGGAATGGAGATTAAAATGCAAATTACAAATGATATAAAATATATCGGCGTGAACGACCACATAATCGACCTTTTTGAAGGACAGTACAAGGTTCCAAACGGTATGTCATATAATTCTTATGTAATCATTGACGAAAAAATTGCGATTATGGATACAGTTGACGCGAAATTCAAAGATGAATGGCTTAAAAATATTGAAACATTGCTTGGCGGCAAAGCTCCCGATTATCTTATAGTTCAGCATATGGAGCCCGACCACTCGGCAAATATTGATGTATTTTTAGAAAAATATCCAACGTCGCAGGTCATATCCTCTGACAAATCATTCGCTATGATGAAACAGTTTTTCGGGAATGACTATGCCGACAGAAAAATTGCAATCAAGGACGGAGATACCCTCTCACTCGGCAAACACACACTCGCATTTATCGCCGCCCCAATGGTACATTGGCCCGAAGTTATGGTAACGTATGATGTTTGCGATAAGGTGCTCTTCTCTGCCGACGCCTTCGGAAAATTCGGCGCACTTGACATAGCGGAAGATTGGGCAGATGAGGCGCGCAGATACTATTTTGGAATTGTAGGTAAATACGGTCTGCCTGCTCAGAAGCTGCTCGCTCGCGCATCTACCGTTGATATAGCAACAATTTGTCCGCTTCACGGCCCTGTGCTTAAAGAAAATCTTGGCTATTATATCGGCTTGTATCAAACCTGGTCCTCATACACTCCCGAAAGTGAAGGAATTGCAATTTTCTACACCTCAGTTTACGGCAACACCAAAAAAGCCGTAAACCTGCTTGCAGAAATGCTCCAAAAACGCGGCTGCAACAATCTAATCGTCACTGACCTTGCTCGTAGCGATATGTCGCGCGCTGTTGAAAATGCCTTCAGATACAGTAAAATAGTTCTTGCCACAACAACCTATAACACCGAGTTATTCCCTTTTATGAGAGAATTTATCAACGAGCTCAAGGAGCGTGCCTTCCAAAACCGCACAATCGGCATTATTGAAAACGGAAGCTGGGCGCCAACACCTGCAAAAATTATCAAAAAAGAATTTGAAGGCTCAAAAAATATTACATTTACCGAAAACACTGTAACTATCCGCTCAGCGCTTTCTGATGAGAGCCGTGAGCAAATTTCTGCTCTCGCTGACGAGCTGTTGAAATAATATCTAAACAAAAACGGTTGCAACGAAATTCGTTGCAACCGTTTTTCTTTTTGCCGTTAAGTATTTTTGATGATAATGCGCTCGATAAGGTCAGCAGCGTGCTCACACAAGTCGCAGCACTCCTCAAGGCTATCGTAAACCTCCTTATGTGCCCAAATAACCTTTGTGTCAAGGTCAGAGGTAAACAATGAGTGAATTGCCTCCATATATACAGCATCAGCTTCACTTTCGATAGTATTAACCTCAATCAGATGCTCTCTGAGCTTTTCGGGCTTTTTAAAGTTCTTAAACTCCGTCGCCGAGGCAAGTAGCGCCTTAACACAGCGGTTTACATGCTTTGATGCCTCTATCGCTCCGTCAGGTGCCTTTTCGAGAGCGAACATATAAAGCTCCATAACAACCTCGTCAATGGCATCTGTAATATCATCAACGATCTGAACCAATCCCAAAATATCCTCTTGGTCGATAGGTGTTATAAATTCAGAGGAAAGACGGTGCAGTATGTCGTGGTGTATTTCATCCGCAGAGTGCTCAATTTTGTGCATTTTGTCTTGATATTCAAGTATATTTTGCGGATTTGCCAAGGGCAAAATCTCCTCAAGCAAATTTGATGCCTCAACACATAGACCAACCTGCTCTTCAATTAGTTTGAAATAATCGTTTTTATTTTTTGCCATTTCAGTAAATTCCTTTCGTCAGTTGTTATTTATATTAAATATTAAACAAAAATAAAGAGGAAAAGCTTTGCTATTATAAAGCCGAGAAGACCGCAGCCCGGAAATGTACAAACCCAAGTTAAAATAAGTTCCTTTACAACTCCCCAGTTTACATTTTTTACTCGCTTTGCAGCTCCGACACCCATAATAGCTGTGGTTTTTGTATGAGTCGTGCTTACGGGAATACCCGTGAGTGAGGACAAAAGTAAGCAGAGCGTTGCCGCAAAGTCAGCCGCAAAGCCTTGATAGGGCTTAAGCTTAACCATATCCATACCAACCGATTTAATAATTCTATAACCGCCGATCGATGTGCCAAGTCCCATCACGAGAGATACAAGCACCATAAGCCAAAGCTCCGGAGTTCCTTCAAATGAACCCGTTGTGTTTCCGCTAACCAAGGCTTGTCCCAAAAGGAAGATAGCCATAAACTTCTGTCCGTCCTGCGCTCCGTGCATAAACGCCATAGCCGCGCCGCCAGCAACCTGAGCACCCGAGAAAAATTTTTCGGATTTCATTCGGTTAGCACGCCTGAAGCAAAGGACGGTAAGCTTTGATGTTATGTATCCCAAGGCGAAACCCAAAAGAGTAGAAATTACAATTCCGTAAACGACCTTTATCCACTCCTTGCCGCTAACCCCGTCAAAGCCGTTGTTAATTGCAACCGCCGCACCCGTAAGCCCTGCAATCAGAGCGTGACTCTCACTTGTAGGAATTCCAAAGTACCAGGCCGCCGTTGCCCATATAACGATTGCCGCCATAGCCGCACAAAGCGCAATCAAAGCATTTTGCGAATTGTCACCGAAATCAACCATATTGTAAATAGTAGCAGCAACCGAGCCATTGATAAAGGTCATAATCAAAACGCCGAGAAAATTAAATACCGCCGCCATAACTATTGCTTTTCTTACTCCTATTGCACGAGTCGAAACACAGGTTGCAATAGCATTCGGCGCATCAGTCCAACCGTTTACAAGAATAACTCCAAGTGTTAGTAATGTTGAAACGAGCAGCATGGGATTTTGCAGCATTTGCTGTACAAATCCTATCAAAGACTCCATAAATTCACCTCGAAAATGATATTTGTCAGTAAAAACGGAAAATTTTATTCAATATTTCCTATTTTTATTATTATACATCATAAAATTTAATTCATAATTAACAAAAAATTAATGCTTTATAAATTTAAAAGAATTCCCTTTTACAGCCTTGCAAAGTATCAATTCCCATTATTTACAGCTTGATTTGAATTTTCTAATATGTTAAAATAAATACATAGAGTGGCGGATTTGAAAAATAACTCTTGCCGTTACTCTAAATCCCAAAATTAGTACCGCTTACGGTAGAAAGGTGAAAAAATGAAAAAATGTATTATTGCAGTTTTATGTGCCCTCGCAATTATGGGCGGCGCAACAATTTATGGCTCGGCAGACACAAAAGCTCACACGGTCGTGAAGGGCGACACTCTTTGGAAAATCGCAGTTAAATATGAGGTTGGACTCAGCGAAATTATAGAACTAAACAAACAATTTAAAAATCCTAATTTGATTTATCCAGGACAAATAGTTTACATACCTGAAATTGACAGCTCGGTTCTCTCCTATGAGGCAGAGGTAATATCACTTGTAAATCAAATCCGCAGAGAAAACGGATTATCTGAATTCAAAACAAACTGGGAGCTTTGCCGTGTAGCTCGATACAAATCGCAAGATATGCACGACAAGAACTATTTTTCTCACACAAGCCCAACCTACGGCTCACCCTTCCAAATGATGAAAAACTTTGGAATAAGCTATCGCACGGCAGGTGAAAATATAGCGAGAGGATATAAAAGCCCAAAGGCCGTTGTTGATGGCTGGATGAATTCGAGTGGTCATCGCGCAAATATACTGAATCCAAGCTTTACCCAAATCGGCGTGGGTTATGTTGCTGACGGTAATTACTGGACACAAATGTTTATCGGATGAGTTAGTTTTACACAAATACGCTCTAATAATATTGAAATTTCTCACAAAAACGTTATCCGGCAGCATAGCCTTGATGCAGTCAAAGCTTCATTTATATTATACAGGCGTAAAAAGCTTGTTCTGACGACACACAAAAAGCATTTTTTGTACAGTTTGCATCAATTTACTAATAAAATAAACAATTTTTATAAGATATTATAAAAAATGTAAAAATTTGCAGAAAAAATTAAAAATGATATTGACATTTTTGTAACGATGTGGTATAATTATTAAGAATGTGTAACGAAGCAATTGTGTGCTTTGTTTGATTTCTCGCAGAGCTCTCTCTTGATATTTTCGTAGAGATTTCACTGCGAGCTCAAATAAGGAGCGCGATTATCGTTATGCAAAATAAAAAAATATCAGAAAGAGGAAATTTGATATGAAAAGAATTTTCGCAATCGTGCTCTGCATCTGCATGGTTCTCGCAATCTGCGCTTGTAACACAACAAAAGAAGCTGACTACAAGCTCGGTATGGGCGTAGTTGTAAGCACAGCAAGCTCCAAGACAGGTACTGCTCAGATTGACGCTACTGTTGCGGCTGTTGTTACAGACGCTGATGGCAAAATCGTTGCTTGCCGCATCGACGTTGCTCAGAACAAGATGAACATTACTGACGGCGCTGTTGAGGCTGACAAGACCTTCAAGACCAAGATGGAGCTTGGTGCTGATTACGGTATGGCTGCAAGCCCCTACTCCCCCGACAACAACGGTGACGGTAAGGTTCTTGAGTGGGATGCTCAGGCAAAGGCATTCGAGGCTTACGTTGTTGGCAAGACCGTTGCTGAAGTTGAGGCTATGACAACCAAGGAAGTTAACGCTCACCAGATTTCTACTGATGATGCGCTCCTTTCAGCAGGCTGCACAATCCAGATCACTGATTTCCGTGACGCTGTAGTTAAGGCTTGTAAGGATGAGCAGGGTGTTGCATTCAAGACAGCTGCCGACTTTACTCTTGGCGTAGCTGCTAAGACCACTGTTGATTCCGCTACAAAGGCTGCTACTGAAGATGCTGACGGTGTTGTTGCTATGTACACCGATTTCGCTGCTGCTGTTGTTGCAGATGGCAAGATCATTGCCGCTCTCAACGACGCTATCCAGCCCAAGATCGGTATGAACCTTGCAGGCGAGATCACATCTGCGACCTTCAAGGCAACCAAGCGTGAGCTCAAGGAAGAATACGGTATGGCTGCAAGCCCCTACTCTCCTGACAATAACGGTGACGGCAAGGTGCTCGAGTGGTATGTTCAGTCCGCTGAGTTCTCCAAGTATGTTATCGGTAAGACTGCTGCAGAGGTTGCAGGTATGGAAACCAAGGTCGTTAACGACCACGAGATCTCTGTTGATGAGGCTCTTCTCTCTGCTGGATGCACCATCCAGATCACTGGCATCTGCGCAGTAGTTGCACAGGCAGTTAACTATGCTAGATAATTAAATAAAACAGTAGGAGACGAAATTTGAAATTTTTCAGATCTCTGTCCTGCATTTGCGTAATTTTGGGGCTGCTCGTTGTTCTGACGGGCTGCCCCGAAACCGCAGATACAGGAGAAACATCAAAAGTACAAGGAAAGATGTATTTTTCCTATTTTGACACGGTTTCGTATATTTACAGCTACGCAGGGGACTCCGAGAAGCAATTTAACGAAAATTGCGACGGCGTTTCTGCACTTTTGGAAGAATACCATCAGCTTTTTAATATCTATTACGAATATAGCGGCGTGGTCAATCTTTGCACGCTGAATAAAAACGCCGGCGGTGAGCCCTTGACGGTTGACAAAAAATTAATTGACTTTCTGATTGTTGCCAAAGAGCTTTATGACAAAACAAACGGCGAAATGAATATAATGCTGGGTTCAGTTCTTCGCCCTTGGCACGATTGCCGTGAGCAAGCTTCAAACGACCCGCAAAATTCAAAAATCCCCGACGGGCAGCTCTTAACAGAGGCATCTGCTCACACATCTATCTCTCTTTTGGAAATAGATAAAGAAAATAATACGGTAAGAATTTCCGACCCAGATGCCAGAATTGATGTTGGAGCGTTTGGAAAGGGCTATGCCACCGAAATGGCTGCTCAAATGCTTATAGAGAACGGTGCCCAAAGCTATGTTTTGAACATTGGCGGAAACATCAGAATCATTGGTACAAAGCCTGACGGTTCAGGATGGCGTACGGGAATTAAAAATCCACAAAATCCACAAGAATTTTCACTCAAAATTGATTTATCCAATACATCCTGTGTCACATCAGGCTCTTATGAGCGGTTTTTCACAGTTGACGGCAAAAGATATCACCACATAATAGATAAGGATACTAACTTCCCTGCTGCACATTTCAGTTCGGTTTCAATAATTTGCACCGACAGCGGACTTGCAGATGCACTTTCCACAGCACTCTTTTGTATGAGCTATGAGGAAGGACAAGCTTTGGTATCTGAAATTGGAAATGTCGATGTTCTCTGGATAAAAGAAGACGGCGAGATGCTTATGACCGACGGCCTTAAAGCACTTATTTGCGAATAATTGAGTGAATACTAAAGTTGAAAACAATTAAAAATATAAATAAATATAAAAATATACAGGAGTAGTAAAAATGATTTTCAAGAAAAACATTTCGTCCTTGCATGTGCCTCACAACAAGCACACGGCAGGATGTGTTCCGGTGAAAATTGATACACCCAAAGAAGTTATTTTGCCTATGAATATGCACATGGGCGGTCATGCCGAGCCTATCGTCAATGTTGGCGATCATGTTCGCGTAGGACAGTTGATTGCACGCGAGGAGGGCAGATTCTCTTCTCCCGTTCACGCAACAGTTTCCGGTACGGTTGTCGAAATTTTCACTATGCCGACAGCAGACGGTAAGGGCACGAAAGCAATCCGTATTGAGAGTGACGGTCTTATGGAAAAGGACGAAAACCTCAAGCCAGCATCATTCACCAATGCAGATGAATTCTTGCAGGCAGTACGCGAGAGCGGAGTGGTTGGTCTTGGCGGTGCAGCTTTTCCGACTTGGGCAAAGTTCAACGAAATGCGCAATGAGGAATACACGGTTGACACTGTTCTCGTAAATGCCGCAGAATGCGAGCCTTATATAACAAGTGACCACAGAATGATGATCGACCATCCCGAGCTTATTGTTAAGGGCGTTGAATACTTGCGCGAGGGTATGATTGAATACCTCAAGAACGCAAAGTTCAAGATTTGCATTGAAAAAAACAAGCCCGATGCAATTGAGGCAATGAAGGAAGCGTTTAAAAATCACGATTATGTTGAAATTCAGGAATTAAAGACAATATATCCTCAGGGCGCAAAGCAGGTTATGCTTTACAATGCAACAGGCAGAGTAGCAATAGCGGGCAAGAGATTCCCCTATTTCCACGCCATCATCATCAACGTTTCCTCTATCGCAAAGATGGCAGAATACCTTATGACAGGTATGCCTCTTGTTGAAAGAATAGTAACAGTTGACGGTCCTGCAATAAAGACTCCTATGAACCTTATTGCTCCTATCGGCACTAAAATCAGTGAGCTTTTGAAGATTACAGGCACAAAGGGAGAAATCGGCAAGGTAGTTGTTGGCGGTCCTATGAACGGAAACGCAATCTGCTCTGTTGATGACCCTATCGTTAAGGTTTCCAATGCAGTTCTCGCCTTTGATGAAAAGAGCGCAGTTCTCCCTGAGCCCACAGAATGTATCCGTTGCGGAAAATGTGCAGACAAGTGCCCTGTTGGCATTGATGTTTGTTCAGTTGACTTCGCTTACAATCAAAAGAACGAGGATAAACGCGCGAAGCTCCTTATAGACACAGGTGTTCGTCAGTGTGTTGACTGCGGCTGTTGCTCTTATGTATGCCCTGCTCACCGTCCTCTCTTGGCTATAAATCAAGATGCGAAATGGTGGCTTAAGCAATACGCTAAGGCACAACAGGAAAAAGAAGGAGGAAACAAATAATGAGCAAGCTTCATATTTCTGCCGCTCCTCATATAAATAGCGGCGTGTCAACCCATAACATTATGCTTGACGTTGTAATCGCTATGATCCCCGCGTCAATTATGTCAGTAGTTCTCTTCGGACTCAAGGCTCTTTGGATCATTCTCACTTGCGTGGCAAGTGCAGTGTTATCCGAATTCTTATTTAATCTTATCGCTAAAAAGAAGCAGACAGTCGGAGATTGCTCTGCAATTGTAACAGGTCTTCTTCTGGCTCTTAATTTGAGCACAAATGTTGAGCTTTGGCAGTGTGTATTCGGCTCTGTTTTTGCAATAGTTGTCGTTAAAGGTTTCTTTGGCGGCATTGGTAAGAACATTGTCAACCCTGCTATCGCGGCTCGCGTACTTATGCTTCTCACATTTGCCTCGGTTGCAGGCGGTGCAGCTATAACTCCCCTCTTCGACCTTTCTTTCCTTGGCGACGCGGTGCCCGAGATTGCTGCAGGTGCGACTCCCCTCTCTCACCTCAATGCAGGTGTTGAGGCGGCTGCTGAGGCTCCTACACTTCTTCAGCTTTTAGTCGGCGCTCACGGCGGTGCGATTGGCGAAACCTGTGCAATCGCACTCATCATCGGCTTTGTTTATCTCGTTGCTCGCAAGGTTATTAAGTGGTATGTTCCCGTATCATTTATCGCAACAGTGTTTGTTTGCTACCTCGTTATGAACGGTGACGTTACATATGCTCTCGCACAGATTCTCGCGGGCGGTCTTATGCTCGGTGCAATTTTTATGGCAACCGACTATGTAACAACTCCCACAGGCAATCTTGGCAGAGTTGTATTCTGCATCGGTGCAGGCTTACTTACATTTGCGATAAGACAGTTTGGTCAATATCCCGAAGGCGTATCGATCGCAATTCTCGCAATGAACCTTCTGACACCATTTATCGCAGATTGGACAAAGAAAAAAACATTGGGAGGTATTAAATAATGAAGCTTTTTGTAAAATCAACAGTAATACTTCTCGCAATAGTTGTAATTTTCGGAGCAGCTATGTTCGGACTCAACTTCCACACTTCTCCGATTATTGAAGCAAACAACGCCGGTGCCGAGCTTGCTCCCCTTCTCGCAGTTATGCCTGAGGGTGCACAGTTTGACGGTAACGCTTTAATTTACAGCGCGGAAAATCCTGCCGCTTACACACTCCAGAATGTTGGCGCAAATGTGCTTACAATTTATAAGGAAGCAAACGGACTTGGCTTTGCGGTTCGCTGTCAGGCTACCTCACAGTACTCCAAAGAGCCTATGGAGCTTACCATCGGTATTGACGCTGAGGGTAAGATTTGCGGACTCCAGCTTGATAAGTACACAGATTCAATTGATTTCCGCAGCAAAGATGCAAACTACCTTTCCTCTTATATCGGCAAAGACTCCGCTCTTGCCGACATTGGTACAGTTTCCGGATGTACTTATTCAACTATATCCTTTAAGGGTGCAGTTTCAGAGGGTCTTTCGGCTCTCATCTCCAACAATCTTATTGCAGAGGGTGTTAAGTCCGATTCGCAGATTCTTGAGGAGCTTATTCCTACCGTTGCTCCAGGCTTCACAAAGCTTTCCGAGCTTACCGCTTCGGGCAATATCCAGAAGGCTATGAAGGCTGAAAACGATGCAGGATTCGCTTATATTATGACTGAAGGTGAAGCGACCTATCTCGTACTCGTCAACGCTATGGGCGTTTGCGCAGTTTATGATGTTGAGGGTGGGGTGGTTACCGATGCTCACGAGGCACTCGTAAGCGAGGCAAAGGCACACGCTTCCGCTAATCAAAAGGAATTTGCAACGAATGCTGACAAGAAGTTTGGCAGATTGTTCGAGGGTGCAACCGAAATCACTCCTATCACGCTTGACAGCTTCAGCTCTATCGTATATGCAGTAAGCTTCAAGCTTGATGACGCTACCTATTACGGCTTCTATTCGAGAAGCATCGGCTTTGAGCAGATGGATGTTTACGTCGTTATCGACGAAAACGGTGCTATCGCAAAGCTTGACGCTGCAACCCTCTTCTTCGAAACTGAATACTTCCCGGTTGACGACAACGTTAACGAGAAGGAATACGAGGGTAGCTTCAACGGTCTTACAGGAGAAAGCTTTAATGGCGAAAATGCCATGATCGCGGGCGCTACTATGACCTCTGAGGCAGTTAAGCAGTCGGCAATTGATGCTTTCGTGGCATTTGAATCTATTAATGAAGGAGGAGCAAACTAATGAAACAGAATAAATCTTATCTCCTTCGTGGCACACCCTCTATTCTGCTTGCACTTGGCGCAGGCTTTGTAATGGCTTCGAGCAACGACTTGCGCGCGGCTGTTGGAATGAGTGCGGCTGTGCTGCTTGCAATGCTTTTAAGCTCTATTGTTGTTTCGGCAATACATAAGATTATTCCCGAACAGATAAAGCTCCCCGCATACCTATTTATAATTACAGGCTTCGTTTCGCTTATTTCAATGCTTATGCAAGCATACTTCCCCGTTGTTGTTGATATGCTTGGTGTGCATTTAGCAACTCTGGCAGTAAGCGCAGTAGTTTTCCGCGATTGCGAGGAGGTTGCCGACCATAACGGCGAAATGACTTCAATCAAAACAGCGCTTGTAACAGGCTTGTTCTTTACAGTTGTTATGGTTGCTTGCGCGCTTATCCGTGAGGTTCTTGGTAACGCTGCTATCTGGGGACAGCCCATTCCCTTCCTTGAAAATTACAAGGTAACGGCAATTGCAGGTGTGTTCGGCGGATATTTAGTTCTCGCTATCGTAATGGCAATAATCAACAAAATTACAGGACTTCACAAGGAAGACGAAAAGGAGGATAAATAATTATGACATTTGAAATTGTATTTGGAATCCTTCTTGCAGGTATTCTTTCAAACAACTATGCGCTTCTTCACTTTCTCGGCACAGGCGCTGTAATTGAAAATGAGCGTTCCTCCAGAAAGTCACTTGTTCTCGGCTTGGGAACAACAATAGTTATGGTGCTCTCAACCTTGATTTGTTGGCCTATAAATAAATTCTTGCTTGTAAAGGCTCCATATTTTCAGACTATGGCGTTTGTAATTGTGGTTTTGGTTGTAGTTGAGCTTATTCACCTCGTTGCTAAAAACCTTCTCGACAACTATTGCCGTTCAGATTTTATCAAGTTTGCTATTAATGGCGCAGTTTTAGGTCTTTGTATTCACAACACTGCTCTTGAATTGGGCGAGGCTCTGATTACAGCTGCTGCTGTCGGAATTGGCTTTATGCTCTCAATGACAGTATTTGCAAAGCTGAAGGATGTCCCCGTTGACGAGGAGGCAATTCCCGCCCCCTTCCGCGGACTTCCTATTGCGCTTCTCACAGCAGGTATGATCGCCCTTGCTCTCTTAGCTCTCAATTTCTAATAAGAAATGAAAAAAAAAGACATAATTCTCATAGGCGCTATTCTTATCGTGGCAATTTTGCTGCTTGGCATCTGGGCTCTAACTCGTGAGGAAGGCGCATATGTCGCCGTTCGTGTGGACGGCGAGGAAGTGGCGAGATACAATCTTGCAGAAGATGGCGAATATATGCTAAACGGAGGAACAAATATCCTGCGTATTGAGGACGGAGAAGCTTATATGGTTGAAGCTAATTGTCCTGCGCTCGGATCTACTCGTTGTACAAATCAAGGCAGAATAAGATATACGCACCAAAGTATTTATTGCGAGTATAACAATGTTTTCGTTGTAGTTTACGGTTCCGAAAAAGCCGATGTTGAGATTGTTGTGGGTTAAGTAGATTAAAAATATTTTAAAGGAAGGTATGTATGAAAACAAAAAAGATAGCCATTTGGGGACTTTCAATTGCGCTTTCAATGATACTTTCCTTTATTGAAAGTCAAATACCCGCATTTGTTGCAATACCGGGCGTCAAGGTCGGACTTCCAAACATTGTAATTGTCTTTTTGCTTTACAGATTTTCTTGGAAGGAAGCCTCGATAGTCAGCCTTGTAAGAGTAATTCTGATGGGCTTGATTTTCGGGCCTACGACAATTATTTACAGCTTGTGCGGTGCAATTTTAAGCCTTGCAGGAATGATACTTTTGAAAAAGCTCAATCTTTTTTCGTGTATCGCAGTAAGTGTTATTGGTGGCGTGCTTCACAACATAGGACAAATTTTAATTGCGATTTTTGTAACCGAAACTGCCCAGCTGATCTATTACCTCCCTGTTCTTCTGCTAAGCGGAACCTTTGCAGGCGTGGTTATAGGTATTATCGCAGGAATACTTGTCAAAAAGCTTTCAAATGTTAAGCTATAAAAATTAGCCCCCGAAGCGTTGAACGCTTCGGGGGCTTTTGTCATAATTGCAGGATATGATTTGATAATTCGCAAAATGAGGAGTGTTTTGTGGCTGATTCAAGTGAGACTGTCACCCAAATCAAAAGCACACCGCAGGGGTAAACCCTACGGTGTGCTTTTGGTACGGGTAACAGGACTTAGAACTAATACATTCGCCACAGGCGAAGTGGCAGATTCAAGTGAGACTGTCACCCAAATCAAAAGCACACCGCAGGGGTAAACCCTACGGTGTGCTTTTGGTACGGGTAACAGGACTTGAACCTGCACGTCGAGGACACTAGATCCTAAGTCTAGCGCGTCTGCCAATTCCGCCACACCCGCAAAAATAAAATTTTAACTTTGATTTGTGGCGGAATTTGTCCGCCCACATATGCAACTTTATATAAATCACATCTTGCATATTATATCACATTTATCATCAAAAGTCAATGTTTTTGCGCAAATATTTTTTGATTTATTTTAATAAAGCATTGTTACAAAAGAATAAAATTTAATTTTTACACGACCTAAAGCGACAACTTATTCAATATAAAAGAGGTATAATTAAATCATAACACACGGAGGCTATCTGATGACGGTTTACCTCGACTTGCTCTTTCTGATTAATTTCAGTATGGATTATATCTGCCTTTACATATGTGTAAAGGTGCTAAAAAGAAGACTGCATACCTTAAGAATGATATTGTCAGCTATGCTTGGCGGCATTTTCTCCTGCGCTTCGCTTTTTTTTCCACCAAGCACGCTTTTGGAGCTTTCACTTAATATTTTGATTTGCTTTGCTATGTGCGCAATCGTTTTTTGCGAAAAAGGGCGGAAAATAAGCTCGCTTTTTCTTTACTCTTTTCTCTACATAGGAATTTCAATGATGAGTGGCGGTTGTATGACCGCAATTTTTAACTTTTTAAATAGTCTTGACCTGCCGCTTGACAACATCGGCGAAGACGGCATTTCCGTTTATCTTTTTGCCGCACTTGCAATTGCTGCCGCAATTATTTCGCTGAAAAGCGGAGAGATTATTTCTCATCACTCATCAATCGGTGAATGCAAGCTCACAATTGAGCTTGACGGAAAAAAATGTGAGTTTTTAGCGCTTGTTGACAGTGGAAACCTTGTTAAAGACCCGATTTCAAACAAATGTGTAATTTTCACAGATAGCGAAAAGCTCTCACTAATAGCCGACATAAAAATCCTTGAAGACTTTTCAAAGGGCGTATTTACAGTGGAGAAATCTTACAAAAGCATGCGGCTTATTCAGGTAAATAGCGCTGGGGGCGACAAGCTTGTCACTGCATTTCTGCCAGACAATATCACAATCGAGGTGATTTCTGACGATAGTCAAAAGCGACATAATTATTATTCGCCCGACGCTTTGATTGCACCCATAGCACTCGGCAAAAACGCCGACGGCTATGATGCTATCGTTCCCAAAACAATTATGAAAATATAAATATAGAAAGGAATTCCTATGCTTAAACTTTTTCGGACTTTCAAATTCAAAATCTTAATTCTTTTAGCAAAAATCAAGCCCAAGAAATCTCTTTTCTACATAAACGGTCCTGACCTGCTCCCTCCCCCTCTTACGCGCGAGGAAGAAGCCGAGGCGATACAAAGAATACATTACGACGAAAAAGCCAGAACGCTCCTCATAGAGCGAAATTTACGCCTTGTCGTCTATATCGCGAAACGCTTTGAAAACACTGGAGTTTATATTGAGGATTTGATTTCAATAGGCACTCTTGGTCTTATAAAAGCAGTTAATACCTTTTGCGCTGACAAAAACATTAAGCTTGCAACCTATGCCTCGCGTTGCATTGAAAACGAAATTTTAATGTATATCAGAAAGAACGCGGGGCGTTCAGGAGAAATTTCAATTGACGAGCCTTTAAATGTCGATTGGGACGGAAATGAGCTATTGCTGTCCGATATTTTAAGCACAGACGAGGATTCTGCAGTTGAAGAAATAATGCACCGCGAAGAAATTGACACTATTCACTCGGCAGTTAACTCCCTTGAACCACGCGAGAGGCAAATCATTATTCTTCGCTACGGGCTTGACGGAAATCCCGAAATGACACAAAAGGATGTTGCCGATTTTCTCGGCATCTCACAATCATACATATCACGTCTTGAAAAAAAGATAATTGCTCGTCTTCACGAGGAGTTGAGCGGTAAATTATAAAAACAGGAGAGGTGAACCTCTCCTGTTTTATTGTTTAAATTATTCTGCGGTAAGACCTGAACGCTCAATACCTTCAACGAGGTATCTCTGCAAGAACACGTACATTATAACAAGCGGGAAAATAATCATAATACCGCAAGTATTTCGTATCGCTGTTTCGTAAAGGTTCTGACCTGCATAATCGGTATCCAATGTTTTCGGAATTCCTACAATCTTTGAAAGCACCAACGGCGCTTTATTCGGGTTGGTAAAGAACATATTAGCATAGTAGCTGTCTGTCCACTGCCAGCAGAAAGCAAATAGGAATACTGTAATCATCATAGGAACAGATATAGGCAAAATAATTTGTATAAATGTTCTGAAATCGCCCGAGCCGTCGATATATGCAGACTCCTCAAGTGAGTCAGGAATTCCGCGGAAGAACTGTCTTAACAAGAAGATATACAAACCGTTCTTGAAAGCAAGACCCGTAACCGAGAGAATAATCAACGGAGCATAGGTGTTCATAAGATTAAAGCCTTCAGGGGCATTCAAAAGCTTGATTGATGAAAGAATACCGTCAATTGCATCAACTCCAACAGAAGCTCCGCCCGAGAGGAATGAGAATATTCCGCAAATGTCAAAGTATGTGAATTTAAGTGACATTGAGGCCTGGAGTGTCTTATGAGGAACAAGCATTGTAAGTATTACAAGCAAGAAAATTATTCCGTTACCCTTAAACTTATATTTAGCAAGACCGTAAGCAATTACACAGCAGGTAAATGTTTGAAGCAAGCTGCACAAGGTAGATATAAAGAGCGTATTTGCGAAAGCCTCAACATAACCAAGGTCTGTCCAGATAGCCTTATATATATCCACCGAGAAGTGTTTAGGAATAAGTCTTACTGTTACGTCAACAAAGTCCTCGGGAGCCATAAACGAACCCGCAATCTTTGTAAAGAAGGGGTAAAGCACGACATAAGCAATTCCAAGAAGGAATATAAATCTAAACAACTTTACAACTATTGTCTGGAAAAAGTAAAGATTTACAAACTTTGCTTTAAGTCTTTCCTTGAGAGGAGTTCTTTCAAAATCAACTTTAATTTTATTCTTTGTTTCTTTTGTAATTTTTGGTGTTGAATTATCCATTTTGTGCCTCCTCCCTTAATCTTTTCTCTGATAGAACACAAACATTGAGAGTATGCCTGCAACTGCCGCCAGAATTAATACAACTATCAAGAAGTACATCCAAGACATCGCAGTACTGATAACCTCGCCGTCAGGTCCGTTAGCAGCATTTGAAATGTAAGTCATAACCACATTTGATTCGGTCGTAAAGGAGTCGATAATAGTATAAACTGCATTTACGAGAATCATAGGACTTATCATCGGGAAGGTAATTTTCCAGAAGGTTTCCCAGCCTGTCGCACTGTCAATCCTACAAGCCTCATAAATGGCAGGAGAAATTGATTGCAAGCCCGCAAGGAATATAAGCATCTGTACGCCCGAGCGGTTAACTATTTCGTAAATGTTATTGATAATATCAACAACATACTTTACAAGCTCTTGACCAACCTTCATATTGGAGAAGAGCTGCTCAATATCCATTACAGATACGATTTCTGCCGCAGCACTTGAGCCGGAGCCGTCATCAATACCGCTCGCCTCACCCATATATGTTCCAAGGATATTCTCTGCTTCTATACTCTCCATAATACCTGTTGCAAGTACAACGGGGAGGAAGAAGATTGCACGAAACGCCGCACGGCCCGCCATCTTCTGATTAAGAAGAACCGCCATAAACAAAGCGAATAGCAAAATCGCAGGAACCTCAAGCGCAAGCGCTCCTATACCCGTAACAAGTTTCTGAACGAACCCGGCATCAACAAACAACGCATGTTGGAAATTCGCCAATCCAACAAATTCAAGACTGTATCCGCCGCCTGTGACAATTGTCATTTTGTTAAATGCCAACCACAACGACTCACTGATAATAGGTAAATAAACGAATACAAAGCCTATCAGGAAGGGCAGGACAAATATCCAACCGACACGAGCTTTTCTTTTATCCAGAGAAGCTATTTTTCTTTTTTTAGGAGCTTTTGTTTCAAGCTTAACTTGGTTTGTCATATTAGTCCTCCTTCCTTAATTTTTTATAATAACAAATTCATATGCGGGAACTGTGTATTCAATATTGTCATACACAACTCTTACAGTATAATTGTTATAGTTGAGAATAATTGTCTTATAGCGGTCGTTCATATCGTCACCGTATGTAACAGCAACAATGTTTTCTGTTGCATATCTTGATATAACAGCCTCTTCTTCAACAATCTCTTCTTCCTGCTTATTGCCTGCATTACTTCTGTCAATTCTTGCTTGAACTGCTGTTGCAAAGCTATCATCGCCACCAAGAGCCACAACTGCTGTTGCGTCAGCTTTAAGAGCTTCAGCTGTCTGTACAGATTGGTCGAAGCAATCCTTAATGGAAACATTGTAATTGTAACGGGTATAGCTACCGTCTGCATTTACAGAATAGTAGGTTTCACCGTCAAGGAATATCTCTGTTCCGTCAGCCAATGTGTAGAACAACTCTCCGCCAAGCTCAACAGACTCCCTTGGGAAATAGGTTTCAAAGCCCTTGTTATAGGTGTAATAAGTATATCCGCTCTCAATAGTTGCTGTGTAATAATACTTAACCAATCCGGCAGAATACTCATAGACATCAAGCTCTCCTATTTTAGCACCTGTCTTTGTTCCCTTGTGGTAAATTACAAGCTCATCCTCACCGCTCTCGCTGTTAGGTTGAAGAACAAAGTATGAATATCCGTTCTCTTCACTGCCTGCAAAGTAAATTCTTTGTCCTGTTGCATCCTTATTGTATTTAAGCGACTTTCCGTTCCATACAAGATTTGATGGTCTGCCATCTTCAATTTCCTGGAACATAACGTCTTCACTAAGTCCGTAAATGTAGCGATGAACCGTCTTTGCCCTTTCAATTGCCTGAAGTGTGAGCATCGAAAGCTCATCTTCATTTGAAACAGCGAGGAACTCTTCGCTCTCTTCATTCCAGACTATTGTGTTTCCTTCGGCGGTTGCAACTACCTCAATAGCCTCAACTGCCAATTCAAGCTGTTCCACAGCAGTCTCGTAAAGCTCAACAAGATTATTGTAGTTTGCACCTTGAATTCTTGCAACTGCATTGATAGCGGTCGTTCTTGTTCTCGCAACTGCGCTTACAGCAGAGTTGTAATAACCAAGCTCTGTTGCATCGGTACTGTTGTTATATCCAAGCTCAACAATCGCATCGCGCTCTGCAAGTGCTACAACATAGTTATCTACAGAACCCTTTGATGTGCTTCTCTTGCTCGATTCAACAAGTGCGCTTACTGCGTCGGTCGAATTTACATAATTAGCGTAATTTTCAACAACTATCGCCTCTGCGTCCTCTGCCAATGCTGCCTTCTTATAGGAAGCTGAGCTGAAATATCCATACTCCTCAACCTTCAAGGCTGCCGCATAGCAGGTATCAAAATCCAATACAAAGTACGAGTCTGTAACCATTTTCAGAGCTTGTGTTGCCGCATTGTATTTATTATACACTGCAATTGCATCACCATTCTCTGCAAGAAGCTCATCAATCTTTGCTAAGCTCGCTGCCTTATCCTCAGCAGTCTTGGAATTTACATACTTACTGTACTGCGAGGAAATGTTGCTCTTTGTATTAGCAATCTTGTTGTCAGGAACATATTCACCAACAATTGCCTCGTAAGAAGCCAAGGCGGAATTATACGCGTCAAGACAATCCTGATAATCCATATTGTAATTTGTTACAGCTTCAAAAATGGTCTTTGCTTGTAAGTACTCGTTATAAAGCGCCAATTCGTTTGCATCCTTGGAGCTCTTGAACTTTGCATATTTTCTTGTAGGAGTATATAACTTATATGCAAGCTTTGCCTGCTCATAATAATCCTCGTCAAACTTCATAGCAGAAGCTGCGTTTGAATTTTGAGTTCCGTAATATCTGAGCGCGTCGACCAAAGCATCCATTACATACGCCTCAGCCGCTCTGCCATTCTCCCTTGCCGTGTTTGCCGCAAGAAGAATTTCCTTAGCGAGAATGTCTGCTGCATTCTGTTCTTCTTCAAGTCTTGCGAGATAATCTGCTAAAATATCTGCTTCAAGCTCATCCGAATCAGGAACACGCTCGCCTGACAAAAACTCGTGATTTACAATGTACTTATCCTGAACATCAGAAAGCGCATTGTTAAGAGTTCCGTAAACATCACCGATATCCTTTTTCCAAATATCATATCTGATAGAATAGTAGTTACTTAAGTCCGAATATTCCTTAAGTGCCTGTGTATTCTGGTAGGACAAGATAAAGTAAGGGGATGCGCCGTTTTCAATTGCTTTGAGGATAGCGTAGTTAATGTCACCCTCCATATTGATAGGCTCTCCCGCAAAGCTCACAGAGCCGTGCAGAACTACACCAGCAAAAGGCACTGAGTGAGATGAAAAGTTATAACGGGAAGAGTCAAGTGCAACATCCAAGATGTGGTCAGCATACTTCCAAACATAGTAATTGCCGCCGCTTGTCATTACCTCATCGTAATTTTCGTCAAGATACTCAAAGGCTTTAATGGTAAATGCCTTGGAGTCCTCACGGTTGTAGGGCTCATCCTCGTCAAAGTCTGAGTTTAACGTGTCGCCCAACGTTGAAACCGAGATGCCTGTTACATTGTCAAATTTATTTGCATAGTTATCTGTAAGCTTTTCATAGAATACCGAGAAATATGCAGGAGAAATGACAAGCTTGTAATAGTTCATATACTTCTGTTGAGTAGCACTGTACTCTCTGAAGTTCGCATAGCGGTCGTCAATAGTTTTCGCTGCATGCTTTGAGGCGTCAAAGCCGTCAAACAGCTCATCTATGTCAGAATAAGCAAAATCAAAGTCAGGGAAAATACCAAACTTATTGTTTCCGTCCTCAGCGTTAATTCTTACCGCCTCATCAAGAAGCTTTTGGAATCCTTCATTACCGCCAACAGCTTTTTCAAACTTAAGCTTACCGGGAACTGTTGAGTACATACCGCCATTTGCATAGCCTGTAAGCTTGAAGTTGATATTTTTCATTCCCTGCTCACTAAGCTCATTATACATTTGAACAATGTTCTCAAATGTGGTAAGAGGAGCCATCACATCAACAGGAACTGAGAGAATTTTCTCTACCGTTTCAACCGCTCCAAAGGTTTCAATATAAAGAGGAATATCTTCAGTAAGCTTTTCCTCTGAAATCTTAGATAAGATATTGTTTTTAGTTAGATAATCACGGTAAGCAACCGCCATACCGAACCAAGAAGCATCATATGTCTTACCCTCAGCCTCAGGCTTTGTTTCGGAGAGCATAATATACTTCATTTTATAACCGCCGACATATTTACGGTCACTTACTACAGTCCACTGTGAGTTAGTGCCTACCGAAATCGAATCCTGAAGATTGTACGAGTCCTTAGGTCTGGGAGTAAACTGCATCTTGATTGTGTTATAGTCGCTAAGCGGGCCTGCATGATAAGTTGTAAGTGAAGCCAAAGCATCACCCTCTTCAATAATTGCAACAAATCCGCGCTTGTCTTCAACTAACTTTTCAGTTGCCTCAGTATTATAAATAATTCCGGAGTACATTGATGAAAGTGTTCCTGCACTTCCCTTGAACACTCTTGGCGTTTCTCCGCCGATATAAGCCTTCACGGCCTCTACCATAGCGCCCGAAATCTTGTCTTCGGCAATAACCTCACCTGAATCCACATCTGTCTGTGTATAAGTATAATATGTTGAATTTTCAACTACACCAAACACAGGGTAACGAATAGTCTTTTGATACTTACCTGTAATTTCGTGATAAGCAAAGTCTGTTCCATAAACCTTACCGAGTATAGAACGGGTTTGTGATGTATTCAAGTCCTCATAGTCAAAGAGCGCACCTGAACCATCGGGGAAGAAGTTATATCCCGCATAACCACTGTTACCTGCTCCCATATAAGGAAGAACCTCAATTGAGGAAAGTGTGTAGAGCGACTCATTGAAACGAATGCCGTTTGCAGGAAGTCTTACAGAAAGCCCGTCAGGGTCAATCTTATACTCCAACGCCATTCTGAATACGGGAGGATTCTCATCCTCAGACTCATATTCTGTTAATGAATGGTCATATTCGAGCTCCTCGTAAGTGTAGTCCGGACAATATGTGATAATCATTTCCTCACATCTTGCAATTTCCGCTTCACTTGCCTTGGGGTTGAATACATAAACGGGCATTCTGTCAACAATCGGGTAATCCTTCAAGATTGCTGCTAATGCACGGTCGGAAGTGATTTGCTCCTTGTCGTAGAACACATAGTATTCAAGAAGTCTTTGGAAGTCAAACACCTCTTGGTTTTGTGTGTTGTCATTATAAAGCTCGTCGCCAAACGCCTCATAGGCTGCGGCGAGAATCATATTTTCAAATCTTTCCTTTGTAATAAGCCGGGGAACCAAAGATTTGGACATTTCGCGTCCGATTGTATATTCTACACGAATACCGTTCTTGATTTGCTCGGTAACAATCTGCTCACGAAGAGCAGCTTCCTCGTAGCTTGTAAACACCTTACTTTGACCCTGCGTGTCTGTAAAGCGCACAATAATCTGCGAGAGGATTTCATTCTTTGTATTTGTGTTACCAGAAGAAGCACCTACATCATAGGGATTAGTGAAAAGTTTTTCTCCTGTAACCTTATTAATACAAGCAACCTCTCCGCTATAATCATCAATATAAAGCTGATAATTGTCCTTTTCAAAGGCAAGTCGCATAGTTGCGAGCTTTTCCTCCGGAGTTGAATAAATAGTTTTTGTATAGTCAATATCTTCTCTTATAACAATATCAGGAGTTTCGGTTGTTTCGCCCGTAGAGGAATCACCCTCCTCAACAGTCTCATCAGCCAATACGCCAACTGTGAAAACAGCCGAAAGCGAACCTAACAGCATTAATGCAGTTAAGAGTAGCGATATTAATTTGTAAATATTTTTCATTCTATCTTTCTCCTATCTGCGTGTTACATTCGATATCTTATCTCAGTTATGATATTTGTTACAAGGCTGACCATCTTACCAACAAGTGTTGAGAAGAGGAGAACCAGGAATATAATAAATACCATTCCCACTGCTGTTCCGATAATTGTTATTATATTCTTACCCATAGAGTAGTCGTGTGTAACCTGTGTTCCGAAAAATATAAGTATTCCAAGCCAGATAAATGCCAAGGTGGAGATAAAACCAATGATGTCGATTTCGGAATTTGTACATACATTAGAAAGGATTGTTGCGGGGATTATAAGCATAGGCACGGGAAGCAAGCTATATGAGCAAGCTACCAAAATATCCTTAAAGCTTCCTTCTCCCTCAAACAAGGTGGTAAGACACCAGTTTGCAAGCACAAAGAGGAACAAAGGAACAAGAACGCCTATCATCTGCACTGCAAGCGATGAATACTCACCTGTCGGATTAAGCAAATATCCTTGACCTATCGACTGATAATAGAAAGCAAGGATTGTAACCACGATAAATACTATTGATGCGCGAACTGAGCCTCTCTTCTCGTGCTTCAAATCCCAGAAACCGTCAAACGGATGCAAAATTACATAAAATCCGTAAGCCAATTCCTGACCAAAGGTTCTCTTGCCGCCTGATGTGGTAGCTTTTTTGTTAACCTTTGTGATAAATTTATTGAAATAAGTAATTCCAATAATAATTGCAATAATTGCTGCAATTAAGAGTAGGAAATATGATGACATCCACTCTTTTCTGATTTCCTGGAAGGACTTTGACCAGTTATCCGTGTCGTAAGCCGCTTCGAAATATTGCAGCGAATCATCATATTCACCGTTACGGTACATGGCCTGACCAATTCCTACGTAAGCTGCATCAAAGTTTGAGTTTGCCTTTAGAACCTCAGTCCACTTATTAATTGCAAGTGTAAAATTCTGGTCATTTTCGGCTGTAATTGCCTCAATCAAGGTGTTGCCGTATTTAGTTCTGTTAAATACAGTAAATGCAGCAGTTGTCTTATCAAGGACAAGCATTTTTTCGCCCTGATACGTAATTGCCTCAATACTTGTAAGGTTTCCAAGCATTGTACCTATGTCGCCAAATGCAAACAAAAGGTTACCGTTACTGTCATAGGTGTAAATTCTCTGTCTTTTCGAGTCGATGATAGACCAAGTTCCCTCTTCACCGATTGCTACATCAATGATTGTAGAAACGCCGGTAATAAGGTCAGTTGAGCCTGTTGAGAAATCAACCTCACCCGCAGGGGGCCAGAAGCCGTTACGCTTCATAATCTCGTCGCCGTTTGTATTGAGCATCTTTACAGGCATATACTTACCGTCACCGGATTTTCCTGTAATAGCTCCCATAACATCACTTTCCTTGATTGATGAAGTAGTTACATAAATAAATCCGTCATCATCGATTGTGATATTATTGAACTCGGTAGAAACGGTTGATGCCTGCTGTGCCTTCTGGTCATCTGTCTGGAATCTTCTCCAGATGATATCCCACGCAGAAAGAGATACCGCCTGAGCACCGATAAATCCCGTAAATGTTCCCTCTTCTGTCATAACGATAATACCCTGATATGTACTGGATGACACAACGAAGAGTCTGTTATACTGGTCAACCGCAATAGCAACAGGCTTATAAAGCGAAGAATCGCCAAAGAGGTTTGATTTGGGTGCTTCAATAATCTTGAGGAAGTTACCCTCGCGGTCAAAGGTTACAATTCGTGACGCGCCTGTATCACAAACCCAGATTCTGTCATCTGTGATATAAACACCTTCTGGCGCTGTAAGATTATCACTTACGCCCTGAGCGTTGACGAATGTACTGATTGTAAACTTAACCTTATAGTAGCGGTCAAGACAAACAATTCTGTTGTTGCCTGTATCGGCAATATAAACATTGTTTTGCTTATCTGTTACCAAATCATTCGGGTTATTCAACGGAATGTCAAGTCCCATATACTCCGAATCGATAATTTGGTTATCTGCATTATAAGCGTCAGGAGAGTGGAGAGCGTATCCACCTATAGCATAGGTATAGGTCTGATAAGCCGAGCCCGCACCTGCTCCTATTGTTATGCAGGAGGCAATCATAACAATAGCAAATAATGCACAAATTAATCTTTTTAATTTCATTATTATATATACCTCCTGTAATTAGTCTTTCATTCCGCTCGAGCCCATTGTTTCAACGATATTGGACTGAGAGAACACGAATACGAGAATAGGTACAAGCATCATTACAACCTGTGCAGCGGCAGATGCTCCTGCACGCTTAATACCACCGGCCGTAATCTGACCTATCGCGTAGTTAAAGGATTTGAGCTGCTCGGAGTGAATGTACATCGAAGCGCCCTGGTTCCAAAGAGCTTGGAACGAATAAACTATAAGTGTGAGCCAAGCAGGCTTAACCATAGGCATCGCAATTACCCAATAGGTGCGAAGCTCTCCTGCACCGTCAAGACGGGCAGATTCAAGAACAGTATCAGGAACGTGAGAGTCCATAAACTGCTTCATAAGATAAAGACCGAGTGTTGAACCCCAAGCGGGAACAATAATCGCGAGATATGTATCAAGCCAACCGAATGCCGACATTATAATAAATGAAGTAATTGCAGTTACGGTCGCGTGGAACATAAGCGAGGTCTGAACCGCCTTGAACATAAACTGTCCACCCGGGAACTTGATTTTAGCCAAGGTATAAGCTGCCAAGGACGCGATAAACAGGTGTCCGAATGTACCCATAACTGAGGTGAACACCGTGTTAAAGATATATCTTGAGAAAGGAACCCAAGAAATATTCATAAGTGAGAAAAGCGATTTAAAGTTGCCAAGCGTCGGGCTCATAACGAAGAACCTTGGAGGATACATCCAAAGCTCATCAAGAGGCTTTAACGACTGCATCACAACATAAACCATTGGAAGGAACATAAATGCTCCAAGCAGTGTAAGCATTACTGTAATGCCTGCGTCACCGCCTGCTGAACGGGCAAGTACGACTTTATGATTTCTTGTTCTTAATTTTGCCATATTACGTACCTACCTTTGAAAGCATCTTCTTAACAACGCCGTTTGCACCAATCATGATTACGAAAAGCACAACCGCAATTGCCGAGGAGTAACCAACCTCGTATCTCTGTCCACCATAGTCTTCAAGGTGGTGCATAATTGTGTGAGCCGCATAGTTAACAGACGGGAAGCCGCAAAGCGCGGTAACGATAGCGCCGTAACCAAACGCACCTGTAATAGCCATAACCGCACCGAACATCAGCTGAGGTCTCATACTCGGCAAGGTTATGTAATAAAGCTCTTGCCATCTGTTCTTGACACCGTCAACTGCGCCTGCCTCGTAAAGCGAGCGGTCAACGCCCTGCAAGCCCGCGATAAACGAAAGGAATGCAGTACCGAGAGATGTCCAAAGTGAAACTACGATACAAAGCGGCATAACATAATTCTCATCTTTAAAGAATGCAATTTCACTGTCAATAATTCCAAGCTCCAGAAGAGTTGCGTTTACCCAACCGTAAGAGTCAGATGCGAAAAGCGTACCCCAGATAAGATAAACCTGACCTGAAATTGAAGGTGCATAGAATATAAGTGTTACAACAGCTCTGATTTTAGGGGGAAGCTCGTTGATAAACCACGCAACAAGGAAGGAAAGCAAATATGAAGCGGGACCAACGATACATGCGAATATAAATGTATTTGTTACTGCTGTCAGGAATATATCGTCATCAAAGAACAATGTAATGTAGTTGCTTAAAAAGACGAAATCAGGCATTTCCAGCATATTAAAGTTTGTAAAGCTTATTACCGCAGACAAAATAACCGGCAGGATAGTAAATATGCAGAAAATCAGCATATAGGGTGCAACCATAACGTAAGCCACCCAATTACGCTTCATCTCTTTCCATACCCACTGTCGCATTGTCAGGTCTTTGCGGGCAACAGCTTGTTTTTCTGCTGTTTTCTTAGACATTTGTAATCTCCTTAATAGATTTTTCCAAAATTAATTAATGAATGCTTATCAATAGGTCAGAAGAGCGTCAGCCGCATTTACAAGAGCGGTAGCGATATAGAACAGTAGCTCTTCATCGCTAAGCTTTGTAATGTCGGGACCTATGGAAATTCTAACCACGTCGGAATAATCTCCTGTAATCATTGACATGATTTCGTCAGAAAGTGCGCTGAGCGCTGCGCTGTCTTCGCCTTTTGCTGTCGATTTGATCGTCGCTGAAAGCTGAGAATATGTATCCTTTCTGCCTGCAAGCTCATCAGCTGCGGCAGTTGCCTGAGAAAGTCTTTTTGATGCTAAGGTTTGACCCTGCTCAAGAGTTTCAAGTCCAAACTCGCTTCTCTTACGAGTTATTTCCTTATTTATATTATATATATAGCCGAGAAGTGCTTGCGCGGGATCTTCTCCGTCGTTATATGCTGCCAAGAAAGCAAAGTCAATATAACGAGTTATAATATAGGAGCCGGGGTAGTTAGGCACAGATGCAAGATTGTCAAACTGAGCCTTGATTCTTGTGTATTCCTCTGTTGACCAAGGCAAGCTTGCAAGCGCCTTGATGTTTGCCGTGTTATATTTAGCAGAAGGACCCATAATAGCAACCATTTCATTTGCATAGTCTGCCTGACATTGGTCACCTGTGAACCACTTGAGATATTCCCAAGAATCCTCCGCCTTATCTTCACTGCCCTTAACCATTACCGATGCAGATACGCTTGAAATTGCACAGTTATTAATTGTGCCGTCTTCCTGACGAACACCCGGAACAGGAACCATCGCCCACAAGCCCTCGATTTCAGTTGCAAATACTTTTAACTGGTTATAAAGGCCTGTGTAGTCTCCCATAAGAATAGGCATTTCACCCGTTCTGAAACGGTTAGCCGCATCATAGGAGTAAGGAAAGCTGTACTTTGTGAACATATTACACATCTTTGTAAATGCCGCAAGAGCAATCTGAGAATCATAGTTAATTCTCATACCGTTATCGGCAAAGAGTGTACCACCCATTTGGTAGAGGTGGATGTTTGTATCGGTTGTCAAGCCTATTTCCATATTCTTCGCCTGAAGGATCGGAATAGCTGCCATAAGGTCATCCCAAGTTCTCGGAATTTCAATGCCAAGGTCTGCAAGGATGTCAACGCGCACATACATCATAGAAAATCCTTGTGCTTCGGGCAAACCGTATGTATGAACATATCCTTCAGAGTTTTCCATCTGAAGAACTATCATTGCGGATTCATTAAAGGAGGTTATTACCTCTTCAAAATCTTCAAAATGGTCAATTGAAAGAACCGCTGAACGAATCGCGTAGTTAATAACATCTCCCTGTCCAAGTCCGTGATAAACATCAGGGCCTTGATTTGCAAGGATTGAAGGCAGGAGCGTACCGGCTGCTACAAGCTTGAGATCAACCGCAATTCCCGTTGAAGGAGTAAAGTCGTTGTTAACAAGGTTACGCTTAACCTGTGATTGGTCACGACCTGTTGCCAACCAAACCTCAAGGCTCTCCTCGTTGGTCTCAACCATAGCGCCCATATTATCATAGTCACGGCTGAACGACCAGAAGAATCTCGAAATCTCGTGAACAAGTGAAGCCCAGAATCCTGCGTTTGCTTTCGGGAGCTCACTATCAACAGGTTGAATCAGAATGTAGTCGATTTCAAGCGGTTGAGTTTTTGCACTTGAAAGGAATGTACCGAGAGTACCGATATAGGATTTAAGTCTTGACAGCTGTCTTGCAATCTGATCCTCATCTCGTCCCATTGTAAGAAGCAAGTCTGAAACCTTTTGAAGTGTACCTACATTGGAAGACTTTTGACCTGCAAGCGCTGTAAGCTTTTGCGCAACACCCCATTTTGACTTATCCTCTGATTCGCGGTTAAGAACAAATCCCTGCTCTACCATATCTATAAGTACATCAGGCATAATTCTTGAAAATCCGTAGTCACGGTAGGTATCAGGGGTTGCACCTGTGAGCTGGATTATCGACAAGTAATCGTTGTTGATTGCATTAAGCGATTCCTGAACGGTGTTGATAACCTCTCCCATATCACCAAGAGTTACTTCAAATACGATCGTATATGTAACTCCCTTTTCAAAGTAAAATTTAAAATCTACATCTCCATTCGTTGCTTTTGAAACCTGCCACTCATCACCGTAATTATAAGTGATAGTTTTTGCTTCCTCAAAGGGCAAGCCGTTATAATAACCGTCAGAGCCCTCTTCGGCGCCGTCACTATAAATGAAAATGGAACGGCTGACAAACATACCGTCAAGGATGTTCTGTCTGAATCTCGCAACTATATCATACATACCCGATTCACTTACTTTGAATTTGTAAGAAACCGACTGTCCCGCAGACTGCCACTTCTCTCCGCCAAGTGTGTTAAGAACAGTTCTCGACGGATCGTGAGGAGATGTCATTGATGACGCCGCCTCTTCAAGCGCGTAAATCGTTTTATCAGAAGCCGCCGAGTTGTATTCACCCTCAAGCTTGATCGAGTCCTGTCCGACAGGCTTGTCAGCGTGCTTTTTCAGATATTCCTCATAGGTTATATTTTTTTCAACAGGGCAAAGAATGATCTCCTTGATTGCCATAGACGCGTTCTTACCTTCAAGGGTAATCGTATTCTCACCTTGCTTCAAAACAAATTCAAAAGCGTCTGTCGTATATCCCGTTGAATCGGCAAGTGTGTACTCAAACCACTCAGGAATCTGATTTGCCGTAGGACGAAGCTCGTTTCTGTTTATATCAATCTTGAAAAATCTGATTGAATACTTAGAGCAGAAAGAAATTATTTCGCTCGTCCATACATCAGGATATTCAAAGCAAGCATTGCCGTCACCGTTCTTGTACGCAACAATGCCAAGCTCCTCAGCCTTTGCAATAAGAGTGTCGGCGTTTTCGCGACCTACATAAATTGCATCCTCATAGTCGTTAACCCAATTCTTTTTGATTGTTATGTAACGAGCTTCAGAGAACGGAACCTTTCCGTTGATTTTGAAAATACGCTCAATAGAGGTCGCCTTTCCATCATCAGGCGCATAGTAAACAATTTTAATGTTGTACCTTGCAGTCTCAGGAACATTAACCCTCCATGTCGCATCACCGTTGCCGGGGGTAAGAAGTGCATCAACTCCGCCGTACTTACCAACATTAGCTACGGTATCAAACTCTGTTTTTTCAGGAACAACATCATTGATAGCATCAATAACTATTGTTTCCTCTGCCTTTTCCGCATCATCGTTATCCGCCAGGTATTTGTTGTAGGAGATTGTGTCGAGAATCTCAAGCATCTCCTGCGGGTCAAACACCAAAGCAGAGTCATCGGTGCGGTCTGCTGCCGCTTCGTCATTAACACCGTTGTCCACCGCACCGTCGGCAGCAAAGGTGTTTACAGAGAAACAGCTCGCAACAAAAATCAAGCAAAGCAGCAAAGCTGTCAGTCTTTGAATTTTCGTTCTTTTCATAAAAATTCCTCCTGCTGTTTTTTGTCGGTCATATGACCGACGCGTATAGGGTAAATGCTTCCGTTAATAACACCTTGCGCAGCGGGCAAAGAAAGCACTATGCCGCCCAAAGCCCGCCCGCAGCCCTTGGGATATCTTCCAAAACGGTGTTATACGGAAGTATTACCAACGGTGCGGCATGACTTATAAGCCGACCATCGCACGCCAATCACGACGACGGCGGCAATCATACTGCTTCAAGCATTATTACTATGCAATTCTGATTTGTGAAAACCAAACGGCTAAGACAAAAAGTGCTTCCGCCCTTTAATTTTAGCTTCCAAACTGTATGCAAATTTCACAAATCCTTGAAAATCTATTGCAGTTTTCTACAACTAATATATGCTTAGAAAAAACACAATAAATTTTCGGGCAACCACGCATAGTAAAAAGCGCGCATCTCCCCTAAATTTACCTTAATATAATACCACAACTATTTTTTTTTGTCAAGAAAGGAAAAGTTCACAAAACTTAACAAAACAGCCTTTGATTTGCAAGGAATTTTACAATTTCTTTACAACTAAAATCAGCCGTTTTTATGCATTAATCAGTCTCGTTTCAAAACTTCTTATTTTGTCTGTAAATAGTAAATTATATTTACCTGTTTTTTTGTTTTGAGGCTCAAAAATTGCCCCGAAAATGCAAAATTTTATCAATTTTGCCACTTGATTTTTTGCCTATTTCGTGTTCCATTCGGGCAGGTAAATTATTTTTACCACTCACAGCTCGATACTTTTGAATCTAACATTTTTTCTCAAATTTGAATTTGCATTGTTTTTTGTGCACATTTGACAAAATTTTTGCCTCAATTTTGATTGTTTTTTACAATGAACAAAATATTAATTTTTTGATAACATTCTACATATTTAAAAATAAATCCCGATTTTTTTGCTTTTTTGTCGAATTTTTCTCAAGAACGCCGCTTGTAGTTATCGAAAATCCTTTAATTTCCATTTTCCGTTACCCGTTCAGGAACAATCGGTATTATCAAGTTCATATGTTATCCCATTCAAGAAATCTTGCACTTATCGACCAATCATTACCTCATTGTTATCTAATCGCCATCACATTTCATAAAACAAAAATATCTTCACAAAAGAATATTTTTAAATATTTTGTTTGTTTATAAACCTTTTGTTAATAATTTTTCTCGCAAACACAAATTATACTCCCCAAGTCAAAAATAAAGCCGCGATTTTATCGCGGCTTTAAAGCTGAATATTCCAATATATAAGATTCAATTCTTTATACAAATGTAAAATCAGAATTTTGCAATATTTGTCTTTACATATTTCAACATTTTGTTCTGTATGTATTTTTTGTTATCTGCCAGAAACTTTTCGCATCTCTCATATTTGCCCGAGCTATTTGAATGCAAGAACTTAAAGGCTTTGCCAAGCTCATCATCGCCGTTTTGCTCAAGTTGCTCAACAATTGAGTCAACAATCGTGCTGTCACAAATAAGATACAAATTCCAGACACTTTCATTAGCTCTTTCGCACATATCATAAAGAATCTTATATGCTACAAGGGGCTTATAAGCTTCATTTCCGTCATAGATTTCTTCATGCCCTACCAGAACATTTTCAGTCCAAACGCGAGCGGCGTTGGGAACTAACTTGGACATAAAGTGTGTCATCTTCTTATCAACCGTATCAAAATCAAGCTTATCAAGTGCTATATTTGATTTTGTTTTTGAACTGTAAAGAAAATAATTTGCTTTTTCATCGTGAACAAGAGTCAATGCAAAGAAAAGCAATGAGCAGCCAAGCAAAAGCAACGCAATTCCAAACAATATGAACATAACCTTTAAAAATCCTTCGTTTTCACCTGCGCCGAAAACAAAAACCAAGATGCCCGAAAGCAATAATGCTCCGCACATAACAAGCAAAATAAGCTGTAGATTTTGCTTAATAAAAGCCTTGATATTATCCATAAGACCTCCGAAATACTACAAATCCTGAATTTTTAACAAATTAATTAACTATTATAATTATACCATAGACTTTTCACTTTTTCAAGACATTTTTTCCATTTTCCAACAAACAATTTTATTTTTTAAAAAATCTCTTATCAGTAAAGCGCCACAGCCTTTCCCTGTCCTTCTTTTCTGCATAATCAATACCTACTCGCCTTGATTTGACTATATTCGGAACAAAATCATCTTCTTCAAGCCATAGAATATTTGAGTTTTTCATGTCAATTTTATTAAAGCTTCTGTCAATCGAGCAAAATTTTGTAAATTTTCCCGGCCCGTAAAATCCCTCAACACCGCGTATAAGCACTCCCTCCGGCTTTTCAGCTCTGCCGGTCACGATATTGAACATATTATACATTCCATAACAAAGATAAACATAGGTATGCCCGCCCTCAAGCCATAAGGGACTGTTCGCTTCTGTTTTTCCACGTGATGCGTGACACGCGCTATCATCTTGTCCGATATAGCATTCGCTCTCAATTATCCGCATTCTTAAAATTTCACCGCTATCCTGTCTTTTGCATAAAATCTTTCCTATAATCCACTGTGCAAATTTTTCTGCTTCAAGGCTATAAATAGAATTATCAACTCTGCTCACGCCACGCTCCCCCAATACTTATGCTGAATTTATTCTATCATATTTATATATACTTGTCAATCTGTCGGTAAAATATATATTTTTTATCACGGGGTGAAAAGATATTTTAAAACAATAAACAAAATTTCAAAATGCAGATTTTTATATAATTTTTTACTTGACTAAAGCGTGTTTTAGTGATATAATTATTTTGTATTTTTATTTAATAATTATCTCTTTTGGTAATTCAGCGTAAAGCACGGGAGGCTTATAATGGTAAAGCTTTATGAAAAGGGTGTTTTTTATGAAAACGGCAAGATCTTACAAAATGCAGATTTAAGCATAGATGCAGCCAGAAAAAACACTATTTGCTATCAGATTTTAAATGCTCACAACACTTCAGGGAGCGACAAAAAGCTAAAAATCAAATTTGACGCTATGGTGTCGCACGATATTACATATGTAGGAATTATTCAAACCGCGCGCATCGGCGGTCTTACAGAGTTCCCTATTCCCTACGCACTTACAAACTGCCACAACAGTCTGTGTGCGGTTGGCGGAACAATCAATGAGGATGACCATGTTTTCGGTCTTTCTGCGGCAAAAAAATACGGAGGAATTTATGTTCCCGCAAACCAAAGCGTTATTCACTCCTATGCAAGAGAGGAAATGGCGGGATGCGGAAAAATGATCCTCGGCTCTGACTCTCACACCCGTTACGGTGCGCTTGGCACAATGGGCATAGGTGAGGGCGGTCCAGAGCTTGTTAAACAGCTTTTAAAAGACACATACGATATAAATGCGCCTGAGGTCGTTCTTGTTCATCTGACAGGCAAGGTAAAAAAAGGAATCGGTCCTCACGACGTGGCGATTGCTCTTGTTAAAGCAACCTTCGGCAACGGATTTGTTAAAAATAAGGTTCTTGAATTTGTCGGTGACGGAGTTAGAAGCCTTCCTATTGATTTCAGAAATGGCATCGACGTTATGACTACTGAAACGACCTGTCTTTCTTCAATCTGGGAAACCGACGAGGTTGTAAAGGCTCATTACGAAAAACACGGCAGACCGCAGGAATACAAGGAGCTGAAGCCACAAGGCACGGCTTATTACGATTCACTCATTGAAATTGATTTGTCTAAAATCGAGTCGATGATTGCGCTCCCGTTCCACCCATCAAACGCTTATACTATAAAGGAATTCCTTGCTAACGCCAAAGAAATACTTGCAAAGGTTGAAGACGAGGCTAAAAAGAAATTCCCTAATTGCAAGCTTGACCTTCTATCAAAGGTTCAAAGCGATGGAAGCGTGCTTGCAGACCAAGGAATAATTGCAGGCTGCGCGGGCGGTATGTTTGACAGCATCGTTGAAGCAAATGCAATCTTAAAAACAGGTAATGTAGGAAACAGCTACTTCTCAATTTCGGTTTATCCAACAAGTATTCCTGTTTCCCTGGCATTGACCCGTGCGGGAGTTTCAGCATATTTGCTTGAATCGGGCGCGCTTATAAAGCCCAGCTTCTGCGGTCCTTGCTTTGGTGCCGGTGATGT
Organism: Eubacteriales bacterium; assembly: GCA_045588675.1. Taxonomy (GTDB): domain Bacteria; phylum Bacillota; class Clostridia; order Oscillospirales; family CAG-272; genus SVTX01. The sequence continues at coordinate 15,119 of JAZNER010000031.1, read as the reverse complement.
TCCCGCCAACAACGGACTCTCACTCCGCCATACAACAAGAAACTTCCCCAACCGAGAGGGCTCAAAGCCCGGTGAAAATCAGGTTTCGGGTGTTGCGCTTATGGACGCGCGTTCAATAGCCGCGACGGCTGCAAACGGCGGCAAAATTTGCCCCGCAACCGAAATTGATTACGAATATACACCTATTGAATACAATTTCGACAAGTCTGTTTACTCAAAGAGAGTTTACTACGGCTACGGAAAGGCAAATCCCGAAGAGGAGCTGATACTCGGCCCTAATATCACAAGCTGGCCCGATCAATATCCTCTATCGGATAATCTTTTGGTTGAATTAACTGCCGTAATTCACGACCCTGTAACTACGACAGACGAGCTTATTCCCTCAGGGGAAACCTCTTCCTTGCGCTCAAATCCCGTGCGCTTATCTGAATTTACGCTTTCGCGCCGCGTTCCCGAATATGTGGGACTTTCAAAGGCAGTTGCACTTGAGGAAAAGGAAAGGCGGGAGGGTAAGCTTTCAAGCAAGCTTGAAAAAGTGCTTTCAAAGCTTGGAGATGCAAACGAGCTTGCCAAATCAACACAATTCGGCTCTTGCGTTTTCGCAAACAAGCCGGGCGATGGCTCCGCGCGTGAGCAGGCTGCCTCCTGCCAGAAGGTGCTTGGCGGATTTGCAAATATCTGCTACGAATTTGCTACAAAGCGCTACCGCTCCAACTGCATTAACTGGGGTATTATGCCATTTACACTCGCACCCAATACCAAATTCGATTACGAAGCGGGCGATTGTATTTTCATTGAAAACATAAAGGCTTCGCTTATTACGGGCAAAGAAGAATTTGAGGCGCGCGTGATAAGAAACGACGGCAGTGTTGAGCCAATTACACTTTACATCAAAGGTCTTACCGAGGAAGAAAAACAAATTTTACTTTGCGGTTGCCTTATGAATTACTACAAAGAAAAGAATAACTGATTTTGAAAGGCTCTGTAAAATGTCTAAAATTAAAATGAAAACTCCGCTTGTCGAAATGGACGGCGACGAAATGACAAGAATTATCTGGGCGACAATAAAGGACGAGCTCCTCTTGCCCTTTATCGACCTGAAAACAGAATATTATGATCTCGGTCTGCCTGAAAGAGAAAAAACACGCGACCAGGTAACTATCGACTCAGCAAATGCTGCTCAAAAATACGGGGTTGCCGTAAAATGCGCGACTATCACACCAAATAAGCAGAGAGTTGAGGAATACAACCTCAGCGAAATGTGGAAGTCACCTAACGGAACTATACGCGCAATCCTTGACGGCACAGTTTTCCGCGCTCCCATTATCATAAATTCAATAAAGCCTGTTGTGCGAAATTGGAAAAAGCCTATCACCATTGCCCGTCACGCCTACGGTGATGTATATAAAGCAACCGAATACCGCGTTCCCGACAAGGGCGTTGCGACATTATCCTTTAAGGGTGACGACGGTACGGAATTTTCAAAGGAAATCTACAATTTTGAATGTGCGGGCGTGCTTCAGGGTCAGTACAATAAGGACAGCTCAATTATAAGCTTTGCGCACTCCTGCTTCAAATACGCGATTGACACAAAGCAGGATTTATGGTTCTCTACAAAGGACACTATTTCAAAGCAGTACGACCAGACCTTCAAGCTCATTTTTGAGGACATTTACAACAAGGAATACAAGGCAAAATTTGAAGAGCTTGGCATCAACTACTTCTACACCTTGATTGACGATGCCGTTGCAAGAGTTATCAGAAGCGAGGGCGGATATATCTGGGCGTGCAAGAACTATGACGGAGATGTTATGTCGGATATGGTTTCAACCGCCTTTGGCTCTCTTGCTATGATGACAAGCGTGCTTGTTTCCCCCGACGGAAAGTTTGAATACGAGGCGGCTCACGGCACGGTAACACGCCACTACTACCGCTATCTCAAGGGAGAGGAAACATCAACAAACCCGATGGCTACAATCTATGCTTGGTCAGGCGCTCTCCGCAAGCGCGGTGAGCTTGATGGGCTTTGTGAGCTTGTAAGCTTTGCAGATAAGCTTGAAGAGGCTTGCATTGACACGCTCAAAGACGGAATTATGACAAAGGATTTGTCAGGTCTTGTTGACGAGGGCGTGAGTGTCAAGACTGTGAACACCAACCAATTTATTAAAGAAATCAGAGCAAGACTTGAAGCAAAGCTTGCTTGAATGCAAAAAGCACCCAATCTTTGATTGAGTGCTTTTTATTTTTTAATCTATATCATTTTACGAAGCCTTTTCACCCTGTAATATTGCTTGTCTGCCACCGACATTTATATTTTTTTCGTGGTGCTCGTTCAGCTTCTCAAAGTTGGTCGTATCTGTATGAGGAATAGGCTTCCAGCCGATATTCTTACAGAATATTGAAACGACCTCCATAGGCATTGATGCAAGCAGGAATATTGGAAAAATCAACGCCGAACCAATCTTTTTGCCAACAGAAACCTTCGGAAATCTCTTGCTTTCAAGCGCATACAGCAAAATTGACGCCAGCGTGAGCCCAAGATAAGTAGGAATAAAAGCCGAAATGGTGCTGTTTAAATATCCAACATACGCGTCAATCAGGCTCTTGCCAAACAAGGGGGACAACAAAAGGAAAATGTGCTGAAGAACAAATATTGATGTCGCAATCACGCAAACGGGCATAATGTTGACCATAATATCAAAGGTTGACATTTTTCTTTTGCAACCGCCTTTTTTTCTGGGGCGCAAGAAACCCTTGACAATATCTCCAAAACGAGAAAAGCAAACAAGCAAATGTCCGCGCGACCAACGCAATCTCTGCCGCCACATAATTGAAAAGCTTGTAGGCTGTTCGTCATAGAAAACCGCCTCGTCGCAATAAATAATCGGGGTGTCGGCAAGTATCTGGTCAACTGTAAATTCCCAGTCCTCTGTCAAGGTAAGGTAATTCCAACCGTTCTTCATTATCTCAGAGTTTACCAAATGACCCGTACCCTGAACTCTTGTTGAGCAACCCATAACGCTTCTGCCTCGGCTCTCAAAACGACAACCGTATGCAAAATACAAGCCGTACATAGCAGACATAATATTTGTACCGAAGTTCTTGGTGTTGCGGAAAGGAGTGATAACCGCTTTGCGCTCACAAGCAACAAATGCGTCATTTATCTTTTCAAAGTAATGCTTATCAAGGATATTGTCGGCATCCAAGAAAACAAAGCCGTCATAAGACATAATTCCATAATCCTCAGCAATCCGCTCAAAAAGATAGCGGAGCGCATACCCCTTTGTTTTCTCTTCAGGGTTGTTGTATTCATATACTTTAGCACCAGCCAGCCTTGCCATATCGGCAGTATTATCGGTACAATTATGAGCAATAACAAATATTTCAAGCTTATCCTGCGGATAATCGCATTGTCGTATGCTTTCAATAAGATTACCAACAACGGCACCCTCGTTCCTCGCGGGAATAATTATTCCGTATTTGAGCTTTTGTTCGGTTTTGGGGAAAACTCTCTTTTTAAACAATCCTACAATTGCGAAAAACACAAAATGGAATGTAAAAAGTCCCATAGTAAAGTACAAAAGCGCAATTATTGTATTTGTCAATGTAAAATAATTCATTAATTTGACCTCGCGAAAATTATTTACAATCAAACCAAGCTATGCTCATTTTGATTTTCTTCGGACATTTCCTCTGACATTTCCTCTGACTTTTCTTCTGCATTTTGATTTTCAGACAGAGCGTCAGCTGTCTTGATTTTCTTTTCATCAATTGGATGGTGCTCTATCTGCTTCCATTCCACGCTTGAGAAAAGCGAGCTTGCCGTAATCGGCAGGTATGTGTACATAAACAACGGAAATGTAATAGCCGACCATAGCTTTTTACCCGTGCTTGTGTGAATTTTCTTCCACTCTGATATGAGAGTTACAAGGCCTAAGGCAAAGAACAGTAAATAAGCCGAAAGCATCGTCACAATAACACTTATCAGTACGGGTACAAATTGATTTATATCAATTATCGGGGTGACTGCAAGAAAAACGAAATTAATTACCATCATAGCAAGAGTTAAGAAAAACGCGGGGGAAATTGCCATTAGCATATCATAGTGAGAAAAGCCCTTCCCCGAGAAAAAGCCCTTAATAAGCTTGCCCGCGTAATCTCTTAAAACCTGCAAATAGCCTCTTGACCAACGCTTTCTCTGCCAGAAGGATTGCATAAATTCTGTTGGCTGTTCGTCATAAAGAATAGCGTCGTGGCAATATGCTACCCGCTCACCGTGCAGAACATTATCAACTGTAAACTCAATATCCTCAATCAGAAGATGATGCTTCCAACCACCCTGCGCCTTGATTATATCCTTATTGATAAGAAAGCCTGTTCCTGTAATCTCTGAGCTTTTTCCAAGTATATTTCTCGCGTTATTGAGCTGGCGTGAGGAGCGCAAAAACCACAAGGAATAACCTGCCGAAATCCAGTTGTCCCCATAATTTTTAGAGTTTCTGTAGCCAATTGTAATTCTGTTTCCCGCAAAAAAGCTCTTGTTCATCTCATAAACATAATTTGGCTCTAAAATATTATCGGCGTCAACTATAAAGTAGCCGTCGTAATAATCCTCGCCAACCCGTTCTTTTACATTGTTAAAGAGGAATGTCAAAGCATACCCTTTGCCAACCTGCTTCTTATCAAACCGCTCATAAACTATTGCTCCGTGCTCCTCAGCAACTCTTTTAGTGCCGTCGGTGCAGTTATCGGCAACTATGTAAATATCAACAAGCTCAGAGGGGTAGTCCTGCCCCTTTATGCAATCACAGAGCTGAGAGATGACATTCTCCTCGTTTCTTGCCGAAATCATAAAGGCATATCTGCCTCTTTTGCTTGTTTCGGGGTAGGAAACAGGACGCTTGACACACGCAACTATGATATAGAATACCTGATACGCGTAGCATAGCATAAATATCGCCGACAAAACAGCGTTTACTATATTTAAAACCGTAACTATCATAAAATATCACTCTTTCATCAATTTGGCAGGTAATGACACAACGGTAACGAATTTTCCGTCTATCTCCTCTGCCACAAATTCTCCACCCATTTCCTGCATAATTTTGCGACAGGTTTTAAGTCCTATTCCTGTGCTTTCAGAGGCATTTTCCCTCTTTCTTACACTGTTTTCAAATGAGATTGACAATCTCTCACCATCAAAGCTTGAAGAAATATATATTTCCTTATCTATGTCGGCATATTTCTTCATATTCGAAAAAATATTGCCTATAACTCTGCCGAAATAAACATTATCCATCGAAACCGAATAGAGCTCAAGCTTTGTTTGTATCACAAGCTTATACTCCTGCTCCGAGAGCAGAAGGCTATGCTCGGCAATCATATTTTCAATCGTTTCATATGCAGGACTTTCGCTTATATTGAGCGAAACGCCGTTCTTTCCAAAAACAAAGAAATATGAAAACAAATCGTCAGACAAGTGCTTCAGCCTGAGTGCATTTTCCTTGCAAACATTTATATACTCTTGGTTTGTGCTATCGGTGTTTTGAAGCTCAATCAAATCAAGGTAGCCAAGCAAAACCGTAAGCGGCGTCCGTATGTCGTGTGACATAGCGGTAATAAGTCCCGTATTTGCTTCCCACGCCCGTCTTTCCTTTGTCATATTTTCAACGATAGTGTTTCTCATACTGTTTACGTCTGACGCAAGAGATGCGATTTCATCATCTCCGTCAAGGGCAATAGCCATATCGTGTCTGCCCTCCTCGACCGCCTTTACTTTCTCCGCAAGCCTTGTAACTCTCCCCGAAAGTCTTGTCAAATTAAACACCATTATGAGAGCCACAAAAACAAGCGCGCACACGATAGCGAAAGCCGAAACAAGATTATAAACCAAGTCCTCCGAATAATCGACAACAGTTGCAAGCAAGGTTCCGTCAACACAATATATAGGCTTGAGCTCCTCATTTCCGTCAAGGATTGCTTGAAGCGCCGTCTGGTATTTCTCTCTTGCCTCCTCGGTCAAATACTGTTCAAAGCCTCTGTCCCCGGAAAACCAGCTGTCGTTGTAAATAAAATAATCCTCCGGGATTTTCGCCTCTGTTTGTGTATCAGACGAAGGCTCGGTCTCAGTATCATTTTCAAAGTCGGCAGAGAGTTCGCTTTCATTCTCCCCGTTTTCCTCATAATCCTTGAACCAATCGGGAGCGTAAATCAAATTAGTGTCCTTATAAAGAATAACGTCTATATATTTGCCCGAGGTCCATTCCGAAATTTTTTCCGTATCGTTAATTGAGAGCTTATTTTCAAAAATATACTGATTAAGCTTTTCTATATACTCGTCAGCTCTTTCCTCTCTTGTTTGCTCATCAAGATAATAACGCCAGACAAGAAAGTTGCCGACTTCTCTTACAACCAAGAACAAAACAAGCGATAATATAATTGCTCCCATCATTATAAAAAGGAGCTTTGTTGTAAGTGATTTAAATCTTTTTTTAGCGTACAAGCTGATATCCCTTTCCCCAAATCGTCTTTATTAGCTTGGGATTTGACGGGTCGTCCTCAAGCTTTTTTCTCAAATTAAGCATATTTACCATAACATTGTTTGCGCTTGATGCCATAGCCTTCTCACCCCAGACATCTTCATAAAGCGCATTGTTATCAACAGTTTCTCCGCTTCGTGAGAGCAAATAGAAGAATATCTCCTGCTCCTTATCGCGCAAGGATAATAAAGCTCCGTTCTTCTTGACCGTTTGGTCAGTCATATTAACCTCAATGCCAAAAGGCAAAAGGATAATATCCTTCTCCTCAGGCTTGCCTCTGTAAACCATATATCTACGCAAAAGCGACTCAACTCTCAAAATAAGCTCCTGTGAAGAAAAGGGCTTTACAAGATAGTCGTCACCGCCGCTTGTGTATGCGGCCTCTTTATCTCTGTCAAGTGATTTTGCGGTTAGGAAAAGCACAGGTACTGTTGAATTCTTGCGAATTTCAGCCACGGCCTCAACACCCGACATATTAGGCATCATAATGTCCATAACTATAAGGTCAACCGCCTCTTTTTGCGCAATTTCAACCGCCTCTGAGCCGTTAGCCGCCTCACAAACACTGTATCCCTTTTTCTCTAAAAGAAGGCGAACTATTTTTCTGATGTCTGCCTCATCGTCAACGACAAGAATTTTAATTTTTTCGTTATCCAAAATATAAAACCGCCATTCAATAAATTTTAATTCCCACCATAAGTATTTTATCACAAATTCTCTTATATCTCAATAGCTTTTCCAAACAATTAAGAATTTTTAAGAATTGCAAAATAAAAAACCGCCAATGGCGGTTTTTCTGAAAATATTATTAACCTTTAGGCTTTGAGGGCAAAAACAGTTTAAACAATGTAGCGTTTTTAGCGCCGAGCCAATATCCCAAGAAAATTGCAATAAATGACGGCAAGGTCGTCACGAAAAACATTATTCCGTAATTATTAAGCGGCAATCCACCCACGTCTATTGATAACAGGGCAACATAAACACCCTCAATCAGCAAAAATGCTCCTGTACTGATTCCTCCGAGTGAGGAAAAAAAGCTGACATTCGGAAAAAGCAATCCCAAATTAACAAAAATGGCAAGCAACAAATTTATCGAGTTTGAGAGTAACCAAAGTCCTACGGGAATCAACAAATTCAATTTTTTCTTGCCCATATCAATCGAAACTCTGTCCTCTGCTCCGACTCTCCACGCGCTTCCGTACTGCAAAAAGATGAAAAACAATGCCGAAAAAACACCTGTAACGATTTTTAAAACTTCATTTTTGGCAAGTCCTGCGGCAAGCGCAAGCATAAGACCGAAAATTGAAATTACAATCTGAATAACGAACAAGCTCACGCTTTGATAGGAATAATTCTTAAAAAAATTCTTCATTTTCTATGATAATACCTTTCGGGCGATAATACTTTTATTGGCAAAAACTTGCCTATTAAGTATTATTATATAGTAGAAATGTGATTTTTTCAATATATTTGGGTGAAAATTTACAGAAAATCCACTAAATAATTAAACTTTGATGTATAATTATAGTATAGAGTAATTTTTAGGGGGGTGCGAATATGCCTTATCAAGTTGATATAGATGAATTTCCGCGCGTAATTCGCGAGTTTGCCTCATACAAAACGGCAATACAGGGCTGCTCTCAAAAAACTGCTGACGAATATTTGCTTGACCTGCGCACCTTTTTCCGTTATTTGTTGGCGAGAGAGAGGGGAATAAATCCCGACTCCGACGAGTTTTGCGGGATAGATATCCGAATCGTTGACATTGAATACATAAGAAAAATTACAACCGAGCAAATATATGATTTTTTACTCTACACGGGCAATGTCCGAAGGAATATGTGGGCATCAAAGGCTCGAAAGCTATCTGCAATAAAAGGGCTGTTCAAATTTCTGACCGTCAAGAGAGGCTATCTTGAAGAAAACCCCGCAGCGAATATTGAGTCGCCCAAGCATAAGAAGACCTTGCCGAAGTTTCTTTCGCTTGAAGAGTCAAAAATGCTGCTTGACGCAGTTCGAAACGATACCGATTCAAAATCGCGTATGCGCGACCTTTGTATGATAACACTCTTTTTGAATTGCGGAATGCGTCTGTCAGAGCTTGTCGGAATAAGCATAAACGACATTGAGCGCGAGCTTAAATATATCAGGGTTGTCGGTAAAGGAAGCAAGGAACGTATAGTTTATTTGAACGATGCCTGCCGAGCAGTTCTTGCCGAATATCTACTTGGCACAAGGCTAATCGACAAAAATAAAAATCTTTCGGATAAGGCACTCTTTTTGAGCAACCGCGACAGAAGAATAAGCAATAAAACGGTTCAGGCAACAGTTTATAAATATCTTGATATGGCAGGTCTTGGCTCAAAGCATTATTCGGTCCACAAGCTCCGCCATACAGCCGCAACGCTTATGTATCAATCAGGAAATGTTGACATTCGTGTGCTCAAGGACATTCTCGGTCACGAGCAGCTGAACACAACTCAGATTTACACACACGTAAGTGACGTCAACATGATGAATGCTATGGCAGAAAATCCGCTTGCAGACCTCAAAGAAACAAAAGCTGACAAGCCTAAACCCGAAGAAACGTAATATAGAGAAAAAAAGTAGGAAGGAGAGAGATATGCTACCATTGCAGGAAATTGACATAACCGAGTTATACGGAGTAGGGCGCGCCAAGGCTCAGGCATATGCATCTATAGGTGTGCAAAGTGTTTTTGACCTGTTATATTTTTTCCCGCGCGCATATGAGAACAGGCAAAGCATTTCTCTCCTGGCGGTTGCTGATAACACTATAAAAAGCGCATTGATACTGACAGTTGCGACCGAACCGAAAATAAGCAATATCCGTCGGGGTATGTCACTCCTTAAATTCCGCGCCTTTGATGACTCGGGTGTCTGTGAAATTATATACTTCAATCAAAATTATTTGAAGGATAAATTTTCAATCGGCTCAACCTTCCGTTTTTGGGGTAAGGTCGAGAGGCAAAAGAATAAATTTATTCTCTCCTCTCCTGATGCTGAGGCTTGGGTAGAGGGCATACCGCTCCCACCCTTCCGCTCGGTTTACAGATTGACCTCGGGCTTGTCACAAAAGCAAATTTCGCAGAATATTGAGGCGGCTCTCGCTATGGCGTCAAAATCGCTTTGTGACCCGTTGCCCGAAGAGATACGCCTTGAGCACTCACTTTGCACAATACACTACGCCCTGCGGCAAATTCACTTCCCTGAGAGCTATTCCGCGCTTGCAATAGCAAAGAAAAGATTGATTTTTGACGAATTCTTTTTCTTTGCCGCATCTCTCAGCTCACAGGGTGGAAAAATACGAAAGCTTACTGCACCGAAGTGCGCTCAGGTTGACCTTGACCCACTACTGTCCTCTCTTCCCTACAAGCTTACGGCGGCACAAGACAGGGTAATTCGAGAGATTGCAGAGGATATGGAAAAAAGCGAGCCTATGAGCCGAATTTTAATTGGTGATGTTGGTTGCGGAAAAACGATTTGTGCCGCGATTGCTATTTATATCGCAGTAAAAAACGGCTATCAAGCCGCTCTTATGGCACCAACCGAAATCCTTGCAGTTCAGCATTTTAAGGATTTATCACCGCTCTTTGACACTTTGGGAATAAGGACCGCACTTTTGATAGGCGCGACTACACCGACAAACAAGAAAAAGATTTATTCGGCTATGTCAAGCACAAGCAAAGACGAGCGCGTTGATGTAGTTATAGGCACTCAAGCCTTGCTTTCAGAGGGTGCAGATTTCGCCTCGCCAGGTCTTGTTGTAACCGACGAACAGCACCGCTTTGGCGTAAAGCAGAGAGCGCTTTTGTCAGAAAAAAACAAGCACACCCACGTGCTTGTAATGAGCGCAACACCAATTCCGCGCTCTTTGGCTCTCGTTATGTACGGAGACCTTAAAATGTCCAAAATAGACGAGATGCCGGCGGGCAGACAACGCGTTGACACATTTCTTGTTGATGAAGATTACCGCGCTCGCCTCGACACCTTTATAAAGAAAAATGTTGATGCCGGTGGGCAGGTCTATGTCGTTTGCCCCGCAGTTGACGAAGATGAGCTTGAAGCCGACGAGATACAGCTTTACGACATCTCGATAGATAATATTGTACCGCAAGAAAACAGCAAACCGCCCTTGAAGGCGGCAGTTAAGTATGCCGAAGAGCTGCAAGCACGACTTGAGGGCTATTCAGTAGCCTTTGTTCACGGAAAAATGAGAAGCCGCGAAAAAGACCGCATAATGTCAGAGTTTGCGGCAGGAAAAATTCAAATCCTTGTTTCAACCACAGTTATTGAGGTCGGGGTAAATGTCCCCACCGCTTGCCTTATGATTGTTGAAAATGCCGAGAGATTTGGTCTTTCCCAGCTTCATCAGCTTCGCGGTCGTGTTGGCAGAGGAAAAATAAAGTCCTACTGTGTTTTAGTGGGTGGCGACAAGCTCTCACAGCTCGGAGTGAAGGCTCAGCGACGACTTGAAACAATGTGCAACTCCTACAACGGCTTTGAAATAGCCGAAGAGGACTTAAAGCTGCGCGGGCCGGGCGATTTTTTGTCACTATCGGCAAATTCAAGCATCAGACAAAGCGGAGCAATTGATTTCCGTCTTGCCGATATGTGCGAGGACGGTGAGCTTATGAATACCGCCTTTGCCGCCGCGCGCGCTCTTATGCAGAAAGACCCTATGCTCAGGGAGTATCCAAGCACTCGCGAATTTGCAGAAAATATGTTTTCCTCACACGGCGACATTATAAGCTAAATCTATTAAAAAGAGAAACATTCAAGATTTATCAAAATAATCGCGCGTTGAGCGTTCCACCTCGCCTTGCATAAGGCAGAGAACGATTAAATTTATAATCGTCATAATTCCGAGCGCCAAATCGGCGAGCAGCCACGCCGAGCTCGGAGCTGAAACAGCACCAAATATTACAAATGCCGAAAAGCCTAATATATAGAGCTTGGTCGGCATTTTCTTTTTGGAACAATAAATGACACACTCCTTGCCGTAATGTGCCCAGCAAACAATAGTTGCAAATGCGAACAAAAATACCGACAGACACATATAATATCTTGACCACGAGCCGAGTAAGGCGGCATAGGCTTCGATTGCCATCATCATAGGGTTGCTTCCATATACAAGCACGCCATCGCCTGCTACGATTATTACGAGTGCTGTCAGGGTACAAAGCAGAATTGTATCGACAAAAACCTCTACAAGCCCTAAAAATCCCTGCTTTACAGCTGAATTAGTTTCAGCCGAGGCGTGAGCCGTCGGAGCAGTTCCGCATCCCGCTTCGTTTGACATAAGTCCTCTCATACTGCCCGCCCTTAATCCGCGCGAAAGCAAAAATCCAAGCACTCCCCCACCCGCGCTTCTCACATTAAAGGCGTCCTTAAAAATCAAAGCAAATGCACCGCTCACCCTGTCACCGCCCGCTACCGACAAAGCCGCAACTGACAGTAATATATATCCAACCGTCATAACAGGCACGACCTTCTCACAAAATCCACCGATAACACTTGCATTTCCCGATATAACTATATAAGAAAGAACTGCCACCGCAACTCCCACAGGAAGCAGTGACGCGCCGAAAACACCCTCGAAAGAGGTTGAAATCGCATTCGCCTGTATTATACACCCCATCGTAATTGAATTGAGCACACACAAAAATGAAAAAAACAGTGCAAGAGCTGTGCCAAATTTTCTTTTTCCGTGACATGCAAAATAATCCTTTATATAATAAGCCGCTCCGCCGTGATATTCAGATGTGCGGACATCACGACGACGGTGATTTATTGCAAGTACGATTTCGGCGTATTTGAGCACCATTGCTACAAACGCACTCACCCACATCCAAAAAACCGAGCCGTAGCCTCCAATAGCAACAGACGAGGCAACGCCCGCAATATTCCCTACTCCAAGCGTTCCCGCTAAAGCAATCGTCAAGGCGCGGAAGGGCGATATCCCTCCGTTTTTATTTTTTTCGGTCATACTTTTGATTATCTTAAGCGGATGCCTCAAATAGAAAAATTTAAGCCGAAATGAAAAATATAGCCCAACTAAAAGCAGCATCCAAGAGGTTATAAGACTGATTATGTTATCATTTATATATTCAAGCAAAACGCGCCTCCAAAACCCGAAATTTCAATAATTTTTACTGTATATTATTAATGAAGGATTTAAAAAAATCACAAATATTCTTGTCACTTGCTAAAATATATGCGCTTTCGTCGAATTTTAGCACCCCGAGATGTGTATCTAATAAAAATATTGTTAATTATATGTGAATAATCCGCAAAACCCCTTGATTTTTCTAAAATTTGGTGTAAAATATAGAATGTAATTTAGCAATCTCCAAATAAGAGTGCTAAAATCTATAAAAATAATATGTATTGCATATTTTATTAAGGAGGAACATAAAAATGACACTTAAACCACTATCCAACAGAGTAGTTATCAAGTTTGTAGAGGCCGAAGAAAAGACAAAATCTGGCATCGTTTTGACTGCATCTGCCCAGGAAAAGCCTCAGATCGCAGAAGTTCTTGCGGTAGGTCCCGGCAAGTGCGAGGACGGCAAAACAACTCCCGTAGCAGTATGTGTAGGCAATAAGGTTATTGCAAGCAAATACGCAGGCACAACCGTTAAGATTGACGGCGAGGAGTTAGTAATTCTCTCTGAGGATGACATTCTGGCAATCGTAGAATAAGATATAGAAATTATAACAACTATTAACCGCAGGTGCGGTCTATGAAAGGAAATTAGTTATGGCAAAGAATATTCTTTACGGAATTGAAGCAAGAAATGCCCTTGTACGCGGCATTGATAAGCTTGCTGATACAGTTAAAATCACACTTGGTCCAAAGGGCAGAAATGTTGTACTTGACAAAAAGTTCGGCGCTCCCCTTATTACAAACGATGGCGTAACTATCGCAAAGGAAATCGAGCTTGCTGACGAGGCCGAAAATATGGGTGCTAAGCTTGTTCGCGAGGTTGCTACAAAAACAAACGATGCGGCAGGCGACGGTACAACTACCGCTACACTTCTCGCTCAGGCATTTGTTCGCGAGGGTATGAAGAATGTTACCGCAGGCGCTAACCCTATGGTTGTGCGCAAGGGTATGAAGAAGGCTGTTGATGCCGCTGTTGAGGCTCTCGCTGAAAACTGCAAAAAGGTTAACGGCAAAGAGGACATTGCCCGTGTCGGTACAATTTCCGCAGGCGACGAGGTTATTGGTGAGCTTATTGCCGACGCTATGGAAAAGGTTACAGCTGACGGTGTAATTACTATTGAGGAATCCAAGAGTGCTGAAACATACAGCGAGGTTGTTGAGGGTATGCAGTTTGACCGCGGTTACCTCTCTCCCTACATGGTTACAGACTCAGACAAAATGGAAGCTGTTATTGATGACGCTCTCGTTTTGATTACAGATAAGAAAATTGCTACAATTAACGACATACTTCCTCTTCTTGAACAGCTTGTTCAGAGCGGAAGAAAGCTTGTTATTATCGCTGAGGATGTTGAGGGTGAGGCTCTTACAACTCTCGTGCTCAACAAGCTCCGCGGCACTTTCACCTGTGTTGCTGTTAAGGCTCCCGGCTTTGGTGACAGACGCAAGGAAATGCTTCGCGACATCGCAATTCTGACAGGCGGTGAGGTTATTTCCTCCGAAATCGGCATTGAGCTCAAGGATGCTTCTATCGAAATGCTTGGTCGTGCACGTCAGATCAAGGTTACAAAGGAAAACACAATAATCGTTGACGGTGCGGGCGATGCAAATGAGATTCGCGCTCGTGTTGCTTCAATAAAGACTGCTATTGAAACTACATCAAGTGATTTTGACCGTGAAAAGCTTCAGGAAAGACTTGCTAAGCTTTCAGGCGGTGTTGCTGTTATCAAGGTTGGTGCGGCTACCGAGGCTGAAATGAAGGAAAAGAAGCTCAGAATTGAAGATGCTCTCAACGCTACAAAGGCAGCAGTTGAGGAAGGCATAGTTGCAGGTGGCGGTACAGCTTACCTCAATGCAATTCCCGCTGTTGAGAAAATTCTCAAAACTGTTGACGGTGACGAAAAGACAGGTGTTAAGATCGTCCTCAAGGGACTTGAAGAGCCTGTTCGTCAGATTGCGGCTAATGCAGGCTTTGACGGCGCTGTAATTGTTGACAAGATTATGAGCTCCAAGAAGGTTGGCTACGGCTTTGATGCATATAACGAAAAGTATGTTGATATGGTTGCAAGCGGTATTGTTGACCCCAAGAAGGTTACTCGTTCTGCACTTCAGAACGCAGCTTCAATCGCATCGGTAATTCTTACAACAGAGTCTGTTGTAGCAGACGTAAAGGAGCCTGAGGCGGCTCCCGCTCCTGCTGCCGGCGGTATGGGCGGTATGTATTAATCTAACAAGTCATGACCACCAGCCGTGCTGGTGGCTTGCAATAGCCCCCTTGGGGCATGTCACAGGCTGAGCCTATAGGCTCGTCGAAAAGTCTGCCAACCGCACGACTTTCACAGGCATGCCCCTAAAGGGGCTTTATTTTATTTGCCCTCTTTTACTGGCTGACCCGT
>JAZNER010000030.1:0-70403 GCA_045588675.1 Eubacteriales bacterium | reverse complement strand
GGAATTGTAATCCGATACATAAACAAAATGTTCAAGTGATTCGGGATTGCCAAGTGTGAGAATTTCAGATTCTGCAACAGTCATTCCTACAATGTCTTCAGCATATTTGAGCGGATTATGAGTAAAGCAAAAGTCAAGGGCAAGATCAATATCCGATACGTTTAATTCGGGAAAGCTTCGTCTGAAATGGCTAATTGCGATTTTACCGGAAAGGTCGTGCCACGTAACCGCCTCTCCCGAATACTTTTCACGGTATTCACTCGGCGTCATACTGTAAAAATTTTTAAACGCGCGTGTGAAACTCTCTGGGCTTGCATAACCGAAATCAAGTGCAATGTCAAGCACGGTCTTTGGTGTTCTGCGAAGCTCAAGTGCGCTTCTCGTGAGCTTGTAAATACGAGAGTATTCTACTGGGCTGTATCCCGTATGCTGTCTGAAGATTGCATCAAAGTAGGTGAGTGAGAATCCTGCGTTGTCCGCAATGCTTTGTAGCGACAGATTGTCTTTTGGATTCTTTTGTATGAACCCGATGGCTTTGTCAATTAAGTTTTTGTTTTCCATAAAGTCATCTCCTTTCTGTGCTTACATTTTAGCATACGGATACTGCAATTGTCCTTGCAGAGATTATGGACTTATTTATTATACCACATATTTTGCTGTGCAACAATAGAGAAGGCGCACCTGCTCTGCGGCAGGTGCGCCAAAGAGGCGTTTTTTATATTCCGCTCATAATGTGCATATTGCGAAGAGCGTGATTTTGAATTTTGTTTTGTATTGCATAGGCTTGAGCTTCAAGCTCGCCCGAGGGGGAGCTGATTAAGCCTTGAGCAAAGAGCTCGGTTGAAATCTCTTTGCAAATTTCTTCGATACATTCGCGCTTTGCCTCTGCCTCCGCACTTGAATTGCCAAGCTCTGTAAGAGCTACAAGTGAGTTTTCAAGACTGCCAAGCCGTGATAGCTCTCTCATTCCGCGATAAACCCATTTATAAAAGGGCTCATAAGCATTGTTCAGAAGATATATCGTTGAAATCGTGTGCTTGACAAACTCAAAAATCGCAAGCTGAGCTGCGCCGTTTTCGCCGCGCTTGATTGAACGCGGATAATTGTAAAGACCGGCTTGTGACATCATAAGAATGTGTCCCGCAAGCTTTTTAAGCTTGATATCAAGCGGATATCCTGCCTTTATTTGCTCCCGAATATTCGAAAATTTGCCCAGTCTGTCGCAAAATACTTCGCCGTTGCAGGCACAAGCCAAGCTGAAGGAGGGAAGATATAGCCATTGCTCAGTTGAGCGGGGCTCGTGCGGTGTACCCAAAAACTTCAAGTAGAAATCCTCAATACAGATAACACCGTGACGCTTACCGCCTACGGGGGATACTGAATTGCGGGTATAGCCCTCAAATTCGCGAGGCAGGTGAGAATAAAAGCGTTCAAGCTCAAAGCTGAATTTTTCATAATCATCGCGCTCCACCCACATACAAAACGCGGGCTCAAAATCGTGGTCGGTTGAAAGGTCGTCGTCAAAGCCAAAGCACTCCGAGCCCTCTCCGACAAGACCTACTGCAACTCTGTCGGCGATTTCGGGGAGCTCTTTTTCAAGGGCATCCTTGCCGCATTCAAGATAAAAGCGTTTTGAAAGCTCAAGTCCCTTCATAAATTTTCCTCGACAGCTTGTATAATTTTTGCGCAGTTAAGAAGTGTCCAAAATAGTCAAACGACGGAGCGCATTTCTCGCTGACAAATGCATAATAGGCATCTTTGGGGATTTTTTCGTTATCAAGAATTTGCTCGGCTTGATTTAAGCAATCCTCGATTTTCTCGGACATCCCACCCTCGCTTTTTTCGTAAAGGTGCGCCAGATTTACATATGTAACCGCAGCGTCAAGCAGGCCGTCAGGCTGTGACAGAGTAATCTCAATAGCTTGTCTATAAAGCTTTTCAGCCTCGTCAAAGCGGGACAGGTCAACGAGTGCGGTGCCGTGATTGTTAAACAATGCCGCTCGGCGAAGGTCGTTTTTATCAAGCTCGCGTGAATAAACCTTTCCCACCTTGTCGTAAAGAGAGAGAGCCTCGTCTGCCTTGCCAAACGCCTTGAGCGTTGTTGCGGCATTGAGCATTATCGTCGCCCCCGATGCTTTGCTCTCATTTTCGGTTAGTTTCAGCAATTCAAGCGCGCGCTTGACCGATGAGAGAGCCTTGTCACCGTCATTTGTTCGGCGGTAAATGCCAAGCATTTCGTTGACGATAGAAAGCTCACCCGACAAGTCGCCGAGAGCCTTCGCTTCGCCCTGCCAATATTCAAGCAATCGCACGCCCGACTGCAAATCGTTTGTTTTAAAGCAATTGTCAAGCTTTTCAATCACTCTTTGCACGGGAATACGGCTGTTTTGAGTGTCCAGCTTTTTGCAAGTTGAACATTCAAAGTCTATTTTGATTATTTCGGCGTCGTTTTGTGTAAAGTCCATAGCTACCTCGTGCAATTCTTTTAAAAGTTTCAGAATTTCGGATAGAACTTAAGAGATGCTTTTTTCTGTAAATCAAAAGAAAACAGATTTAGCCTTCTCCTTTACCTCTTGCGAAGCAATAAAAGGAATTCTTGTTGTGTATCCGTTCTTTGCGGCTACGATCATCTTTGTAGGCCAAGCAAATACATCTCTGTTCCAGGCGTTTATCGTATCGTTGTAGAGCTCGCGCGCAGCGGTTATCTCTCTCTGCAAGTACATATTTTGCTGCATAGCGTCTGCAATTTCTTTGTGCGCTTCAAGATCCGGATAGTTTTCAAATGCGATATTGACATTTTTGGAAAGATCGTCGATCTGGCTTCCCATTTCGTTTCTCGCCTCGTCTGCGTCTGCATTTGAGCCTGAACGGTAACGAGCAATGTTTTCAAAGGTGCTCTTGTCAAGGTCGATTGCCTTGTCAAGAAGGCGCGCACAGTTCTGAAGAACAACTACTCTTTGTTCAAGGAAATTGTCGATTTGTGAGGCGTTTCTCTGAATTTTCTGTTCAAGCTGATTGAAGTGTTTCTGAGCGCTTATCTTCATAAACAGGAAAATTACACCCGGAATAATACCGAGTACCCAAAGCAGAATTTCAAAAATAACAGAGCCCGCTCCTATCTTTACGGGAATTTTTTTTGCGATTACATTAGTGTCAAGTCCCTCCTCGCGAATTTCGGGATTGAGCTCATCAAGTTGATTAGCCATAGTAATTTCTCCTTTTTAAAAATATTAGTTTAAGCTGATTGCACAAAGGCTGTTTTTGTATCCGACAGCCTTGTCACTCGGCGTATTACTTATTACGAAATTGGTGTTGTATTGAAGCGGTATATATTGGTCCCACGGGACAGGTACACCGTGCATTCTTCCGTCACCGCCGAGAACATAAACCACATCAATTTGAGGAATTATGTCGTAAGAATATGCGGTTACCGAAATTTTGTCGCCGCTTTCCTGACAAGAATTGAAGCTTGGCTTCAAGATAGCCTCAGTTCTTGTTTTGGGGTGGACTAAATACTTACGCTCAACAGAGTTTAAAAGCGTTTCATATTCTTTGCTTGAATATTTTTGCGACAAATCTCCGATTGGCTTTAAAGAATGTACGGGACGCTCCTGATATAGCGGAATTGCCAGAAGGGGAGCGAAATCGAAATACAAGCTTTTAAAATACTCGTTGTTGTTTGTGATGAATTTTTCCTTTGCCTCGTCGTATGAGTGAGAGTAATTAAGGCTTGGATATAATTTGAGGGCTCTGCCTTGCTGATGCTTTGAAACGATAGTGTTCAGTCTATTGTTTTTGTAGAAATTGAAATCGTCACCGTAGCCTGTATCCGAGAGTATCAAATCTACCATATTCGTTTGAGCGAGCGGAGTGAACATAGTTCTGAACTGCACCTCGTCGGTACGGTCAAGCGCATCAAATATAACCTCAAAATCGGTATTCGACATACTCATAAAGTCGTCATTTTGCTCAAGAGCCTCACTTTCAAGCTTTTTGAGCTTTTTTTCTCCCTTTTTGACGAGGCGCTCAATTTGTATTTCGCTCTTCTCGTTGAGATGGGTAGCATCTCGGCTGAAGGTCAGCTCGGGAGCTCCGAGTGAGCCGTAATTTAAGAGAGTTTCGGTGTGATAAAAGGGCTTTGGTTTGGTTACGGTCGCGTGAAGAGTTTGACTTCGTGTCCGCGTGCGCCGTTTACCGTTGCCGTCGGTATATCTTTCAGTCCAATGAATTGTTTTGTAGCCGTGATAAACCTCAACTCCCATTTGGTGTACAAGCCTTTTCTCAAAGAAAAACGGATTGCCGTTGTATCTGCCCGACAAAGCTTCTACGGTAGATTGCTCTTGGTTTGTGTAGGGCGGTAGGTCATAATTCTTAACCATATCCTCTTCAAGCTCTTTAGACATATTCGGGCTGAAGGAGAGCCGAGGAATTGTAGCTTCAATAATTTTCAAGGCGTCACCCTCGCAGAACAGCTTGTTTAATGGGAGCATTTGAGCTTGCGCCTCGGCTAAAAGGTCCTGTGCCTTTCCATTTTCGGCTTCAAAAAGAGAGCTTTGCTTTTTTATCGTTGGATTTAGCTTTAGGAAAAGGAGCAAAAGAAGTCCTACATCGGCTAAAATCAGAGCTATTGAAATATATATTGATGCCGAAAATTGCAAAACAGCAACGATTGCAAATATCACGGCAAGAACAATCATTAAAACACGCAGGGCCTTTAACCAATTGAGCTTTTTGCGTAATTTGTCAGCTTTTTTCTGTTGCTTTATGTATTCGTCAACAGTCCTGCGGTTTTCTTCAATGTTGACCTGTGATTTTGCGGTCAGCTCATCAAAGTAACGGCATACATTGTCATTGTGAAGATTTTTGAGCTTTTTCTCATAATCTTCAAGTGGGTTGTAAATTAAAGAAGTCATTTAATCCCCCTATAATTCAATTGGTTTTACAAGCCCTCAGGCTCGGATATTATATGATAGGGAAAAGCCTTGTTCAGTCAAGACTTTGTACACATATTATAACATATACTTTGCGATTTGTAAATAGGGAAGGAAGTGTTTTTCTTAAAATCAAGGTGGAATTAAAAACAGAAAAGGACACCGAGCAGTGTCCTTAATTGTTTATAAAATTTACTTAAATCAAGTTTTTTTCTTTTTGTCCAAGCGGAAATATGCAATGATGATAGAAATTAATCTCATAGTGTCACCAAGCTATCATAAGTGTGGTTTTGATATATTATCCCAAAAATCTGTCTGCGAGGCTTCTGAAACCGTTAATAATATTTTCTTCTATCGCATCAGCAAATGCCTGTTTGTTTTTATTTCTTATGGCACTTAAAATTTTTTCATGCTCAATTATCGATTGCTCCATTCGTGTTGAATTACTGTTTTTTGCACCAAGAATATAGGCTCTGTCGTAAAGCTGATTTATAACAGCCAGTAGCTCATAATTGACACTTTTTTCAAGAATATATCTGTGAAAGAAAATATCCTCGTCCATAAACAAAAGGCTGTTGGACTCTTTATGATGCTTTCTTTGTTTTTTCAAAGATTCTTCTAAAATCTCAATGTCTTTTTCTGTAAGCTTATCCAAAACACGCTTTGCGTTATATGACTCAATCGCTGCACGAAGCTCATATATACTACATGCCGTTTCCAGTGAGATTGTATTTATAAGTACACCTTGCTTTGGCAAAACAGTCAGAAGCTTTTCGAATTCAAGTCTTTGACATGCGTTAGTTACAGGCGTACGGCTTATACCTAAAGTCGTTGCCATAGAATTTATACTTATAGCCTGTCCTTGCTTTAATTCACCGCTTAAGATCATTCGCTTTATTTTATCATAGGCCTTGGTGCTAAGGCTGTCGTATTTGTCCTGTTTCATAAATTCTCCTCATAAATCTTAAAGTACATTATCTCAATATTGATTATATCATAAATTTTTCTTGTATGCAAGTAAAAATTTTCCTTGACAAAAGTTTTTTAATGTGATATAATACAAAATGCAACTTGTATGCAAGTTGCATTTTAATGCAAAGGATGTGAGAATTAATGAAAAACATATCAGCAGCAGAGATACTCCTTACAACCTGTTCAAATTGCAAAAAGGATGAAAAGATTTTGGTTGTAACGGATCCGTCAAGCTATGATGTGGCAAGGATTATGTGGGATGCTCTTGAAAGTTATCCCAACCGTTCCATGGTTATGATGAGTGAAAGAAAGATGCATGGCGAGCAACCACCGGA
Source organism: Eubacteriales bacterium (assembly GCA_045588675.1). GTDB lineage: Bacteria > Bacillota > Clostridia > Oscillospirales > CAG-272 > SVTX01. Next base: position 64,165 of record JAZNER010000030.1, on the reverse strand, counting down.
TTGTATTGCTGCGGCAATGCTTTCTGCGGATGTTATTTTTGGATGCACAAAGTTTTCCCTTTTCCATTCTCAAGCAAGGAAGGATGCCGTTGCAAACGGAGCACGCTTTGTAAATATGGTTGACTACTCAACAGAAATGATGGAAAAAGGAGCTCTTTTCTGTGACTTTGAAAGTGTAGGGAAAATATGCGCAAGGGTTGCAGACAAGCTGCGGGATAAAAATATCTGCAGGATTACAACAGAAAAAGGAACTGACTTTACCTGTTCGATAAACGGACGCAGCCCATTTCCGCAATTCGGACGCAGTCTTACTCCCGGTATTTCTTCATCTCCACCCGACATTGAATGTGCTACCTGCGCAGTAGAAGGTACAGGAAACGGTGTTGTGTATATAGACGGCAGCATACCTCATCCGTTACTTGGTCTTATTACAGACGATATAAAGCTTACAATCAAGGACAGTAAAATTATAAGCATCGAAGGCGGAAAGCAGGCTGAAATATTTGCAGAGCTGCTTGAAAGCTTTAATGACCCAAATGTATACTACATCGGAGAGATTGGTTTTGGTTTAAATCCAATGTGCAACTTAAGCGGCCGAATGCTCGAGGATGAAGGATGTGGCGGGACAATCCATCTTGCCTGCGGTGATAATGTAGGTTTTGGAGGAACAGTACACAGTCGGTATCACATTGATATGGTGTTCCGTGCGCCAACTGTTTTTATTGACAATGAATGTATTTTACAAGAAGGAAATTTAAATATTTAAGAGGAGAAACAAAAATGAAATATCCTAACGGTTTAGCATTTAGCGAAGAAATTATGAAAGAAGTGCAGGACAAATTCCTGTATTTAAACGAAGATAAGTTTATAGGAGAGCGACTCTTTTTTGACAATGCAGGAGGCTCTTTCAGACTTAAAAAGGTGGAAGAGGTTTTCACAGAATTAGATGCAATTCCCGACTGTCCTGAAAGAATTCATAAAATGGCACTTTACCTTCAGGATGTACAGAAAAAGGGTGAAGAGGACATTCGTACAATCTTGAATGCACCTAAGTCAGGTAGTATTCTCACATCTTTAACAGCTTCGCAGGTTATGTTCCAGATGGTTGGAGCAATTGCAGAAAATACAGAAGGCACAAACATTGTTACATCAGTGCTTGAGCATCCGTCTGCATTTGACGCTGCTTCATATTATGCAGAAAAAACAGGTCGCGAGTTGAGAGTTGCACAGAGCAATAAGGTTACAGGCGGTGTGGACCCTGAAACAGTTGCCTCACTCATTGACGAAAACACAGTTCTTCTCAGTGTTATGTATGCTTCTAATATTACCGGTGCTATCTATAACATGAAAGAGATTATCCGTCAGGCAAGAGCAAAGAAGCCTGACTTATACATAGTTGTCGACGCTGTACAGCATGCTCCTCACGGTGTAATTGACCTTGAAGAGACCCCCGTGGACGCTATTAACTTTGCTCCGTATAAATTCTTCGGATACCGCGGCTCAGGTATTGGTTGGGTTTCCGAAAGAGTTGCAGCGCTTCCTCACCACAAGCTTGCAGGAAATGCAGCTCATGTATGGGAGCTTGGAAGTCCTGCTCCTGCACAGTATGCTGCAATTACAACAATTGTTGATTATGTGTGCTGGTTAGGTGGAAAGTACATCAAGTCTACAGACAGAAGAGAACTATTTGTAGAGGGTATGACAAGAATTAAGCTCCAGGAAAGAGCCCTTCTTCACAGAATGCTTGAAGGAACTCCTGAAATTCCCGGATTAAGACATATTAAGAATGTAAAGGTATTCTTGGATTACGAGGATTTGACAACAAGAGATTTAATTCTTGCTATGGGATTTGATAATCTTGGATATACTCAGGCTGTTCGCGAATATGAAAAACGTGGCGTAATTGTTTACGACCGTCTTTCAAGTAGCATTTACTCAAAGCGTATGCTTGAATCTTTTGATATGGACGGCGCTGTAAGAGTATCACCTCTCCACTGTAACTCGCTTGCTGACATTGATAAGTTCTTAAAGGTTACACAAGAGCTTGCAAGTCTATAAACATAAAAAGGGCTGTCGCATCAATGATGTCAAGCTCAAAGTTTAGACAAAAATAAATATCAGGTTGATTGCGAATGAGTTCGGAACAATTCCGAGCTCATTCCTTTTTATTTTGTAGAATTTCTGTGACTGTTATAGGGTTTGTATATTCCTAGGCAACAAAACAAAAAAGGGCACCGGCAGTGTCCTTAATTGTTTATAAAATTTACTTAAATCAAGTTTTTTTCTTTTTGTCCAAGCGGAAATATGCAATGATAATAGAAATTAAGCGTATGTTAGCGATTATAATTTTTGCTTGACATATTATTTCTGCTGTGTTATAATTAACTAAAGTGAAATGTCAGTTAAAATTAATTCACGGTTTTAGTAAGAAAGGAAGAATTATGAAGACAGCAGCAAAGGTATTTTTGATAATTTCGATTGTTACGGCGTCGTTTATTGTGTTGACGGGTATTGGGGGACTGATTAGTGGTATTGGCAGTGGTATTGTTATGACTAACCTTGAAAATATCGAGTTTGAGGAAGAGATTGTTATTAACGGTGAAATCCAAGATCCAAATGAAATGGATGATCAGGCGGCACAAGCTGCGGGAACGCTTATGATAATTGTTTTTTCGCTTGTTTTCGGATTTTACTTAATTGTTGGAGGTGTGCAATTAACTGTTTCCTCAATAGGATTGAAAAAGCTTTCAAGTGCTAAGTGTGCAAGCGATATTTCTACCGCGTTCAAGATTATAATTTTGCTTTTTGGCAATCTTATAGCTGGAATTTTAATTCTTTGTATGAAGGATGAGGATTTTGAAACTCCTGTTTCCACAGCTCTTCCGTCATCAAGGATTGAGGATATTGCCGAGCTTAAAAAATTGCTTGATATGGGAGCAATTACCGACGAAGAGTTCGAGGCAAAGAAAAAACAAATTTTAGGCCTGTAAAAACACCCTTTACGGTTATACATAAAGCGAATAATTGAAATTGTATTTATAAAATAAAAAATAAAGACACACGCCCGTGTGTCTTTATTTTTTGTTTTATCCTGACAATACAGATGCCATTATTTCTCGATATACTTTTTGATAAAATCTGCCCACACAACATCTCCACAATAATCTGCATGTTCATATTTATATTTGTTTTTTCCATCATTACCAACAAAATAAGAGAACTGTGCTTCTTCAGCAACAATATCATACCCACCATTATCATATACGATCGATATTACATATCCGTGGTAATCGCATCCTCCGTCAGTGGGTATTGGAAAGAACACTACTTCTTCCTCAAAATCAAGTAAAAGTAGTTCGTCTAAAAAATCATCATACTGTTCGGGATTTAAAGTGTATATGGGCGTGTTTTCGAAACGCAACGCCGTTATATCTCCCTCATAATATTGCTTACAAACATTGTATATATCAATTGATTGAATTGCTTTTTTATCACAGGAAAGTTCAATATCTTTATTTATTGTTGTACACGAAGCAAGAGAAAACAACAAAATAAGTATCAATGTAATAATAGTTATCTTTTTCATAGGATAGACGTACCCCTTCTGCTAATTTGGTTTGCGATAATTGTTTCGTGGTTGGATTTGAGGTATTTAACAAGATTGACAATATCAACGGAGAAATCTATGGACATTTCACGGAGTTTCGATTCTGCCATAGTAGCACCTCACTTTCAATGATATTATACCATAATTTTAAGCGTTTGTAAAGAGTGATGTTTGCCCTTTGGGCAAGTGATGTAGTGCTACGCACAGTGATGTATTGCGCCGATGGCGCAAAGTGATGTGATGTGTTCCTTCTCACGCGCGAAGCGCACATCACAAGGCGAAGCCGTCATCACGCACGAAGTGCGCATCACGTTCCGCTTGCGGAACACATCGTTCCAAAAACGAAAAAGCACTTCTTTCGAAGTGCTTTCGTTTTTGGTTGCGGGGATGTGTTTTTTCATTGCCCGACGCCGCGAATAGTCGTCTTTCGTCGCTCCGCGACTTAATACTCCTTTCGCTCGTCCTTTTCTCAGCCTTCTTTATCTGCCACAGGCAGCGAAGGCTAAGAAAACCCATGACCTCCTCCGTCGGTCATTCGGTTTAGATACGCATTCTTGCAACCAACGAAAAAAGGACATCTTGTGATGTCCTTTTCGTTGGTTGCGGGGATGGGATTTGAACCTCATGACCTCCGGGTTATGAGCCCGACGAGCTACCAAGCTGCTCTACCCCGCGATATTTAATTTGGCATTACGGAAACGATGGTGCCGGAGACCGGGCTTGAACCGGTACGATACTTTCGTATCACGGGATTTTAAGTCCCGGGCGTCTGCCAATTCCGCCACTCCGGCTTTTTGTGTACCTTCGTTTTTCGTACATATTATTATATCACACAACTTTTGTTTTGTCAACCCCCTTTTTTCAAAAATGTCAAAAAATTTGGCGCGCTATTTTGACATTTTTCTAATTTAAAAAACGAAGGAAGCTCCGATTGCGGAAATTCCTTCGTTTTTAAGGGTTTTTAGTAATTTGTCGATTTGTTAAATGAGCAAAATGCCGAGCTCATTCAAGCTCAATCGCGTCGCAAAGCGACAGGGAATAGATATAGATTTTATCAGGGGCTTTGCCGAAAATTTGTGAAATTGCGTACTTATATTGCTGCATTTGGCTTGCGTGCTTTTCTCGCATATTCGAGAGCAAAAGCTCGGGGTTTTGCCGCTCGGCGTATGAAATTCTGTCTGTTTTATAGTCACAGAGCAGTATTTTTCCGTCACGACTTTCAATAATTAAGTCAATTGAGCCTTGAACGAATATTTTCTTGTCACTGACAAGCTTTGATAGCTGCTCGTCAGATGTAAAGTCCGAGGCTGAACGGAAAAGCCCGAATTTAAATTCCCGTCGAATATTTTTCGCCGTCTTGATTTCGGCATAAATTTTACCTTCAAAGAAGCTTTTAAGCTGCTTTAAGTCAATAATCGAGGCGGTGCGCTTTGTTATGAATTTGTTTTTAAGCAAGCGCGAAACCTCATTTTCTATGCCGTTTTTCTCAACATTTTTATAATCGCAAAACTGCAAAAATTGGTGAGTCGCAGTTCCGATTTCTGCCGCAGTCGGTTTTTTGTTGACCTCAAGCAAGCTGTCAAAGTCGGTTGCCTGTGAGCGCATAAGCTCAATTCTGTTCTTGATGTTTTCGGCATTTTCATTTTTCAAAATTCCGCCATCGTCACCGATGTCTTCATCTGTTGAAAAGATTTGATTTGCGGGATATGCAATAAAAACACTCTTGTCAAGCATATCATCTGACGCCTTTGACGCGGCAATTTTGGCGGGTATTGACGACAAAAGCTGCTCCTCATAGCTTTGGCTTTTTGGCTTGCTTGAAAGAATTTTTGAAAGTCGTCTTTCACTCTCGTCAAAGTCAGCTATTGCGCCCTCTATCAGATCGTTTGCGGCAATACGAGCGCCAAGCTTGCATTTGCCCTTTTGAAAAACATTTATACTATAAGACTTATTTTCTCCCTCATCGGCGCCGATTGCAAGCAAAATCCACTTTAAGTAGGACTTGGAATTTATTATTTCATAGCTTTTATCGGGAGAGATATATAGTGGAGATGAATAGCTTTCAAAATCCTTTCTGATTGTTGCGCTTATGTAAAGTCGCTCGCGAGCACGGGTAAGAGCAACATAAAATACACGAGCTTCTTCTTCGATTTGTAGCTTTTTTGTGTAGACATCTGCCGATTTCCACAAAGGGTTATCAGAATATCTTTGACTGATTTTTTCAAAAACACCGCTCTCGTCATCATTTGGCGGAAGCTTTAACGACAACCCGAGTTCCTTTGAGAAAATAATCGGGGACTTTGAGTCTGACAAATTAAAATCCTTACCGCATCCGTATATAAAGCAGGTGTTAAATTCAAGACCCTTGGAGTGATGTATAGTCATAATTGTCACGGTGTCACCGTCGTTTGCCTTATCCTCTGCCGAGCAGCCCTTTTCCATAAGCTTTTTGAAGTAAATAAGAAAGCTATACAGTGAGCTTGTGGCATTTTTTGAATATTTGCACGCGCTGTCGTAGAGGTATGTGTAGCTTTCGCTCTCGCACAAGGCAGAGAACTCCTCGCATAGTGCGATTGCGCGCAAAAGCTTGTCAACCGATAGCCTAATCGACATATTGCGGAGCTTTTCTACAAGAGAAACAAACTCCTTGCATTTGTTGACAATTTCGCCGTCAGTACCCTCGCCCTCATAAGAAATAACGGCGTCATAGAGCGACTTTGCCCCTGATGTGTGCTTTCTTATCCTGACAATTTCTTCAAGCGTAAACTTGGGAGAGTACAGCTCGGCCTTCTCGGAAAGAAGCCTGCAAAGAGGAATGTCGATAGTAGGGTTGTTGATTACCGTCAGCAAGTCAACGAGGATTTTGAGGCTTGAGCTCTCAAAGATTGAACTACCCTGAGAGAGAGAGTATTTTATACCGAGCTTGTCGAGCGCGCGTGTCAATTGAGCCGTATTTGACGGAGCGGTGCTTCTCATCAAAACAGTAATATCGCCACCGCGGATTTTTTTGCCGTCTGCGCGTTTTTCCTCACGGATAAGTCGTGCAATCTCGTTAGCGGTAACAACTGCCTCGTCATAAAGATTTGCTCCGAGCCCATCTGCGCTTTCGTCGTCATTTTCGGCAAGAGCCTCGTCTTCTTCGGGCTCGTCGCTCTCATTATCCTTGATTTTTTCAATTATGTTGATTTGAACGGTCGGGCTTGTATATTCGGGAGAGGGAAGCTTTTTAGCAAAACGCAAATCGTCCTCACTCGTATATCCTATGCTCTCGCAAAATGCGGAGAAAACCCTTGCGCAGACAAGGTTTGTAAAATCAATTACATTTTGGTCGCATCTGAAATTCTCAGACATAAAGATAGTGCAGCCTTGTTCACTCTCATCTGTTTCTGTGCTATCTTCAAGAGGAGTAAAGCTTTTTCTGTACCCTGCAAAAATCGACGGCTCGGCATCACGGAAGCCGTAAATGCTTTGCTTTATGTCACCTACCATAAAGCGATGGTTTCCGCCGATAATTGAGAAAATTCGGTCTTGAATTTCGTTTACATCCTGATATTCGTCAATATAAACCTCGTCGTATCGGGATTTCAGAGAAGCGGCGTATTCAGTTTCGTTGCCGTGCTCGTCTATAAGCAGCTTCAGCATAAACTTCGGCATATCCGAAAACTCACAAATGCCTCGTCGCAGCTTTTCGTTTGAATACTGTCTTTCGTATTCACAAAGAATGTCACACATAAGCTTGCAGATTTCGGCAGTTTTCTCATATGCAATTGAAATCTGCGCCTGTTCGTGAGCAAAATGAGTTTTTGCAAGATTTTTTATTGGTTTGTTGATTTTTTCGCTCCGAAGCTCTCTGAAGCTCTCGCTTTCCTCAGTTTTTTGGTCTGACTTGATAGACGGAATACGAGATGGGGCAAAGCTCTCAAAGGCTTGCTTGCTCTCATCATAACCTCTGCTCAGTGCTTTAATCAATACAAGGCAGGCTTCCATGTCTTTCGCAAAGCAGGGAATATATTTTGGGGACAGTAATTCATCGCACTCCATTTTTTCGATAGAATCGCCTAACAGCATGATTGAGTGAAAAACTATGCTACTTGCATCATTTAGCAGTATTTTTCCTTCATCAGTCTGAAAAAAGTCAAGACCTGCGGATTTTTTTGCGCGCTCGGCGTGCTCTTGAAGCCTGTAAACACCGAGCGGTGAGGTAATAAGCTTTTTATATATGTCAATCAAGGTTGGCACAAGCTTTGAGTTATCACGCGCACCTGAAATTATTCCTACAAGCGATGTAAAGCAGTTTGAAAGAGTGACCTCTGACACAATGCTGTCATCTTGAATATTGCAGTATTTTTCATAGAACATCTCCAAAACAGAGGACATCACCGTTTCTTGTATAGGAGATAGCTCTGCTTCGTCGCAAAGGCGCATTGATGCTGGAAGATTAAGCTTTTCAAAATTTTGTCGCACGGGCTCGGAGAAAAACGAGTCAATGGTGCTTATATGTGCGCCGCCAAGCTTTAACATTTGCTCTTGGAGCTTGTCGTTGTCGGGTTGTTCAGCAAGCGCTTCGGCAAGCGCCTTGGATATTTTTGCCTTCATATCGGCTGCTGCCGCGCGGGTAAAGGTTACTATCAACATTCTTGAAAGGTCGCCATCGCCCTCGCGAATTGATTTTATAATTCTTTGGGTCAAGGTAAATGTCTTACCTGAGCCCGCAGCGGCACTTACAAGGAGAGTTTTACCCTTTGTGTCAATAGCGCTTTGTTGGGCTTTTGTGAAATTTAATTCCATAATTACTCTCCTTTCTTATCTTTTTTTAATTGCCCGAGGACAGCTGTCAATTATCGGACAGAAGCGGCAGGCTTCTTCTGACGGTGTGCGTGGCGCTTTGCCTGAATACATATTTTTGGCGGTTTCGGCTATTGTATTGCGCAAGGTGTCGTTGATTTGTTGGATTTCCTCTTCGCTTACCGCGGATTTACCTTTAATTTCGCCGTCCTTGCCAATACTGACACCTGCCAGAATATTTTTGTCAAGGCTTTCGCTTGCGGCACGCAAAATATCCTCTTTTCCGAGTATAAATCCGCTTCGGGTAGGAGCGATTTTTCCGCTCTGCTCATCTGCTGACAAAAAGAGCGCCGAAACAGGTTGAATTTCTTTCTCCGAGTTGAATTTTTCCTTATTTTCTTCAAGTGTTGCAGTAAAGAGATATGCGGGAAGCTGCAAGTCTTGACCGTTTGAAATTTTTTCGGTGTCAAACTTATGAGAGCCTGTTTTGTAGTCAATTATGCGCAAAAATTTTTTCTCGCCGTCGTCGAAAATATCAATTCGGTCAATCACGCCGCCAAGACTGACAACAGGAGAGCCAAAATCCTCTGAAAGCTTTATTTCCATTGGGTTAAGCGCGCCTTCTCGGTTTTCTCTGATTTGCTGCTCAAGGGCAAATATGCGGAAGCTTGATGCTGAAAATTCTTCGACCACGCTCTTTACCATAATCAAACTGAGGTCGCGCAAGCGCGAGAAGCTGTAGCCGGCTGACGGGGGGAGAGGGCAGTTCGTTTCCCTGACATATTCCTCGACCAAGCCGTTTACCTCTCTTATGATTTCCTCGTCGGTAAAATGACGGATGCTTCCGTCGTCATTTTTGTTCCGAGAGAGGAACTTTTCAAGCACGAAGTGGATAATAGTACCCGAATTGTTATATGTTACAAGGCTTTCCTTTTGCTCACGGAGCTTCAGGACATAGCTGCACCAATATTTATAAGGACATTCGGCAAACGCCGAAATCTGCGATTTTGAAAGACGGAGCTTATCCCCAAACAGCATTCTTACATACAAAGGGTCAATGAGTGCTTCGTCAGCTTCGGGCGTGGTGGCACAAGCTATTTCGAGCTCTGTCACAGGAGAGCTTGAAGAGCTTTCGTTTTCGCACTGTGCAATATTTCCGCTCTCGTCAATAAGCCTTGCAAGAAGCTGAATTTTGGTATAATCAAATTCAGTTTCCTTTATCTCAATATCATTTTCTCTGTCCTTGAGAATATATTTTACTCTGTTCCAAGCGCTTGACGGAGTTAGAGCCTTGCCGTCAAGCTTTGATGAGCTTCTTATCAAAATCAATTTTTCAGAGGGCTTTGTCATAGCGCGGTAGGCGTAGAAAAGCTCGTCTGACATTACATATTCCTCACGGGAAGAAAGCTCGGTTTCAAGCTCATCTTCAAGAATACGCTTGTCGTCCTCGCAAAGCAGACCTCGCTCGGAAAAGCTTGCAGGAAATTCTCCCTCGTTAAGTCCAATCAGAATTGCAACGCGAACTCCCTCAACCCTGAGCGTATCAGCTGAGCCTACCGTAACATAATCGGCTGAAGAAGGAACTGAGCCAATATCGGTGTTTTTAAGCATTATTTCAATTGCTGTGGCAAGCTCCTCGGCAGTTGTTTGCTCGTCCTTCATAACAAGAGAAATCTCGGTAAGAATTGAAACTACAAAATCATAAATGCGGAGAATTTCTCCCGCCTCGCGCACATCGCCCATAGACAAGGAAAACTCTGCAAGGCTTGAAAGCGATTGGCGAAGATTAATCTCTTCAAGGTAGTTATAGAGAGCGCGACATTGCTCCTCTGTTTTATTTCCCGAAGCAAAAAATGCCTTTTTGAGCGTAAGAAGCGGAGTGATTACTGCCGTCCTTACCTCATTTGCCGAAATTAAAATCTCGCGTCCGCGCTCACTCATCTCGACCTGATAGCCGTCGGGGTTCATATTCCATACATTTTGCAGGAATGTGTTGCCGCTTATTTGCCAGGTATTGCAATAGTCGTCAAACATATCTGCCTGACGGGGAGAAATCGGGCACAGACCCGTCTTTATGAGATTGAGCACGTCCTCGCGTCTGAAATTATAGCTTATACACTTGAGAGCCGAGATAATAAGACGCGCGGTTGCGGTGCTTGACAGGTCGGTTTTGTGGGAATAGAAGTAGGGAATATGCATTTCGTCAAAAATCGCGTCAATTATGCCTTGTCTGCTTTCACAGTCGCGCATAATAACGGCAATATCCGAGAATTTTCTGCCATTTTCTCTTTCTTCAAGAATTTTCAGTGCCGACAGTCTTATCTCGTCATACTCGTGCCTTGCCACATAAAGCTCAACCGCTCCGCGCTCGTCAGGAGAGATTTGCTCGATTTTGTCGGGTTTTAAAGAAAAATTCCAAAGGTTTTGGTCAATCAAGCGCAATTCCTTTTTGCTTGTGCGGAGATTTTTTTCAAGTCTTATCTCCTCAAGCTCGATTTCCTTCTCTTTTGCAAAGCTTGTAAACTTGCGCAGAGTTTCGCCAATGCTCTTGTTGTGAGGTTGCTTATCTCCGCGCAGATATGGTAGAGATAAGGTCAGATTATCTGCTTGGAGAATGATTTGCTTTAAAATGTTAATTTCTTCAGCGGTAAAGCTTGTAAATGAGTCAACATAGAAGTCACAGCCAGAGAAAAAATTATTGCTTGACAGGAGCTTTGCAAGATTTGAAAGCTTGTTTTCATTCTCTAAGGCATCCTCTCCCAAAAGCTTCTCGATATTGCGATTAAAGTTGGCATAAATCATAGAAATGTCGGAAAGCTTTGATGAAAGCGATGGACTTGTGCATTTTTCTGCTAATTTCTCGCACGCGTCAGGGCTTAATGAGTTTGCACTAAGCTCGTCGATTGCCGAAAGAGCCATCGCCGTGAAAGCCGCATCTGCCTTCACATTTTTATATTCATTCAAAAATCCCGCGAGCTGTCTTATGCTTTGCCACATAACGAGATTGCGCTCTCCTGAGCTTACGTGCGCGTCACAAAGCCCGCCGAGCTCGGAAAAGACAATTTGCGCAAGGCGGGAAAAGCTTACGACCTCAAAGCAGAGAGCTGAGGATGGAGGCATGTCGGCGAGCATGGTTTCGCTTAAATAGGACAACTGCTCGGGAACAAGAAAATAGGTTTTTCTGCCGCGACTTACGCCATCTCGGATTTTATTTATTATGTAGGTTGTTTTTCCGCTACCTGAGTAGCCTTGAAGAATGGTTAACATAATAGCTCCTGAATTTTTGAATGTATTTTGAGAAGATTAGTTCTTGTTTCCTTTATTTAACAAAAGATTTCTTCTGATTGTTTCGCGTCCGCGCCAAGAGTATGCGCGAGAGGAAAATTCCTCGTCTGACATACTGTCAAGTATTTCAACTGTCAGGTGGGGGATAAGCTCGTCCTTGAAAAAGTCAATAGGCGTGTATATAGTTCCGCGCTTTATTGCCGCGCTTGTGTAAGGGCAGACTTCCTGACATATATCACAGCCCCAGACACTCCCGCATTCAGATATAACTGTTTTTTCGTTTTCATCAAGCTCTCCCTTTTTTTGTGTCAGACAGGAGATGCAAGCCTTTGTTTTTTCTATAGGACACAGATTTTTGCATTTTCCGCACATTGAGCAATATTTGATTTCAGAGCAATTAGCCTCGGTAGGCATATCGGTTATAATTTCGCCGAGAAAAACAAAGGACGAATATTTTTCGGTAATCAGCATACGGTTAGCGCCGATCACTCCAAGTCCTGCGCGGGCCGACGCCTCAACCTCGTCAATGGGGGAGTTATCTGTAAAGCCGAAAAATTTATAGCTTGTATAGTTTTTTCGAAGCTTTGGCAAAATATCATCAAAAAGGCTCTTGAAATACAGGTGATAATCGCGCGGTATTGCATATGCGGAAAGGTTTTTATCCTTGCACTCGGTGTAGTAGGGAACTGCGAGCATAATAGCGTTAAGCTTATCAAAATTCTGTCCAAAACCGCACTTTTCAAGCTTGTAAGGACGAATAATCCTGCAATCGCGCAGGGAAATAGGACTATATAGCTCAATTTTGTGTTGTTCTAAAAGTTTTCCCAGTAAGTTAAGCATAAAATTTACCCACAAATCTTTTAAATATATTAATATTATAACATATATTTTTTAATAAAACAAGAAAAAATTGAAATTCAAGCTCTTTTTATTAATTCTTCATTAAACGGTCACAAATTTCTAATATAATTGAATTAAAGAATAAGAATACGGAGGTGTTTCTGTATGGGAAACCGTGAATTTAACAATTACAGTGACATCAATAACAGTAATATAAAGAGCACAAAGAGTAAAAAGAGTAAAAAGAGTAAAAAATCGTCACGATTTATGGCTTTGATTGCAAGCGCTGTTGTGCTGGCCCTTGCACTTAGCTCCTGCGCAAGCTTGCTTACAAAATATACGGTGAAGCTTAACGGTGATTCTAAAGATATTTACAATAATCCGATTGAAGCGGGTAATGATAGTGCCGATACAATACAAGGCTCAGATCAAAGCTCTGGAGTGATTTTTGACGACGCGAGTACAAGCGGATTTGGCGGCTTTGACGGAAGCAATATTCAAATCTTTAAGCCCGATGCGCAGTATTCTGACCAGAAGCTTACAAGTGCGGGTCAGGCGTACAGTACAGTGAGTGAGGTTTATTATGCTATTGCGGACAGCGTTGTCGAAATAAGGACAGAAACCGTTCAAAATAGCTTTTGGATGGGCGAATATGTTTCGACAGGCGCGGGAAGCGGTGTTATAATAGACAAGAGCGGAATTATCGTCACCAATCACCATGTAATTGAAGGAGCAAATAATGTCACGGTAACATTGACCGATGGCAGTGAATTTAAAGCAAAGCTGATTGGCAGTGATGATGCAGGCGACTTGGCGGTTATTAAAATTGAGCCCGAGGACAAGCAGTTGACGGTTGCCGCTCTCGGTTGCTCGGCTGACATTAAGGTTGGTGAGGATGTTGTTGCTCTCGGCAATCCCTTGGGCTCGCTTGGCGGAACCTTATCAGAGGGAATAATCAGCGCGACAGAAAGAATTATCACTATTGACGGCACAGAGATGATTTTGCTTCAAACTACTGCGGCAATAAATCCCGGCAACTCGGGCGGTGGACTTTTCAATATGGCGGGACAGCTGATCGGAATTGTAAACGCCAAGGCCGCGGGCGAGGATATTGAGGGAATAGGCTTTGCTATTCCTATCGACACAGCCTATAAAATTATTGAGGATATAATTAAATACGGATATGTCAGGGGGATTGTTGACCACGGGCTTATTATGCTTGACGTAACGGCTCAAAATCTTCCTTCGGCTTATAGAAAGTACGGTATTACGACTACGGGGGTAATTATTCTTGACTCTGAGTTTACCGATTCATTGAAGTACGGTGATAAGATAATTGCGGTTGAGGGAGTTGATGTTTTAAGCTCTTCTCAGCTTGATGACCTGCTTCGCGGATATAGTATTGGTGACGAGGTGAAGATCAGCGTTGTAAGAGGCACAGAGGTTTTTGAAGCGGTGCTTGTTCTTCAAGAAAAGGTGCCCGACAAGGTCAACTTTAATTAATCCTGAAAGGACAAAGTTATGTATCACATTTTGATTGTTGACGACGAAGCGAGAATTCGCTCTATTATAAAAAAATATGCCGAATTTGAGGGACATACTGTAACCGAGGCGGGTGACGGTATGGAGGCGGTCCGTCTTTGCCGTAAAGAAAAATACGACATAATAATTATGGACATTATGATGCCCGAGCTTGACGGCTTTTCGGCGTGCAGAGAGATAAGAAAGGTATCGAATACACCTATTATTATGCTCTCGGCAAGAGGCGAGGAATACGACAAGATAAACGGCTTTGAGCTTGGAATTGACGATTATGTTGTAAAGCCGTTCTCCCCAAAGGAGCTTATGCTCAGAATTGAAGCTATAATGAAGCGCTCAAAAAGAGCGGTGACCGACAGCGACGAAATCAAGCGTCCAAATGTGATAGTGGAGCTTGACGAGGGTGGATTGCGCGCCGATATAACAGCAAGAATCGTGTATATTCACGGCAAGAGAGTTGATATGTCACCCAAGGAATATGACCTTTTCTTCTATCTTCTTGACAACCGCAATATTGCTCTTTCGCGCGAAAAATTGCTCAGCGAGGTGTGGGGATACGACTTTTACGGTGATGCGAGAACGCTTGACACGCATATCAAACTTCTTCGCAAAAGCCTTGGTGAATACAGCCGTTGTATTGTAACTCTGCGCGGAGTCGGTTATCGCTTCGAAGGATGATGGATATGAACAATTCTAATTTGACAACGAAACAGAATAGGCAAACCAACCGTCACATATCGGGAATATCGTGGCGGTTGTTCGGCTTGCTTGCTATTTTTGTTTCACTTATTCTGATAGTTTTATGGGTCTTTCAGATATTGCTTTTAAATGTTCTTTATGAGGACTCAAAGCTTGACGAGTTTAAAATGACCTCATCATCAATAGTGTCTTCAATTGATAACGAGGAAAAGCTTATGCAGACTGTTTATTCATATTCTGTAGATACTGATACTTGTATAAGAGTTTTTGAGGTTAATAATGGATTTGCCAAGGAAATAGCAAGCTCGGATATAAATATCGGCTGTACAATTCACCATATACAAAGTGACGGCTTGGAACAGCTATACTATGAAGCTTGTGAAAAAGGCGGGAAGCACACCAAAAAGAATATAAGCACAGCAGATGACCGCTCGTCAGTCAGCACGATTCAGACCTCTGTTGTAAATGTTGACGGAACAGAGTATATTATTATTTTCGACTCGGAGCTTGTTCCGCTCAACACGACAGTTACGACGCTTGAACGACAGTTTGGCTGGATTGCCTGTATTCTTGTTATGGGTGCTTTGATTCTTTCACTTATCATGTCGAGAATTATTTGTCGCCCTATGGAAAAGATGAGCAAATCGGCAATTAAGCTTGCGCGCGGAGATTACAGCGCAAACTTTGAGGGAAAAGGATATCGCGAGGCACACGAGCTTGCCGAGGCGTTGAATTTTGCATCAAGCGAGCTTGCAAAGACCGATAATTTACAGCGTGAGCTTGTTGCAAATATTTCTCACGACCTGAGAACTCCTTTGACAATGATTAAGGGATACAGCGAGGTTATGAGGGATATTCCCGACGAGAACAGCCCCGAGAATGTTCAGGTCATTATTGACGAAACCGAAAGACTTACTGAGCTTGTAAACGATATGCTTGACCTGTCCAAAATCAAATCTGGAACAAGAAAGCCCGAGCTTGAGGTTTTTGACCTGACTGAAACTGTGCGCGCAGTAATGAAAAGATATGAAAAGCTTACCGAGCGCGACAATTACAGGATTTCCTTTAAATCGGACATTGATGTTTGTGTAAATGCCGACAGAACGATGATTTTGCAGGTCGTATATAATCTTATCAACAATGCGCTCAATTACACGGGCGAGGATAAGAGCGTTCAGATTATCCAAAGCGTTGAGGGCAATAAGGTTCGCATTTCTGTAATAGACACGGGAGACGGCATTGCAGAAGAGGATATTCCGTACATTTGGGACAGATATTACAAGGTAGACAAGGTCCATAAGCGCGCCAAGGTTGGTACGGGACTTGGACTTTCAATTGTTAAGGGAATACTTGAGGCTCACGGTGCAAAATACAGTGTCGAGAGCGAGATAGGCAAAGGCTCTGTTTTCAGCTTTGAGCTCGATATCGTGGCGTTTTGTGAGGATTGAGATTTTTTCAGAAAAAGCTATTGCAATTTGTTGCTTTTTGTATTAAAATATATGTAATACGGTAAAATGAAATTGTTGAATGAAATTAAAGAACAGAAAGCAATAGAGATTAATATGAAAAACAGAAATGACATTATAGAGGCTATCTTTTCTTGTCCTCATTGCAAGGCGGACATGTATTTGTCACCTGATGGCAAGAGCGCCTACTGTCGCGGAGAAAAAAGACATTGCTTTGATTTTTCGGCTGACGGGTATTTGTCTGTGCAGAGCGCGGGCGGTGACTCAAAGAGTGCGGTTTCGGCAAGGCGTGATTTTCTTGGCAAGGGATATTACAGAAGTGTGGCGGAGGCAATTATCTCGGCTGTTCGTAAGTATTTACCCGAAAAAGCAGTGATTATTGATGCGGGCTGTGGCGAAGGGTATTATACCTCAATGCTCTCGAATCTTGCGGATGTGACTGTCGGATTTGACCTTTCGAAATTTGCGTGCTCGGCAGGGGCGAAGGCATCAAGACGAGCGGAGAAGGAAAATCTTCTTTATACAACGGCAAGTGTTTTTAGCCTACCAATTAAGGACTGCTCCGCTGATGCGCTTGTAAATATTTTTGCACCTTGCGCTGAGGAAGAGTATCGCCGAGTGTTGAAGACGGGCGGATATTTGTTTGTAGTCGGTGCTGGCAAAAACCATCTTATGGGATTGAAGCGCGCTGTTTATGACGAGCAATATGAGAACCGAGAGAGAGCCGATTTGCCGAAAAATATGACTAAGGTTGAAACTGTTTTGGCAACCGATAGAATAATCGTTGAGGGTAAAGAGAATATTTCCGCGCTTTTTTCAATGACGCCGTATTATTGGCGTACGAGTGAGGGTGATAAGGAAAAGCTTTCCTTGCTTGATAATCTCGAAACTGAAATCGAATTTGAAATTAATATTTACAAAAAGGACTGAAAAATGAAATTTTCTCTTTGCATACCGATGTATAATGAGATGTCAATAATCAAGGACACTGCAAAGCAGGTGTCGGATTATATGTCGGCAAATTTTGAAGATTATGAGGTTATATTTATAAATGACGGTTCGTCTGACGGCTGTGACGAGGCTGTCAGAGAAATGAATTTGCCCTGTGTCAGAGTTGAAGGATATAAGGAAAATCGCGGTAAGGGTTACGCTATAAGGCTTGGAATGACTGTAGCCGACGGAGATATTCGTATGTTCACTGATGCCGATTTGGCGTATGGGCTTGATGTTTTGAGGCAGGTTCAGGATACTATGGTCAAAAATCCCGATGCCGATATGCTGATCGGCTCGCGAAATTTGTCAGGTGACGGTTACGAGGGTTATACATTTATCCGCAAGCTTGCCTCAAAGATATATCTTAAGGTTTTAGCAATTGTAGGCGGATTTAAGCTTTCGGATTCGCAATGCGGTTGTAAGGCGTTTCGAGGGGAGTCGGCAAACAAAATTTTCAGCCGACTTACAGTTGACCGCTTTGCCTTTGATTTTGAGGCTATTTTGTGGGCGGTCAAATATGACATGAAAATTATTGAAATGCCTGTAAAGATCATCAATCACCGAGAATCAAAGGTGAGCGTTCTGCGCGACGCGCCGAGAATGCTTTGCGATATAGTTAAGATGAAAAAGAGAATTAAAAAAACTCAAATATAAAATAACGGCTTTGGCGAATTTCCGTCAAAGCCGTTATTCTACTTTATAAGAGAAATAAGAAATTATAAGCTGTGTCTTAAATCAATGCCATAATAGCAGTAATCAATGATTTGATACCAAGAGCACTTAAAATCACACCGCCGAAAATCGTTGCCTTCCAAGAAAAGCAAGCGCCTACAATTTTACCGATTTTAAGTCCTGCAGAGCAGATTATAAAGGTGAGAACCGATATGATCAAGGCGCAGAGAAGTGCTTGAATAAATGAATAGTCGGGGATTTCAAGACCAACGGACAAGGCATCAATTGATGTTGCAATTCCTTGCACTATAAGCATTTTAAAGGATACGCGCGAGGTTGACGGAGCTGCATTCAGCTCACAGGTTTTTCTCTCCTCAAGTCCCTCAACAATCATTTTTATGCCGATATAAGATAAAAGCGCAAAGGCAACCCAGGGAATAAAGCTATCAAGAGCTTCAAAATATGAGAGCACTGTGTGTACACCAACCCAACCAAGCATTGGCATAACGCCCTGAAAGATTGCAAATGTACCTGCAATCGCGCAAAGACGCGGGATTTTCATTTTAGACTCGTGCAAGCCGTTTGCAAGTGAAATCGAAAAAGCGTCCATTGCAAGTCCAAGACCGAGCAAAACGCTTGTGATAATAAAAGGAAGCATATTTTCTCCAACAAATAGTGTTTTTTAAATTAATAACTCATAAATTATATCACTGTTTGTCGAAAAAGTCAAGCGTTTTTCGGTTTTGCTTGAATTTGCTTGAATTATCCTCTTCTTTTGCCCTTAAAGAATACGGCGGCAAGATAACCGAAAATTAGTGCGGCGGCAATTCCGCCTGCGGCAGAGGTAAGTCCTCCCGTAAGCGCGCCGAGCAGACCTTGCTTATCAACCGCCTCGCGCACACCGTCAGAAATCAAATAGCCAAAGCCCGTAAGTGGCACGGTTGCACCTGCCCCCGCAAAATCAACAAGAGGCTTGTACCAACCGATAGCTCCAAGCACAACTCCCGCAACCACATACGAAACAAGAATTCGTGCAGGAGTAAGCTTTGTTTTATCAATTAAAATTTGTGCGATCGTACAAAGTAAGCCGCCGATTATAAATGCCCATATAAATTTAGTGATTTCCATATTAATCTCCATTCCGCCGCCTTTACGGCGGCACAAATACAGTCGATGAATTTTGCCGAAAGGCAAAATTCACGCGCGAAGCAGTTAATTTACCTATAAGTAGGAGGTAACTTTCACGCTAATCTCCTTTCTGCTTTTTAGCTTTCAAGCAAAAGCAAATGTCCTACTGCGGGAATGCTCTCGCCCTGCTTTATGCTGTCGGGGCTCATCATAGCACCTGAAGCGACAAAGAGAGTTTTTTTGTATTTTCCTTTTTCCATTTCAGGCAGGATGTGCGCCGAAAGCACCGATGCAGAGCAGCCACATCCCGAGCCGCCCGCGTGTGTGTCCTGTGTGTCCTTGTCAAAAATGAGAATTCCGCAATCGGTGTAATTTTCGCCGAGAGTATAGCCCTCAATAGATGCAAGGTCGCGCAAAATTGACGAGCCCTCATGTCCGAGGTCGCCTGTAATAATCAAGTCGTAGTCCTGAGGCTTAGTTCCGCTTTCGCCAAAATATCTCAAAAGTGTGTCGCAAACGGCAGGTGCCATTGCCGCCCCCATATTGTTGGCGTCATTTATACCTTTGTCAACAACGCGCCCGGGTACCGCCGCCGTTACTTTAATCTTGCCCGCATCAGCCGCACCAACAATAAAAGCACCTGCGGCAGTTGCCGTCCATTGTGAAGTGGGAGTTCTTTGCCCACCGTATTCAATAGGCGTGCGGAACTGACGCTCTGCCGAGCAGTTGTGAGATGAGGTAACTGCGGCACACCTATGGAAGACCTTGTGTGTGGTCATAATAGAGGCGAGAATTAAGCCCTCTCCTGCGGTTGAGCAAGCGCCGTAAATTCCAAAGTATGGAATGTTGCAGCCAAGTAAGCCGTAGGACGAGCCTACACATTGGTTCAGAAGGTCACCCGCGAAGAGTGCACCGATATCTTCAAAATGAAAGCTTCCTTTCTTTAAAGCAAAATTCAGTGCAAGGCGTTGCATTTCGCTCTCTGCCTTTTCCCAGGTTTCCTTGCCAAAGCGGTCATCTGTATCGTGCATATCAAAAAGCGTGCCGAGCGGACCTTCATATTCCTTTTTTCCAACGGCGTTTCCGCTGCATATAATCGACGAATTTAATTCTATAATATTTTGTGACATATTTTCTCCTTGTTCTTTATTCAAAAATATTATTTCACCAAAATTGCCATTCATACGAAAATTTAAAATAAAGACACTTGAAAACAGATAGCAAATATGATATAATTAAAAAAATATAAAATTAACGGAGGCTCTTTATGCTCTCTTCTCACGAAAAACAATATCATATAAATGTATCCTTTGGCGAGGTCGGAAAGTATTGTATTCTTCCGGGCGACCCCGGCAGATGCGAAAAAATAGCTTCGTATTTTGATAATCCAACACATATTTCATTCAATAGAGAGTACAATATCTATAACGGGTACCTGAACGGTGAGCTTGTGACAGTATGTTCAACGGGAATTGGCGGTCCGTCTGCGGCAATAGCTATGGAGGAGCTTGCTAATTGTGGGGCGCATACATTTATTCGTGTAGGAACCTGTGGGGGAATTTCTCTTGATGTCAAGTCGGGCGATATTGTAATCGCGTCAGGCGCGGTAAGACAGGACGGCACCTCGCGCGAATATGCGCCGATTGAATTTCCCGCAGTTTCAGACAGTGACGTGCTGTTCGCGCTCCGCTCTGCCGCAAAAGGCTTAGATTATTGCTCACATATAGGAGTTGTTCAGGCAAAGGACTCCTTTTACGGTCAGCATAGCCCTGAGCGTATGCCTACCTCGAATGAGCTTCTGGCAAAGTGGGAGGCTTGGAAGCGTCTTGGCGTGCTTGCCAGTGAAATGGAGGCGGGAACGCTATTTACAGTCGCGGCTTTGAGAAGAATTCGTTGCGGAGCGGTGTTCTGCTCGGTTTGGAATCAGGAGAGAGCTAATGCGGGTCTTGACACAAATGACGACGAGTGTCACGATACCAGCCGTGCAATCAAGGTAGCTGTTGACGCGCTTAAAATTCTTATTGAAGAGGATAAAAAGTAATTTTCAAATTGCTGGATAGTTTCAATGAAAAAACAGGATATAGTCGAGTGTTGCGATGCTTTTGATGCTTGTGCTGACGATACTTGCGCCCGCAATAACGAAAGTCAAGCAAAATCTGATTTTAGTGATAGAGTATATCTTTTTCTTGATGCGGCAGAGAAGTTTGCCGTAAAGCTTGCTTTGGTTAATCAAATTTTGAAAAAAGCTAAAAGAAAGAAGCTGAAAAATTCGAGAAAAATCGGTAAAATCGACAAGAATAGCGGCACTGTCATTCTTAAAAAATCAGAAAAACATAAGCTTGCGAAGCTTTATAAAAAATATTCACCGCCTAAAAAGAAATAAAATTAAAGCAATAAAGGTCAGCCGTTTGGTAGTTTTCCAAACGGCTGATTGCTGTCAAAAAAGCAAAAAATGTGTTAAATATCGACAAAAAATAAATAAAATGTTAAAAAAACAACAAAATATTACATAAAACGACAAGAAAAAATAGAATAAACTTGATGCAAATATCTGTTGATTTCTGCGCAGAAATGTGTTATAATTAAGTATAAAGATTATTTGCTTGCAAGAAACTGATATTGAATTAAACTAGATGCAAGTCAATGAAAGGACAGAATTATGGATACTAAAAAAATACTTTCGGTATGCGACCATACCTTGCTCGCCCAAAGCTCAACCTGGGAGCAAATCAAGGCTATTTGTGACGACGGCATTAAATATCAAACCGCATCGGTCTGTATTCCGCCCTCATTTGTTGAAAGAGCAAAGCAGTATGTAGGCGACAAGCTTCAAATCTGCACAGTTATTGGCTTCCCCAACGGCTATCAGACAAAGGCTGTAAAGGCATTTGAAACCGCCGAAGCAGTGCGCGAGGGTGCTGATGAGATTGATATGGTGATAAACATCGGTGATGTTAAAGACGGCAGATATGATTGTGTTTTGGAAGAAATCAAAGCAGTAAGAGCTGCTTGCGAGGGCAAGATTTTAAAGGTTATTATCGAAACTTGCCTCCTTGACGAGCAGGAAAAGATTGAAATGTGCCGTGTCGTATCCAAATCGGGCGCAGACTTTATAAAAACCTCAACAGGCTTTTCAACAGGCGGAGCTACACGCGAGGATGTAGCCCTTTTGAGAGCAAATGTTGAGCCTCAGATCAAGGTTAAAGCGGCAGGCGGTATATCTTCACTTGAAGATGCTTCTGACTTTATGGCACTTGGCGCAGACAGACTTGGAACGAGCCGTGTGGTTAAAATTGTTAAATCACAGGACGACGGCTCCGCATATTGATTTTTGAATAAAAGGAGATTTAGATTATGTCAATTCCAACACCTCATATTACAGCAAAAAAAGAAGATTTCGCAAAGACCGTGCTTATGCCGGGTGACCCTTTGCGCTCAAAATTTATAGCAGAGAACTATCTTGAGGACGCAGTGCTTGTCAACGATATTCGCGGAGTTCAGGGATACACCGGTTACTACAAGGGTAAAAGAGTTTCCGTTATGGCGTCGGGTATGGGACAACCGTCAATTGGTATTTACTCATACGAGCTTTTCAACTTCTATGATGTTTCAAGTATTATCCGCGTCGGCTCTTGCGGCTCTTATCAGATGGATTTGAAGGCGTGCGATATAGTTGTGGCTATGGGCGCTTGTACAAATTCTAACTTTGCTGCACAGTACAATTTACCAGGCACTTTTGCTCCTATTGCAGACTTCTCGCTTGTTCGTGCGGCAGTTGACGAGTGCGAGAAGAAGGGTGTAAATTATCGCGTTGGAAATATTTTTTCAAGTGATGTATTTTACAATGATGCTAACAAGGATTTGGATTGGGCAAAGATGGGCGTTCTCGGAGTTGAAATGGAAGCGGCGGCGCTTTATTGCAACGCCGCAAGAGCGGGGAAGAAAGCACTTTGCATTTGCTCTGTAAGCGATTCTCTTGTTGACCCGACACAAAATCTTGACGCGGATACAAGAAGAACGGCTTTCACAAATATGATGGAAATCGCACTTGAAATTGCGGAAGCGTAAAACATGAGCAAGAGAGTATTTTTAATTGTTCTCGACAGCTTTGGTATTGGTGAGCTGCCTGATGCAAAGCTCTTTTCTGACGAGGGAAGCAATACCTTGCGCGCACTTTCGGCTTTGCCTGAATTCAACTGTCCAAATATGAAAAAATTAGGGCTTTTTAATATAGACACCTGTCAGGAGCTTTGCTCTGATTTGCCCGATAAATGTGAGGCGAGCTATGCCCGCTTATCCGAAAAATCAATGGGCAAGGATACGACAACAGGACACTGGGAAATTGCGGGAGTAATATCAAAAGAGGCGTTGCCGACATATCCCGACGGATTTCCCGAAGACGTGATTGAAAAGTTTAAAGCCCTTACAGGTAAAGGAGTTTTGTGCAATAAGCCATATTCGGGAACAGATGTAATTCGTGATTATGGTGAGGAGCATTTGCGTTCGGGAGATTTGATTGTTTATACCTCTGCGGACTCGGTTTTCCAAATCGCCGCACACGAGGACATAGTGCCTCTTGACGAGCTTTACAGATACTGTGAGATTGCACGAAAAATGCTTGTTGGCAAGCACGGGGTGGGCAGAGTGATCGCCCGTCCGTTTGGCGGAGAATATCCCTTTACTCGTCTTTCGGGCAGACACGACTACTCGATTGAGTGCCCCGATATTACAATGCTTGACAGATTGAAGGAGTTGGGCTTTGATACGATTTCGGTTGGAAAAATAAATGATATTTTTGCGGGCAGAGGAATTTCAGAATCTTATCCGACCAAGAACAATGCCGAAGGAATGGAAATTACGAAAGTCTTGCAAAACAAGGACTTTTGTGGACTGTGCTTTGTTAATCTGGTTGATTTTGATATGCTTTTCGGACATAGAAACGATGCTCGCGGATATGCAATTGCACTGAGTGAATTTGATGCCTTTCTGGGTGATTTTCTCGTTGGCTTGAAGGAAGAGGATTTGCTTATCATCACCGCCGACCACGGCTGTGACCCATCAACCCCATCAACAGACCATTCGCGCGAATATGTCCCTCTTTTGATGTGCGGAAACGGCGTCCCCAAAAACAAAAATCTCGGTACTATTCACGGCTTTGACTATATCAGTAAAATCGTGCTTGACTATTTAAAAAAATAAATTTAAATTCAACAAAAGTGCGGAGAGCTTATTAAAAGCTCTCCGTGTTTTTTTGTGAAATTTCGTTCTCAATTATTGTGAAATTTTAACTAAAATTACAAAAAACGGTTAATCTAACTTTTACAATTTATACAAAATTCAAATGTAAACAAACTGTAAACTTTGGCCGTTTTTTGTGAAAAAGGTTATCTTTTGGATGTTTTTTCTTGACAATATATTAAAACGGTGTTATAATAAAATATAATATATAATAAAAATAAAAATATTATAGGGTAATAAGTTTTGCATTATTCAAGGAGAATATCAATATGTATAAGCGAGTCGTAAAAAGGATCATAGACCTAATACTTGCAATAGCGGGTATCATAGTTCTGTCGTTACCAATGCTGATAATAGCTATTGCCATAAAGATCGACAGCGATGGTCCGATTATTTTTAAACAAGAACGCGTTGGCAAAAACGGAAAAGTGTATTGGATGTATAAGTTTCGTTCTATGTGTGTGGGAGCAGAACAGCAGGAAGGCGGAGTTTATTGCTTTAAAGGCGATAAACGCGTGACGAAGGTAGGTAAGTTTATCCGCGCAACCAGTATTGACGAGCTCCCTCAATTAATTAACATAATCAAGGGTGAAATGTCCATTATCGGCCCTCGCCCCGTCCTTACATATTATCCTAAAAATTGGGAAGAGTACACTGAAGATGAGTTGAAACGCTTTGATGTTTGCCCCGGAGTTACCGGCTGGGCTGCGGTTCACGGAAGAAAAACGAATACGGTGAAGGCAAGATTTGAGTATGACAACTATTACGTTGATAATCTGTCCTTTGGCTTGGACATTAAAATTTTCTTTATGACGATCAAAGCTGTTTTGACAAATGAAGGCAACGAGGACGACGGCTCCTCTGAGGTAACCGCGGCAGAGCCCAATCCCAACAACGAAACCGTTGAAGCAGAGAATGATGCAGTTGTAATTCAAAGCGTTGCGTCGGCTGAGGGCTCAAGTGATGTCAAGGGAGATTGATTTGGAACGAGATGTATTCTTTTATAAACTACTTGCGTGCTATTGCAACGCTTTTGATAACTAATTCTCATTATGGTCAAATTTGGCCGATTGATGATCTGGCGGCTGGCGGATTGCTTGGCATTCCCCGTGAATTTTCTTGCCACAACGGTGGCAATCCTGGCATTGGCTTGCGCCGTATATTATGCGGAATATTTCATCAAAAAGGGTATATCAATATCGATTGACAGAATTAAAGGAAAAAAGAAAAATGCAGAAAGTAACGATTAAGAAAACCGATCTGACGGTTTCCGCGCTATGTATGGGCGGTTGCCCTCTTGGCGGCTACGGTTGGGGCGACGTTCAAAGGACAGACCTTATCAACGCCGTAAAAACCGCGGTGGATAGCGGAATTAATTTTTTTGATACCGCCGATACGTACGGACTTGGCGAGAGCGAAAGAACTCTTGCCGAGGCACTTGGATCGGATAGTAAAAACGTAGTTATCACGACCAAGTTCGGTGTGCGCGTCGAAAACGGAAAAACGACTTACGATAATTCTCGTGAATACATATTCAAGGCGGTTGAGGGTAGCTTGAAGCGATTAAATCGCGATTACATCGATCTCTATCAGGTGCATTACCGTGACGGTGTAACGCCGCTTTCAGACGTTGCTGAATCGTTGGAAATATTAAAGCAGCAGGGGAAGATCCGTTATTACGGGCTATCAAATATTTATCAAAAGGACATTGAGGAAATAAAGTCGTTTGGTAATAGCAACCCCTTCGTTTCCTTCCAGGATGAGTACAGTCTGGCTTGCCGCAAAAATGAAAAAGAAATGTTCTGTTTTAGCGACGAGTATGATATGACACCTTTTACGTGGGGAAGTCTGGGACAAGGAATTTTAAGCGGAAAATACGACAAGAATTGCAAGTTTGAATCAAACGACCGTCGTTCCCGTGATATTTATGTGAACTTCCACGGGGAAAAGCTTTTAAAGAATCTTGAGATTGTGGAGGTCTTAAAGGAGATTGCCGCAGAGCAGGGAAAGACGGTTTCTTCTGTGGCAATTCGTTGGATTTTAGATTATTTAAAGGGTTCTGTAGTAATTGTCGGAGCAAAATCTCCGAAACAGGTATTACAAAATGCAGAGGCATTGGATTGGACTCTGACATATGAACAAATTGATCGATTAGACAAGATTTCAAAGGAGTAGTAGCGTGGAATCTGCTTTCACTTAAGGCAGAAATAAACTTTTTACGCAAGAATTTTGCTGATATGCCAAAATTTACCCAAGAAATTTGAGCCGCTGACGGCGGCGGAATGGAGAATAAAATGAAAAGTGAACAGTTAGCGTGGCTTATAAGACGTCACGGAGTAGAAATGACACATATTTCTCACGGTAGCCATATCGGTGCGATTTTTTCGGTTGCAGATATCGTGGCGGTTCTTTATAATGACGTAGCAAATATTTCGCCTGAGAATTTGAAAGATGAAAACCGTGACAGGATAGTTTTAAGCAAAGGACACGCGGGAGCAGCTATATATGCGGCATTGGCTGAAAAGGGATTTTTTGACAGAGAAGAACTGAAAACGCACTATGCCGACGGAAGCCGCCTTTCAGGTCATGTTTCCCACAAAGGCATTCCCGGGGTAGAAATTTCCACGGGTTCGCTCGGTCACGGTGCTTGTATTGCGGCAGGCATGGCGCTTAATGCGAGGCTTAACAAAGAACCGTATTATACATATGCAATCGTGGGTGACGGTGAATGCGACGAGGGCTCTATCTGGGAAATGGCGCTGTTTGCAAATCATTTTAAACTCAATCAATTTGTTGTTATTGTCGATCACAACAAGATGCAGAGTCTGGATTTTTGTGAGAATACGCTTTCTCTTGCTCCATTTGCGGATAAGTGGAAGTCTTTCGGCTGGAATGTTCTTGAGATCGACGGACATAACCACGATGAGCTGCGTTTGGCTTTTTCAAAGGCAAAGGAAAGTGCGGATAAGCCAACGGTAATCATTGCAAATACGGTCAAGGGCAAAGGCGTTTCGTTCATGGAATTTGATATTTTGTGGCATTACCGCTTCCCACACGAGGGAGAAGAATACGACGGAGCGCTTAAAGAGCTTCACGCGGCTATGCCCGAAGGAATCGTTGATCCCTACGAGGAGGAAGCAAAATGAGAGATACGTTTGTAAAAACCTTGCTTGAAATAGCAAAGAATGATAAAAATGTTTATATAGTTACTGGCGACCTTGGCTTTGGAGTGTTGAAGCCCTTTTGGACCGAGTTGCCCGATCAGATAATAAATGCAGGTATTGCAGAACAGAATATGACTTCTATTGCAGCAGGACTTGCTATGCAAGGCAAGATCGTTTATACATATTCGATTGGAAACTTTCCCACACTTCGTTGTATCGAGCAAATAAGAAACGATTGCGCATATCATAACGCCAATGTAAAGGTTGTTTGTGTTGGAGGCGGATTTGTTTACGGTTCATTGGGCATGAGCCATCATGCAACCGAAGATATTGCAATGCTCCGAGCCCTGCCCGAGGTAACGGTGTTGGCTCCCGGAGATCTTGTAGAGGCGGAATGTGCTACAAAGGCGATATATGAGCAACCAGGTACCTGCTATCTCCGTCTTGGCAGAGGCGGGGAGAAACGTATTCACGATAAGCTGGATAGCTTCGAAATCGGTAAAGCTATCGAGATTCAGAAGGGCGAGAGAGTTGCGGTCTTCTCTACGGGAGCTATTTTTGACGAGGTTGATGAAGCTTGCAAGGAATTGAAGGCGCAGGGTATCGTTCCGTCCGTTTATACCTTCCCGACCGTCAAGCCCATTGATAGAGAAGTGATTTTGGAATGCGCAAGAAATAATAAAGCAATAGTGACGGTAGAGGAGCATAATTTGAGCGGAGGCTTTGGCTCGGCAGTGGCTGAGGTTTTGGCAGAAGCTGACGGAGTAAAAGCAAAGCTTGTCCGCATAGCCCTCGACGACAGATATTCCAGTATCGTCGGCAGTCAGAAATATTTGAGAAAGCAGTATAATATAGACGCGAAAGCGATTATAGAAAAAATAAAAGAGAATTGGTGAAATGAAAAAAATACTCATTTTGGTAAACGATGTAACGACAGTTCTGCAATTTCGTTGTGAGCTGGTACGCGCTTTGGTTGCGGAGGGGCACGAGGTATTGGTCAGTGTTCCAAAGAGTGACCGTATCTCCGAGATAGAGGCCTTGGGTGCAAAGGTTGTTGAAACTGAGGTGTCAAGACACGGTAAAAATCCTTTTGAAGACCTGAAGCTTTTGAGCAACTACAAGAAACTGCTTAAGGAGATCAAGCCTGATATCGTGCTAACCTTTACGATCAAGCCTAATGTTTATGGCGGTATGGCTTGTGGCCGCTTAAAGATACCGTATGTTG
Organism: Eubacteriales bacterium; assembly: GCA_045588675.1. Taxonomy (GTDB): domain Bacteria; phylum Bacillota; class Clostridia; order Oscillospirales; family CAG-272; genus SVTX01. Next base: position 35,524 of record JAZNER010000030.1, on the reverse strand, counting down.
CTAACGTTACGGGATTGGGTGTCGTAGGCGACGGCGGAATTATGCAAAAGCTGATGCTGTGGCTGTATAAAAACGGTCTAAAAAAAGCCAAATGTGTATTTTTTCAAAATCAAGACAATGAACAGTTTTTCCGTGATAGAAAGGTCGTTTGCGGAGAATCGAAATTATTGCCAGGCTCGGGAGTTAACGTAGAGAAATTTTCTTTCGCTGATTATCCGGAAGAGAGCGCAATCAATATCGTGTTCGTTGGGAGAATTATCAAGGATAAGGGTGTGTTTGAATTAGCCGAGGCGGCTAAACGCCTTGCGAACAACGGAGCTTTGAAATTTACAGTCGTTGGCGATGTGGAATACGGCGGAGAAAATCCTTTTGCGAATTTACAAAATGTGGAATGTGTAGGCTTTCACAAGGACGTAAGACCTTACCTTAAGGCCGCGCACGCGATCATTTTACCCTCTTACCACGAGGGAATGGCAAATGTTTTGTTGGAGGCCGCGGCTTGTGGTAGGCCAATTTTGGCATCTGAGATTCCCGGTTGCAAAGAAACCTTTGACGAGGGAGTTACCGGGTTTGGATTTAAAGCCAAAGATACAGATAGCATAACAGTGGCTATTGAAAGGTTTGTTGCTCTGCCTTATGAGCAAAAGCGAGAAATGGGTAAGTTGGGCAGAGAAAAGATCGAGAGCCAGTTCGATAGAGAAATAGTCGTAAATAATTATTTAGAACAAGTCAATTCGATTAGTTAAACGTTAGGAGAAAAGGATATGTATGCAAATCTTTATGAAAAAATAATAAAAGGCGAGGAAAAAATTTCGCTTGTAGGTCTTGGCTACGTCGGTATGCCGATCGCCGTTGCTTTTGCAAAGAAGGTAAAGGTCATAGGCTACGACTTGAACAAAGCAAAGATCGAGCTTTATAAATCTGGAATAGATCCTACGAATGAAGTCGGCAACGACGCAATCAAAAACAGCACGGTGGAATTCACCGCCGACGAAGCCAAGCTTCGCGAGTCAAAGTTCCATATCGTAGCAGTTCCCACGCCTGTTTACGACGACCATACACCCGACCTGACACCCGTTGAAGGCGCAAGCAGAATTTTGGGCAGAAATCTCGTCAAGGGTAGTGTTGTCGTGTTTGAATCCACCGTTTATCCGGGTGTTACAGAGGATGTTTGCGTACCTATTCTTGAAAAGGAGTCAGGCTTGAAGTGCGGCGTAGATTTCAAGGTAGGTTACTCACCCGAGCGTATCAACCCCGGTGATAAGGTGCACCGTCTTGAAACTATCACGAAGATCGTTTCTGGTATGGACGGGGAAACCTTGGACGTAGTTGCAAAGGTATATGAGCTCGTAGTAGATGCGGGCGTACATAGAGCACCTTGCATCAAGGTTGCGGAAGCGGCAAAGGTAATTGAAAATAGCCAGCGCGACATCAATATTGCGTTTATGAACGAGCTTTCGATCATTTTCAACAAGATCGGAATTGATACGAAGTCGGTTTTAGAGGCAGCGGGAACGAAGTGGAATTTCCTTAAGTTCTATCCAGGCTTGGTCGGAGGTCACTGTATCGGCGTCGATCCTTATTATCTGACCTATAAAGCAGAGCAGCTTGGCTATCACAGTCAGGTTATCCTTGCGGGCCGCAGAATAAACGACGATATGGGAAAATACGTTGCCGAAAACGTAGTAAAGAATCTTATCAAAGCAGAAAAAGCAGTCAAAAATGCCAAGGTGGCTATTCTTGGCTTTACATTTAAGGAGAATTGCCCCGATACGAGAAACACGAAGATATTTGACATCGTAAAAGAGCTTCGCGAATACGGTATTGAGCCTACGATTGCAGATCCTACCGCCGACGCGGCCGAGGCAAAGCATCTTTACGGTGTAAAGTTTGTCGATATTTCCACGATCAAGGATATGGATGCTGTCGTTTTAGCGGTAGCGCATAATGAGTTTGCGCATTTCACTATGGCGGACGTGGACGAGTTCTTCGGTGAAGGACAAAAGGTGCTGCTCGATATTAAGGGACTACTCGACAGAACCGAATACGAAAAAGCAGGATATAACTATTGGAGATTATAAAATGGGATATAAACATTTAAAGTTCCCAGAAAATTCAAAATTTCTCGTAACGGGCGGAGCGGGATTTATCGGCTCTAACCTTTGTGAGGCTATTTTGAATATGGGATACAAGGTTCGTTGCCTTGACGATCTTTCGACGGGCAAGCAGGCAAACGTGGATATGTTTTTGGATAACCCGAATTACGAATTTGTAAAAGGCGACATCAAGGATCTTGATACTTGTATAAAGGCTTGCGAGGGTGTGGATTACGTGCTCAATCAAGCCGCGTGGGGAAGTGTGCCCCGTTCTATCGAAATGCCGATCTTCTATTGCAAAAACAATATTGAGGGCACGTTGAATATGCTGGAAGCGGCGCGTCAGACGGGCGTGAAGAAATTTGTTTATGCATCGTCGTCATCGGTTTACGGTGATGAGCCCAATTTGCCGAAAACAGAGGGTAGGGAGGGCAATCTGCTCTCACCCTATGCTCTGACAAAGCGTTGCGACGAGGAATGGGCAAAGCTCTATACGAAGCTTTACGGACTTGATACATACGGAATGCGTTATTTTAATGTTTTTGGTCGCCGTCAGGATCCCAACGGTGCTTATGCCGCGGTTATTCCGAAGTTTATCAAGCAGCTCTTGAATGACGAACAGCCGACGATCAACGGCGACGGCAAGCAGAGCCGTGATTTTACGTATATTGAAAACGTTATCGAGGCGAATTTGAAGGCTTGTCTTGCTTCGCACGAGGCGGCAGGCAGAGCCTACAATATAGCATACGGCGGCAGAGAGTATCTTATTGATATCTACTATACGCTGACAAAGGCGTTGGGCAAGGACATCGAGCCGAACTTCGGGCCCGACAGAAAGGGAGACATCAAGCACTCAAACGCGGATATTTCTGCGGCAAGGGAAATGCTTGGATATGATCCCGACTACGATTTTGCAAAAGGCTTGAACGAAGCTATCGCTTGGTATAAGGAGAATCTGTAAAGGTTAAGCGAATTTTATGGATATTGTTGAAAACAAACCGCCTCGAATCTTGGTGTTTACAATGACATCTTGGAATAGTAAGGTCGGGGCGAACACTTGGCAGTCGCTGGTTTCACATTACGACAGTAAAGATATAGCAAATATATATTTGCGTGATGAGATTCCCGATAGTCAAGTTTGCTCAAAATATTTTTGCATTTCCGAAAACAGAGTCATTAAAAGTATTTTCAAAAGGAATATACAAACGGGAAAAGAAGTAATGGCTCAGCCGTTATCGGAGGCGGAAAGCAGCGAAGACCTGAGAGCGCATAACGAGCGTTATGCGAAAATGAAAAAAAAGCGGAGATATTCGATGCTTCTGGCAAGGGAGCTTCTTTGGAAATTCGGCAAATGGAAGACAAAAGAATTAGACGCTTTTTTGGATGATTTTAAACCTGATATAATTCTGCACGGCATGGATGGATATATTCATATGAACCGTCTTGTACGATATGCAATAAAGCGTACTGGAGCTAAGGTGATCGGATATATCTGGGATGATAATTTTACGTATAAGCAGTCGGGGAAGATCGGCTATAAGATCTATAGATGCTATCAAAGAAAATCTCTAAAAAAAATTGCAAAACAAACAGACAAATTTTTTGCGATCACGCCAAAAACAAAGGCGGAGGCAGATGCTTTCTTCGATATCGACTGTACGGTACTGTCTAAACCGTTAAACAGAGTGGTTGAGGCAGAAGATTACGAAGCAGTGTCGTTTCCTCTGCATATGCTCTATACAGGAAATTTGTTAATTGGAAGAGATAAGTCCTTGCAGAAAATTTCTTCTGCTTTGAAAGCATTGAACAAGGACAAAACAAAACTTGTTTTAGATGTATTTACGCAAACACAATTGTCTGAAGAGTATTTGCAAGAAACGCAGAACGAGTTTTGCAGAATTCATCCACCCATTCCGCAATCGGAGGTTTTGGGGTTACAAAAGAATGCGGACGTGTTGTTGTTTTTAGAGGATATGAGCGACGAAAATTTGATGGCTCGTTTGTCCTTTTCCACGAAAATAACTGATTATTTTTCCGCAGGAAAATGTATTTTTGCTGTAGGAAACAGGGATTTGGCTCCAATGGAATATTTTTTGAATACGGAATCGGCTGTTGTGGCACATCATGATGAAGAAATTTTGTCGGGATTGGAGATTTTGTTGCACCAAGAGGTCTTGGTGAAATATGCTAAGAATGCCGCAGAATGCGGTATGGAAAATCATAACGAGAAAAAAATTCTGCGTACGTTTGACGAAGTACTTTTAAACGTACATAAGAGGGAACAATGAAAGTCTTACAAATCAACGCCGTGTATGGCTTTAAAAGCACGGGAGTAATCGTAAAAGATATAGGAAATACGCTTGTACATAATGGCGATGAAGCTTATTTTGCCTATCAAACGACGAGAGAGTCTGTTGAAAATGGCTATTTGGTCGGTGGAAAGCTTGATTGGAAGCTTCACGCCGTACACGCTCGCGTTTTCGGTAAGCAAGCCTATGCGAGCAAGACGGCAACGAGAAAATTCTTGAAGTGGGTGGATAAGATCAAACCCGATGTTGTGCATTTCCATAATCTGCACAGCAATTATATCAACTTGAATATGCTATGCGATTATTTGGCAAAAAAGAATATTCCCACCGTGATCACAATGCACGATTGCTGGTATTTCACGGGTAAATGTACTCATTATGCGGCGGTCAAGTGTGACAAATGGCAAAAAAAGTGCGGAAACTGTCCGCTAAATAAAGCAGAGCAGCCGAGCCTATTTTTTGATAGCACAGCAAAGGTGCTGAAAGACAGAACCGAGCATCTGCTAAAATTACCAAATCTGACATTGGTCGGATGTAGCCAATGGATCGCGAATGAGGCTAAAAAGTCCAAATTGAGATCGGCTGATATACAGGTTGTGTATAACGGTGTTGACACAGAGATTTTTAAGCCCCACGAGAGTTCGGTTCGCGAGGAGCTTGGCACAGAAGGTAAATTCGTTATTCTCGGAATGGCGGATAAGTGGTATGCCGAACAAAATCGTGAAATCGTCGAAAAGCTTATTGAGGCTCAGGATGAAAACACAAGAATTGTTATCGTAGGCTGTAAGGAAGGGCAGAAAGCATATTTTTCAAAATTTGAAAATGTTATTCCTTTAGGCTATGTAACGGATAGAAGCCGTTTGGCAGACATATATACCTCGTCAGATGTATTTGTGAATTTGACCAGAGCAGATACCTTGCCAACGGTGAATATGGAAAGCATTTGCTGTGGAACACCCGTTATAACCTTTGACTGTTGCGGCAGTCCAGAGCTTGTGGACGAGGAATGCGGGTTTGTTGTCAGAGAAGGCGACTATGAAGGCTTGATTGCCGCCATAGAAAAGACCAAGAGCGAGCCTCTTTGCTTTGATCTGCAAAAGCAGCATCAAAAATTTGATAAGAACGAGTGCTATAAAAAGTATTTAGACATTTATAAACGTGTAAGTGAGAAAGTGAAATGATTTATTATGGAATTGCGGCGATTTCACCTCTCGTTATGTGGTTTTTAAACAGTTACATAACCAAGGTAAATCAATTTGATGATAAACAAAAAGTAAAATTAAAAAATTTCTTAACGGTGGTAGCGATATTGCCTATGTTTTTATTGTTTGTACTTCGATACAAATACATAGGTGCTGATACTATTGGTTACGTACGATTTTTTCAGAATGAAATCAGAACGTTGTCTTTTGGAGAATTGTTAAATCAAGACATAATGCGTATTGAGATAGGATATCGTATATACGTAAAGCTTATTTCTCTGTTTACGGAAAATTATACAGTGTTTTTCCTGATAAACGGCATTGTGATTTTTGGAACCTTGTTGCATTTTGCAAAGAAATACACCGAGAATCCCTTTGTGTTTTTCTTCTTGTTTATGACCTTGGGAACCTACGGATTTATTGAAACCGGACTTCGACAGACGCTTGCGATGATGGTCTGCTTATGGTCGGTTGATTTCCTTAAAGACAAGAAGATAATTCGTTTTATTCTTTTAGTTTTGTTGGCGTCTTTTTTCCATCAATCGGCAATGATTTTTCTTTTATTGATTCCCCTATTTTTGATAAAAAGAATTGACTGGATAATTTTGACGCACGTTGTTATGGCACTTGTGTTTTTTGTGGGATTCGGTGCTTTTCAAGAGCTTTTTAATCAGTGGTTGGGATATAATTATGAGATTGAAGAAACAGGCAACGGCGGAATCTTTCTTTTGTTAGTTTTGATACTGTTTGCGTTTTCGCTGTTTATGACATATAATAAACCGCCCAAAGTTGAGGGACAGTCGTTAATTATACAGCTTTCATTATTGACCGTCACTTTTTGGCTTTTGAGATTGATCTCTCGTACTGCTGAACGTATCAGCTATTATTATATATTTGGACTATATGTGTACTTTTCACAATCCTTGTCGTACTATAAGGACAAACTTTCCAATTTAATAAAGGTTTTGTTAATAGCAGCTTGTTTTATCTTGTTTATTCGTCGTAATCTTAATGCAAGTTATTTATTCTTTTGGAGTGGATTATAATGGAGAAGGTTTCAATAATCATACCGGCGTATAATGCAGAAATATATTTGGGCGAATGTTTAGATTCAGCTTTAAATCAAACTTATCCAAATACAGAATTAATCATTATTAACGATGGATCTACTGATAATACAAAGGAGATTTTAGATAAGTACTCTGCTCAATATCAAAATATCAAGGTAACGCATACGGAAAACGGTGGAGTTTCCTGCGCGCGGAATATTGGCTTGAACAATGCAGATGGAGACTATATAATGTTTCTGGATTCAGATGATTTGTTGGTGCCTAATGCAATTGAAATATTGTTGCAAGATTTAGCAGATAATGATGCGGATATTGCGATAGGAACTATGAACAGTGAAACCGATACAAGTGCCGTGATTTTGGAAGGAACTGTCGTAAGTCTTTGGCACGAAACAGAGGCTTTGGAAAAATCATTGGAGGACAACCCGTTTACTTATTCTTCGTGCGCGAAGCTATACAAAAAGAATGTTATAGATAATGTGAGATTTATAGAAGGAAGAAAAATTCACGAAGACAGTTATTTTGTTTTTAGAGTGTTTCTGAATAAGCCTACCGTTGTAGCGCGAGATGTCTGTATTTATAAATACCGTGTTAATGAGAACAGTGCATCTCATGCGGCGTTTTCCGAAAAGTATTTTGACATTTTGTATTTTGCAAAAGAAAAATACAAAACTATAGAAGATAATTATCCGCATTTGTTGGATAAAGCAAAAAATATGTTGGTAAAATCGAATATTGCAATGTTACAGTGCTTACTAAATACGAATGAGAAAAAATATAAGAAGGATGTCAAAAGCTGTATTCGCGAGGTGAAGAAATACAAACGCTATTTCTTGCCCACTTACCCTGGGGATGAAAAACGATTTGATATTGTCGTATATAACTTGTACGGCGTGTTTAAGGTTCTTTATCGCTTGAAATATGCAAAACGAAGTAAAAGGGCGTAATAACATAATGAAGAAAAAAATTTTGATCGTTTCCAGCAGTCTTGCCACGGGCGGCTTGGAAAAATGTTTGATAAATCTTTGCGATAATTTTGATTATGAAAGATACGAGGTTGACCTCTATCTTTTCAATGAAGGCAGAGATTTGCTCCCGAAATTAAATAAAAGCGTTAATCTTCTGGCAGATTCTCCGTATTATGCAGACGTGTATAACTGTTCCTTTGGCAGTAGCGTTAAAACGCTTTTGAAGAAGGGAAAAGCAGGCTTGGCATTGTACCGTATCGGTCGTTTTGTGCGCATTCGTCTTGGAAGTAGAGCTTTTACTCGAGGCGATTGGGAAAATATGAAGAAGACCATGCTGAAGCTCAATAAGCATTATGATGTTGCGATCGGTTTTGAAGAGGGCTCGGCGTGCTATTATGTTGCCGATTGTGTGGACGCCGACGTAAAGCTTGGTTGGATACATACCGATATCAAAAAGATCAACAATAATAAAAAGCTGGACGAGGACGCGTTTGGCAAGCTTGATTCCGTAATTACCGTGTCGCAAAATTCTTTGCGGAATTTGAAGGAAGTGTATCCATCGTTTGCGGACAAATTCAAATGTATCATCTTGCCGAGCCTCATGAATTATGATGAGGTCAACCGTCTGGCAGGTGAACCAAATCAGATGGTCGGCGATGAGCTTAAGATACTGTCGGTTGGCAGATTGGTGGAATTAAAGGGCTTTCATCTTTGTGTAGAGCCTTGTAGAAGGTTGATAGATGAAGGATTTAAAATAAAGTGGTACGTCGCGGGTGAGGGAGATTTCCGCCGAGAGATAGAAGCGGAGATTGAAAAGCACGCGATGAAGGACCATTTCATTTTGCTCGGAAATTGCGCAAATCCCTATACTTATATGAATAGCGCGGACATTTGTGTGCAGCCGTCAAGCTATGAGGGCTATTCAGTTGCGGTATTTGAGGAAAAATATTTCAGAAAGCCCGTCGTAGTTACTGACATTCCAAGCAATTTGGAGATGATCGAGGATATGCAAAACGGCGTGGTCGTAAAACGAAAATCCGACGATATATATAGAGGAGTGAAATTTTTGCTCGACAATCCCGAAGACCGTTTGCGTATTGGGCAGGTGGCAGTGAAGGGCCCTTCGAACAATCAACAAATTATAGAAGAAATAGAAAAGTGCTTTGAAAAATGATGGGAACAATTAAGTCGTTATTTAAAAAACTGAATAGTCTGTCGCCCGCGGCAAAGGCATCGGTTTGGTTTGTGATTTCCAACGTTGTGCTGAAGGGAATCTCTTTCATAACGACACCGATTTTCACTCGTCTGATGGAGGTCGCGGATTATGGCGCCACCAGCGTTTTCGTTTCGTGGGAAGGAGTAATCAGTATTTTTGCTACGCTTTCTCTGGCGGGCGGTGTATATAACGTTGCGCAGACGAAATACGAGGATGATATTAAGGCATATACTTCGACGATGATATCATTGACCTTTGTGGCTTCGTTGGTGGTATATACCGGTTGTATTATTTTTAATATTTTTGTACCGTCCGTTTTTGAACTGAATACGCCGTATCTTTTGTTTATGTGGCTACAAACGTTTACCAATGCGACAATTTCTTTTTGGCTAATGCGCAGGCGTTTTACATATGATTATAAAAGCGTTATCGCGTACACGTTTGCAAACGCACTTTTAAGTCCAACTATTGCTATCGTTGCAATATTGCTGTTTCCCTCACAAGCAGCGTATGCCAAGATAATTGGCGCGGGAGTAGCGGGTATTATTTTCGGTCTTGTACTTTGTGTAGTTACATACGTTAAAGGTAAGAAAATATATAGCGGTAAATATTGGGGATATGCTCTGAAGTTCAATTTGCCTCTTATTCCGCATTATTTGTCGTCAATTTTGTTGCACTCCAGCGATAAATTGATGATCAATTCTATGATTGGAGCGGCGCAGGCGGGAATTTACGGTATCGCGCACAGTATTACAGGATTGATCAGTCTTATAACACAAGCGATTAACTACGCTTTGATTCCTTATACGTTGCAGTCGATAAAAGCCAAAAATTTCAAGGGATTAAAAAATACTATTACGGGATGCACGGCACTGGTAGCAGTTGTTTGTATTGGTGTAACGCTGTTTGCAAGAGAAGGAATTCTGATATTTGCCACCGAAGAGTATTTGGATGCGGTCTGGTTTATTCCGCCGCTTACAATGGCAACGCTTTTCTCATTTATATATGGAATTGTCGGCAACATTATGTTCTACTACGAGAAAACCTGGCAGATGTCTGTAATAACTATCTGTTGTGCTGTTGTGAATCTGGTGACCAATTACTTCGGCATTAAATATTTTGGATACATAACCGCCGGATATACTACGCTGCTGTGCGCAGCGATTCAAATGATTTCTTATTACTTTGTTGTAAAGCGTTATGAGAAGCATTTGAAAGAGATAGTTGATTTGAAAGCTTTTCTTGTCATTATGGTTGCATATGTTGGATTTATGATATACGGCATGATATTTACTTATCACTTTTGGGCAAGAATAAGCGTGTTGCTTGTTGTATTGGGATCGGTTATTATTTTGCACAAAAAAATTATCGAACTTTTCAAGTCTATGAAAAAGAAAGACAACGTTGAAAATAATGACGTTTATTGAGTGGAGATAGCGAATGAGCAAGAATATAGGAGTTATTACCGTACATAAAAATGTCAATTACGGAGCAAATCTGCAAGCATTTGCAAGCTGTAAATATCTTAATAATAAGGGATATGACTGCAGTGTGATTGACTACACGTTGCCAAATCATGAAAAAAGCAACCATTTGTTTTCGTGGTTGAAGCAGTCGTGGGACGGCGAACGCAACAAGTCGTTTGCTCGAAAGATCAAATTGGCAGCCGCCCTTGCGCTCTCTGCTTCTTGGAAAAGCAAGAGGTTAAAGGCGTTTGCGAATTTTCGAAAAAATAATATAAAAATGACTCCGATGTGTCAGGATATGCAAGACATTGAAAATCTGAATTTGGGCGCCGTTGTTTGCGGCAGCGATCAGATTTGGAATCCGACCATAACAGATGGCATCAATCCTATTTTCTTCGGAGCGATAAATGGGGTAAAAACGAAGATTTCCTATGCGGCGAGTGTGGGCAAAGATAGATTTGAACCCGTAGATGAAGAAAAAGTCAAAAAATTGGTCTGTGACTTAGACTATTGCTCGGTACGAGAAGAGGATACTGCACAGTATCTTTCGGCACTTACCGGAAGAGAAGTGGAAACCGTATGCGATCCGGTATTCTTGTTGGATAAGGAAGAGTACGAGCGAGTTGCAACAAAGTGTAAGATAAAAAAAGATTACGTCTTGTTATATAGCGTCGTACATAACGATGCGTTGACGGAAATTGCTAAAGATTATGCTGACAAGCACGGGTTGAAATTGGTGGAAATTTGTTCGGCAAAGGATAAACATGCTACGCATAAACAGATCGTCACTTACGGCCCAAGTGAATTTTTGAGTTGCTTCAAATATGCAAAAACCGTGTTTACCAATTCCTTCCACGGCACTGCATTTTCCTTGTTATTTGAAAAGGATTTTTACATCGTGGATAACAAGGCGGGTGGCTCCCGTATCACAAATTTGTTGGGCAAGGTTGGTTTGTCGGAACGCCTGATTTCTTCTCCCGTCGAGAAGGATTTTGCGCCTATTGATTACGAAGAGAGCAAAAAGCTTTTAGGCGAATACGTAAGCTCGTCCAAGGCTTTTTTAGACAAAGCATTAAAGACGGACAAAAAAGAGCTTACGGGTAACGCCTGCGTGAGCTGCGGCGCTTGTGCCGCCGTTTGCAAGTTGGATGCGATAAGACTTATAAGCAGCCGCGAGGGCTTTAAGGTTGCGTTGATCGATCAGAATAAATGTGTCGATTGCGGAATGTGCAAAAAGGTTTGTCCCGCTTTAAATGAGGCTAACAAAAATCAAGCTGATCCCGATGTGTACGCCTTCAAAGCGAATGACGAGTGGAGAAAGAGAAGCACTTCGGGTGGCGCGTTTGCAGCTTTGGCAGAAAAGATTGTTGAGCAGAATGGCGTTTTTTACGGTGCGGCGCAAACGAGTGATTTTTCAGTTGAGCATATTCGTGGAGAAACGATTGAGGACCTCGTTAAAATACAAGGAACGAAATATCTGCCCAGCGACGTAACTGCGTGCTACTCTCAGATTGAAGAAGATCTGAAGCAGGGAAGACGGGTGCTTTTTTCGGGCACGCCTTGCCAGATTGACGGAGTTAAGCGCTTCATAAATATAAAAAAGCTACCCGCAGAGAACTTTTTTGCCGTAGATATTATTTGTCACGGAGTTCCGTCTCCCACGTTTTATGGGTCATATATGGAATGGTTGGAAAAGGAGTACGGCAGTAAAGTAACGGAATACAAATTCCGCAGTAAAAATATCTCTTGGCGCGGAAGCTCCTGTTATGCAAAATTGGCAAACGGACAGGAGTTGAAGAACGCCAAAAAGCTTTGTGCCTTTATGAACGTTTACTATTCTAATAATATTACGCGCGAAAGCTGTTATACTTGCCCTTATACCTCCAAAAATCGAGTTGGCGATCTGACGATCAGCGATTATTGGGGATTGGAAAATCTTGATAAGAGCTTTGAGGACGCGCTTGGCGTATCGATGATACTCGTCAATACCGATAAGGGCAGAGCATTGCTTGAACAGGCTGAAGGTGAGAGGATTGCGGGCAGCATAGAAACGGCGAAGCAACCGCAGCTTTCACATCCAACGGAGCGCCCGCAAACGCGCGATGAATTTTGGCAGACGTACGAAAAGAAGGGTGTGAAACCGCTACTTACAAAGTACGGCGGCGTAAGACGCGACTCGCTGAAAACGAAGTTGTATAGATTAAAACAGAAATTTTTAGGTAAATAAGTGTCGGGGAGAAAAATATGAAGGTTGTGTATGTTTCGAACACGTGTGAGCACGTAGTACGTCCTTTATGCGACGGATTATATAGCGAATACGGAGAAAATTTTGTCTTTGTCGAAACGGCAGAATTGGATAAAAATCGCGTAGGGATCGGTTGTCTTGAAACCAGAAGCTACGTTTTTAACGCTATAGGGCGAGAAGACGAAGCAAAAAAACTTTGTACGGAAGCAGATGTCGTAATTTTCGGTAGTGCGCCGATAGAATATATTTCCGCGCGAATCAAGGCGAACAAGTTGACCATTTATTACTCGGAAAGATTATTTAAAAAGGGATATTACAGATATTTCAATCCCAGAACGATGTGGCGTGTACACAAACGGTTTGTCGGACCGTCGAAGAATAGCAACGCACATCTCTTATGTGCAAGTTCATATGCGGCGTTAGACTTTGAGCGGATTGGTGCGTTCCGTGATAAGATGTACAAATGGGGATATCAGATTGCGGTATACGAAAAAGATATCGACGCGTTGATCAATGCAAAGCCACAGGATGGTTTGGAATTTATTTGGGTAGGACGATTGGTTGCTTTGAAGCATTGCGACGATGCGATCCGAGTAGTCAAACGCTTGAAAGACGACGGATACGAGCCACGAATGACGGTGATCGGTTCGGGGGAAGAGGAAGAAAATCTAAAATCCCTCGTTAAAGAATTGGGTGTTGAAGAAAATGTCATTTTCAAGGGAACGTGCAAGATCGATGAAACGCGTGCGCAAATGGACAAAGCCAATGTGTTTATGTTCACCAGCGATTTTGGAGAAGGCTGGGGCGCTACGTTGAACGAATGTATGAACAGTGCTTGTGCTTGCGTAGCAAGTCACGCAGCGGGCTCAACTAACTTTCTTATTGAAGATAAGGTTGACGGTTTGGTGTATAAAAGCGGTAACGTAGAAAGCTTGTACATTAAGGTAAAATATTTGGTAGAAAACAAAATGGCACGTGAAGAAATAGCACGTGCAGCGTATAAAAAAATGTACGAAAATTGGAATCCCGCAAAATCCTATAAGCGTATGGTCGCTTTAATAGATCAGCTGCTGGAAAAAGGGGATTGCGATTTGTATGCAACGGGACCTTGCAGCAAGTCGTTGCCGATAAAAGAAAATTGGTATATTGATTGACTTGCAAGATTAACGAAAAGAGGAATAAAATGAAGATTTTAATAACGGGGGCTTACGGCTTCTTGGGTAAAAACTTAATTGCAAGATTAAAGGAATACGGAGATAAATATACTGTATATTCCTACGACATCGACACGCCCTTTTCAGCATTAGAAAGATACACGAAGGATTGCGATTTTGTTTTTAACTTTGCTGCTGTGCATCGACCCAAGGAAAACAGCGAATTTGACAAGGTAAATCATGTGTTTTTCGACGATTTGTTGAAACTGTTGAAGAAGCATAATAATCATTGTCCGGTTTTGTATACGTCTTCGATTCAGGCAACTAACGGGACGGATTACGGAAATAGCAAATTAGCAGCAGAAGCAGATCTGAAGGAGTACGGAAACGAAACGGGTGTAAGAGCGATCATCTACCGTTTGAGCAATGTATATGGTCGTTGGGCGACCCCGAATCATCATTCGGTTGTGGCGACATTCTGCAATAATTTGGCGTTAAATTTGCCAATCACGGTAAATGATAGAAATCATACGATGTATTTTCATTACATAGACGATGTTATTGACTCTTTCCTTTCGCAAATTGAGAGTGTTTCGATGCCGGACCAGGACGGTATTTTCAGGGTAAAAAAGATACACGAAATTACCTTGGGGGCACTTGCCGATACATTGACAGAATTTCAAGTAGCAGTAATAAATGGGCAGGAACCTACACTCATAAACGAAACACAGAAGACGTTGTATGTAACCTATATTTCCTATGTGGAACAAAACAAAAAAAATGACAAGGAGATCAGTTATGTCGCTTTTCACAAATAAAACTTTACTCATCACCGGTGGAACGGGTTCTTTCGGTAACGCCGTGCTTAACAGATTTTTGACAACAGATATCGGTGAGATCAGAATCTTCTCCCGCGATGAGAAGAAGCAGGACGATATGCGTCACGAATATCAGGTTAAATACCCTGAATACGCTGAAAAACTTAAATTCTACATAGGTGATGTTCGTGACCTTGCAAGTGTTAAAAATGCTATGCACGGTGTTGACTACATATTCCACGCGGCAGCGCTGAAGCAGGTGCCTTCCTGTGAGTTTTTCCCGATCGAAGCGGTAAAAACCAATGTTCTTGGAACAGAGAATGTTCTTACGGCGGCTATTGAGGCAGGAGTAAAGAATGTAGTTTGTCTTTCTACAGACAAGGCGGCTTACCCTGTAAACGCGATGGGCACCTCAAAGGCTATGATGGAAAAGGTTATAGTTGCCAAATCCAGAACAGTTTCGCCTGAAAAAACAAAGATTTGTTGCACAAGATACGGAAATGTTATGTGTAGCCGCGGTTCTGTAATTCCGCTCTGGATTGACCAAATTAAAGCAGGTAAGCCGATTACCATTACCGAGCCTACAATGACAAGATTTATTATGTCGCTTGACGAGGCGGTTGACCTTGTGCTGTTCGCATTTGAAAACGGTGAGAGCGGTGACATTCTTGTTCAAAAGGCTCCTGCTTGTACAATCGAAACACAGGCAAAGGCAGTTATGGAATTGTTCGGTGGCAAGGAAGAGGATATTAAGGTAATCGGTATCCGTCACGGTGAAAAGATGTACGAAACCCTGCTCACAAACGAGGAGTGCGCAAACGCTATTGATATGGGTAACTTCTACCGTGTACCCTGTGACAAGCGCGGACTTAATTATGATAAATATTTTAAGGAAGGCGACACGGAAAGAAACAAGCTCACCGAGTTCAATTCAAACAATACCGAGCTTTTGAGCGTTAAAGAAACCAAAGAAAAAATTGCTTCTCTTGCCTACATTAAGGAAAGACTTGCGGAGATATAACAGGGAATAGAGCTATGAAAATTCTTATAACAGGCTCATCTGGCTTCGTGGGCAAAAACCTTTGCGAAGCTTTGAAGAATATTCGTGACGGTAAGGACAGAACGCACCCAAGCCTCACGGTCGAAGAAATTTTTGAATATGACATTGACACAGACAAGTCGTTGCTTGACAGATTTTGTGAAAGATGTGACTTCGTGTTCAATCTTGCGGGCGTGAACAGACCGCAGAACAGCGAGGAATTTATGCAGGGTAATTTTGGATTTGCATCAACCCTGCTTGACACTCTGAAAAAACATAAAAACACTTGTCCGGTAATGATTTCTTCCTCAATCCAGGCGACCTGCATAGGTCGGTATGACAGCGATTACGGAAGAAGCAAAAGGGCTGGCGAGGAGCTGGTTTTCAGTTATGGAGAGGAAACGGGCGCAAAGGTGCTTGTATATCGCTTCCCAAACCTTTTCGGCAAGTGGTGCAGACCTAACTATAACTCTGCTGTTGCCACGTTTTGTAATAATATAGCAAACGATTTGCCAATTCAGGTGAATGATAGAAGCGTACAGCTGGAGCTTTTATACATTGACGACCTTGTTGACGAAATGATTTCAGCCCTTGAGGGAAAAGAGCATCACTGCGAGTTTGACGGTATTGAAACGGTGCTTTGCGACGGTGGAAAATACTGTGCTGCGCCTCTAACGCACAAGGCTACATTAGGCGAAATTGTTGATTTGCTGTACTCATTTTCAGAGCAACCAAAAACGCTTGTAATAACTGAAATTCCCGAAAATAGCTTCGCGAAGAAGCTTTATAGCACATATTTGTCCTATTTGCCTAAGAAAAAGATAGCGTTTCCCTTGAAGATGAACGTTGATGCGAGAGGAAGCTTCACCGAGCTTCTGAAAACTACAAATTGCGGTCAGTTTTCGGTAAATATCTCAAAGCCGGGCATCACAAAGGGTCAGCATTGGCATAACACCAAGTGGGAATTTTTCATTGTTGTAAGCGGCAGAGGGCTTATTCAAATGAGGAAAATCGGCACTGATGAGGTTCTGAATTTCGAGGTTTCGGGTGAAAAAATCGAGGCGGTTCATATGCTGCCGGGTTATACTCACAATATAATTAATTTGTCCGATACAGAGGATTTGGTTACTCTTATGTGGGCAAACGAGCAATTTGATAAGGATAGACCTGATACATTTTTTGAGGTGGTGGAATAATGGATATTAAACTTGATTATAGCGATATTTCCTTTAAAAACAACGGAAAATTAAAGCTTCTCATAATCGTCGGCACGCGCCCTGAGATTATTCGTCTTGCGGCGGTGATAAATAAGTGCCGCAAATATTTTGACTGTATTCTCGCCCACACGGGTCAGAACTACGATTATAATCTCAACGGCGTTTTCTTCAAGGATTTGAAGCTTAATATGCCAGAGGTTTATATGGACGCGGTTGGCGATGATTTGGGCGCAACCGTTGGCAATATAATCAATTGCTCATATAAGCTGATGAATCAAATCAAGCCCGATGCACTTCTTATTTTGGGCGATACAAACTCTTGCCTTTCTGCAATTTCAGCAAAAAGGCTACATATTCCGATTTTCCATATGGAAGCAGGAAACAGATGCAAGGACGAGTGCTTGCCTGAGGAAACAAACAGAAGAATAGTTGACATTATTAGTGATGTCAACCTTGCGTACTCCGAGCACGCACGCCGCTATCTTGCCGATTGCGGATTGCCAAAGGAAAGAACCTATGTTACAGGCTCTCCTATGGCAGAGGTTTTGCGTGAAAATCTTGCTGAAATTGAAGCGAGCGACATTCATACCCGTCTTGGACTTGAAAAGGGCAAATATATTTTGCTTTCCGCTCACAGAGAAGAGAATATTGACACCGAAAAGAATTTTAATTCGCTTTTCAGTGCTATCAATGCACTGGCTGAAAAGTACGATATGCCTATCTTGTATTCTTGTCACCCCAGAAGCAGAAACCGTTTGCAATCAAGCAAATTTAAGCTTGACAAGCGCGTTATTCAGCACGAGCCGCTTGGCTTCCACGACTACAACTGCTTGCAGATGAATGCGTTTGCGGTTGTCTCTGACAGCGGAACTCTCCCTGAGGAAAGCAGCTTCTTTACAAGCATAGGAAAGCCTTTTCCTGCAATTTGTATAAGGACGTCAACCGAGCGTCCTGAGGCACTTGATAAGGCGTGCTTTATTCTGGCGGGCATTGATGAGAAGTCGCTTTTGCAGGCAGTTACTACTGCTATTGATATGGTAAAATCGGGTGACAACGGCATTCCCGTGCCTGATTACATAGAAGAAAATGTATCAACTAAGGTTATTAAGATTATTCAATCCTATACAGGCGTTGTTGACAAGATGGTTTGGAGAAAATTCTGATTTGAAAGGAGAGCGTATATGAATGCACAGGATATAATGCTCACATTAATTCGTTATGAAATATGTGGGATTTCTGTTGACAGCAACATCTTGGATAGTATAAATTCAGATATGCTCTCTCATATTTACAGCATTTCTAAGGCTCACGACATGGTGCACATTGTGGGTAAAGCGTTATGTGATTTAGGGAAGCTTGGTAATGACGAAATATCGTTGAAATTTCAAAAAGCAATTTTGACAGCCGTCTATCGTTACGAGGGTTTGGCTTACGAATTAAATCAGATAACAGAGGTTTTAGAGGAAGCACAAATTCCTTTTATAGCTCTCAAGGGCTCTGTCATTCGCAATTTATATTCTGAGCCTTGGATGCGAACAAGCTGTGACATTGACATACTTGTGCATGAAGAGGATTTGGACAAAGCTCTCTCAACCTTGAAGGATAAATTGAGCTACACATCTGACGGCAAAAGAAACTATCACGATATTTCACTTTACTCGCAAAGCGGAGTGCACCTTGAATTGCATTTCAATATTTTTGAGGCTATAGATGCTTTGGATGCCGTGCTCAAGGATGTATGGGAAAATTCTGTTCTGACAGAAGGAAAGTCATATAACTATAGGCTTACTGATGAATTTCTTATATTTCATATTGTTGCCCATATGGCGTACCATTTTTTGTTTGGCGGATGTGGAGTGCGTCCATTTATAGATTTATATTTGTTGCGACAAAATTTGCAGATTGATGAAAGAAAGCTTAATGCTTTGCTGGATAAAGCAGGTCTTTGCAAGTTTTATGAATGTCTCATTTGTTTGTGTGATGTATGGTTGAATGGCTATGAGCACACAAATATTACACAAAAAATGCAGGATTATATTCTTTTGGGTGGGGTTTACGGTTCACTGGAAAATCGAGTAGCCTTACAACAGCAAAAGAAAAACGGGCGAGTATCTTATTTGCTCAGTAGAATATTTCTACCGTATAATAAGCTTAAGAATTACTATCCCATACTCGATAAATATCCTGTTCTGACGCCTATTATGGAAATAAGACGGTGGGGCAGAATAGCTTTTGGTGGAAGACTGAAGATGTCTGCCAAAGAGCTTGAACTGAATTCAAGTATGAGCCTTGACAAGCAACAGTTTGCAAAAGAGCTTCTTTCGGAGCTCGGACTTTAAATATTAAAAAAGAACAAAATCCACAGTAACAACAATATAATGTACTGTGTACATAAAAATTTACATAGAGCAGAGGAAACAGAGATATGAAAGAATTGAATATTGTTGTTGTGTGCGGTGGCATTTCAAGTGAGCGAGAGGTATCGCTCCGTAGCGGAAAGGCTGTTTTTGAGGCGCTTGCGGAGGCAGGCTATTCAAATGTAAGTCTTTTTGATTTGACAAGTGATAATTTTAGTGAATTGTGCGCTAAAAAG
Source organism: Eubacteriales bacterium (assembly GCA_045588675.1). Taxonomy (GTDB): domain Bacteria; phylum Bacillota; class Clostridia; order Oscillospirales; family CAG-272; genus SVTX01. The sequence continues at coordinate 16,131 of JAZNER010000030.1, read as the reverse complement.
CCGGACTTGTGCTTTTTGGCTCTTCACGGCAAGGGCGGTGAGGACGGCTCAATTCAAGGAGCGCTCGAGCTGGCAGGCATTCGCTACACGGGCTCGGGAATTGCTTCGAGTGCGATAGCTATGGACAAAATCCTGACCAAAAAAATGCTTGAATATGCAGAAATTCCAACCGCCAAATTCATTGAAATAAAAAAGCAGAACATAGAAAGCTTTGATGCTCTCATCGATTTGCTTATTGAAAAAATCGGGCTTCCTATGGTCTTAAAAGCACCGACACAGGGCTCAAGCATTGGCGTTGTGATTGTCAACAAGAGGGAACAGATGAAAGAGGCTGTTGACGAGGTGTTTAAATACGGAGATTACCTTTTAGCTGAGGAGTTTCTTGACGGAGTTGAGGTGACATTGCCGATTTTGGGAAATGAAAATCCCCAACCTCTCCCGATTATTGAAATTACATCTGAAAACGAGTTTTACGATTATGAATCAAAATACACCCCCGGAATGTGCCATCATATTCTGCCCGCAAGAATTTCTGAGCGTGAAGCTGACGAGGTTTCAAGACTTGGAATACTGGCTTATGAGGCAATCGGCTGTCGTGGACTTTCAAGAATTGATTTTATAATCGACAAGAAAAAAGGACCTATGGTAATTGAAATCAACACTCTGCCCGGAATGACAGCAATGTCACTTTTCCCCGATTCCGCAAAAGAAGCGGGTATTTCCTTTTCGGAGCTTGCTTCGAAAATAGTTGATTTAGCGTTAGAATAATTCATAGGAGAAATATAGTGTATATATCAACTGATACAAAGCGGTCTTGGGTTGAAATCAATCTGGGACAGCTAATTAAGAATTACAATATATATAAGTCAACTCTACCGCCCACCGCTCAGATTATGGCTGTTGTGAAGGCTGACGCGTACGGTCACGGAGATGTTGAGGTGTGTCGGGCTTTATGGGAGAGAGGAGTTAAGCTGTTTGCCGTTTCCAATATTGACGAAGCAAAAACGCTTCGAAATGCGGCTGTCGGCGGTGAGATATTAATACTTGGCTACACACCAAGAGAAAACTTTGAGGATTTATATAATTTTAATATAACACAAGCTTTGCTTTGTGAGGAGTACGCCGAATTAATTGCACAGTCTGGGCTTGAAATTAAGTGCCAGCTTGCTATTGATACGGGAATGAACCGAATAGGTATTGACGGCGACGACACAGATTATTGTGAAAAAATCATTCGCAAGTATAGTGAAAAAATAAAGCTTAACGGCTTTTTCACCCATTTGTGCGTTGCGGATTCACACAGTGAAGATAATATAGAATTTACAAAATCGCAAATTGAAAAATTCAACCAATTAAAAGAGAAAACAGGGGATTTGAACCTTCCGTATATTCATTGTATGAACTCTGCAGGAGGACTCTACTGTGGTGGCGACCAAATAGTGCGGCTCGGCATAGTTATGTATGGTTTAAAGCCGGATTATGAAAATAGCTTGCCTGAGGGCATTGCTCCCGTGCTTTCCTGGAAAACAGTCGTTTCTATGGTTAAAAATGTAAAAACGGGTGAGAGCATTGGATACGGAAGAAGCTTTGTCGCAGAGAATGATATGACGATTGCAATTTTGCCCACAGGCTACGCAGACGGATACAGACGCGACCTTTCGAATTGCGGACATGTTCTTATTGACGGTGAGAGGGCAGGTATTGTTGGCAGAGTTTGCATGGACCAGATGATGATTGATGTAACCGCTCTTGTGAAAAAAGGAAAGAGTATCAAAATTGGCGACGAGGTAACTCTTATAGGTCAAAGCGGAGCAGAGAAGCTAAGTGCCGACGATATGGCTAAGCAAATTGACACGATTGGTTATGAAATCATTTGTGGAATATCAAAGAGAGTGCCCAGAATCTATATTTAAAGCTTTGATATAATTATTTATGTAAAGGAACCATTAACAATGAAGTACAAGTCGATAATGGAAATCTTGGAATCGGAGGAGCTGAGCTTAACCGAGATGCAGGAAGAAATGGAACAGTACATCAGAAGCAAGGGGATGACCTCAGAGGAGTTCATGACGACAGAGGAAGGTCAGAGAATACAGGAAATGTCGGACAAAGCGAGGTATTGTTCCCTCGCATTGTCAACTTTGTTACTGACAGAATTGAATATGATTCAGACGGAACACCCACAATTTACTTAACGGAGGATGCATATGAACAGCAAGAAACCCAACCTGAGACCGCCGACGGAAGAAGAACTGAAGGAAATGCTTCAGGGGATAATTCAGGAGAATCACGATCACCCAATACTGAAACCGATACGAGCCAAGTGCAACGACTGCATACAAAGAATACCGGGGACGGCGAGATGCAAACTGCTATATCCGAAAGGAATACCATCGGAAATAGCGAAGAACAAGGTGACCTGCAAGGAGTTCAAGCAGAAGTAGAAACCGAGGAACAGCTTGGCAAGGTGGATGATGATACCGTTCAGGAGCAGAGCAGAGTTTATCTTGACTACAGCAAAGATGATGCCACAAAACTTGATAAAAGCGCATTGATAATTCCTACAAGCGTTCAATTAAGTGTCCGAGAATACTTGTTACAAGAAATAAGACGCATTTTCAAGGACATTAATATTGAATACGAATTAGATGTTCTTTTTGATAAGGTGTATGATTTCTGCGTAACCGCAGGCGTTAGAGTTTATGTTGAACCCAGTATAATAGACAAGCACAAACAGAAACACGGCGGTATGGCAAACAGAGGTAAGGTTGTTCTTAGTCAAGAGGATTTCGGAGATAGCAAGGTTTCTGCTGAAACAAAAGCACGAATTATCGTGCACGAAATGATACACACAGCGATGGTATATGCGATGAGTGAATACATTAAAGTGAGAAAGGGAGAATCAACGGCAATGATGTCAAAGGAAATGTACAAAGCCTGTGAACAAATTTTCGCCGTTCACCTTAAGATTAAAGACGATCCTTTATTCGCTAAAGAGTATGGAATTAAGAATGCAAAAGAACTTGTCGCAGAACTTGCTAACCGCGAATTTGTTGAAAAGCTCAAAAGAACACATCTCAGTACATGGGATAAGTTGTTGGAGGCTATTTGTCATATATTTGGCATAAATAAATCCTTCAGTGCTTACGATAAGTTGAAAAAAGCATTGGACGTACTGTTAGCGCATCCCGACAATCAATTACGCCAGTCGTATTATGAGTATGTTCAGCCAAGCCAAGAAAATCATGATGATTATTCCGACTACACAATTCAAGAACAACAGCGCACCGACACGCTAACTGACCGTGAAGTGCTTGAAATGGCGGCTAACGAAATCAAGGTGAGCGACCTTACAGAAGCTGAAAATGATGCTTTGACTATCTTCCAGGATAGACTCTCAAATCTGAAAGACCTTCAGGACGAGAGAGCCGAGCAAGGCAGACTTTACAAGGAACAGCAGTTTGGCGAAAAGGTAGACAGGAAAGCCGCAGAGGAAACACTCAACCGTATGCACATCCTTGACAGTCAGATAAAGAAAGCGACAGCAGAAGTATTGACCGTTGAGGAAAAAGAGGTACTTAAGCGTGTGCTTAAAAAAGCGCGTAAGCTTGTAGAGACTCAAGAGAGAGCGCGCGCCGAAAGGAAATTCTTAACCGTTGGCGTGACCGCAGAAACAATGCAGCGGCTATGGTAAAAATGATGTTTGAAATAAAAAATAATAATATACCGTGCGCCATTACTCCGCAGGATAAACGAAAACAGTTGTATCTTAAACAAAAGGAAACTCTTGACACTTTTCTTTCAAACGGCGCAATTACAAAAGAGCAGTATGATTTCAGTCATAATGGGCTTGTCGCGAAGATGGGAATAACAAAAGACGAGCTGGACAGTTGGCTCAAATGACAAAAAAACTCCGAATTTGATTTCGGAGTTTTTTATTTTAATGCAATTATTGCTTTTTGAAGGGCGATTTGCTAACACCCTTGTCAAATGCAGGATTGTACGCGTAAAAATTCTTTGAGTTAAGTCTATCCTGAGTCAAGCGAAGAGCATCACCAAAGCGCTGATAGTGAACCAGCTCGCGCTGTCTGAGATATTTAATAGGCTCCTTGATGTCAGGGTCGTCAACAAGACGCAGAATGTTGTCGTAGGTCACACGCGCCTTTTGCTCTGATGCTATCGGCTATCGGATACTTTTGTACTTAAAATTTCCAGCAGATATTAATGCCGATTTCCTTTTTGTTTAAAGGGTTTCTCGTGATTATGACCTTGTCAATGAGAGCCTCCGTCATCTCGCGCGTAAGGCGTTCGGGATAGATGTATTTTTCTATGATTTTTTTACGGTCATCACCCGCTTCAAGACGCTTCTCAATGTCACCGATTTGTTTTTTGACTGCGGTTATTTCTTCCTCAACGCGACGAATGTCTTTTTTGATGTCGCACGAAAGAGCAACGAAATCAGACTCGGTGATTATCCCCTTGACCTTATCCATATACAAATCGCGCACACCCTTTGAGAGCTGCTCGAGAGTCTTTTCCATAGGCGAAAGGGAAGACGTCAACTCTTGCTTTCTTTTTTTGAGCGTAGCTGAAAATTCAATATTCCTTTCAAGCTCGTCGCGGTCAAGATATTGGTCGGTGATCTTGTTAAGCTCATCAATCACGATACCTTCAAGCGTGTTTACGGGTATAAAGCAGCCGTTACATGCCCCCTTGGATACGTGGCGCGTGGCACATTGAAGATAGTACCTACCGTGATTTTTTGAGGATCTCATAGTGTATCCGCACTCACCACAAATAGCTTTTCCTGCAAAGATGCCTACCGTTCCCGTTATGAAAGGTTTGGCGCGGTCGGAAAGCTTGGCTTGCACGCGGTCCCAAAGCTCACGGTCAATTATGGGATCGTGAGTACCCTCAACGACATACCAGTCAGATTTTGGACGGGGTTTAACCTCTTTTGTTTTATAGGAAATGCTACCGCGTCTCCCTTGAACCATATTGCCAATATACATTTGATTTGAAAGCATGCTTGATATCGCCGGGTAACGCCACATAGTGCTGTTTTTTGTCTTTGCCGGCTGATATCTGAGTCCGCACAAACGCTTATATTCCGTAGGGTTGGGAATACCGCGTTCATTTAAAATACGCGCTATCGCCGTTCTGCCGTAGCCCTGATCGTAAAGCGCAAACACCTCGCGCACAACCTCGGCGGCAACGTCGTCGACAATCAAATGCCCTTTGACCGCCGGATCCTTTTGATACCCATACAGCGCAAATGAGCCAATATGTAATCCCTGCCTGCGCTTGTTTTCAAGTACGCTTTTGATGTTGTCAGACATATCCTCAAGATACCACTCGTTTACAAGTCCGTTGATCTGACGGCTTTTTTTATTGCCTTTGTTGTCCGTATCCGCGTTGTCCACGATACTCACGAAATGAATGCCCCATAAAGGGAAGAGCCCGTGTATGTATTTTTCAACGAGCTCAAGCTCACGGGTAAAACGTGACTGCGTTTTGCAGAGCACAATATTAAATTTGTGTGATTTAGCGTCAGCAATCAAGCGTTTGAACTCGGGGCGGTTGCGGTCAGCACCTGTGTAATCGTCATCGCTGTAAATGTCGTATATCTCCCAATCATTTTTGTAGGCATGTTCTAAAAGCATGTTCTTTTGATTCTGAATACTCTCGGAATCGTCTGTTTCGTTGCGTTTGTTTCTGTCTTCCTCGGAAAGACGACAGTAAATTGCTACTTTTTGATTCATGTTCTTATCTCCTCTCTGACAAGAACATACTATTACCTCCGCATCTATTATACCACAGATGACGTGTCATTGTCTATATTCTTCTGCGAGTTTTTTCAGCGCGCTCAATAATACCCCGCCAGATGAGCTCATATCTCTTAGCGGATATCTCGCCGTCACGGAACGTATTGGTTACAGTGTAGTTGTTCATAGTATGTTCTCCTTGGTGTTTCTATTATTTTATATATTGGAGTGTGATCAGAAATGATACAACTTAATTGATATATCATTCAGCATATACATAAAATAATGAAAAAGCGTAAAATGTACGAATTTTGATGGGTGAAGCCATCCGAATATTTTCGGGCTTGGACAAAAATCTTTCGATAGCAACCCCGAAAATATTCGGAGGCGAATTTTCGCTGAAACCGTTATACCATAAAGGGTTTCTTAATGTTTGAGCTTTGTAATGCATCTAATCTTCTTTTTTTGTTTCTTTTTTATTCTCTTTTTTTATACAAAAAGCAATACTAGCCGTGCAATACGTTCAGTTCTCGAAAGAAACGATGGTGTGTAGTATAGGTGTTGATAAGTTTTTTACCCATTCTTAAATATGTTGAAAAACTCTTTTGACAGGTTTTCGCAACGATCTTTTGGTCCTTTGTGAATGCAAGTCGGGTTGATCATATAGCGATTAGGGCCATTTTGACGGAGAAAATCACATTCTTCCAAATTGCGAATCACGTTGCCCACGGTGTCATCGCACCTGCCGATCACATCGGCTACGTCCTTGTATCTGATATACACATAGTTGTCGTAGCCCATATGACGCATAATGTATGCCAAAACGCGCGTCTCGGTTGAAGCTGATGGAAGCATTTTCTCAAAAAAGCTAATGTAGTATATTTTCAAAAACAACATTGCCGCGTTCCTCCTTTCTATGTTATTCAAAATAAGTATGCAAGATGGAGCACCAATTTACGTTCGATTTTTTACGCGAGCGGCAGATATTAATGATTTGATTCAAAAAAAGATGTTATCATATGTGATAACATGGGTTCGGGGCGGTGAGAATATGGTATATGAATCCAGTTCATTGCCGTGCCAAAGTTAATTCGGGAAGAGGTAAAACAACGAACAAAAAACAATGATCCCCCAAGTGGAAAAAAGACCGCTTGGGGGATTAGTGTTGTATTCATTTATCCATTTGATATTGTTCCGCAAAAACACAATAATATTCCGTAATTTGTTGACATTATGCCGAAAAGGTGATATAATTATGGTGATATATTATATTAATTGTAAATCTCAATTACGAGGTGATAATATGGCAATGACAACTAAACAGGCGGCAGAGAAGTGGGGCATATCCGATAGACGTGTTCGCGTGCTGTGCGTAAACGGACAGATTGACGGGGCGTGGCGTGATGGTAAACTCTGGTATGTACCCGATAATGCACCCAAGCCGGCTGACGGACGTATCCGCGGCAAGGAAATGCTTCTTGCTCAAATTGAAAGAAAGAAATTAGAACTCGACGGTCGTAGACCGCTCACTGAGGGTGAGGTGGCGCGATTGAACGAGGACTTCATGATTGAATATACCTACAACTCCAACGCAATCGAAGGCAACACCCTTACTCTGCGTGAAACTGACATGGTTCTCAAGGGCTTGACCATTGACCAGAAGCCGCTGAAGGACCACATGGAAGCGGTAGGACATAAGGACGCGTTTTACTATATCTGCGATCTCGTCAAGGAGCGCACACCGCTCTCCGAAACGGTCATCAAGCAGATCCACTCGCTCGCTTTGGTGGATAAACCCCTTGACCGCGGCGTGTACCGAAGAGTGCCCGTCCGCATTATGGGTGCAAATCAGGATCCCGTTCAGCCTTATCTGATTGAGCCTAAAATGAACGACCTCATGCAGCAGTATGCAAACGATGAGCGAAACATCGTGGAAAAGCTCGCAGACCTGCATATCGCGTTTGAGTCCATCCACCCCTTCATCGACGGTAACGGCAGAACCGGACGACTCATCATCAACCTTGAACTGATGAAAGCAGGCTATCCACCCATCGATATCAAATTCACCGACAGAATGCGTTATTATGACGCATTCGATCACCGTTCCGAGATGATAAAGCTCTTCGCGGAGTATCTCAATAAGAGATTGGATCAGTATTTAGCTGTGCTGGAATAAGTCCAAAAGAACCAATTGTTGTGTAAAAAAAAGACCTCCGAAGAGGTCAATTTTGCACACGCTGTGCGATCGGCATAGCCGACGATTTGAGTTTTCTTTTATTTGAACTCGTAGCGTAAGTTTATAAGGGATATAAACTACACTTGTATTATAACACGAAAAAGGGGATTTGTCAATATGAAAAATGAAAAATATTATGTTGGTCTTGATATAGGTACGGATTCTGTTGGGTATGCTGTAACAAATGAGAGCTATTCATTGTGTAGATTCAAAGGTGAACCGATGTGGGGTGTTGCGCTTTTTGACGAAGCGCAGCTTGCTATCGAGCGCAGAAATTTTAGAGTAGCTCGTAGGAGACTTGATCGTCGCCAGCAAAGAGTTCGCTTGATACAAGAGCTTTTTGCAAAAGAGATCTCTAAGATAGACGAAGACTTCTATAAGAGGATAAGGGAAAGTTATCTCTATCCTACAAGTGAAGAGCAAAAGGTACGATTGTTTGGAACATGGGAAGAGCAGAAAAAATATATGACTGATTATCCTACGATACATCACCTTATAAATGAGCTCATGAGAAGCAGGGAAGAGCACGACGCGCGCCTTGTGTATATTGCATGCGCGTGGTTAGTGGCTCACAGGGGTCATTTTCTTAGCGAAGTAGACAAGCACAGTGTCGATAAAGTTACAGATTTTAGAGAAGTATATCAGAAGTTAGTTGATTTTATTAAGCGTGACGATGAATATGCACTTTCATGGGGCGAGAATGTAGACATTGAATCTATTGAAAATGTGCTAAAAGCTAAGCTTGGCGTTACAAAAAAGTCAAAATTGCTCACTGATGTACTGTTTGGTGGGAAAGCACCTAAAATCATCAACGAGGTATATGCATATAATTATGACCTCGTTATAAAGTTACTTTGTGGCGGAAAGTGTGCTTTGAAGGATCTTTTTGGACGAGATGAATATGAGAATCTTGAAGAAAAATCCGTCGCATTGAATATGGACGATGAAAAGCTTGCTGTCATTATGCAATCCATTGATGAAAACGATGCTGAATTTATTTCTGTTTTGAAATCGGTTTATGATTGGTCGATTCTCGTTGATATATTAAAGGGCAAATCAAGCATATCGGAAGCGAAGGTGGAGGTATATAAGCAGCATGCGAGCGACCTCAAGTTGCTTAAAACCTTGGTGAAAAAATACATACCCCAAAACTACAATGAGCTTTTCCGTAGCGAGAATAACCCCAAAAATTACGTGACGTATATTGGAAAGAACGTTACCTCAAACGATAAGGTCAATGTAAAAAAGACTGTTAGCAAAGAAGATTTTTGTAAATATGTTTTGTCGCTCTTCAAGTCTGTAACTCCTAGTAAGGCGGATGCTGACAAATTTGAAATTATGCGTGCACGCCTAGAGGCTAACGATTTCTTGCCCAAGCAGGTTGAAGGGGACAACCGAGTTATTCCTTATCAGCTTTATTGGTATGAACTAAATAAAATTCTTGAAAATGCCAAGACATATTTACCTTTCTTGAGCGAAATGGATGGAGAAGGTGTAACGAGTGCAGAAAAGATACTTTCCGTGTTTGAATTTAGAGTGCCTTATTATGTCGGTCCACTCAAGGAAAATCCACTTAAAAATAAGAAAGCAAATCATTGGATGGTACGTCGTGCCGAGGGGAAAATTTACCCCTGGAACTTTGATAAGACGGTTGATCTTGATGCAAGTGAAGACGAATTTATTTCAAGAATGACGAATTCTTGCACTTATTTGCCCGGAGAGGATGTGTTACCGAGAAATTCGTTGATGTATTGTGCCTTTAAGGTACTTAATGAGATCAATAACATTAAGATCAATGGCAACGACATATCCGTTGAGGCAAAGCAGAGCATATATAACAATGTATTTATGTGCTATCCAAAGGTTACTCCTAAGCAAATCAAAAATCATTTGATATCTAATAATTATATCAACAGTGATGATGTGATAAGTGGTATTGATACAACTGTCAAGTCCTCTTTAAAGCCGTTTCTGCAGTTTAAAAACCTTGTAGGCGGTGGCTTACTTACATATGTTGATGTAGAGAACATTATCAACCGCGCAACGTATTCCGAAGATAAAGCGAGGTTTAAGGAATGGTTGCGTAGAGAATATTCTCATCTACCTGAAAGCGAGGTCAAGTATATTTCCGGGCTTAGATTCAAGGATTTTGGCAAACTATCAAGAAGGCTTTTGTGCGGAATAGAAGGAGCAGTTAACGCAGATACCGGCGAATATATGACCGTTATTCGTACAATGTGGGAAACCAACCTCAATTTGATGCAAATATTGCATGCTGATAACTATGAATTCAAGCAGAAAATTGAAGAAATTGCAAAGGAATATTATGGAGCCGAGAAAAAGAGTCTTTCTGAGCGTCTTGATGAGATGTATGTTTCCAATGCGGTAAAGCGTCCCATCATTCGTACACTTGATATTTTAAAAGATGTCGTAAAGGTTCAAGGATGTGCTCCCGAGCGAATTTTCGTTGAAATGGCTCGAGGATCAAATGAGGACCAAAAGGGAAAGCGCACTAAAACGAGATACGCGCAAATTCTCGAGCTTTACGATCAGGTTAAGGACGAGGACGTGCGATATTTAACAAAACAGCTTGAGGAATGGGGAGATTCTGCCCATAACAAGCTTCAGAGCGATAAACTATTCTTGTATTTTATTCAGCTTGGTAAGTGCTTATATACAGGAAAGGATATTGATATTAATTCAATTATTGCCGGCGACGGAACTTATAATATAGAGCACATTTACCCACGAAGCTTTGTTAAGGATGACAGTGTTATTAACAACAAGATACTTGTTGATTCAAAGGCGAATGGCGAAAAGAGTGACAGCTATCCTATAGATGCCGCTATTCAAGAAAAAATGCGCAGTGCCTGGACGTATCTAAATAAAAACGGACTTCTCAGCGATGAAAAGTATAAGCGCTTGACAAGAAACACTCACTTTACTGAAGAGGAGAAGTTTGAGTTCATCAATCGCCAGCTTGTTGAAACTCGTCAGTCTACGAAAGTCGTTGCAACGCTTCTTAAGGAGCTTTATCCAGATACGGAGATAGTATATGTTAAGGCAGGACTCGTTTCGGATTTCAGACACGAATTTGATCTTCTCAAATCCCGTGCAGTTAATGATCTCCATCACGCTAAGGATGCATATTTGAATATCGTTGTGGGCAATGTTTGGCACTCAAGGTTTTCAAAGCAATTCTGGCGCGCCGATAAGGATTATAGCATTAAACCCGAGGTTGTATTCAACCATTCTGTTATATGTAATGGCAAGACAGTCTGGAACGGAGCCGAGGACAAAAAGCGTGTTGTTGAAATTGCGAGAAAAAATACGGCGCATGTTACAATGTACTCGTATTGTAAGCATTCCGGACAAAACGGCGGATTCTTTGACCAAAATCCGCTTAAGGCAGCAGAAGGACTTATTCCTTTGAAGAAAGACCGACCTGTTGAGATTTACGGTGGCTATAATGGAGCAACCGTATCGGGATTTCTTTTGGTAAGATACAAAGAAGGGAAAAAGGTGCAAGTTAGTTTGGTTCCTCTCAAGCTACTGGATATGAATAAGGTCTTATCAAGCGATGAATTTGCACTTCAGTACGTCGCGAAAGAAATGGGAAGCAAGGCAAAAGATATAGAGATTCTACTGAACAAAAGAGTAATTAAAATTTTCACAATGCTTTCCTTGGATGGAGCACGCTACTGTATAAGAGGAAAAGCGGGATTATCCGATATTGGTTTAATGAATATGATGCCGTTTAAAACGTCTTTCGAAATTGAGCATTATATCAAAAGACTTGAAACGTTTAACGAGAAGCATAAAAAGAACGATAAGTTTGTTTGGGATGAAAGGCATGACGGTATTTCTATCGAAAAAAATATGGAGCTGTATTCTGTTTATATCCAAAAGCTCTCCTGTTGGCCCTACAATACTCGCCCCGGAAATGAAACCTTTGTCAGCAAATTGCGAGCACGTTCCGATAATTTTGCAATGTTGGACGTTTTTAAGCAAACAAATATTCTTCTGCAGATACAAGGCGTGTTGGGCAGACTGAAGCAGGCGGATTTAAAGGACTTTGGAGAAAGTTCAAGCTCGGGTATAACAAAAGTATCGTTGAATATTTCCAACTGGAAAAAGAACTATACCGACGTGCGTATTGTTGACCAATCTGCTTCTGGTCTCTTTGAAAAAACTTCAGACAATCTTCTCAATCTTTTATGAGCTGGAGGACAGTTGTAATCACGTCCCGATGCAAGCTGGATTATAAGATGGGCTTTATGGTTGTGCGCGCCGAGGAAACTAAAAAGATATTTCTTGACGAAATTGCCATATTGCTCATCGAAAACCCTGCGGTTTCGCTAACGGGATGCTTGCTCGAAGCGTTGGTGGAAAAGAAGATTCGCGTGATTTTTTGTGATGCAAGACGAACCCCTAACGCAGAGCTTGTTCCTTACTATAACTCCTACGATTGCTCTCGTAAGATAAAGGCTCAAATAGCCTGGACGGATGATCTGAAAGGCGCTATTTGGGCAGATATTGTAGCTGAAAAGATACGAAAGCAAGCAGACTTTCTTGAAGAATTAGAGAAAGTCAACGAGTCCTCGCTTTTACGCTCTTACTTATCACAAATAGAGCCGCATGATGCTAGCAATAGAGAGGGGCATGCCGCCAAAGTGTATTTTAATGCACTTTTTGGAATGGATTTTACAAGGAGCGAGGAGAACACGGTAAATGCAGCATTAAATTACGGATACAGTATCATTTTGTCGGCATTCAATCGAGAAATCGTAGCTCATGGATATTTGACACAACTCGGCATTTTTCACGACAATATGTTCAATCATTTTAATTTAAGTTGTGATTTAATGGAGCCTTTTCGTATCCTTGTGGACAGAAAGGTGAAAAGTCTTTCTTTTGCCGATCTCACAAGTGCTGAAAAGCACACCCTTGTTAACGTTTTGAATGAAACGGTTGTTATAAATCAAACGAAGCAAACCGTATTAAATGCAATAAAATATTATTGCCGAAGTGTTTTTGACGCGTTGAATGATAGCGACCTGTCGCTGATACAATTTTATTCATTATGAGTTATCGCTTTATGAGAGTTTTAGTGTTTTTTGATCTCCCAACGGAAACGCTTGAAAACAAGCGAGAATATAGAAAATTTCACAAGCTATTGATCAAAAACGGATTTTTAATGATGCAGGAATCGGTATATTGTAGAATGCTTTTGACCCCGAGTGCGGGTAAGGCGGTTTTGGATGTTATACGAAAAAATCGCCCCGCCGACGGAATTGTTCAAGTGATGACTGTTACGGAAAAACAATTTGCAGGGATGGAATATATAACAGGCGAGCATCATAGCGAAGTGATTGAAAGCGATGAAAGGTTGATCATATTATGAAATTTGTCTACAAAGATATGGGGCATATCCTTTTATTTGATAACGGATATGTTAACGAGCTGATCATTGAAAACAAGAAGATGTTTTTTGAGGTTGTAAGCAATATTGCGGCGCAGACCGATGGTGGGCGGGGTGATTGTGTATTGTCGATCAAGGATAAGCCTGTGGAGTTTAGCAAAAATGTGGACTTGACGGTGCAGTTTGCTCCGTTTGAATTAAATCGGAAGAACCTGCTTACTAAGCTTTATGCTTCTCTTGAACACAAAGCCTTACTTGCCGCAAATTACGCGCAAACAAGCAATTTGCTTGTGGACATAGAACGCTATATTCTTTATCTTTCAGAAGAGCTACCTTTTGATATCAATTGCCAGAAGTTAGCTGTTGGCTCGATCATAAAGGCGATTTCTCCCGAATTTGATGATGCCGATAAAAGCACTCTTGAGAAAATATTTACTTACATGGAGCTTGTAAGGGAGCTTGACCGAGATAGACTCTTCATTATGGTAAATATGCGATCATATTTTGCCGATGATGAGATGGAAACTTTTACGGAAAGTGTAAGTCTTCACGGTTTTAGAGTGCTTTTACTGGAAAGCTTTGCTCAAAACAAATTGAAAAATACTCAGAGATACATAGTCGATGAGGATATGTGCGAATTTTGACTACACTTGATTTTACAAGTTTTATATGCTATAATTATTTACACATGTCCCGATACACTACTTTCAGCAATTCGTAGTATTGTTTCTCAAATATTGATTTGAGGTTTGAGAGTAGTGTAATTTTATAAGGGACTCAAACCTTTGCTTTCCTTACCTCTATATCCGAGAGGTTTGAGAGTAGTGTAATTTTATAAGGGACTCAAACCTACGTCGTGAGCGGCTACGCAGACCTTGCGTTTGAGAGTAGTGTAATTTTATAAGGGACTCAAACCGAAAAAATGGAATATGTAAAAACAGATTAGTTTGAGAGTAGTGTAATTTTATAAGGGACTCAAACGAGCGATTTGTATAAAAACCTCTGCAAAATGTATGAGAGTAGTGTAATTTTATAAGGGACTCAAACCCAACGGTGCAATCACAACTGAACGCCTGAGTTTGAGAGTAGTGTAATTTTATAAGGGACTCAAACTGTGTCGCAAAGATAAAAGAAACACTCGAAGTTTGAGAGTAGTGTAATTTTATAAGGGACTCAAACTTATAGAGCCTTTTGAGATACCAAGAGGTGTTTGAGAGTAGTGTAATTTTATAAGGGACTCAAACCTATGCAAGGTATAGGAATAGCGACAGACGGTTTGAGAGTAGTGTAATTTTATAAGGGACTCAAACTGGCAATCTTATTCTTGTAACAGGTGGAGTGTTTGAGAGTAGTGTAATTTTATAAGGGACTCAAACAGGAAATAGAATAATGTCAGGCGTACTTAAGTTTGAGAGTAGTGTAATTTTATAAGGGACTCAAACAGTATTTTCTTCGGATACGGAGAGTGAATTGTTTGAGAGTAGTGTAATTTTATAAGGGACTCAAACACGACAAAGATAAAAACTCTGACGGCACAAGTTTGAGAGTAGTGTAATTTTATAAGGGACTCAAACGGAAGAGTGCACTCATACGGGAACACTTAAGTTTGAGAGTAGTGTAATTTTATAAGGGACTCAAACAAAAAGATTAAGAAGTCTATTGTTGTTAAGGTTTGAGAGTAGTGTAAGCGAGTGGCGAGAGGATGAGAAAGTAATAGACTCTTGGGCTCTTGATGATCCCGATATGCCAGAATGGCTACACAAATATTTGTAACGAATATAGTGCGATGCCGTACGGATCAAGAGCCTGTTGCATTAAAACTAACTAAAGTTTGATTTGTGATAAAATAAAGGATAGTTTTTAAGCAATTAACGGCTGAGTTTTGGTATAACTTTTGCAACCTTTGTTTTGATAGTAAAAAGAGCAGAGAAGATGAAGAAATACTGATGAATAGCTAACTTTCATATCGATTTTTTAAAAAGACCGCTCGTGTAGAGCGGTCTTTACCTTTGTAAAATGAAAACCACGCGATAGTCGCGTGGTTCAATAGGGTTAACCTGTGAGTGTAAAATCCTCCAAATATGTTATAATAGGAATGACCTGCCAGTCAAAACTAAAAAACATATTTGGAGGATTTATCTATGAGTACCACAAACATAGACAATAATAGTTTAGCACATACGAACTGGAATTGCAAGTATCACATTGTATTTGCGCCGAAATAGAGGCGAAAGGTTTTCTTTGAAGAAAAGCGGGTAGAGATAAGAGAAACTATAAGGCAACTCTGCCAATGGAAAGGAGTAGAGATAATTGAAGGTGAAGTGTGTCCAGACCACATTCACCTGTTGGTCAGCATCCCGCCCCAAATGAGCGTTTCGGGATTTATGGGATATCTCAAAGGAAAGAGTGCACTCGTAATATTTCAGAAGTACGGAAATATGAAGTTTGCATACCGAAACCGCGAGTTTTGGTGTAAGGGATATTACGTTGATACCGTGGGGAAGAACACAAAGGCAATAAAGGAATACATCGCAGATCAGTTAAAAAGGGACAGAGAAAGCGATCAATTAAGTATGTTCGACCCACGGGACCCATTTATGGGTAGTAAGTAACAATTGCGTGGCCGGCAGGCCAATCAAAAGCGCACTTGTGCCCCGCCAGTATCCTTAGGGCTATGCCCGAAACTGAAATACCCCCCGTTTTACGGG
>JAZNER010000029.1:0-48672 GCA_045588675.1 Eubacteriales bacterium | reverse complement strand
CCGATACTAATAGACCGAGGGCTTGAACCTCCTTGAGTAAAGTCTTTTAATATTCTCGTGTTAATGCTTTACTTTTGGTGTTCATTATATAGTTTGAGTTTCTGTTTTGACTCAACTTTCCTTTTCCTTTTCGTGTCAAGGTCAAATATTTATTGTTCAACACGGTTTACCGTGTTTTTTCTTTTTTATGCGGTTAAGTAAACTTAACACTGAGCCTTGAACTCTTTATTTTTTACAAATATCTTTACAATTCTATTTTTTTATGATATAATGTTTTTTAATGAGCATTGACGGTCGGATTTTGAATGGCTTTAATCTGTATCGTTAAAAGCACTGCTCTAATTTTAAGCATTGGAGAAGATATTATGGTTATTCCAATTTTACTATTTGTAATCGGTCTGGTCCTTTTAATTAAGGGCGGAGATTGGTTTGTTGATGGAGCTACAGGAATTGCGCACAGATTTCATATTCCCGAAATATTGATTGGCGCAACCGTTGTTTCAATAGGTACTACATTACCTGAGGTTATGGTGTCAGCCACAGGAGCTATGCAAGGCTCGGGAGCTATGGCATACGGGAATGCGATTGGCTCTATCATTTGCAATACATCACTTATTGCGGCATTAACTGTTGCAATTCGCCCCTCAAAAGCAGACAAAAAGGCTCTTAAATTTCCTGTGATCTTCTTTTTCAGTGCGGCACTTTTTTATGCTCTCGTTGCATACTTGGCGACCTTTGCTGAGCTTTCCTTTCTTACTAAATTTGAGCGTTGGGTAGGAATTGTACTCCTTTTAGGCTTTGTTGGCTATATGATTGCTCTGATAATTCAGGCAAAGAAGGAAATGAAGCCGAAGCCATCTGAAATTGATAAGGAATTTGTTCTTGATGTTCTTGACGATGAGGTGTCTGAGGAAAATCAAAGCTCTAAGGGTGATTTTGTAGGTTTTCTTCTGGTCGGCGCATCTCTGATTATTGCACAAATTGTAAACATCATAGGTGTGGGCGGCTGGCAAACTGACATTTCAGATTTTATGGGCTTTATAGGCTTTTATCTTTCGGGATTTATCGGTCTTATATTGCTTGTTGTCGGAATTATTAAGGCGGCTGTTAAAAAACAGTTGGCGCTTCTCAATGCTAATGTGCTTTTTCTGGTTATAGGTGCTGCTATAATTGCTATTGGAGCGGACTTGCTTGTTGACAATGGAATTATCATTGCCGAAACTCTCGGAGTGCCTCAAACTGTAATTTCCTTGACCTTCGTTGCTCTTGGAACATCACTTCCTGAGCTTGTGACGGCAGTTACATCTCTTATAAAGGGACATAGCGCGCTTTCACTTGGCAATATAATCGGTGCAAACATATTCAATCTTGTACTCGTTAGCGGCACGGCAATTTCAATTAATCCCTTTGATGTGCCCGCGGATAAGCTTGTTGGCGGTATGAATGCCTCACTTGTAATTGACATTCCTCTTGTTTTTGTTGTAATGGGACTTTTGACTATTCCTACAATGATAAAAGGCAAGCTGTCGCGTTGGCAAGGAATTGCACTGCTGTCGCTTTATGTAGCTTTTTATGTTTTCCAATTTGTAATGTAAAAATAAAGCGTCTGCCCTTAGGGTCGTACCCTAAGGGCAGACGCTTTATTATATAAACAAAAAATCCCCCGAACCCCTTGACATTATCAAAAAAACTGATATAATTATAATGACAGTATTTTTGCATTTTTAGTTTATTTTATATACACGAAAGGCGTTAGCGTGAAAGTTACTTCCCACTTATAGGTAAATTAACTGTTTCACGCGCGAATTTTGCCTTTAGGCAAAATTCATCGACTGTATTTGTGTCGCCGTAAAACGGCGGAATGGAGATTATTATGAAAAACAAGAGAATTGGTACAAAGTGTGTTCAAGGCGGATACAGACCCGGAAACGGCGAGCCAAGACAAATCCCGATTATCCAAAGCACGACATTCAAATATAGCACAGGCGAGGACATGGGCAAGCTTTTTGACCTTGAAGCATCGGGATATTTTTATTCCCGCTTGCAAAATCCCACGTGCGACACAGTGGCGGCGAAGATTTGCCAGATGGAAGGCGGAAGCGCGGCAATGCTGACCTCGTCGGGTATGGCGGCTAATTTTCTTGCTGTTTTCAATATTTGCTCTGCGGGTGACCATATTGTGTCCTCTGCTTCTATTTACGGTGGAACATATAATCTTTTTGCGGTAACTCTCAAGAGAATGGGAATTGAGGTTACTTTTGTTCCTTGCGATTGCTCAGAAGAAGAGCTTGAAGCGGCATTCCGTCCCGAAACGAAGCTTGTTTTCGGCGAAACTATTGCAAATCCTGCGCTCAATGTTCTTGATATTGAAAAATTCGCAAAGGTGGCACACAAAAACGGAGTTCCTCTGATTATTGATAACACCTTCCCGACACCTGTAAATTGCCGTCCTTTTGAATGGGGAGCCGATATTGTAACTCATTCAACAACAAAATATATGGACGGTCACGGAAGCGCGGTTGGCGGTGCTATTGTTGACTCGGGTAAGTTTGATTGGAAAAAATATGCTGACAAATATCCCGGTCTTTGCACTCCCGATGAAAGCTATCATGGAATTACTTATACCGATAAATTTGGACTTGAAGGCGCTTATATAACAAAGGCAACCGCACAGCTTATGCGCGACCTCGGTGTTACTCCCGCGCCTATGAGCTCATATATTCTCAATCTCGGGCTTGAAAGCTTGCACGTCAGAATGAAGCGCCATTGTGAAAATGGTCTGAAAATTGCTCAATATCTTGAAAATAATGATAAAATCGCTTGGGTCAACTATCCCGGATTGCCTTCAAGCAAGGATTATGCTATAGCTCAAAAATATATGCCTGACGGCACCTGCGGCGTTGTTAGCTTTGGTGTTAAGGGCGGACGTGACGCGGCTGCAAAATTTATGAACGCTCTTGAGCTTATTGCCATTGAAACTCACGTTGCCGATGCTCGCTCCTGCTGCTTGCACCCTGCAACAACTACTCACCGTCAGTTATCTGATGCTGATTTGCTCGCGTCAGGCGTTGCTCCCGACTTGGTTCGTCTTTCTTGCGGTCTTGAGGATGCAGATGACCTGATAGATGATATTCAGCAGGCTTTGGATAAGATATAAAGAGAAGGATAAAGAGATTATTTTGAAAATATTTTCTTAAAACTTATAAATCTTCTGAAAGCACAGACGAGATGGCTCTGACTGTTTATCTAAGCCATTTTTAAATAATATTTAATGTTAAAACTATCCTATGTTAAGGTTTTTGGAATTCTTAAAAACCTTTTTAAAAGCTTTTGAGTCCGCGAAGCGACGAAAGGAGAACATAATGCCGATTAAAATACCGAATGATTTGCCGGCAGTGCAAATCCTGGCAGATGAAAATATATTTGCTATGACAGAGAGAAGGGCAATCACACAGGATATTCGTCCTTTGAAGATACTTTTACTCAATCTGATGCCAAAAAAGATTGAAACAGAGACCCAAATTTCGCGCATACTCGGCAATACGCCGTTGCAGATTGAGCTTACCCTAATAAGAACAAAATCCCATCAGTCGCAAAATACGGCGCAGGAGCACCTGCTTGCATTCTATAAGACCTTTGATGAGGTTAAGGATGAAAAGTATGACGGAATGATAATCACAGGCGCACCTGTTGAAATGATGGAATTTGAAGAGGTGGACTATTGGGGCGAGCTTTGTGAGATAATGGATTGGTCACTTTCTCACGTTCACAGCACGATGCATATTTGTTGGGGTGCGCAGGCAGGACTGTATCATCACTATGGAATAAATAAGAGCGTTTTGCCGAGCAAGCTTTTCGGGGTGTTTCCTCACAAAGCCGACTATGCAAAATCAATGCTCCTTCGTGGGTTTGATGAGGAATTTTTCGTTCCTCATTCGAGGCACACAACTGTCAGCAGGGAAGACATTGAGAAGGTGTCGGAGCTGAAAATCCTTGCATCCTCTGACGAGGCGGGAGTGCATATAGTATCAAGGAACGGCGGCAGACAGTTTTTTGTAATGGGACATTCGGAATACGACCCGTTGACGCTTGATGCAGAATACAAGCGTGATTTGGCGGCAGGCTTACCGATTGAAATGCCAAAGAACTATTACCGTGACGACAATCCCGACAATCCCCCCGTTGTGCGCTGGAGAGCGCACGGAAGCCTATTGTTTATCAATTGGCTGAACTATTTCGTATATCAGTCAACACCTTATGATTTGAAGACATTATGACAAAAAGACGAACAGCGTAGCTGTTCGTCTTTTATTTGTTAAATTCAATTAAAGGTAAATATAAATAACTAAGCGAGGATTGCATTTAAATATCATTTCTGGCAATATCATCAAGGCTTTCTCTCTTTACTGCGATATAGTCCTTGTTACCCGAAAGCATAACTACGGGTGGCTTTTGAAGTCGGTTATAGTTTGATGACATTGAATAATTGTATGCGCCCGTTGTAAGAACTGCGATTATATCACCGCGAACAATGTCGGCGGGCAGGGTTACATTTTCCTGCAAAATATCGCCGCTTTCGCAGCATCTGCCGACAACAGAGCATTTGAAGGTAGGTGCATCTGACCTCATTCTGTTTGCAAGGCAAACAGTGTAGGGTGATTTATAAAGCGCATATCGCGGATTATCAGCCATGCCGCCGTCAACCGAAACATAATTTTTGTATCCGGGGATACGCTTAACCGTTCCGGCGGTGTATAGCGTCATTCCCGAGTCAGCTACAATGCTTCTTCCGGGCTCCATACGAATTGCGGGAACATTGATGTCAAGCTCGGCACAAGCTTCCTTGACCGCCTTTGCTACCTCGAAAATATTGGCTCTTATGTCAAGCACGGGGTCTTCTTCAAGATAGCGAACTCCATAGCCGCCGCCAAGGTCAAGCTCCTTTGCTTCAAAGCCGTATTTGTTCTTGATTTCGGCGATAAATTCAAGCATAATTCTTGACGCGCGAAGGAAAATATCAGAATCAAACACCTGCGAGCCAACGTGACAGTGGAAGCCGTAGAGCTCAATATTATCAAGTCCAAGAGCATATTTTACAATCTGCTCGGCCTGTCCTGTTTCAATGGCAGAACCAAACTTTGAGTCAACCTTGCCCGTCGCTACCTCTTCATAGGTGTGGGGGTCAATGCCTGGTGTCAGGCGCAACAGAACCTTTTGCCGTGTAGCCTTCTCCTTTGCAATTCGGTCAATCGCGTCAAGCTCCTCGACATTATCAACCACAAAGTATCCAACGCCCGAGTCGATAGCATAAGCAATATCAAAATCGGTCTTATTATTGCTGTGGAAATATGCTTTTTGGAGCGGGAAGCCGACCGAGAGAGCCGTGTAAAGCTCGCCTGAGGAAACAAGGTCGGTTCCAAGTCCTTCTTCATTAATTATTCGGTACATCTGACGGAAGGAAGCAGCTTTGCTGGCGTAGAGCGCAAGCGCATTTTCGCCAAAGGCTTCTTGTAGCGCACTTTTGTAAATGCGGCATTTTTCGCGGATTTTGTTCTCGTCATAGAGGTAGAGCGGAGTGCCGTATTTCTCGGCAAGCTCTACTGTATCAAATCCCGCAAGCGACAGATGCCCTTTTTCGTTTATTGATAGATTGTTACAAATCATTGTAAGCCTCTCATTTATTAAAATGGTTTGTTTGTTTTTGAAAGCTTGTGTAAAACTTTTATTGTCCAATCATTGAATTCATATCGTAAAGACCGGTGCTCTGCTCTACAAGATATTCTGCGGCAACGATAGCACCCTCGGCAAAGAGTGAGCGGCTGTGCGCCTCGTGCTTTAGTGTAATTGTTTGAGTATCGGTTCCGACAATTACCTCGTGCTCGCCGATAATGTTGCCCATGCGGATGGCGTGTATGCCGATTTCAGCAGGCTCTCGCTTTGCTTGCCCCTGCCTGCCAAATGTAAAATATGCAGATTCGCGGATTTTTTGGATTGCGTTTGCAAGCAAAAGAGCAGTTCCGCTTGGCGCATCAAGCTTTCTGTTGTGATGCTTCTCGATTATTTCAATGTCAGCATCGGGGAAGGTCTTTGCTGTTATTTGCGCAAGCGAGCAAAGAAGAGCGACACCGAGTGACATATTTGCCGAGTGGAATACAGGAATTATTTTTGAAGCTGCAAGAATTTCTGCCTTTTCGCTTTCGTCGTGTCCCGTTGTTGCGATAACTACGGGGATTTTCTTTTCGCAAGCGTACTTTAAAAGATCAGTCGTTGCAGAATGGTGCGAAAAGTCAATAATGCAATCGGGAGCTTCCTTTACAGCCCAAAGGCTTGTGTATGTCGGACATTCGGTAATGCTCTGCGGAGCAATGTCATAGCCTGCAACAAGAGAAGCACCGTGAAAGCCTTCAAGAGCAAGCTTTTTAATTTCAGTGCCCATTCGTCCGCCGATACCGCTAATTAATATCTTCATTAAAAGTTACCTCTGATTTTATTTTTGGGTGGTGTTTCGGGGCTTGTTTGATCATTTTATATAAGCTTAAGTCCCTTCATAATTTCAACCAGCTTGAGTTCGTGCTCTTCTTCCATTTCGGTAAGTGGCATGCGCAGACTGTTTTCGCAAAAGCCCATATGCGCCATAGCCGCCTTTACGGGAATTGGGTTGACCTCGCAGAACAGTGCATTGACAAAGGGAAGTAGGTCAAGCTGCATCTGAAGGCTTTTTTCGATATTGCCGTCAAAAAATTCATGGCAAAGCTTACTTGTAGCGCGGGGCATCGGGTTAGAAAGAACAGAAATCACTCCCTTGCCGCCAAGAGAAAGAATAGGAACTATCTGGTCGTCATTTCCCGAATAAATATCAAGCTTACCGCGTGTGAGAGCCGCAAGCTCTGCAATTTGGGATATGTTTCCGCTTGCTTCCTTGATAGCAACGATATTTTCGTGCTCTGCAAGCTTTGCGGCAGTTGCAGGGAGAATATTGCAGCCTGTGCGAGAAGGAACATTGTACAAAATAATTGGCTTCGTTGAAGCATCAGCTACGGCTGTAAAGCTCTTGATAAGACCTTTTTGGGTTGCTTTATTATAGTAAGGTGTAACCAAAAGAATTGCATCAGCTCCGACAGAACATGCATATTCGGTCATTTCAATTGCGTAGGCGGTGTCGTTTGAGCCTGTGCCCGCAATTACGGGAACTCTGCCCGCTACCTTTTCTACTGCAAATTTAATGGCGTCCTTGTGCTCCTGGTCTGTAAGAGTGCTTGCCTCTCCCGTAGTTCCGCAAACAACGATAGCGTCAATGCCCTCGTTTATTTGCCAATCGATAAGCTTGCCAAAGGCCTCATAATCAATTTTATTATCTTTAAAGGGTGTGATAATCGCGGTAGCCGCGCCCGTGAACACTGTTTTTTTCATTTTAAAAATCCTCCGTTTTATTATGAATATTTTTGCAAAATTAAAGGGGCAGAGAAAGCGATTTGCTATCTCTGCCCACATCTCTGCAAATAAAAAACAGCCGTGTGATAACGGCTACCTTATTACTGCTTGTGGCAGTAGATAGCACTCCGCATTTCTGCGACAGCAAAGCGGATATTATCCGAGTTGCCAGAATAGCCTCTGCGCAAAGGTCATTCTTCGGCACCGAACCCTTTTGCTATGCCAACCCGCGCGGTTTTTTCGGCAAAGCTACTATTTTTCAGGTGCGCCTCTATCATCTTTAATTGAGTATAACACAAAAATATCCTATTGTCAATATATTTTTAGCAAAATTCGTCTTTTTTGCTCTGTTTTTTATAATTTATTTTGCTTTTTAAATAAATTGATGTCTTTTGCAAAATAGGGCATATTGTTTTTTAAAGTTTTTTTAGAAAAGCTATTGACTTTATCGCTTTAATGTGGTAAAATGATTAAGCGAGATGATTTAAGGATAAAATTTGACAAAATACTTTTAATAAATAGCATATGGAGGATAGAAATGAGAAAATTTACAGACGACGAGCATAAGCTTTTTCGCGCAATAGTCAGCATTTCAAATGAGGAGGAATGTGCAAATTTTCTTGAAGACATATGCACTATGAAGGAAATTAAGGATTTGTCGCAAAGACTTTGCGTTGCCAAAATGCTTAAAAACGGAGATAGGTATCAGGACATTGAGGCGGCAACGGGTGCGAGCACCGCTACCATCAGCCGTGTAAATAAATGTCTTTTGTATGGCAGCGGAGGATATTTGTCTGTTATTGAAAAAATCGAAGAAAAATAAGCACCAAACATTGAAAGGCGAGAAAATGAATATAAGTCAGAATAACATCAGCCGAACAGAGCGGGCTATGTACAATTTGAGAAATCTTTACGAAGGCTACGGATATTCTCAATATAAAATGAGCAAATTTGAGGAGTACGACCTCTATGTAAGAAACAAGAGCTTTCTTGTGTCCGACCATATAATAACCTTTACCGATACCGACGGTAAGCTGATGGCGTTAAAGCCTGATGTAACCTTGTCGATTGTTAAGAACAGCCGCATAAGCGACGGCGGTGTTCGAAAGGTTTATTATAATGAAAATGTTTACAGAGTTCCGAAGGGAAGTCTTTCCTTCAAGGAAATCATGCAATCGGGGCTTGAATGTATCGGTTTGATTGATAAATATTCTGTTTTTGAGGTTTTAAAGCTTGCCGAGCAAAGCCTTGAAGCGATTTCAAAGGATTTCGTACTGAATATATCTCACATAGGTATTATTTCCTCTCTCATTGATGAAATGGGACTTTCGGTCACGGGCAGAGCTCGGGTTCTTGAGTGTATAGGCGAGAAAAATTTGCACGGTATCGACAGCGCTTGTCTTGAAGAGGGAAAAAATATAGAAATTGCAGATAAGCTTAAAAGTCTGCTTAAAATCAAAGGTGGCTGCGATGAATTGCTTGAAATACTACAGGATAGCAAGTGCTATCCTTTGGCACAAGAGCTTGCAGAGGTAGTAAGTCAGCTCTCCGCGAACAAAAAAATCAAAATTGATTTCTCGGTTATTGACGACACAAGATATTATAGCGGAATTATATTCAAGGGCTTTGTCAAGGGTATTCCGTCAAGCATACTTTCGGGCGGTCAATATGACAATCTGCTCAAAAATATGGGTAAGAATGCAGGCGCTGTCGGATTTGCCGTTTATCTTGATTTGATTGACGAGCTTTGTGACGAAAGCGTGGAATACGATATAGACGCCCTCGTGCTTTATGATGACGATAGTGATTTTGCTTCTCTTTGTAAGCTTGTTGACAGGTTGACGGTTGAGGGCGAGCGCGTTATGGTGCAAAAGCGAATGCCCGAGAGATTGAAGTATAAAAGGATGATAAAATTCGGGCAGAGTGGCGCGGAGGTAGATAATGGAAATGCTTAATGTTGCCTTGCCAAAGGGAAGGCTTGGTGAGCGCGTTTACGATATGTTTGAGAAGGCAGGCTTCGATTGCCCGTCTATAAAAGAAAATAACAGAAAGCTTACATTCGAAAACGCAGAAAAAAAGATTAGATTTTTCTGGGTAAAGCCCTCTGATGTTGCAATTTATGTTGAGCGCGGAGCGGCTGATATAGGTGTCGCGGGTAAGGATATTCTTCTTGAATATAAGCCTGATGTTTACGAGCTGCTTGACTTGAAAACGGGAGTGTGCCGCGTGGCAGTTGCCGCACCGAAATCGTTCAGAGATAATCAGAAAAGAGCGCTTAAGGTTGCTACAAAATTTGCCAATATAGCAAAGGATTATTATTCGTCAATAGGTCGTGAGATTGATATAATCCATTTGAACGGCTCGATTGAGTTAGCGCCGATTTTGGGGCTTTCTGATGTAATTCTTGATATAGTTGAAACGGGCAGAACGCTACAGGAAAACAATCTTGAGGTGATTGAAGAGGTAGCGAATGTCAGTGCAAGACTTATTGCCAATAAATCAAGCAGTCAGTTCAAGTCAGAATTGATAGAGAATGTTGTAAAGGGCCTTGAAGCAGAGGTGAAAAACCGTTGATTTTAGTGCCGTGAGCGGAAGAAGAGGTAAATCAGATGATAAAAATTTTAAAATACGGTGAGGTTTCAAATAGCGAGATATTTTCCCGCACAGAGCCTGAGATAAATGTTGAGGATACTGTCGCAGAAATTATTAAAAATGTAAGGGCAAATGGCGATAAAGCGCTTTATGAATACTGTGAAAGGTTTGATAAGGCAAAGCTTAATTCTCTTGCGGTGAGCGAGGATGAGATTAACGAAGCGTTTGAGATAGTAGAGCCTAAGTTTATAGAAATACTTAAAAGAGCGGCGGCAAATATTCGTAAATTCCACGAGAAGCAAGTGCGAAACAGCTTTATTATAAATGATGAGGACGGAATTGTTATCGGGCAAAAAATAATACCCGTTGACAGAGCAGGGCTTTATGTTCCGGGTGGCACAGCCGCTTACCCCTCAACTGTTCTTATGGATTCGATTCCCGCGAAGATTGCGGGCTGTCGCGAGGTCGTTATGGTGACACCGCCCAACAAAGAGGGAAAGGTGAATCCTGTAATTTTGGCCGCGGCTAAAATTGCGGGAATTGATAAAATATTCAAGGTAGGCGGAGCGCAGGCGATTGCGGCGCTTGCTTATGGAACTGAATCGGTGCCAAAGGTCGACAAGATTGTAGGCCCCGGAAACGCCTTTGTTGCAGAGGCGAAAAAACAGGTTTTCGGAGTTGTGTCTATTGATATGATTGCAGGGCCGAGTGAAATTTTAATCGTCGCTGACGGTAAGAGCAATCCGCGTCATATGGCGGCAGACCTTCTTTCACAAGCTGAGCACGATAAGCTTGCAAGCGCGGTGCTTGTTACAGATTCGTATGAGCTTGCAAAGCGTGTAAGCGCAGAGCTTGAAGCTCAAATTCCAAAGCTCTCAAGGGCAGAAATAGCGCGCGAATCAATTGATAAAAACGGAAAGATTATCGTGGCAGACGATATTTCCTGTGCAATTGAAATTGCCAATGAAATTGCGCCCGAGCATCTGGAGCTTTGTCTTGATAATCCATTTGATTACCTTGACAAAATCCGTCACGCAGGCTCAATTTTTATGGGCAGGAATTGCCCCGAGGCTCTTGGCGATTATTTTGCAGGACCAAATCACACTCTGCCAACAAGCGGAACTGCAAAATTTTCAAGTCCTTTGTCGGTTGATGATTTTGTAAAGAAAACTCAATACACATATTACACAAAGGATGCTTTGGGTAAGGTTGCAAGAGATGTTGCATACTTCGCCGAAAAGGAAGGCCTCCAAGCGCACGCGAAAAGTGCTGTTGTGAGGCTTAAAGAAGAATAATTTAGTTAGTTTGGTGAAAAAATGAGCGAATTTTTAAGTAATAAATACAAAAGCCTGACACCTTATACCCCCGGTGAGCAGCCGAAGGATATGAAATATGTCAAGCTAAATACAAACGAGTCGCCGTTCC
Source organism: Eubacteriales bacterium (assembly GCA_045588675.1). Classification (GTDB taxonomy): domain Bacteria; phylum Bacillota; class Clostridia; order Oscillospirales; family CAG-272; genus SVTX01. The sequence goes on along the minus strand of JAZNER010000029.1, from coordinate 37,224 downwards.
CACTGTCAAAAAAAGCGGTGCAGATGGCGGCAGAGGCGGCGGAGAGCTTACAGCTTTACAGTGACCCCGAGTGCAGAAAATTAACGCAAATGATTGCCGATTTGAATTCTGTTGATTACGATCAGGTTCTGTGCACAAACGGCTCTGATGAAATTTTGAATTTTGCATTTATGGCATTCTGCGACAAGGAGCACCCTGCAATTTTCCCCGATATAACATATGGCTTTTATTCGGTCTTTGCAGAGCTTAACTGTGTGCCTTATGAAAAAATATCCTTGAATGAGGATTTTTCAATAAATATAAATGACTATATAGGCAAAAACAAAACTATTTTTATTGCCAATCCCAATGCTCCTACGGGAATTTTGCTGTCACGGGAGCAAATTGAAAAAATCGTGTCATCGAACCCTGGAGCTGTAGTTGTAATTGACGAGGCGTATATTGATTTTGGCGGCGAGAGTGTTATTCCGCTTGTTAATAAGTATAAAAACTTGCTTGTAACGCAAACCTTTTCAAAATCTCGCTCAATGGCTGGAGCGCGCTTGGGCTTTGGTGTGGGCTCAGAGGAGCTTATTGCCGACCTCAATATGATTAAGTATTCCACAAATCCCTACAATATCAATTCAATGACTATGGCAGCGGGAATTGGCACTCTTTGTGACGAGGAATACACAAGGGCAAATTGCGCAGAGATAATTAAAAACCGAGAATATACAGAGAAAGAGCTTGCGCGGCTTGGATTTAGCTTTACAAAATCCTATGCAAATTTTGTTTTTGCCAAGCACGAAAGCCTTGACGGAGAGCTTATTTACAGTGAGCTTCGCCGTCGCGGAGTGCTTGTAAGACACTTTGCAAGTCCCCGCATTTCCAAGTATAACAGAATTACAATAGGCTCAAAGGAGCAAATGGAAAAATTAATTAAAGCCTTGGCTGAAATATTGGAGGAAAATCTATGAGAACATCAGAAATTTCACGCAAAACAGCTGAAACAGATATAAAATTGTCGCTTAATCTTGACGGAGAGGGAAAGAGTAAAATTGATAGCGGTTGTGGCTTTCTTGACCATATGCTAACACTTTTGGCGGCACACGGCAGATTTGATTTGAATTTGACATGTGTAGGCGACTGCGAGGTTGACTACCACCATACAGCCGAGGATATAGGAATTTGTCTTGGCAAGGCGTTTGCTGAAGCACTTGGCGAGAAGAAGGGCATTGAGCGATATGGCTCGTCAATAATCCCTATGGATGAGGCTCTTGTGCTTAGCGCTGTTGATTTTTCGGGCAGAGCATATCTTTCCTGTTCGCTTGAGATACCAAGTCAAAGGGTCGGTGATTTTGACACCGAGCTTGTAGAGGAATTCTGGCTTGGATTTGTAAGACAGGCAAACTGCACCTTGCACATACGCCAGCTTGACGGCAAAAACAGTCACCACATAATTGAAGGCGTATTCAAGTCGGTTGCCCGAACTCTTAAAATGGCAGTTAGGATTGACGAAAAGCGCACAGAGGAAATTCCCTCAACGAAAGGGGTACTTTGATGGTTGCCATAGTTGATTATGGTGTAGGAAATCTTTTTTCGCTTAAAAGCTCGCTTTCGGCAATAGGTATTGATGCCCGTGTTACATCAGACGGAGCGGTTTTGAGAGAAGCAGATAAAATAATTTTGCCGGGCGTTGGCGCATTTGGCGATGCGGCACAGAAGCTGCGCGAAAGCGGACTTGATAAGGTAATTGTTGAAGAAGCCAATCACGGCAAGCATCTTATGGGCATTTGTCTTGGAATGCAGCTGCTGCTTGAGAGGAGCTTTGAGTATGGCACTCATCAGGGCTTGGGGCTTATTGGGGGCGACATCCGTCCTATATCAGATGTAATTCCAAGCGAACTGAAAGTTCCGCATATAGGCTGGAATTACTTGAAATTCAAGGGCGAAAAGCACCCGATTTTCAAATATATAAACGAGGGAGATTTCGTTTATTTTGTTCACTCGTATTACGGTGCGAATTGCTCTGATTTTGTAATTGCCGATACCGAATACGGCGCGCCGTTGACGGCGGCAGTTGCACATGGCAATGTTTGCGGCTGTCAGTTCCACCCCGAAAAGAGCGGTCGGGTCGGTCTTGCCATTATGAAGGCTTTTTGCGAGCTTTAAAATTTGATTTTTTCGCCAAGCTGGCGAATACGAAAGGATATATATGTTAATTTTTCCTGCAATCGACCTTTACGGCAGACAGGCGGTAAGGTTATATAAGGGCGATTATGAAAAAATGACTGTTTATAGCGACGACCCCTTGTCTGTTGCAAAGGATTTTGAAGGCAAGGGAGCAGAGTGGGTACATCTTGTTGACCTTGAGGGCGCAAAGCTTGGTACAACGCCCAACATCTCGGTCGTAGAGCAGATTGCCAAGAATACAAGCCTCAAAAGTGAAATCGGAGGCGGTATTCGTAATATGGAAACAGTAGAAAAATATTTTTCGGTTGGTGTTGACCGAGTTATTTTAGGTACTGCGGCACTTACGGATGAATGCTTTTTACTTGAAGCGGTTGGAAGGTTTGGCGAGAAAATTGCGGTAGGAGCTGACATCAAGGACAAAAAAATAGCAATTAAGGGCTGGACCCAGACAAGCGACACCGATATATATGATTTTTGCGAGAAAATGAGAAAAATCGGAGTGAATACGATTATTTGCACCGATATTTCAAAGGACGGCGCTATGCAGGGCACAAATCACGCCCTGTACCAAGAGCTGTCGGAGAAATTTGATATGCAGATTGTGGCGTCGGGCGGAGTTTCCTCGCTTGAAGATATAAAAAAGCTGCGCGCTCTTGAGCTTTACGGTGCAATTATAGGCAAGGCGTATTATACGGGCGCTATTGATTTGGCAGAGGCAATCGAGGTAGCAAAATGATAACTAAAAGAATAATTCCGTGCCTTGATGTCAAGGACGGTCGTGTTGTAAAGGGAGTTAATTTTGAGGGGCTCGGAGATGTTTCCTCACCGACGACACTTGCAAAATATTATAGTGACAACGGTGCCGACGAGCTTGTTTTTTATGATATTACTGCGTCAGCGGAGGGAAGGAGCTTGTTTGCCGATATTTTAAAAGAGGTAGCCGCGACGATTTTCATCCCGCTTACAGTGGGAGGCGGAATAAACACGCTTGACGACTTCGACAGAGTGCTTAAATGCGGTGCTGACAAGGTGAGCGTAAATTCAGGAGCAATCAAAAATCCCGACCTTATAAACGAGGCGGCAAAGAGATACGGTGACCAATGTGTTGTAATTTCTGCTGATGTCAAGCGAGTTGACGGAGTTTTCCGTGTTTTTGCCAAGGGAGGCAGAGAAAACACGGGAATGGAGGCAGTCGAGTGGATTCGCCGATGTGTTGGGAATGGCGCGGGCGAGGTCGTGCTCAATTCAATCGATACAGACGGTGTTAAGGGTGGCTTTGATATAGAAATGCTTGATGCGGTCTGCAAGGCAGTATCAGTTCCTGTAATAGCCTCTGGAGGCGCGGGAAAAATAGAGCACTTTACAACATTATTCCAGACCTTAAAGGGAGTTGACGCAGGACTTGCCGCTTCAATTTTCCACTTCGGAGAGGTAAAAATCCCCGAGCTCAAGCGAGAGCTTGCAAACAACGGAATTTCCGTAAGAATATAAAACAAAAGAGGAATTTTATTATGCTTAATATAGACCAGCTTAAATTTGATGAAAAGGGACTTATTCCTGCAGTTGTACTTGATTTTAAAACGCGCAGGCTTCTGACTCTCGCATATATGAGCCGTGAAAGCCTTGAAATTTCAATAGAGAAGGGTTTGACATGCTTTTATAGCCGTTCAAGGCAGGAGCTTTGGTTAAAGGGAGAAACGAGCGGAAATTACCAGCATATAGTATCAATCAAGGCCGACTGTGACTATGATGCGCTTGAGGTAATAGTTGTTCCTGACGGGCCCGCTTGCCATACAGGAAGCTTTTCTTGCTTTGAAAATTCTCTTTTTGAGAGCGAGGACAAGCCGAAGGAGGAGTTTACCCTTAAAGCTCTTATGTCGCTCATAGAGGGTAGAAAGACCGAGAAGAAGGAGGGCTCTTACACGACATATTTGTTTGAAAAGGGAATTGACAAAATTCTCAAAAAGGTTGGCGAGGAATCAACTGAGGTCATTATCGCGGGCAAGGCTGACGACAAGGCTGAAACGATTTATGAAATCAGCGACCTTTGCTATCATGTGCTTGTTCTTATGGTGCAGATGGGAATTTCGCTTGACGACATAAAGAGGGAGCTTGCCTCACGCCATGTTATTGACCACAAGGTAAAACAGGAGAAAATGACTAAATAAACATAAAACAAAAACCGAGCATTGAAGTGAAGCACATTTAGTTCACATCTGCTCGGTTTTTAATTTTTATTTAACCAAAATCACAACTGAGGGGATATCGCCCTTGTGAATTTCGCTTCCCGAAAGCTTGATTCTCTCATCAATTTGTAAATCAAGTCCATCGGCATCTACATCGCGATACAGCTCAGCACTTTTAGGGATTTTGCAACAAAGGTTTACAGTTGGCGCGCTTGACCACACCTGCCAGCCCTTCTTGTAGCCGTCGGGGATTCGTTCACTGTCGATTACACTGAATACGGTGTTTGCCTTTTCTTTAGTGATTCTGTATTCAACTCCGTCAATGCTCACTCCGCAAGTGTCCTCTCCACGAAATCCAATCAGCTTGCCGCTCCTATTCAAACGGTATTGCAGAGCACCCTCACCCTGATAGCTTATTCTATGTCCTTCAATCAAGAAATTATCAAGCTTAAGCTCAAGGGGAGTAAGCATATCATATCTTTCGAGGAACTTTGCATCCTCTTGCTCGTCACGTCTGAAAACGCCGTCCCATTCTTCAACCATTTTGTAGAAATGATTGCATACAGTATATGTGCCGTTGTTGAATTTTGAAGCAAAATACTTGGTTTTACGGCTTATCGTTTCGGTGTTGTCAAGGGACAAAGCTCCGCCGTATGCGCCGACACACTTCAACAGGTCGAAGAGTGTTGATGGAGAGTCGGGAGTTGCGCCCGATTGGTCATCACGTAAACGACAGCCTATATAAAGTGCGTTTCCGCGTCCAAGCCTTCGCCAAGTGCCAATACAGTTATTTGTTGTGAAGGCAACGGTTTCTACATCATTCAACGGATTTACAGAGTATATTCTGTCAGGAAGCATATCTGTGGGAACGAGCATAGTAGGAAGAGAGGACAGCGAGCCTGTAAATTTTACTGATTGTGCGCAAGTGCCCTCTAAAAGTGTCTGCACCGATTTTAATCCAAACAATTTCAGAAAGCGAGCAGGCACCTTGCCAAGCTCATTTGCAGGCGGAGTGCTTTGCCAGACGACATTTCCGCCCGCCTTGACGAATTTTTCAAGCAGTGATAAAAACTCCTGATTGTAGAAAGGCTCAAACCCCACAACAATCGTTGAGTAAGAATTTGTGCCAAGAGTTAAGCGTCCACTCTCAAGCTTGCCAAGCTTTACCACTCTGTCGGACGGGCAGTAGTTAGTATATCCGTATTGAACCATCCAGCTTCCAAATCTTTCTTCTATAGAAGTTAAATCCTTAGGATATATGTAAAGCACATCTATTGAGCGAGTATAACCGCCTGTAATTATAGTATCTTTGGAAATACGCAGAGTTCCGTATGCAAGACTTACAGGGTTAAAGCGTTTGCGCACTTCATTAGGAAAGCCCCAAGCGCCCCAGTATCCAATTTTATTGCGGTTGAGAGAGCCTAATGAAGCAGACATAGCTCCGCCGTAATAGTTACGGTCAAACCAACCGCACTCACAGAAGTCTGTGCCCCCGTGCGAAAAATAATCATTCCACTTGAAGTAATCATAACAGCCCGAAATTGCCTCTCTTATAGTGCTTGAATAAACATAATCGGGTGTATAGTCCTTGGTGCATATACCCTGTTGTGTTGCCGTGTGAAACATGCCGTCAACACGTCCTGCACCGTATTGGTCACATGTCGGCGACTCCTGCCAGGTTGCGTGACCGTGACACAATGGGTCACGCCCTTTGTGCTTTTTATAAGTGTCGCGAATATAGTCACGAGCGTTACAGCACATTTCAACTACCTTGTCCTGAAGCATCTCAAAGTATGTTTTTCTCAGACGAAAAGTGCGATATTTATCGGCGGCAGATCTTCCCATAACGTGTTGAGTGTGGGCTCGACCTAATTCTCGTCGGTCTGTAAGCATATCGTAGCCAAAATAAATCAGAGCTTTATCAAAATCTGCAAAAATATCGTCTTTCCTTGCAAGCTCGGCTTGGAAGCTCTCGGTCATATAGCGAGTGGGAATTTCATAAGGACCGAAGTGCCTGAATCCCCAGTCGAATTGAATATGCATTTCGTCAGAATACAGCTCAAGGAATTCAACACCCTTGTCAAGATACATATCAATTATACTTTGAATGTAGGAGTCAGCTTCGGGATGGAAATAGTCCATTTCGGGAGTGTCCATATAGCAAACCGAGAATACTCGGTTTCCCTCAAGATTTGTGTTGCCCTCAAATATTATGTGCTTATCTCCAAAATATGTGCTGAGCTCGTATGGTTCGGTGGATATTGTAAGGCTATAGTCACCCTCTGGAATTTCTTGAATGGTTTCCGGTCTGATTACAAGATACGCCGAACCGTCATTTTCCTCAGTATATGTGAAAAGTCGTGCGCGGTCAAATCCAAGATTAATTATCCCCTTGTTGTTGCCCCAGCACTCAGATATTGGAGCGTTAAATTTAAAGCTGCCGTCAGGAAGTTTGACTCCCTCTGCGAAGAAACGGTGCTGACCGCCGATGCCTTTTGCTTCCTTGAAGCTTTTTCCAAGGTCAAGAGGGTTTGTAACGCTTGCGCCAATACTAATACCGTATTGCTCGCAATAGTCGGAGATTTTCTTTGTATAATCAATAAAATCAGGATGAGTGAGGTGTAATTCTCTTTGACCGCCGCCAAAAAAATGGTCGTGGAAAAATGTCATAACCTCAACTTTTCTTGCTTTTGCGCGTTCACAGTAATCTTTTAGTGAAATTCCTATATTATTTATTTCTCTATTGGCTGAGGTTGAAACATATTTTTGTTCAGGAAAATTGGCGTGGACACGCATCTTTTCGTCCTCGGTCAAAAGGATATTGCCACGACGCATAGTTGAAGCAATGGGTAAGCTTTTTTTGAGTTTAGGGGTTGCCATAATTATACCTCCTGAATAAACTTGGATAAGGTTTGATGAGTTATTTGAGCAATACTTTATTTTAGTTAATTGTATCATATATAGCGAAATGTGTCAATGATTTTAAAAAACTTTAGACCGTTTTTTAATGCAAAGAAGTTAAAAAAACACATAGGCGTAAAGCCTATTGAGATTTTGAGTAGTGGATTCGGACCTTTACCAAATCAAAGATTTGGTGTGGTGTTCCTCAGCTCACCAACACCGCAACAAAAAAACATATAGGCGTAAAGCCTATTGAGATTTTGTGAAGTGGATTCGGACCTTTACCAAATCAAAGATTTGGTGTGGTGTTCCTTAGCTCACCAATACCGCAACAAAAAAACACATAGGCGTAAAGCCTATGTGTTTTTTTGGTGGGGGATGGTGGATTCGGACCACCGAAGTCAGTGACAACAGATTTACAGTCTGCCCCCTTTGGCCGCTCGGGAAATCCCCCATAAAAATGGAGCTGGTGAACGGAGTCGAACCATCAACCTGCTGATTACAAATCAGCTGCTCTGCCATTGAGCCACACCAGCAAAATTATATAATTCTCTGCGATAACAAATCAATCGCGGAACATATGGTATTATACCATAAGACAAGCCGTTTGTCAACACCTTTTTTAAAAAAAATCAAAAAAATTTTTGGTTTGTTGAAAATTTATATCTTTACTGTGATTTATGGCTTGCTTGATTGTATAAAACGACTTGTAGTTTATTTCATTTCCAATAAACAAATAACAATTACGGCAATTTATTTGGAAAATCAAATTGCCGTAATTTATTTAATTATATCATTTTAATATAAACTTCATTCTTTGGCAGTCCTCTGTCGCGGGCAGTTGCTTTTATTGCATCCTTTTTGCTCATTCCAAGGCTTATGTAATGCTCAACATGCTCTTCAATTGAAAGGGAATGGAGGTAATCCTTCTCGCTTTCTGCTTTTTCTTGCGACCCCTCAACGACGAGAACATATTCACCTCTCGGTGAATTTTCAGCGTAATATTCCACTGCCGAGCCAAGAGTTGTTCTCATAATATCCTCATTTAACTTGGTTAGCTCACGGCAAAGCGCAATTTTGCGCTCAGATCCGAGAATTTCACACATATCCCCAAGCGTTGCCTTTAATTTGTGCGGAGCTTCGTGAAAAATTGTGGTGCGATTATCTCGGCTGAGCTCATTGAGTCTTTTGCGTCGATCCTTTTTATCAGCCGATAAAAAACCCTCAAAGCAGAATTTTGCAGTTGGCAAACCCGAAAGCGTAAGAGCTAAAATTGCAGCGCAAGCACCCGGAATAGAAGTTACAGGAATATTTTTTTCAGCACAAAGCAGAACTATGTCTTCACCTGGGTCGCTTATGGCGGGTGTTCCCGCGTCGGTAATCAAAGCGCAGGATTCGCCTGCAAGCAAGCGGTTGCAAATTAATTCTCCGTGCGATTTTTTGTTATGCTCAAAATATGAAACCATATTTTTTTGAATACCCAAATAAGAGAGCAGGCGCATAGAATTTCTTGTGTCCTCGGCGGCGATAAAATCGACCTCTAACAAGATCTTTACCGCTCTCGCCGAAATATCGCCGAGATTTCCTACAGGTGTTGCAACAAGATAGAGCGTGCCGCCAACGACCTTGTTTTTTTCGGGAGAAAGCTTTATACTCTCGTCAATACTATAGATTTCCTGAGCATTTATTTCTTGACTCATTTTTATCCTTTCCCAGACAGAGCTGAAGTTGCATTTTCACAAATTTTAAAAAACAGCATAAAATAATATCGAAAAGATACTATATTCACTTAAAAAACAAAGGGGGATAATTATGCCTAAAATATACATTGACCAAGGTCACAATCCCGTGAACCCCAATGCAGGAGCAGAGGGCAACGGTCTGCGCGAGCAAGATTTAACATATCGTATAGGACAGGACTTAGCCGAGCTTTTGCGCAGAAGCGGAAATTACGAGGTCAGGCTGTCGCGTCCGTCGCCAAGTACTCAAATTGGCACATCAAACACATCAAGCCTGCGCCAACGGGTTAATGACGCAAATTCGTGGGGAGCTGACTATTTTATAAGCCTACATACAAACGCGTCAGACAATTCAAGTGCTACGGGTGTTGAGGCTTATGCATACGCGAGAAACACAAGGGGCTACAATCTCGGTGAGGATATTGTAGAAAATCTTGCCGAGGCAACCGGACTTCGCAACAGGGGAATTAAGGTGCGCTCCGGTCTTTACGTCCTGAAAAACACTAATATGCCTGCCGTTTTAGTTGAGATGGGCTTTATTACAAATCCGCGCGATGCGGCCCTTATGAACAACAATCCCGAGCTTTTTGCCAGAGGAATATACAACGGAATTGTAGAATACACGGGTCTGGCATAAATTTATTTCAGCATTTCAAAAAGCTCTGCTTCGTTGATAATCGCGATACCGAGCGCTTGTGCCCGTGCAAGCTTTGAGCCTGCAGCCTCACCCGCTACAACATAGCTTGTTTTGCTTGAAACCGAGCCCGAGACCTTTCCGCCTTCAGCAACAATCATAGCGCTTGCTTCATCTCGTGACAAGGTAGGCAGAGTTCCTGTCAAAACGAAGGTCTTGCCCGAAAGCTTATCAGAGGTGGGTGACTGTGTTGATTCGGTCAGCACACCTGCCTCGGCGAGCCTTTGACAAAGCTCCTTATTTTGCGGGTGTGAAAAGTAATTCACAACACATTCGGCTGTAATCGCGCCGAAATCCTGTATTTCAATAAGCTCCTCAAAGGTTGCATTCATACACGCGTCAAGCGTTTTGAACTTTGAGGCAAGCGCGCGGGCGGCAACCTCTCCGATGTTTCTTATTCCAAGAGCTCCCAAAAGCCGCTCAAGTCCGGCCGATTTTGACTTTTCAATAGCAGAAATAAGATTGCTTGCAGATTTTTCACCCATTCTCTCAAGCTGACTTACATCAGCAACCTTGAGGGAATAGAGGTCGGCGGCGTCCTTAATCAAATTGTTAGAAATTAAAAGCTCAATAATTTGCGGGCCAAGACCGTCGATATTCATAGCATCCTTTGATGCAAAGTGCTCAATACCGCGAGATAGCTGAGCAGGGCAAGAAGAATTGGTACAACGAACCGCAGCGCTCTCGTCTGGGTCGTAGAAAACCGGCTCACCGCAGGATGGGCATTTATCAGGCATTGAGAAAACTCTCTCAGTGCCGTTTCTTTTTGTCTTATTTGCAGAAACAACCTCCGGAATTATGTCACCTGCCTTGCGAACAACGACTACATCTCCGAGCATTATATCGCGCTCGCGGATATAATCAAGATTGTGAAGCGTTGCACGGCTAACAGTAGTTCCTGCAAGGCGTACGGGGGATAGCTCGGCTGCAGGAGTTAAAACTCCTGTTCTGCCTACATTTATTGTTATATCAAGAAGCAGAGTTTCTTTTTCTTCGGGAGGGAACTTATATGCCGCTGCCCACTTAGGAGTGCTCGTGCCCTCACCGATTTTTACTCGGTCAGAAAAAATGTCGGCTTTAATAACGACTCCGTCTATGTCATAGGGAAGTGAATCTCGCATTTGACCGATTTTTTCTATATGAGCAAGTATTTCATCAACCTTTGAGGTGCGCATTCTTAAATCAACAGTGCTAAATCCCAGCTCTTTAAGTCTGTCAAGGCTTTCGGTGTGGCTTTCGGATTGCTTTCCGTCGGCATAAAGCTCTCCTTCTTGAAGATTGAAGATAAATATATCGAGTCCGCGAGAGGCGGTAATCTCAGGGTCAAGCTGACGGAGTGAGCCCGCCGCAGCATTTCTTGGGTTTGCCATAAGAGCCTTGCCTTCAGCTTCACGCTTTTGATTAATGCGCTCAAAGGTTGCGCGGGGCATATATACTTCGCCTCTGACCGTGAGTGTGAGCGGGCAGGGGAGCGACATAGGGATTGAGAAAATTGTGCGAAGATTTTGGGTAACATCCTCGCCTATAATACCGTCACCGCGCGTTGCTCCTTGGACAAAAATTCCGTTTTCATATTTTAGCGAAACTGACAAACCGTCGATTTTAGGCTCAACAGAAAAGACAGTGTCGGGAACGATTTTTGAGGTCGCATCTATAAAATCGCGAAGCTCGTCAAAGCTGAAAACATCAGATAAAGAGTCCATTTTAACTGTGTGAGTAACCTTGTTAAATTTGTCAAGTGCTCTCCCTCCGACTCTTTGTGTTGGCGATTCGGGAGAGAAAAATTCGGGATTTTCAGCCTCAAGCCGCTTTAGCTCGGCAAACATCATATCATAATCATAGTCTGAAATCTCAGGTGCATCATAAACATAGTAAAGCTTTGCGTGATGAGTAAGCTCACGGCGCAATTTTTCTATTTTCTCTTTAATTTTAAGCTTTTGTGACATATAACCGTTCCTTTCGAGAATTGATAGGAGTTACAGATTAGACTAATTATAGTATAACACAAAAGCAGCATTTTTTCAATGGAATTTTATATTTTTATTAGAGTTAATTTAATTTTTCTTGACTTATCTCTCGATATGATATATAATATTGATATAATATCTTTGTTGGAGGAAGATGTCTTGAAAATTGCAATTGCTTATGCCTCAAGAAGCGGTACGGCTGCCGAATGTGCACGCCTTTTAGAAAAAGAATTTAAAAACCAAGAGGTTTCGCTTTTTGAGCTTGGTGAGGACAAGATAATCTTTGAAGAATATGACCTTATAGTGCTTGGCACATCTATCAGAATGGGCAAGCCGTTGCCTGCTTTCAGAAAATTCTTGAAGGAAAATTATCAAGATTTGACAAAGTGCCGCGTGGGATATTATATTTGCTGCGGATTTGTAGATTGCTTTGATGAGTATGTGGAGAAATCAATCCCACAGGAGCTTCGTGACAGAGCAGTTGCAATTTCCTGCTTTGGCGGATTGCTGGACACGAGTCGTGTAAAGGGTATTGACAAATTGATTGTCAAAGCGGTGAGAGATGATATACTTGGCGGAGGAGATAATGCAGACCAAAGGCGAGATATGAGCTTGCCTACAATTTTTGAGGTGAATATCGCACAATTTGCAAATCAAGTGAAAGAAAGCCTCAGCTATTATAAAAATTGTATTTTTTAGTAACAAATGCACAAAAAAGTAAAGTTTTCGCTTCACAATTTGTACATCACAAATCAAAAAAGATGTTGACAAAGCGTCTGGGATGTGGTATAATATTTAGGCAAGCGAAAAATGACCCGCTAGCTCAGACGGTAGAGCACTTGACTTTTAATCAAGGGGTCCGGAGTTCGAGTCTCCGGCGGGTCACCAAAACAAAGAACACCACCACGAGGTGGTGTTTTTTGTTTTGATAATCTGTTGGGGTTAGCTCAAACTCAGCAATTCAATTTTGGAATCAAAATTGAATTAAGTGTTCAGAGTCTCCGGCGGGTCACCAAAACAAAGAACACCACCTTGATCTGTAAACAGGATAAAGAAAATCCATCACAGACCTTTTGTCCATGATGGATTTTCTTTATTATATTTTTTACTTTAATTCTTTAAAGAACTTTTTGAGCACGCCGTTTGCCTGCTTTTCATACTGCTGAACATATGCAGCCAAGCCCTTGTCTGCATTGACATATGTAACCATGGGAACAATAAACAAGTTTATGTCAAGCAAAAGATTCATATTTGAGTATGTAAGACCTATATCAGAGCAAATACTGTCCCAAACTATGTCAAGCATCTTCTTGTCAAGAGGAGCATCGGCAACCTGCTTACCAAGCAGTTTTTCGTAGAACGCCAATGTTACATCATCACTGTAATATGCAAGCATTTCAAGGGTCTCACCAACCATTTGCTCGTCATCCAGGTAAGAGGGAATACAAAGCCAGCCGCCCCAGTCAAGTGAACGGTAACCAACATTCTTTTGATTCTCATCAAACATAGGATATGGAAGAATTCCAAATTCAACATCAAACTTAATCATTTCAGTCAAGTTGTATGTTGACGAGAGATAAAGCAAGGTTTGATTTGATGTCATAGAGATATGAGGAGTGCTTTCAGTACGGTAGTTGAACCAGGAATAGTCTGCCTTTACCATGTCGGAAAGCTTATCAATCAAGTCAGTAGTTCTTTCCTTATTCTTTGCGTTATACACAGAAACCTCGTACAAGCCTCTGTCGTTTTGTTCTACTAACTGGATATTACTTGCCTGCAAGAAGTTATTAAACTGTTGCCATTGGTGACCTGTAATACCGAAAATATCATCATCGGTTTTTCCGGGCTCGCCTTGGTCGATATAAACAAGGCTTGCAAGAGAAATCATCTTGTCAAGTGTCCAACGGTGATTGATTACTGTGTCATAGATAGATTCATCAAGTGCGTCAGAGTATCTGTCGAGCATCTCCTTGTTGAAAGTAACTACATAAGTTACAGCAAGTCTATAATCACTGTATCCAAGGTAAAGATGGTCGTTTGCGGCAACCTCTTCCATAACATCAAGATTCCAATAATCTGCATTCAAGTCGATAGCAGGCATATCATTGTAATCTCTGAGGTAGTTACCGGAAATAAAATTCGTCAATCCCATATATGGGTTTGAAAGAATAGTATGCACCGAGCCGTCCTTGTTTTTAACAGCAGTCATAAACGGAGCCGCGTATTGGTCGTGACCAAGTGTTTCTGTTGATATGATTTCAACTCCAAGATATTTTCTTACATTTTCCTGTCTGTTGTAAATAGCATCAGATATACCGTCATTCAAGCTTTCTTCAACATAGTAATAGTCCATGTCGCCTTGTATCGGGAGATAGAACTCTTTTCCGTAGTTCTTTTTTTCGATGTCGGGCAAAAGCTCGTCAACTTCACTTTCTTGTGAAGGGTCATCAGTTGTAACCTCGGGAGTATCGCCATTGCAAGCGGCAAATACCGATGTCATCATAATCAAAGATAAAATCAAAGAGATAAGTCTTATGTACCTTTTCATATTTTGTTCCTTCCTTTTGGATAATTTTTGGTATAAAGAAAGTAATTTCTTCAGTTATTAAGATTATATCACTGAAATCATTAAAAGTCAAGTGTTTTTTATAATTTTATTAATTTTCATCAGAATTCTCAGGGTTATCGGGGCCGTCGTTTTCTGATTTCTTGTCGCTATTTGAATCAAGCTTTATTGTAACCGGCTCCTTACTGCTTGCAGGCTGTTTTTGCCCGTTGAATTGTTCCTTGTAAGCAGTGATCAGCTGCTCCTTACCGTTCTTTTTGAGCAAGTATATACCGATTTTTTTAAATATATCATAAATTACAGCAAATGTAGGAACGCCAATAAGCAGTCCGAAGAAGCCCCATAGACCGCCAAACAAGATTACTGCGAAAACAACGCAAAGCGAAGACATTTTTATATTTCCACCAACGATATGGGGGTCGATTATATATCCGTCAAGGAACTGAATTATACAAACGAAAATCACAAAGGGAAGGACTTTAATAGGGTCGGCTGTAAGAATAATAACGCCTGATGGAATAGCGCCGATAAACGGACCGAAAATTGGGATTATATTAGTTACACCGCAAATTACCGCAACGAGAGCGGGATACGGAACATTCAAAAGCTCAAGCACTATATAGTAAATCAAGCCGATGATTGTAGAGTCGATAATCTTGCCCTCTAAAAATCCGCTGAACATTTTGTCGGCATATTTAAACTCGTCTGTGATAACACAAACTGCTTTTTCCTTGAAGATGCAATGTAAAAACATTTCGCATTTTTTTGCAATAGGCTTTCTGCCAAGCAACAGGAAGACCGCAATTATCAATCCGATAATAATGTCAACAAGAACACGGAAAACATCTACAACAATTTGGAAAATACCACTGCCCAAATTTGTTATTATTGGAATCAAGTCATTTTCAAGCCAGGTTGTAATCCAAGTTGTAATTGTCTCTGTATAGGGCTTCAAAAAATCGTACTTTAAAACATATTTATCAAGCAGTTCAAATATCTGTTGCTCGTATTCGGGTAGCTTTGGAATTAAATCGTTAACAAAGTTGCTGACACTCTTATATATTTGAGGAATTACAATAGACAGCAACACTCCGATTACTGCAAGCCAAGTAACGAGTGTCAGAAAGACAGAAACACCGCCCACAAGCTTTCTTTTTCCCGCTTCGTTTAATTTTTTTGCTCGGGAAAACAGACCCGTCAGCCATTTTTCATAAAAGTTGGCGGTTGATTTCATAATGTAAGCAAATACAGCTCCCAATACTATAGGGCGCAAAACCGAAATTATAAGAGAGAGCGTTGCTACGATTTTTTCTTTTTCATAAAGGAAAAAGAAATAGGTTATGGCCAGAGCAAGACCTATAAATATCATAGAACCGATATAAAACGCTTTTTTAAGTTTGCCTTTATTCATCATTTTCGTTTACGGGTATTCCTTTCTGCATATTTACGAAATCACCTAAGAATATTTTATCACATCTTGTATTAATTGTCAATAACGCTTTTGTTAAATTCAAATAAAATTCAGGCTACTGAAGGTTTTCTGGCGGAATATTCAGTGACACACCCTCAATCAAATCTGTAAAGCAAGCGTCGTCGGCAAATTCAACTCTTACTGCCTCTATGTGAATGTATCTTAATGAGGCGAAATTATAGCTTGAAAGCGGTTTGTCAAGGGCGTCATTGGTGTGAGCTGACACTAGTGTTTCACCGCCCGAAAAGCCTGTAATTATCAATGTGTGATAAAAATCTCCCGAGCTGTCTGCAAGCTGAACTACATCGCCCTCAATAGCTCCCGTGCTGTCCACCTCTATTCCGTATGGTCCTATACCACCGTTAGCTGAAATAAAATCTGGGCGCCCCGTAAGATAATCGTATATAAATTCAACCGAGCTCCACGCAGGCGCGCGGTTTTCCGAGTCTATGTAATACCAGCCAAAGTCGGTAGTAAAATTCATCTGACAGCTTCCCGCATAAATACATTGAGATACAAAATTTGTGCAGTCACCGCCCCTGCCTGCAAAGTTGATAAAGAGCGGATTTCTGGATAGCGCCCAACGCCTTGCATATTCAACCGCGCGTGCACGGTTATATTCCTTATAAACAATCATATAAATCCTTTCGCGACAAAATGTCGAATAAATAAATTTATTTGTAAAAGCCTTGCAATTATAATTGTATGCCGAAAGGGTATTTTTTGCGAATAGGTATAAAAATGTGAGTGCGAGCATATTATGTAACGAAAAAATTTCATTTGGAGGAAATTAAAATGGAACGATACAGGGAACAAAATTCGCTTGGCGGATATCTTCAAGTGCCGATTTGTGACAAAAATACTACCCAAGAGCTTTCGGGGGATTTTACTCTGCCCGATTACCAGCCCGAAATCAAAAAGCTTTTAAGGATTGGATCGACTGTTCTGCCACCCTCAAAATACATAGGAAACAGCGGTGCAGAGTTTGCGGGCAATATTGACTATTATGTCTTGTATATGGGAAGCGATAATGAGATTTATTGTGCTCCCTTGACCGCAGAGTACAAAATTGATGTACC
The DNA here is from genome assembly GCA_045588675.1 of Eubacteriales bacterium. GTDB lineage: Bacteria > Bacillota > Clostridia > Oscillospirales > CAG-272 > SVTX01. The sequence goes on along the minus strand of JAZNER010000029.1, from coordinate 20,449 downwards.
CTTTGACAGGTCAGAGGATTTGAGCATTACAAACCTTGTCGGCTATGCTACGATAAGTCCCGATATGATAAGCGGAAGAGTTACATCTCCCAGAAAGCTTGCAATCAAGTGCAGGCTTAAAGCAAGAGCGAGAGTTTTCGGAGATATGCCTATCGAGGACGGTTTTGGAAACGAAGTTGATGACTCTATTGAGCTTTTGGTGTCAGACGCCAACAATGTAAGAAGCTTGTTCGGCGAGAGCACGCCTATAAATCTTTCCGATGAAATAATTTGTGACAGAGATGACGGAGAGATAAGAGTTGTTTCGGCAGACGGCAGAGCTTTGATTGGAGAGGTCAATTGTCTGGACGGCTTGGTTTCTTGTCGCGGAGAAATGTACTTAAAATTGCTTATGAGCAGGGAAAACGGTACGAAAAGCTATACGGTCACAAGAAAAATCCCATTCTCAAATAATGTTGCTGTTGAGGGTGTGACTATGGGCTCGTGTGCAACGGCAAGGGCGACCGTCACAGATATGAACATCAATGTTGATGACGGGCGAATTGCGGTTGATGTCGGTATGGTCATTGACACAATGGCAAATAAGCAAGATACTGTAAGATATATAAGGGACGTGTATTCAACAACTCACGAAAGCTTTTGTAAATACAAAAACGTAGGCTTTATAGGCAACGGAATGTGCATTAACGGTAATTTTACGCTCAATGATTCAATGACGCTTGAGGAGGCGGGAATAGTGCCGACAAGCACGCCGATTGATACCAACGGAAGCGTTATTATAGAAGAGCAGGGCTTCAAGGGCGGTAAATACAGTGCATCGGGCAAGGCAAAATTTAGTGTATTGCTTGAAAAGGATGGGGAATACTCAGTGTCTGACATAGAGCTTCCTTTTAAGTATGAGTGTGAGGGAATGTCAGGCGGTGATGTCAATAATATGGGGGCGCTAGCCTCAGGCGAGGTGCTTGGAGCGAGAGCGAGAATTGATGGGGAAAGAATAGGAATTGATGCAGAAATCGGAATGTTTGGAAATATGTGGGAGAACGCCAAGGAAGAAATGCTTGATTCGGTCAGCTTTGGCGAAGAATTGGAAAAAACTTCGGGGGACTGTATAATCTGCTATCCGTCAAAGAGTGATAGCTTGTGGAGCGTTGCAAAGAGATATAATTCTCCATTATCCGAAATAAGTGAATTAAATAAGCTTTCGAGCTCAGATGCCTTTGACGCGAATAAATCTCTTTCAAATTCAAAATATCTGGTAATCAAATAATCAAAAAGTATGAGCTGCCAACGCTCGCATGCGCGCGCGTTGGCAGCTCATGAATATATTTTGTAATATACATCACCCTGCGAACAAAAGAAGCCCTAAAAGTAGCATAAATTCTCGGTCAAATTCTCCTGTTTCATTTCCTGACATATAAAGAAGCAGCATAACGCCAAGTATTAATAATTCCTCACTTCCAAGTCCGTGTCCAAACGGGAAACTGCTTGAATTGTTTGAAAAATTGGGAAGCAACGACGACAAGAGAGAGCTTCCTTTTTTACTTTTTTCCTCTTTATCTGCTATATGGGAGGGCAAGGCAGAGCTGTGCGCGGGAGAGGCTTCGTCATCGTAATTTGATTTTTCATTCAGCTCATTGTTCTGGTAATTTTCCTCGTTAAACGGTCGCTCGTAAATGTTATGTTTTGTGTCGGGCTCAAATTTGTTTTCGGGCGGAATGTCAAGGGCTTGACGCGACGGCGCATCATAGCGCGGTGTGCTTCGCGCGGGGGGAGGCATATCGGAAAAGCTGTGATTGCCAAAGGCGTTGCCCGAATAGTTTTCGGGAATGTGTATTTGCTGTCTTGGTTGATTGGACGGTCTTACATACATAATTAACCCCGTTCTTATAGGTGGATTTGAAAAGCGCGTACTCAGAGAGTTTTCAATATGTCGCCAAGGCGACTTATTTTTATGATGTAGTCAATGGTATTTTGCCTGTCTTGGTTCAAATAAGGCTTCATAGCGCAGAGCAGAGCGGAGCGTCGGTCAGCCTCGCTTTTTGGCTGGTGCTTTGGTGAGCTTATACCGCTTGGAATTGTAGAGACAGGCTCAGCGTTTCCGTCTGACATATTGCTGCTCGCAGGAATACTCGATTTTCCGAGCATTTCCATAATTGGCTTTATGCTTGAAAGCAGGCTTGGGAGCTTGGAAAGAAGGTCAGGATTTGATAGGAGCGCAGACATAATATCGCTTGTGGGATTTGGAGATTTGCTTGTGTTCGCAGATGAGGGGATTGCTTCGGGAGCGGCTTGCTGTTCTGGTTGCCCGCTATTGTTACTTTCACCTGCAGGAGCTTGATTTGAGCTTGCAGTTGAAATCATGCTCAAAATGTCCTCAAAAAGCTTATTGGTATTTGGCGGTGAAGTGTTAGGGGAGGATTGAATATTGCTATCTTCGTTAGGCATAGCTTAATTATTAGCTCCGTTTTTGTAATTTTTCAATATCTCAGCCGCTTTTTGTAAATCCTCGTTGGTTGCCATTTTGAGTGCCGAGCGGATACCGCCAAGCTCCGCAGGACCTAATTTTATATTTGACGGCGAAATGCCCGCCTCACTTGCGAGCTTCTGAATTACCAAGGATAGCTTAGCGTCGTCAAGAGTGAGAAGCATATCGACGGCTTTTTTGTCAAGCATCATATATTATAAACTCCTTTCGCTATAATTGATTTTGAACAGAAATTTCTTCAGTTTCAGTTTATGTATTTTTTTTGAAAAGTGTGATTATTTGTATAGACAAACAATGAAAAAGGTGGTATAATTAAATAAGAAAATTCGGGCTCGGGCAAAATTGCCTTTTGCAGAATATCATAAATATAGGAGATTTCAGCTGTTGAATATTTTAGTTTTTTCCGATTCACACGGCAGGGTGAATAAAATAAGAGCGGTGCTTGAAAAGCAGATAAAAAAGCCCGACGCCGTAATTTTTTTCGGCGACGGACTTAACGATTTTGATAGCATAGATTTAGGCAATACGCCCTTTTACGCTGTAAGCGGAAATTGCGACAGGACCTCGTTTTTTGAATATCCGTCAGAGCCGCCCGAAAAAATGTTAAGCTTGTGCGGACTTAAAATTATGATAACTCACGGGCATTTATATTCAGTAAAATCGGGACTTAGTAGGCTTGTATATTCTGCACTTGAAAAGGGGGCGGATATAGTTTTGTTCGGTCACACGCACGAAAAGCTTGAGCTGGTGTACAGCAGTGATACCGAATGCTTTGGAAGGGCTCTTGATAAGGATTTGTATATAATGAACCCCGGTTCAATAGGCGACTGTTATTCAAGTTGGGGAAATATAGAAATAAATAAAGAGGGAAGAGTTTTACTCTCTCACGGAGAGCAATAAAAAGTGAAGAAAGCCGTAGCCTTCTTCACCAAGAGATTTTGATTAGATCTTTATTAATATTTTAAAATTCGGCAGGAGCTTCCTCGAAAGCTTCGGCGTTTTCAAGAGCTTCCTCGTAAGCGGCGATTACCGCATCTTCAAGAGCGGCTCTGAATTGCGAGTTGATAGGATGTACTATGTCGCGGTAGGTGTCGTCGGGATTTTTTCTGCTTGGCATAACGATAAAGAATTTATCGCGCGCGTTGATCACCTTTATGTCGTGAACAGCAAGCTGGGCGTCAAAGGTTACCGAAACGATCGCCTTCATAGGTCCTTCTTCAAATAGCTTTCTTATTTTGATATCCGTAATCTGCATGGTAAATACCTCCGTTGATTTTAAAATTCTGTTTGGATTTATACTTATCGTATAAACAAATTATACAGTTTCAATGTGACGGATATTCAAGCATAAATGGATTTTTTTGTGAAGAGAGAAAAAATTATCTTAAGCTTTTTGGCGTAAAAATGCCCATTTTGTGTTTTTATGTCTGATATTGCGTTAAATAAAAAAGGAGATGAATTTATTTGTCCACACCTAACACACACCTTGGAGAAAATATTATTAAGAATATAATGCTTGGGGCGAGAAACAAAGATGTTTTTTTTCTTGGGGCGGGCGGAATTATGATGTCGTCGCTGGCTCTCCTGACAAAAAGAGCAGGGTATTCTGTTTCGGGCTCGGATAGAAGCCATACCGCGCTTACAAAAAAGCTTGAGGATGCGGGCATCAAAATGTTTTATAGTCACAAGAGAGAAAATTTGGGAGATAATTGCGGTGCTTTGATTTATACAGTTGCAATTTCGCCCGACAACCCCGAATATTCATATGCTCAAAGTCTGAATATTCCTTGCATATCAAGGGCAGATTTTCTCGGCTATATTATGACCGAGTATAAAAACCGAGTAGGAATTGCGGGTATGCACGGAAAAAGCTCCTGTACTTCGATGTGCGCGCAAATTTTCCTTGACAGCGCAAAGAATTCTCATTCAAGCATACCGACAGTAGTTTCGGGCGCAGAGTATTCTGAAATGGGCGGTGCATATCATCTTGGTGAGAAAGAGCATTTTATTTTTGAAGCCTGCGAGTATATGGATAGCTTCCTTGATTTTAATCCCAATGTGGCAGTGTTGCTTAATGCCGAGATGGAGCATGTCGATTATTTTAAAAGTATGGAGCACGTACGCAGCTCCTTCAACAAATATGCCTCTATTGTCGGGCACGACGGATCTGTAATATATAACATCGACGACGAAAATATTTTAAGCTCAATCAGAGGACTTGATGCAAAGCTTGTAAGCTTTGGGCTTTCAGATAAAGCCGATTTCAGAGCGATAAATCTCTGCTCGGAGAAATATCCTATTAGCTTTGATATTCTTAATAAAAATGAGCATTTTGCTCATATTACATTGCCTGCTATGGGTATCCATAATGTCTATAATGCTTTGGCGGCAACGGCGGCGGCGTATGCTTGTGGAATAAGCGCAGAGGATATTGCACTGGGACTTTCAAATTACAAGGGCGCAAAGCGAAGAATGGAGAAGAAGGGGAGCTATCTCGGCGCGGAGATTTATGATGATTACGGACATCATCCAACCGAAGTCAAGGCTACGCTTGACGGAGCAAAAGCTGCAGTGCGCGGCAGATTGCTTTGTGTTTTCCAACCGCATACATACAGCAGGACGGCCGCACTTGCAGACAAGTTCAAAACTGCATTTGATGCCGCAGACCTTGTTATTCTTAGTGATATTTACGCAGCAAGAGAAATAAATGATTATGATATTTCCTCGCAAAAGCTTTCCCAAATAATTGGTGAGCGTGCGATTTACGGAGGGGATATTGACAGCACCGCCTCGCTTCTTGAAGAAAATATCAAGAAAGGGGACACAGTTGTCGTAATGGGTGCGGGCGATATTTATAAGCTATATGCCAAATTAGGACTTTGATAAAAAAAGATGTTGAGAACTTTCTCAACATCTTTTTTTTGTTAAAAGAGCTTATTATACATCAAGGTTCTTCATATATTCCTTGCCGTGAAGGGCGATAAATTCCTTTCTTGCGGGGATATTGTCGCCAAGCAGGGTGTCAAAGATTTCAAATGTTTTCTGTTCATCAGCGGGTGTTACCGCGATAAGACGGCGAGTGGCGGGGTTCATTGTAGTTTTCCACATCATCTCGGGCTCGTTTTCGCCCAGACCCTTTGAACGCTGAATTGTATATTTTTTGTTTCCAAGCTCCTTGAGAATGTCTGCCTTTTCATATTCGTCGTAGGCGAAAAGAGTTTCATCCTTTGTGGTGATTTCGAACAAAGGTGTTTCGGCAATAAATACTCTTTGCTCCTTTATGAGAGTGGGGAGCAATCGGTAGAACATTGTGAGCAAAAGAGTTCTTATCTGGAAGCCATCCTCATCGGCGTCAGTACAGATAATAATTTTTGACCAGCGCAGAGAATCAAGGTCAAATGGAGCAATATCCCCCTTGACTTTTTTGCCGACTATTTCAACACCGCAACCGATTACTTTAAGCAGGTCGGTGATGATTTCGCTCTTGAAAATTCTATCATAGTCTGCTTTAAGACAGTTAAGAGTTTTACCTCTTACGGGAATAATTGCCTGCATCTCTGCGGAACGGCCGAGCTTACAGGAAGTCAAAGCCGAGTCACCCTCAACTATATAGAGCTCGCGGACATTGGGGTCCTTGGAGCGACAGTTAACGAATTTTTCAACTCTGTTGGCAATATCGATCTTACCCGTGAGGTTTTTCTTGATATTGAGCCTTGTGCTCTCAGCTGACTCACGGCTTCGCTTATTAATAAGCACTTGGTTTGCCATTATTTCGGCTTCAACGGGGTGCTCAATAAAGAAAATTTCAAGATTGTAGCGCAAAAACTCATTCATCGCTTCATAGATAAATGTGTTTGTTATAGCCTTTTTGGTCTGGTTTTCATAAGATGTCATTGTAGAGAAGCTGTTGCTTACAAGTACAAGACAGTCTGCTATGTCGGCAAAGGTGATTTTCGCCTCGTTTTTATTATACTTTCCTGCATTTTTGAGATATTTATCAAGGGCAAAGGTAAAGGCACTCTTAACAGCTCTGTCGGGTGAGCCTCCGTGCTCCAGATAGCTTGAATTGTGGTAATATTCAAGCGAATTTGCGGAGTTTGAAATGCAGAAGGAAATGTCTGCTTTCAGCTTGTACTCGTCCTTGTCGTCACGGTCACGGCCCTGCGTTTCAAGGTGCCAGAGCACAGGCTCGGTCTTTGCACTGTCCCCGACAAGCTCGGTGATATAGTCGGAAATTCCGTTCTCATAGTAGAACCTTTCCTCAGTGAATTTTCCGTTCTCGGTTTCATACTTAAAAACAAAAGAAATGCCTGCATTTACGACTGATTGGCGCTTCAAAATTTCGTGTATGCGCTCGGGGGTTATGTTAATGTCGGTAAATACTTCTGAATCGGGACGCCAATGAATGACAGTGCCTGTGCGCTTTTCCTTCTTTTCAAGTGGGCGCTCTTCAAGCTGACCTGTAACAGGCTCACCGCGCTTGAAGGAAATGTGGCGCTCGGTAGTGCCGTCGTATGAATAGACCTCCATAAATTCGGAGCTGTACTGTGTGGCGCACGCGCCAAGACCGTTAAGTCCGAGAGAGTATTCGTAAGCCGAGCTTCCGTTATTGTTATCGTATTTACCGCCTGCATAGAGCTCACAGTAAATCAAATCCCAGTTCCAACGCTCTTCCTTTTGGTTATAGCCGAGCGGAACGCCTCGTCCGTGGTCGTCAACCTTGATGGAGTGGTCCCGATAGAGAACAGTCAAAATCTCGTTTCCGTGACCCTCTCTTGCCTCGTCAACAGAGTTTGAGAGAATTTCGAAATAAGAATGCTCACAGCCTTCAAGACCGTCAGAGCCGAAAATTACCGCGGGGCGTTTACGCACGCGGTCAGCACCCTTTAACGCTCTTATACTTCTGTCGTCATATTGCTGAGGGGCAGATGCTTTTGATTTATGCTGATTTGTTTCGGCCATTTTTCTTGTCCTTTCAAAATTTAATACTTGATAAAAATATTAACAAGCTTCATATATACCATTATACCATTTTATTTTACCATAATTTTTTGGTTTTGAAAAGGGATTTTGAATGAATTTTTAAAATTTTTATATATATTTACAAAAAGTTTCATATTTTGCGCGAAATTCACTTGAAAGATTACACTAAATATTATATAATATAATAAGTATTACTTCTGGAATTGCTTTTAGAATTCGCCTTGGAGGGTATTTTGGATATTCTGGGTTATTTAAGAAATAAATTTGAAAATAAAAAATGTGATGTATTGGGATTTGGAACATCAAACCGTCCCCTTGTGGATTTACTTGTGTCACTTGGAGCAAAAGTTGCCGTACACGACAAGAATGAAAGTATTTTAAATGAAGAGGGAACAAAAGCTTTGCTTGCCCGAAATGTTAAGTTTGTTCTTGGTGAAAAATACCTTGACGGGATTTATGGGGATTACATATTTCGCTCGCCTGGGATACGAAACGATATTCCGCAAATCAAGGGAGCAATTGAAAACGGCGCAAGACTTACGAGCGAAACCGAGCTTTTTTTCGAGGTCTGCCCATGCAAAATCATTGGAATAACCGGCTCTGACGGCAAGACCACTACGACGACAGTAACGCATTTGCTGATTGATACAGAAATGCAAAAAAAACATAACGGAAAGGCTTATGTCGGAGGAAATATCGGCAAGCCCCTGCTTCCTTTAGTAAACGAAATGGAAGAGAATGATTGTGCAGTAATCGAGCTGTCAAGCTTTCAGCTACAAACATTTAAGACCTCTCCCGGTCGTGCTCTGATTACAAATATTACACCCAATCACCTTGATTGGCACACGGGAATGGACGAATATGTTTCAGCAAAGAAAAATATTTGCTCACAAGGATTTCCCGAGTTGCTTGTTGTCAATGCCGAAAACGAAATCACTAAGAAAATCGCAGATGAATTGAGCCTGCCAACAGTTTATTTTTCGTCGAAAAAGAACAGCTTTGCCGATATAGTGCCAAAAGAAAAGAAGAATTGCAAGGCAATATATGAATGTGGCGGAGTAATTTATATTGACGACGGGGAAGAGAGAAAGGAAATAATCAAGGCAAGCGATATTCTGCTTCCGGGCAGACACAATCTTGAAAATTATATGGCGGCTATTGCCCTGACACTTGGTATGGTTTCAAACGAAACTATTTTGAGCGTAGCAAAAAGCTTTCGCGGGGTTGCGCACAGACTTGAGCTTGTGCGTGAGCATAACGGCGTAAGATATTATAACAGCTCAATAGATTCAAGTCCAACGCGAACAGAGGCGGCGGTCAAGGCTCTTGACAAAGCCCCGATTATTATATGCGGAGGCTATGATAAGAATATCCCGTTTGATACACTTGCAAGGCTGCTTTGCACATCAGTAAAGTCGGTAGTTTTGACGGGTGCTACTGCACGCAAGATTTACGACGAAATCTTAAAATGCGAGGAATACAAAACAAGCAGAGTTGCGATTGAAATTACACCGAGCTTTGACGAGGCAGTGAAGATAGCTTCAGAGCAAGCGAAAAATGGGGATATAGTTCTGCTCTCTCCCGCCTGCGCAAGCTTTGATGCCTTTAAAAATTTTGAGGAGCGCGGAAATCATTTCAAGGAGCTTGTAAACAATTTATAAAAGTGAATTTGGCGTTTGCCAAATATCAAAAATGATTGACAAAAAACAGCCGTTTTTACGGCTTGGAGGAACAATGCAGTTTTCAGACAAAATAAACAAGATAGCAAAGGAGGCAGAGCTTGCTCTCGCGCCTCACTTTAAAAGAATAGACGAGATTTCCTTTCATAATACAAATAAGGTAATGGACGCCTTCCGTGAGCACAGAGTTGCCGCTACAAACTTCGACACTACAAGCGGATATGGCTATGATGACCGAGGCCGTGATGTTCTTGACAAAATCTGGGCAGATGTTATGGGCTGTGAGGCGGCATTTGTCCGTCACCAGATAGTCAATGGTACACAAGCGCTTACAATAGGTCTTTTTGGGCTCTTGCGCCCCGACGACCTGCTTTGCTCGGTGGCGGGAAAGCCCTATGATACGCTTGAAGAGGTCATTGGCATAAGCGGTGAAGCGGGAAACGGCTCGCTTGCCGACTTTGGCGTTAAATATAAGCAAATCGAGCTTAATGACTCCGGCAGCTTTAACTATGACGAAATTGAAGAAACACTCAACAACGGAATAAAGAACGGCAAGCCTGTCAAGGTAATCTTTGTTCAACGCTCAAAGGGGTATCTTAACAGAAAAACTCTGTCGGTTGCAGAAATCAATGCTCTTTACGACTTTGTCAAGTCAATTTCTCCTGAAACCTATGTTGTTGTTGATAACTGTTACGGCGAATTTACCGAAAAGGAAGAGCCTCATGTTGATATGCTTATAGGCTCTCTTATAAAGAACCCGGGCGGCGGAATGGCTGAAACGGGTGGCTATATTGCAGGCAGCGCACGCGCGGTCGAGCTTGCTTCATATAGGCTTACAAGCGTTGGATGCGGCCTTGAGGTAGGAGCAACGATAGGGCAAACAAAGAATATGTATAAAGGACTTTTCTATGCTCCTCATACTACGGCACAGGCGCTTAAAACCGCGCACCTTGCGGCTTATGTGTTCGGTGAGCTTGGATATAATGTAAGCCCTGCATGGAATGAAATTCGCTCGGATATTATTCAAACAGTAATCACAGGCTCGCCCGACCTGCTATGCGCATTTTGCCGAGGTATTCAGAAGGGCTCTCCCGTTGACTCGTTTGTAACGCCTGAGCCTTGGGCAATGCCAGGATATACCGACGAGGTAATTATGGCGGCGGGAGCATTTGTTCAGGGAGCTTCGATAGAGCTTTCTGCCGACGGACCGATGCGCGAGCCCTATACAGTGTTTTTTCAAGGCGGGCTTACCTATGAAAGCGGAAAAATCGGTATTCTTTCGGCAGCGGATTCAATGATTTCTGCAAAATAAATTTACAACCCTGAAGGTCGTTTTTAAGATAATTAATAAAAAACGGAGATAGAAATGTTAAAGAATGTTTTTAAAGTTATTTCAATTGCACTGATTTTATTTATGCTTATTCCAACACTTGCTTCATGTGAAAAGAGCAATATCCCCGACGGCTATCAGCTTGTCGCTTGCGAGGGAGATAAGTTCAGGCTTTTTGTTCCTCAAAAGGGCTGGATGCCAAATGTTGCAGGGGGAGTGAGCGGAGCCTTTACCTCACTTAACGAAAATACTTCGGTCAATGTTTTTGTGGCAGATGACGCGGGTGAGCTGACAATTGATGAGTATTGGGAGATTTGTAGCCAAAAATACAGCGAGGAGCTTGATAGCTATAGCTTCTCGGGAAAATCCGAGAGCTTGATTTTCGGCGGACAAGCCGCAAAAAAGTATGTTTACAGTGCAAAAATGCTTGTTGAGGGCGAGAATGTAGCATATAAATTTATGCAGATTATGGCGAGATATGATGGGGAAATGTACATCTTACTTTACACATCCCCCGAGCAATATTATGACAGCCATATCGAAGAGCTTGAGGGAAATGACAAGGGTGAAGGAATAATTCCTTACTTTGTTTTTGACGAGCCCTATGTGCCCGAAGAGAAAAAAGAATATTCAAGCAAGATCGAAGCTCCTCAGGGAATGAAGCTTATTTCAACCGACGAGAGAGCCTACCGCTTGTTTGTTCCTGAAAATTGGATAGTAAACAACAGAACAGAGGCGAGCGCGGCTTATTTTTCGGAACAGGACAAATCGAATGTCAGCCTGCAGATGTATATGCCAAGCAACGAAAACCTGACAATTGACGAGTATTTTGCCGAGTGCGAAGCGAAATACGGCGAGCTCTTCTCGTCATATTCCTGTGATTTGACCGAAGAGGTTAAGATGGACGGAATTAAGGCTAAAAAATATGTTTTGTCAATTACCTCAGGCGGTGTTGAATACAAAATGCTTCAAGCAATTGTAAAAAAAGGAGCGGTTTTCTACTGCTTTACCTATACCGCGACCGCAGAAAACTATGAAAAGCATATTTCTGATGTCGAGAAAATGCTTGATAGCTTTGATATAAGATAAAAAAGGATAAATATGATTTATTTAGATAACAGTGCAACTACGGCACTCTCTGCACGAGTAAAAGAAAAAATGTACGAGGTAATGGAATGCTACGGCAACCCATCGTCGCGTCACAGTCTTGGACTTGATGCTCGAAAAATAATTGAAAACGCGCGTGAGCAGGTTGGTGCCGCGCTCGGTATTTCGCATCCGTTGGCGGAGAATTTGCTTTTTACCTCTTGCGGAAGCGAGTCGAATAATATGGCTATTCTGGGCAGCGTTTATGCAAAGGCGAGGCGAAGAGCCAATAAAATAATTACTACAAATTCGGAGCATTCCTCAGTTGAAAATGTAATGCGAAAGCTTGAAGGGTACGGCTTTGAGGTTGTCCGCGTGCCCACAGTAAACGGAATTATTGACGAGGATCTTTTGATGTCGGCAATTGACGACAAATCGCTTTTGCTCTCTTTGATGCTTGTCAATAATGAAACAGGTGCAGCTTATGATGTCAAAAGGCTTTTCGCACTTGCGAGTAGAAAAAATCCCGAAATTATTACACATTGTGACGCGGTGCAAGGGTTTTTGAAGGTTCCTATGTCGCTCCGTAGCCTTGGCGCATCAACGGTAAGCGTCAGCGCGCACAAAATTCACGGTCCTAAGGGAGTAGGAGCTCTTTATATAAGTCCCGATATAATAAAGCAAAAGAAAATAGTGCCTTATTTAATTGGCGGCGGTCAGGAGGGCGGCTTGCGCTCGGGAACTGAAAATGTGATTGGAATTGCAGGCTTTGGAGAAGCGGCAGAGGAGGGATATAAAAATCTCTCCACAAATGTAAATAGAATGACAAATCTTCGCGACCTGTGTGAGCGTGGTGTAGTTGAGGCAGGTGCTCGCCCGAATATACCGAGAGGCGCTCGCGCGCCTCATGTGCTCAGTGTTACTTTGCCAAGCATTAAAAGCGAAACTATGCTGAATTTCCTTTCCTCAAAAGGAATTTGCGTGTCCTCAGGCTCTGCTTGCTCGTCACACGCGAAAGCTCTTTCAAGCTCGCTTTTAGGCTTTGGTCTGAGTCCCGGCGAGGCAGATACCACCATTCGTATAAGCTTCTCGGAGTACAACACAGAGGAAGAAATCAATGTCTTTGCTTCAGCTCTCAAAGAGGGAATAGATACACTTGTTAAAATCAGAAGATAAAAAAAGCTCAAAGTCAGTTGACTTTGAGCTTTTTTTGCTTATTCCAAACGAAAGAGCTTTGTTTCAAACGATTTTAATGTGAGCTCTATTTTGTCTGACACAAATGCTTCTCCGCCGTCAAAGATAGGAGTGATTTTCCTGCCCCTCGGAAGCTTGATTACTGTTTTTTCATCAGTGCCTTCAGCCTTATGAACCGAAACATAATTTTCATTTACATAAATTACATCATCGCTTTCAGAGTAGATATGCAGACCGTTTTCTCTGCAAAATTCGCGAAAGAGCGAAGGAGAAAGCTTTGTATCCTTGTTCAAAAGAAGGTAGGGAGTATCGTTTTCGTCAAGCTTGGCTTTTAATGCCGCTGTCTTGTCGGTAGCATAGCCTTCAAGAAGAATAAAAGCACGGTGCTTGTCAGCAATTGCCTCAAAGTCCGAAATTTCATAAGCGGCATACGGAACGCCGCAGCTTCCAAGCGGAACGCGGAAGGCGTAAACAACTACCGAGCTGCTTGGAGAGTGAATATGGCTCTTTTCGTCCATAATTACCGCAAGTTCGGCTGAAATTTGTCTGTTTTTAAGTGATACCGACTCCTTCATCACCTTGGCTTCAATAGCCATATCGCTCAAAACATCCTCGTCATCGTACCAGCCACCCCACATATCAAACCACCAGAAGTTATTCCCGTGAATCAGCTGTCGTGCAAAGGAATTTCTCAAAACATTCCTTGAAACAAACGGGTCTTGAGGGCCCTTCCAGATCGGCTGATTATAGGTACCCTCCTTGCATACCATTTCGCTGTATTCGTAAGGATACAAGGATCTGTAGCTTCTTTCGTCAACCTCTGTAAAATATAGCTTGCCGTGAAGGAGAACCGAATCAAGAACGGTCATGCACGCGTGGTCGATACCGGGGGCTCTTGTCTGCACATAAGACATAGGTGCACAAAGGAAATCAACATAAGGACATCTTAAGACGCTCATAAGTCCCGAATGTGCTGACGGACGGTTTGGAGTTTCAAAGGTGTATCCGTAAAATGCGCCTATTACTAATTGATTGTTAGTAAATTCCTTCATTTTTTCAGCAAAGAAGGATATGGCAGACGCTGATTCCTCCGCCGCAAGATTGTATAAATCTGCGTCTGTTGAAGAATCGGTCTTAATGGCGTCGTATTTTTCCATTAATCTTTGACCCATACTGCCATTTTGGTCAAAGGGGAACCACTCCTCTGTGTTGCCGCAGGCGATTTGATAGCCTACAATATGAGGAGCAAACTCGGAATTTTGATAATGCTCAACCATTTCCCGAAGCAAGCCTGCTGCAAAATCTCTCCATATCTGAGATGCAAAGCAAACTCTGCGCTTGGGGCTTCCGGCAGCACTGCCTGTAAAATTCAATTCGTCGGGGTTTTCTTCTTCCCACCATGCAGGAGGGGAGATATTGACACGGGGAAAGATTTTTGCATTCTTATTTGCATCAATTATCAATTTTAAAGCCTTGTCGGGCTCGCTGAAATCAGAAACGCCCTTTTTATCAAAAATACCGCTGTGAATAGGGAAGCGAGGCTCGGAAAGAACATTTATCGTCTGACCGCCGAAGAAAAAGCAAACAGAATACAGGTCAATTCCTGCCTTGCCGAATTTCTCGTAGCAGTTTCTGCCTGTGAGATATGTTACATAAGCGGGAGAATGGAAGGGATCGCCGTTTATATGAAGTGTCGGCACGCCACCGAGAATTTTAACACAGCTGATTTGTTTATCCATAATTAAATCTCCGTTTTTTCTGAATAATTTATTGCTTGTAGCTTTGAACTGCCTTTTTTATGTTCCACTCGTTTTCTGAAAGCAGCTTTTCAGCGTACTCAATATCTGTGCCTGTAATGTCGCTTACAATTCTTATAGTACGGGCTTTAAGCTTGATATTTGTAGGTCTTAAATTTATCATAAGATTTTCATAAACATAGCCCTGCTTTATCATAGCGCAGGTTGAGAGCATATTAAGTACAAGCTTGTGAGCTGTGCCCGCCTTTAATCTTGTTGAGCCTGTTACGACCTCAGCACCTGTATCTGTAACTATTGCAAAGTCAGATGTCTTAGCGAGAGAGCTGCCTTTATTTGAGGTAAGACCAATTGTGGTGCTTCCGTGCTGCTTTGAGTATTCAAGGGCTTTGAGAACATATTGAGCCTCTCCTGCAACCGAAATGCCTACTATGCAGTCGTTTTCTGTGGGATTGAGAGAAGCAATGTCCTCGATTCCTGCCTCGCCGCTGTCTTCAGCTCCCTCAGCGGCTGAGCGCAAGCACTTGTCACCGCCTGCGATTATTCCTATTACAACATCAGGTGTAACGCCAAAGGTGGGGGGGCATTCCGAAGCGTCAAGCACGCCAAGTCTTCCCGAAGTTCCGCAACCAACATAAATAAGACGTCCGCCAATCTTGATTTTTTCGGCAATAACATCTATAACGGGCGCGATGCTTTCGAGCGCGTTATCAAGCGCCTTCAAGGCTACATAGTTTTCTTCCTGGAACACCTTGAGCATATCTATCGTGTTCATCTTGTCAATATGTGTGGTTTTTGGGTTTCGCATTTCGGTTTTAGTCATTTCTTTTCTCCCTTGGTATATAATTTTTTTGCGAGCTTAACTGCTCCGTTTACGGGAGGCTCACTTAAAGTTTCGATAGTATATTTTTGCGGTGCTTTCATTTTTGATTGGATTAATCCTATAAGAGAGCTTTCCTTGGTAAGTCCGCCCGCAATGACGACCTTTACCTTGTCTTGATTAAGCAGACTTGCGGCATATTCGATTTTTTCAGCTACGACTGCCATATTGCGCTCAATAATTCTTTTCGCCACAATATCACCGTTTTTGTATGCCTCGAAGACAAGAGGCGCGTATTTTGCAACCTCCTTTTTTCCTCCCTCATAAAGATTTGAAAGAAAGAGCTTTGAGTTTAAGGCTTCGGGGTCAATAAGCTTTGTAATATAAGTTTTCTCGCCGGAGCCGTCCTTATCCGAGAAAACTGCCGATAAAGCATCACGCCCCAAGTTGAACGCGCCCCCGCCCTCGTCAAAGAAATATCCCCAGCCGGCAATTTGAGTTTTGATGCCATTTTCAACCTTGAAAACGCAAAACCCTGTGCCCATAATTACAGAAAGACCGTCTGAGCCGTCAAGACCTGACGAGATAATATTGTCAATATCACTTCCGCAGTTGAAATTGGCAAATGAGAAGCTTTCAAAGAACTTTAATACCTCATTGATTTTATTTCCCGAAAGTAATCCCGCAATTCCTGCAAAAAGATAAATTGAGGAGTGGGGAATGTTATCGCAAACCTTATTGATACCTTCGGTCAAAACCTGCTTGGTTTTTTCAATTCCCACATCGTTTGGGTTGCTCTCGCCCAAATTATAGCAAGAAACGGTTTCTCCCGTTTCATTACAAAGCACAAAAGAAGTCTTTGTTCCTCCGCCGTCAATTCCAAGGAAGTACATCTTGTCGGAATTTTTGTGCCAGGCACGGCTGTCTATGTTCAACACATCGCAAATTTCAAAAAAAACATCAAGCGTGGGCATAGATTTGCCACACTCCCATTTACTTATCGTTTTTTCAGAATATCCTAATTTCTCGGCAAGAGCTTTTTGCGAAAACCCTCTTGCTTTTCTGATATACTTTAATTTTTGAGAAAAGACTTGCTGGAATAATTCCATGCTCTACCTCCAACACCTTATTTTAATTATATAATTAAATTATATATCCTGATTGTAGATTTGTCAAGAGATTTTTCGTAGAGCTTGAATACAAACTCTACTATTAGTAGTGAAAATAGAGCATTTTTCTTAATATAATTGGCAAATTGAAAAAAGCAGGTGCAAAATGCACCTGCTTGAATGTTTCAGAATTATTTTTCTTCGGGATAGAACTTTTCTCTCGCTTCTCTCAAAAGCTTGATTGAATTATCAAATCTTTCCTTAGCCTCAAATGTAGAAATTCTTCCCCAAGGAGCAGTAATAAATCCAACGATCTGATCATCAGAGGGAGTTCCGTCGTGGAAGTATTCAACCATTTCCTCAGTATTGTATTCGCTTCTTCCCCAAACGGAAGGTGTAGGAATGTATTTGTAACCGTGCTTCATATAAGGAACAGCAGTTTCTCTGAACTTAACGTGCTCGGGTCTGTCCTCAATAAATCTACGGCCTTGCTTATATTCGGGGTGCTCTGCATAATTGACTTCGTTTTCAAGACCCAAGATTTCCCACCAAACCTTAACGGGAGTAGAGTGCTCGCGTTTGAATGCGTGGTAATACCAAGGCATAAGAATAACATCATCGGCAGGAATATGACTTGTAAACATGTCAGGATGATCAAGGAAAATGTCTGCCCACATAAGAGGCTTTGCACCGAGCTTGTTAACCTCGTCGATCATAAACTTCAAGTCGTGCATTAAAAGCTCGCCCTTACGGAAACAGATATAATCATATCTTTGGAGCATAGCATAGTTTTCCTCGTCCATACCTATGTGAATGTACTTAGGCTGTTCAAACATTTCATAGATTTCTTCAATGATGTCGTGGCAAACTGTGTAATATACAGGTGATGAGGTCATTCTATAATAATCCTTGAGCCAGAAAGCGTGGTCGGCAGAAAAGTTAACCTTAGGTATAATTTCAATGCCCTTAGCGCGACATTTCTGAACCTCTTGACGAACTCTTTCAGCACTCCAGGAGTTTTTGAGTGCAAGCTCAGGGTGTCTTGAATACTGAACACCGTCACCAACGTCAAGAAGAATAGCATTTATGCCATTTGCTTCGCATTGGTCAATAAGATAGTCCCAGAAATCATCAGCACAGCTGATTTCATCAGAAATAGGACTCCACTGGTTTCTGGAAAGGTAAGCCATAATACCCCAAATTTTTTTCATAATAATTCTCCAATCTTACGGTTAATTTTAGTGCGTTTTTTAGAGATTTACACTACAAGTATAATTATACACTAAAAAAATTTTTTGTCAATATAATATGGGAAAATTATTCAAAAAATCTTATAAATAAAGCTAATAGTAGCATTTTGTTCAGTTGTTGAAATCAAGTTGAAGCTTCAAATCCGAATTTGTGCAGAAAAATTATTATTGTATATAATTCGCTCGCCGCAAAAGCCCGAATTAAAGCTGTCAATAGTCGCAAAGTACTCCTCCTTGCTTTTGTATAAGGGCTTAAACTCCCGAAGTATTTTTTTTGCTCTTTTTGCGCCGTCTGAAAGTAAAATGTGGAGCATTGCAAGCTGTAGCTTGGCTGATTTTATGCAAGCCTTCTCTTTGTCTGCCACCTCGTAATCATCACCGTGTGTAGTGCCTGAAATACCGCTTGAATAGGGGTGGACTACGGGCATAAGTCCGCACAGCTCTCCCATATCCGTGCTTCCCGTGCTGATATTTTGCATTGAGTAAAAATCCTCCTCCGGAATAACCAATCCTGCCGCCTCAGTGACAACATCAATCATATTTTGGTCGTTTAAGAGCGGAGAATACCCAAGCAAGTCGTTTATTTCAATATTTACGCCTATTGACAATGCCGCGCCGCAAAGCGCTTGGTTGATTTTTTGGTTGGTTTTTTTCATAGCATCAAGACTTGCCCCGCGCACATAAGCCTCAATGGAAACAAGCTCAGGTATTGCATTTACTGCATCACCCCCGTGAGTAATAATTGGGTGAAAGCGTATCAGGTCTGTCTCATTGAAGGTTTCGCGCAGGGAATTGACTGCCGCAAGTCCCTGTGTTGCGGCATACAGCGCGTTTTTCCCGTCCCAAGGCGCACCTCCCGCGTGAGCTGAAGTCCCTTTATAGAGAATCGTTTTTGCGATGCAACCTATATTTCCTTGGTTGACGGCATAATGTGACGAAGCGTGAACCATAAATGCCAAATCAACGCCGTCAAAATATCCCCGATGCAGAAATTCACTTTTGCCAACAAGGTATTTGATTTTACCCTCTGCTTTTAGCTCTTTACGGTATGAGAGCTCAATAAGCTCTTCGGCAGGCACGGCGCAAAGTCTTATTCTGCCGCAAAGCTTATCAAGTGCCGACTCTTCTTTAAGAGTGGCGGCGATGCCGAGCAGGGAAGCCGCTTGAACATTGTGCCCGCACGCGTGAACATATCCCGTTATTTCGTCAGCTTCACTGTGTTCGGGACAAATCAGCGAGTCCAGCTCTCCCAAAATAAGCACTTCGGGTCCCTCTCTTCCCGTATCTATGATTGTGAAAAATCCGGGTATATCACCTGCCCGAGTTATTTTATAGCCCAATCCTTCGAATTTATTTGCTAAATAATTTGATGTTTCATACTCTCGGTAGCCTGTTTCGGGGTGTTCCCATATGTGTCGCTCTGCCTCTAAAATCAAATTTCTGTTTTTCTCAAGCGCGTGTGCCAAATCCTTCACAATTAATCCTCCAAGCCTTTTAGTTTAAATAAATTGTAGCCAAAAGACGAGCGGAAAAATCAATTATTGCATTAAAAATGGGCTATCGCAGGGAATTACTCTTGCGATAGCCCCGATTTGTCAGGAATTAGTTATTGCAGTTGCATCTTGCAACACAAACTAACGCCACTAACTCCATTACAACAAAGAGAGTAGCAATACCCAAAACAATGGCAACAGCTACTACCGGTGCTACAGGAGCAACAATAAGTCCTACTATTGCCGAAATTATAGTTCCGATTACTGCAGTAAAAAACAAGCCGCTTAAGGGGCAGAAGCAATTTCTGCTTTCCTTTGAGCAACTTGAAGATGCATACAGGGGGGCAAGTAAAGCTCCCAAAAGTCCAAATGCCAAATAAGCCCAGAAGATTATTCCTGTTGAAACAAGACCAAAGCCATAAAGAACACCGAGGACAACACCGACTATAATACCTAAAATGATAGCTGCACAAGAGCAGTTATTTCTACAACAATTCATAACATTCACCTCCTTTAATACCAATATATGAAGGGGAATTATGTTTGGTTAAAAGGATTTTCGTCGCAAAACAAAAACCACCGGCCAAGGGACACCTACCATAAAGCAGGTAGGTGTCCCTTGGCATTTTGTTAATTGGGTTGGATGCGAGAATGAATTGTAGTAAAATCAAAATCTAATTTTGGAGGATACTACAATGACAAAGAACTTTGATTCCCTTTATGAAACCTTCGGCGGAACTTACCGAGAAGAAAGCGGACACCTTATTCCTAACGTAACCCTTCCCGAACAGACAGACTATCAAATTGGCAAGTATGGACGGATGCACCTTAATTACATCAAGCAACACCGTCGCGGAAGGTACACCACTCTGCTGACCGAAGGACGTTTGAATGAACATCTTCACAGTATCGACGAGCAGGCGCACGAACAGATCGACTTACATATTGCGCAGACGGCAGAGCGAATGGGCGTGACTGAAGAACTCAAAGCCTCCGATCCAATGCGCTGGGTGCAGATGATGAATAACATTAAGGCAAGTGCGGAAGAAATCGTTCTTAAGGAGGTTGTCTACAAATGAAATCGATCATCAACGAACTGTGGCACGGAAATATAATCCCTCAAGAGGACAGCAGAAATAACACGAAGGAAATGAAAGAACTCCTTAGCTATATGTCACGTCATCACGAGGACTTGGAGAAAAGCTTCACGGACGAGCAAAAAGAAATCTTTGAAAAATTCCACGACTGTTGGAGTGAGTACATGAG
>JAZNER010000028.1:0-13846 GCA_045588675.1 Eubacteriales bacterium | reverse complement strand
CGTGTAGGGTGTGTCATCAACATAAGCTACTGCAGTGTCTGCCGCCTTCGCTGCCGGTATTGCCGTTATCGCCGTCAATACTACTAACATCAAAGCCGTCATCACTATTGATAGCTTCTTCGTCTTTGTTGAAGTTCTCATAATAATTTCTCCTTTGGAAATATTTATTACTTACATTAGTTTGACCAAACATTAAATCATTCAAGGGGGTAGACTTAAAGTTAGTGTATTATAATTATATCATATATTGCTGCCAAAATCAAGAAAAATAACTCGAAAAAGATAAGTCGTTTTAACCAAAAGTGAACAGTGATTTTTGGTTAAAACGACCATGTTTTCGGATTGAAAAGAGCTTGAGAGAAGATGAAAAGGATAAATTTAAAATTATTTTCATTGAAAATTGAACGATAAAGGCAACCCGATTTTCAGGCTGCCTTTACAAAAATATTAAGCTAAATTTAATCGAAATTCTCTTTTTGTAAGTAATCTACAAGATACTCTATTGCTACACGGTAGCCGTCAAATCCAAGCCCCATAACTGTCTTGATGGCGGCGAGTGAGATATAGGAGTGCTTTCTGAATTCGTCACGCGAATTTATGTCGGAAATGTGTACCTCAACAGTTGGAAGAGAAACTGCTTTGAGCACATCAAGTATTGCAATAGAGGTATGTGTATAGGCGGCGGGATTTATGACAATTCCATCGCAGGTGCTATATGCATCTTGGATTTTATCAATTATTGCGCCCTCGTGGTTTGATTGGTAAATTTCACAATCAACTCCGAGCTCTGAACAGGTTTTCTTAATAAGCTTGCAGAGTGATTTGTAATTTTGATTTCCGTAAATTTCGGGCTCTCGGAGTCCAAGTAAATTAAGATTTGGGCCATTGATGATTAAAAGCTTCATAAATCCTTGTCCTTTCGGTGTAGCTTGATTATTTCTTCAACACAATCTTCAATTTTTGCGTTGTTTTCAACCTCAAAATCGCAAAACTTGCGGTAAAGCGGAAGCCGTTTCCGATACATTTCGACAAGCTTGTTTGCTTTGGAAAGCGGTCTGCCATCTGTGTCAAGCATAGATAAATCCCTTTTAATAAAAAAGATTTTTCCGTTTTGAACAAGTGGCTCAAGATTCTCCGCCCGTGTTACACAGCCGCCGCCTGTTGAAATGATTGCTCCGCTCATTTTACCCGCATCTGCAATTGCTCGGCACTCGCACGCGCGGAAATAGTCCTCTCCGTATTTTTCGAAAATTGAAGGGATATTTTCGCCTTCGCTATTGACTATCATTTGGTCGGTGTCAATCAGTTTTCGGTTGAGCTTTTCTGCAAGCATAGTGCCGATTGTTGTTTTTCCGCATCCGGGCATACCGACAAGAATTATATTGCTTGTGTCGTTTGAAATTTCCTTTGTGATTGAAGCGATTTTACCGTCATCAATCTTGCAGTCAAGAAATAGCTCTGAGGCCTTTTTTGCCTGTGCGACAAGCATAGGAAGCCCGTTTATGCTCGGGATACTCAACCTTTCGGCGTCAAGCAGGAGCTTGGTTTTTTGCGGATTGTAAATCATATCGATAACGCCCTGACAATTGTTGAATTTTTCAAGGTCAATCGGGGAATTCAGATTGTTCGGGTACATTCCGACGGGAGTGCAGTTGATAATTACCTCGAAGTCGGAGCAAATCGAATAAACACTTTCGTAATTCACCTCGCCGTTACGCGAAACAAAGGTGACCTTTTGCGCGCCTAAATCACTCGAAACCGCTTGTGCAGTAAGAGATGCGCCTCCCGTACCGAGAATAAGAACTTTCTTGTTTTCAATCTCAATTCCGCTTTGCTTGACAAGATAATAAAACCCGAAATAGTCGGTGTTTTCTCCTCGCAAACCGCCGTTTTTGAGCTTTATGACAGTGTTGACAGAGCCGATTTTGAGCGCCTGCTCACTTATTTCGTCAAGAAATGGAATAACTGCTTTTTTGTATGGAATCGTTACATTTATCGCGTCAAATCGGTCGCTTTTAAGGAAGTTGGCAAGATTACTTGCTTGCACTTCAAAAAGCGTGTATGAATAATCAGCCAGACGCTTGTGAATTTGAGGTGAAAAGCTGTGCGAAAGCTTCTCACCAAGCAAACCGCATCTGATATTTTCTTTGCCGTAAATCATAATTTTTCCTTATATTATCTCGGAATACGCGCCGAGAAGCTTAAATCTTTCGCCTCTTGCCTCAAGCTGGGAGAGCAGTCGCTTCAAGGTATCCGAATATATCGAAACTGTAAAATCAAAGTAGAACATAGCTTCAAAATCCCGCTCGGGAATCGGACAGGATTCAAGCTTTGTGACGTTAACTCCAAGCGCGTTGAAGCAGGAAAGAACGTGGTAAAGCGCACCGGGATTATTGGGAGTTACAAGCATTAAGGAAAGCTTGTCGGCGCCCGGATAAACCTCGGATTCCTTTGAAATGCAAATAAATCTCGTATAGTTGTTGCCCATATCCTGAACTGCTGTGGCGAGTGTTTCAAGACCGTATAGCTCTGCACAGAAGCGCGAGGAGAGCGCGGCAACGTCACTTCTTTCGGATTCAGCCACCATTTTTGCCGCAAGGGCGGTATTTGCAACTATCGTCACCTTGATTTCGGGGTGATTTCTTAAGAATGAGGAGCTTTGGCTGATTGCCTGCTCGTGAGAGAAAATTTCCTTTATGTCTGAAAGCTTTGCGCCTTTTTTTGCGAGCAAATTATGGTCGATTTTAAGCCTTGCGGACTTGACAATATGGAATTTGTGGCAAAGCATAAGCTCGTAAACCTTTTTAACCGAGCCTGCCGTGCTGTTTTCAATAGGGAGAACGCCGTAACGGCATTCGCCGCTCTCAATTGCAGAAAAAACGCCGTCAAATGAGCTGTAATATTGAATTTCGGGCAGCTCGAAAAGCTTTTGGGCGGCAATTTGCGAGTATGCGCCCTCAACCCCTTGACAAGCAACCTTTGCGCGAGAAGGGAATACCTTGTTAGTCTTTTCGAGCGAATTCGAAATTTCTTCATAACATTGTGAATGAGAATTTAATTTTGTGTACTGATATGCGCGCGAAACATCAAGCATTGTATGCCAAAGCGTGCGCGCGTAGCCGTCAAATTCCTCTCCTGCCATATCGGATATTTTTCCGAGCAGAGCGCGTTCTCTTTCGGCATCAAGCACGGGGAGATTGTGCGCCTTTTTGTATGCTGCAACATCTGAAGCTATATTCATTCTTTTTTTGAATAGCTCAACAAGTTCTTTATCAGTCTGGTTTATTTCTTCTCTTAATTTGTTCAAATCGAGTTCCATTTTGAAAGTCCTTTTAGTTTATAGGTTTTTGCTTATTTGTCCAGCATCATGTCAAGTATTGCAATCGCACACGCTGCCTCGAAAACAGGCACGGCACGGGGCACGATACAGGGGTCGTGACGACCGCCGACGACAAGCTTGACATTTTCCATTCTGGAGAGCGAAATACTGTTTTGTTCCTTTGCAATAGAGGGGGTTGGTTTTACTGCGGCACGGAAGACAAGAGGCATTCCGTTGCTCATTCCGCCGAGTATTCCTCCACAGTTATTGGTCTTTGTATATACCTTTTTGCCATCTGTGTAAAATTCGTCGTTGTTTTGCGAGCCAAATAGGCGCGACGAAGAGAAGCCGAGCCCAAACTCAATGCCCTTAACAGCGGGAATTGAGAAAACAATTGAGGATATTCTGCCTTCAACACCGCAAAACATATGCTCGCCAAGACCTATTGGCAACCCTATAGCAGAGCACTCGACAGTACCGCCGACAGAATCCGAATTAAGCCTTGCATCCTCAATCAAAGCCTTCATTTTCTCACCGACTTGCTCGTCAATAACGGGGAATTTGTGTGAGCGCACGGTAATAAAATCATCGGCTGGGCTTACATCATTAAATTTTGCATCGGAAATATCACCGATTGACGAAATATGCGCACAAATATCAATTCCTCGCCGCGCGAGGATTTGCATACAAATATTGCCCGCAACACACATAGGAGCTGTTAGTCTGCCCGAAAAGTGACCGCCACCGCGCAAATCAACTTTTTCACCATATTTCATTCTTGCGGCGAAATCAGCGTGAGAGGGGCGGGGAATATCATACAGCGAGCTGTAATCGCTCGAATGTTGATTTTTGTTATAAATTACGGCTTCGATAGTGTCGCCGTTTGTAATCCCGTTTTCAATTCCTGATAAAAATACGGGCTCGTCGGGCTCTTTCCGCTTTGTTGAATAATCGTCGCGGCCGGGAGCTCGGCGAAGCATAAATGCTCTGAGCGTGTCAAAATCAATCTGCTCGCCCTTGGGTATTCCCGACAACCTCATACCGATTTTTTCATCGTGAGAGCCACCGAATATGTCAAGCTTTAAGTTTATTCCGTATAAGTTTTCCATATGATACCTTTCATTGTTCAAAATTTTCCAAGAAGGTCGGGTAGGATTTGTTTATTGCCTCAAAATTGGTAATTTTAACCGAGTTTTCGCATACAAGCGAAGCAATTGCGGCAGACATAGCGATTCTATGGTCGTTGCAGGAGTCGGTTATACCGCCGCGAAGTCTTTGCTTGCCCAGTATTACCATTCCGTCGTCTGTCGGCGATATATCCGCTCCAAGCGAAGAGAGCATAGAGCAAACGCTTTGAATGCGGTCGCTTTCCTTGAGCTTCAGGCGCGAGGCGTTGAAAATTGTTGTTTTGCCCTCTGCAACAGAGGCCACAACTGCCAAAATCGGCACTAAATCGGGAATTTGCGAAGCGTCAATTTCTATTCCTTGAAGCTTTGACGGGCAAACTGTTATACTGCCGTTTTTTTGAGTGATTTGCGCACCCATTTCGGTGAGTATTTGAACTATTTTTCGGTCGCCTTGAGCACTGTTTTCTTCAAGTCCCGGAAGGGTTATCTCTTTTTTGCCAATTGCGCCTGCCGAAAGAAAGAACGCTGCGTTTGACCAGTCGCCGCCGACCTTTTGGCTTTTCCTTGAAGCAAGCCGTTTTTTGCCTTTGATTTTGAATGTGCTTTGCTCATCATCAAACTCAATATCCGCACCAAAGAGGCGAAGCGAATTAAGCGTCATTTCAATGTATGGCATTGATTCGATTTTGCCTGTTAATTTCAGACTGCTTTCTCCCTCGCAAACAGCAAGAGAAAAAAGCAATCCGCTTATAAACTGTGAGGATATGTTTGCCTCAATTTCATATTCTCCTGCTGATAGCTTTCCGCTTGTGAAAAGGGGACTTTTTCCTTGCTCACCAAGCTTTATTCCTCCGCTCTCAAGAAGCTCATAGAGAGGAGAGAGGGGGCGGCTTGCAAGTCTGCCGCGCATTATAAAGCTTGCTTTGGCATTAAGTGCGCAGGATAGCGGAAGAAGAAAACGGAGCGTTGAGCCCGATTCGTTGCAGTCAAGAATCGGTTTTTCAGGGATTTTGTTTATCGGCTCAACGATTAAGCGGTCATCTGTTCTTGTAATGCTTGCCCCGAGAGAGATAAGGCATCCGATAGTCGCCTCTATATCGGCGTTTGTATCGGTGCAAATAATTTCACTTGTGCCGTCCGCAAGAGCGGCGCAAATAAGGTATCTATGCGCCTCGGATTTAGAGGAAATTGCTCTGATTTGGCTCTTAAGCGAGGGCGAATTTAAGATAATATCCACTTTTAATGTTCCTTGATTTATTTTTGAAGTTAGTCTGAGTTAATCTTCGAGCCCATCACCAAAATAGGCTTCGAGCTCACACAGGTCGATTTCGTGTATTTTTGAGTTGCCGATGCCGAAGGGAATGATTAAATTGATCTTGCCGCCGCTCCGTTTTTTGTCTGACATAGCAACCTCGGCAAGCGCTCTTGCCGAATACGAGGTCTTTGTGGGTAGGTTGTATGCCTCAAGCATTGAAATGATTTCTTCAAGCTCACCCTGAGAGCAATAGCCTCGCTTTTCTGCCGCACGGGAAATGATTGCTATACCGATAGCAACCGCGCTTCCGTGAGAGATTTCAAAGCCTGAAAGCTTTTCTATTGAGTGTGCGGCGGTGTGCCCGAGATTTAGTAGCTGTCTTACGCCTGTCTCATGCTCGTCGTTGTTTACTATATCTCGCTTGTCGCAAACACAGGCTTCGATTATATCCTCGATTTGTTCTTTTATAGGTTTTTTTAGTTTTTCAAAAAGCTGTTTGTCATTAATAATGCCGTATTTGATTACTTCTGCGCATCCGTCGGCAAAAATGTCCTCTGGCAGAGTGTCGAGTGCCAACGGGTCGCAAATGACCAACGAAGGCTGATAAAATGCGCCTACAAGGTTCTTCCCCTCGGGCAAATCAATTGCGGTTTTGCCCCCAACAGAGGAATCGACCATAGCAAGCAAGGTCGTTGGTATTTGGATAAATTTAATTCCGCGCAAATATGTAGCCGCGCAAAAGCCTGCAAGGTCGCCGACAACTCCGCCGCCAAGTGCGACGATTATATCGCTGCGGGTTATGCTGTTTTGAGCGAGGAAGGAAAGCACACCTATATAGTTTTCTGCGCACTTTGACGCCTCCCCTGCAGGAATTGTATATCTTATTGTGCTAAAGCCTGCTGCGACAAGTGATTTTTTAACTCTTTCGGCATAAAGCACAGCTACATTGCTGTCGGTCAGAATTGCGGCGCGACACGGCTTGCTTACATCTAAACAATAGGTGCCGACCTTGTCAATCAAGCCCTTTTCAATCAATATGTCATAAACGCGCGAAGCGCTGACTGTTACTTTTTTCATAATTTCACCTGTTTATCCAAACTTATCCGTCGGTTTCTTCTTTGGCAACTCTTCCGTCGCGCAGCAAGGCTCTCATTTGCTCCTTGTCATCAGACATAAGTGCCTCTCGGTACTCTGTAAGTGAGTTGATTATTCCGTCAATTTCAAAGAGCAAGGGCTCTTTGTTTTCAAAAAACAACTCTGTCCACATATTTTCATTGAGCCATGCGACACGGGTCATATCCTTGTAGCTTCCTGCCGAAAAGCCTTTGTGAGATTTGGCTGTTGGACTTTTAATGTAGGCATTTGAAACAACATGAGCAAGCTGGGAGGTGAAGGCTATCATTTTGTCGTGCTCCTCGGCACTTGAAAATGAAAATTTTCCAAAGCCTGCGGGAGATAACAATTGCTTGATTTTATCAAAAAGAGTTATGTCGTCAAATCTCGGCGGCACGATTACCATCGGTGCGCCCTTAAATAAATTTGCCTTTGAGTTCTTGTAGCCTGAATATTGAGTTCCCGCCATAGGATGCGCTCCTACAAAGGTGTAGCCGTATTGCTCGGCAAGGGCAAATCCTACCTTGCAAACCTGAGTTTTTGTTCCGCAAAGGTCAAAAACAAAGGTACTTTTGTTTATACGCGGCGCAACTTTTTGCATATATTCAACTGTTGCCTCAGGATAAAGTCCGATAAGAATTACATCGCAATCAGCAATTATCTCCCCTTCAAATCTGCCGTCAAGCACTCCCGATATAATTGCAAAATCAAGCACTGTTGTGTCTATGTCGTCACCGTATATTTCATATTTCAAGCCGAGCTCGTCAGAGTAAGCCCTATAAGCTCGCGCCATAGAACCGCCAATCAGACCAAGACCTACAATTCCTATTTTCATAACCGATATACCGCCTTTTGGGTAAAATACAATTAAAAATTCTTTTAACTAAGAAATTTATTTAAAACAAAATTATATGTTAATTATAACTCAATATGACATAATTTTCAATAGTTATATTGAATTTTGTTAAATATTCCTTACTTTTTCAACCGATTTCATAACATCGTCAAACTCATTCGGGGTGAGCGATTGCGCGCCGTCACAAAGAGCAGCCTTTGGATTGTTGTGCACCTCAATCATAAGTCCGTGTGCTCCGCTGACAGTTGCAGCCAAAGCCATAGGCTTCACAAGCTTTGCAGAGCCTGTGGCGTGGCTTGGGTCAACGATTACGGGGAGATGCGTCAATTCTTTCAGCACGGGAATTGCCGACAAATCAAGCACATTTCTCGTGTATTGGGTATCATAAGAGCGAATTCCGCGCTCGCAAAGTATAATATTTTCATTTCCGCCTGCCATAATGTATTCAACAGACATAAGCCATTCCTTTATTGTTGCAGCTAAGCCGCGCTTTAACAGAATTGTCTTTTTTGTTCTGCCGAGCTCTTTAAGCAGCTCAAAATTCTGCATATTTCGCGCTCCGACCTGTATTACATCAACATCCTCGAAGAGCGGAAGATGATTCGCGTTCATAATTTCTGTGACAATAGGCAATCCCGTTTCTTTTTTTGCGTGCAGCAGAATTTCAATGCCGTCTGCCTTTAAGCCTTGGAAATCGTAGGGAGAGGTTCTCGGCTTGAAGGCTCCGCCTCGGAGCATAGTTGCACCCGAAGCCTTAACAGCTTTTGCAATTTCAAGCACCTGCTCCTCGCTCTCAACCGAGCAAGGTCCTGCCATCACCGCAAAAACATCACCGCCAACACTTGTTTGAGCTACCTTGATTACTGAATCGTCAGGGTGAAATTTTCGGTTTGCGCTCTTAAACGGCTCTGAAATGCGCTTAACAGACTCAACAATGTCAAGGCTTCCGAGCAAATCCTCGTCAACCTTGCTTGTGTCGCCGACAAGACCGATAATAGTCTGGTATTCTCCGCGCGAGAGATGGACCGACAGTCCGAGTGCTTCAATCCAGGATATTAGGCTGTTTAACTGTTTTTCACTTGTTCCGCTTTTAAGTACTGCAATCATTTTTGAAAAATCCTTTCGATTTGAAGATTGTGAAATGAGAAAATAAAAAAACGAACACGAGCAGGTGTTTTACTACTGCTAAGTGTTCGGATTTACATAAAGTATAAATCGCTATTGGGCGGAATTGTTCCGCTTCGCTTTGCACAGCAAAAATCACCTTTACTATATTACAATGCGTAATAGTAATAAAAGTAATAAAATGCGTATGTCTTCGCAAAGCTCTGCATTATACTTGTCCTCTTTCTATTGAAGTTACTATTAGTTTAGCACTAACTTGGATTTTTGTCAAGGGTTATTTTAAAGTTTTTTGAAAAAGTGCAATTTAAGTCTGAAAAACCATGCAATTATCAACATAATATTTACAACAAAACCATAAGTTGATAAATTAATGAAAAAACGACCCGACACAAATATTTTTGTGTCGGGATTGCTTGTTATGAGAATACGCATTCAACCCTTGAAACACGCTCAACCGTGATGCAGGAGTAAGCTATTCCGTTTTCAAAATATATCGAAAGCTTGCCGATTATCTCAACGGGATTTACGAAATTACCGCTGACGGTTGGGAAAATCAACTCTCCTGTAGGCTCGTAAAGCTCGATGCCCCAGGTTTGAACACCTTTTTCATTAAGACCGAAAAGATATTTGTAGTCACCCTGATTTAAAAGATGACCGAAAACCCTGACGGTTTTTTCAAAGCTTGGGCTCTCCTGATAATTTGAGCTGTATTCCAAAATGAAGCTTTTGAGCTCCTCGGCGCTCATATCCAGCGTGTCTATCTCGTACTTGGGAGTTGGCGCAGACGGAGATGAGAAGCTTGTAAGCTCTATGTAGCCGTTTTCTGTAAAGTTACCTATAAAGGTCGTTTCGGGCGAAATGTCTGGATAAATTCCGTCGTTTGTGCGGATTTCGTAATATGCATTACAGCAACCCGTAGGGTCAAGACCGAGCATGATCTTTTTATCAACCGTGTTTTTCGAAAAGTTGTAAATGACCGAGCTCCCCGCCTTGATAGCGATTGATTTTCCTTGAAAATCCTCGGGGTTCTGATGGAAGCCGAGAATTGTGTTGTAGGGGTCGTCGATTATTGTAAAGTCAATGTCAACCTTGCTATCACCCGCTGTACCTTGCGAACCGTCGCAGGCGATAAAGCTTACTGCGATCAAAATTGAGAGAATTAAAATTAATAATTTATTCATTTAATACACCCCTCTGTTTACTTTTTGCAAATCTTGCCGATAAGCGAGAAAATTCCGAAAACTATCATATCGGCAACAACGATTGTAGAGCCGATAGGAGTTGACACGATAAGCGAAACCGTAATTCCAATGATTGCGCAAAAGATTGAAATTACCGCAGAGCATATGATAACGGTTTTGAAGGTCTTGAAAACTCTCATAGCGGATAGTGCGGGAAAAGTAATCAGCGCGGCAATAAGAAGCGCGCCGACCATGTTCATAGCAACGACGATTATAACGCCTGTAATAATTGCTACCAAGGTGTTGTAAAATGATGCGTGAGTGCCTGTTGCCGTTGCAAAGCCCTCGTCAAAGGTGATTGCAAAGATTTTGTTGTAGAAGAAAACGAAAACAAATAAAACGATAAATGAAAGAATTGCACAAACCCACACATCACTCTTCTTAATTCCCAAAATTCCACTTCCGAAAAGAGTTGTGCAGGCGTCACCGCTGACACTTGAAGTCTTTGTCGGGAATAGATTTAATATTAGGTATCCAAAGGCGAGTGAGCCGGCGGACACCATAGCGATTGCCGCATCACCTTGAATTTTGGTGTTTGAACGGATTTTTAAAAGCAAAACCGCCGCAATTACGGTAATTGGCAGAGAGATGTAGATAGGCGTGGTAAGACCCATAGCCGTTGCAATTGATGCCGCCCCGAAGGTGACGTGTGAAAGACCGTCGCCAATCATAGAAAAGCGTTTGAGAACAAGGATAACTCCGAGCAGAGCCGCACAAAGCGATATCAGCAGAAGCGCTATGGTCGAATATCTTATCGTTGGGTAGTTTGAGAAATAAAAAATGATTTTATCAAGCATTTCTCTCACCTCCCTTGAGGAAGGCGGAACCTGCTTCGCTTTTTATATAATCCTCAACTCTACCGAAAAATTTGGGCTTGCGAGCAATGTGCAGAATGTGAGTGGCGTATTTGAGGGCAGCTTCTATATCGTGCGAGACCATGATGACGGTCACTCCGCTCTTGTTAAGCTCGGAAATAGCCGAATACATATCCTCGGTAACCTTCGGGTCAAGTCCCGACACAGGCTCGTCAAGCAAAATCAGCTTTGATGAAGCGCAAAGGGCGCGAGCAAGTAAAACTCTTTGCTGCTGACCGCCCGACAGTTCCCGATAGCATCTGGAAGCAAGATTGGCAATTCCGAGCATTTCCATATTGTTTTGCGCCGATTTCTTTTGCGCTTTTGAATAAAATGGGGAAATTCCGCATTTATTTAAGCACCCTGAGAGAACAACCTCATAAACTGAAGCGGGGAAGTCTTTTTGCGCGGCGGTCTGCTGGGGCAGATAGCCTATTTCGCTACTTTTAAGCCCATCGCCAAAGCTTAATTTGCCTGAAATTTGTGATTGCAGATGCAAAATCGTTCTCATAAGAGTGCTCTTTCCCGAGCCGTTTTCACCGACAATGCAAAGATAATCACCCAAATTTACACAAAATGTTAAATTCTCAACAATTGGTTTATTTTCATATCCGAGATTTAAGTTTTCACAGCTAATAAGTGCCATCAGCTCAGCGCCTCCTTTATCACGGCAAGGTTTTGCCTCATAATTTCAAGGTAATCTGCACCGCCGATTATGTCGGCACGCTTTACTGACTGCATCGAATTGAGCTCAAGGATTTTACAGCCTGTTTCGCTTGAAATAGACTTGGCTAAATCCTTGTTATTTCCCTCTATCGTAATCACGCAGGAGAGGTTGCTGTCATTTACTTTGTTTATAAGCTTTATTTGAGTTTCAAAGCTCGCATTGACCTCTGTTGAGCAACCGCTAAAGGCTGCTGTGTAAGAAATGCGATAGTCGTGCATAAGATATACAAAGGGGAATCGGTCGGCGAAAACAAGAATTTGCTTATCCGCATTCGCTACCGTTTCGGCAAAGCCGTTGTCGAGCTCGTCAAGTTTTGATAGATATTTGCCGTAATTTTCGTTATAAAATAAGGAGTTTTCACTGTCAGCCCTGACAAAAGCGGCGCGAATTGCCTCGCACATAAGCTTTACATTCTTTATCGAATTCCATATGTGCTCGTCGACGTGGTGCTCGTGATTTTCGTGATCTTCGTCGTGATTTTCATCACTTTCATGAGAGTTCTCAGCCTCGTGTGAGCAGTCAGACCAGTCGTTTTCAAGCTCTGCATGCATTGGTTCAATGTGATCCATAAGGCAGACCGCGATTAAATCCTTGTTTCCTGAGGCTTCTATGGCACTCTCGACCCAAGCCTCGTCTGACACGCCGCCTATATAAATAAAAACATCTGCGGCTGAAAGTGCTTCAAGCGTTGCGCTTGTAACCGTGTAATTGTGCAAATCGGCACCGCTGTCCTGTAAAATCGTGACCGTGACCTTGTCACCGCCTATGTTTCTGGCAAAATCGAATGGTGCGAAAATCGTGCAAAGGACATTAAGCTCTCCGTTTCCCTCGCTGTAAAGCTCGGTTCGAGTGCACGAAACAGTGTAAAAAGCGCCTGTTAGAAGCAAAATCACTGCCAAAGCGCAAGATATTAACTTTTTCATTATTCAAAATTCCTTTCGTTGTGTTATTTAGTCGGTAAGGACTGTATCAACACAGCATAGGGATTTGAATAGGCTTTCTGATAGGAGTGTAATAGCTCTCCCGTGTCCGCTTAAATTCCGAAAGCATAATCAGCGCAAGGATTGCTGCAATCGGCAGAGTAATTTTAAACATCTCGCCGAGTAAGCAAAGCATACATTCGGTTTCATTGTGGCTTATGATCTCACTTGAATGAGAAAGCATTGTGTGCAAAGAGAAACCTAAAACTGAAGCAATCAAAAGAAGCGCGCAAAGGACAGCCAAAGCTCTTCTTGATTTAATATTCATAATAACCTTTCATACCGCAAATTCAGGCATTGAATACCCTCTTCGCGGTAACGACATAAGCTTAATTGCATAATTGTTGTCGTATTGTCTGATAAAAACATTTTAGCAGATATTTTTTACCAATAGGTCGTTTTTATGTGAATTTTATGTTAATTAGAAGCTTTAACCATTGATAAAAAACAAATCAAAAAATGGAATTAAATGTAAATTAGGTATAAAAAACCGAGTTTTCCATAATTTAAGCACAACAAAATGAAAAAATAACTAAAAAAGGTATTGAATTTTTTTTGAAAAAGTGGTATAATGAGTTCAATGATAAGACCGTTGGCTTGCACACGCATATCGTGGCACAGCAGGCTGAAAAAACTGTCGATTTTGCTTGTTTTTGTTCAAATTTCATTGATTTTTGAATAATTTTAATTAATTTTGATGATTTTGGCGGATGCAAAATAGTTTGCAAGCCGGTACAAGGATTGCGAAAACTATCATTTTAATTATTATATATATAGCACAGGCAAAGCATTTTAGCAAAAAAATGTAAGCTTTACCAAATTGTTAACATATTGTAAATTACATTCGCTCTTTGTTGACATTGTTTGATAGTTGTGCTATAATGCCTACAGTAAACTTTTAAAAGGCTTTCTATGCCTATTTGTATTTTTGCCTTTAAAAGTTGAATAAATCTTGAATCTGATGGCTTTTCAGAGCGTTAGTCGGGCCCGGCTGATGTGCGAAAACCACTGATTATATATAGTCGGAGAATCTAAGCACCGATGACCTGCGAATTAACGTAGGGTCGCCCATTTACAATAAAAGCAAATGGGAGAACCCGCGTCGCTTGTTTCACACACAAATGCTCGGGGGTTCTGGGTTGAGATTTTCCGAATATAGGGCTTATGGGTTTGCCCCGAAAATCCAAATACTTAAAAAACATTTTTTTGATGGAGGAAAAATGAAAAACAAGTTGATTAAAGTGCTTTC
>JAZNER010000027.1:0-2792 GCA_045588675.1 Eubacteriales bacterium | reverse complement strand
GGCACTTATGGCAAATTTGCCATAAGTGCCTTTAGATTGAATAAAAATTATTTGCCATTAAATCCTAAGTAACTACTAAAGCCGAGCATATACGCCGCCATAGCAATAGCCAAATCTTCAGACTCCATATTCTTTTCTGCCGCTAATGCTTTCAGTTCGTCAATCACAGTATCGTGAGGAACTATCGTGTTATCCAATTCCTTGACAGCATTTTCGATAACAGATGGGAGCACCATACACAGTTGATAGAATGCATCCTCTTGACCTGTAACGAGCGCGTAAAATTGATCAAGACTTACTCTGCGAATGAGCTTATGACCAACTTTCTTTTTATCAACGGTTGTTTCCCATTTTATGTTTTGAGAACGCTTTGCAATTACCTCGACCAAAAAGCATGCGCAATCATCGTCATTCAATAATTGATTTTGCATTTTTATAAAGGTTTTTCCGGAAGCTGCATCATTCATTGTGTTGTGTTTGTTTTTCATTTCAACATAAACAGTATGAACTATTCCCGCATCGGGAATTGATATGCCATCTGTATTTTCATAAATTACATCCCATCCCCCCTCTTCTCCATTGGGTGGAACATGACAATTTTTTATGTACTGAAAAATTCGCTGATGAAAATAACCAATGTCATTATTGTTTGACTTGTCGCGCTGGCGGAATATTTCATTACTGACAATTTCTTCCCAAGTAGCGTGATAAACGGTTTTGTCAAAAATCAGCTTAATTGGGTCAATTATATTCTTGTTAAATCTTTTGAGGTTGAAGGACTCTAATTTTTTATCATATTGCTGAATGGTTTCTTTAACATGCTTTGAAAATTCTTCTTCACTTATAAATGTTAAATTCCACATTATAAACACTCCAATGCTTCTTTAATTTTTACTGCTATATCGTATGCCAAATTTACCGGAACGGCATTTCCGACTTGTTTATATTGCTGTCCGACACTGCCGCAAAATTGCCAATCATCAGGGAAGCTTTGGCAACGAGCATTCTCTCTAACTGTAAAAGGACGAGGCTCTAATGGATGGCAACGGTCGGTTTGTTTTTGACTTGGAGAAGTTAAAACAGCAAGGGAAGGTTCATCAAGGCTCAATCTCCTTAAAATTCCTGTCCTGCCCCCTTCCATATACCAACAGCTTTTCATATATTCTTTTGCTATATCTTCCGGGATATCTTTCCAATAACCGCCGGGAGGAACCATTTCAAAAATTTTACGTTTATATGCGGAATAAGGTGTACCTTCGCTTTTAGGACAATCAAGCAAAATATCTCTTAATACGAGTTTATACTTGTGCGGAACAGGAAATTCAAAGGCAGCCTTCCCGACAAGGTCATTCCTTATACCAATCGTGATAAGTCGTTCTCTTTTTTGTGCGACACCGTAATCCCAAGCATTTAATACCTTTTTTTGTATGGTATATCCTGTACTTTCAAATATATCAGTAATGGTCTTATATGTGCGTCCTTGATCGTGTGTCAGCAAACCTTTAACATTTTCAAATAAAAACATTTTTGGCTGTAGCTGTTCCAAAAATTTGGCATAATGATAAAAAAGTGTTCCGCGTGCATCTTCCAATCCCAACCGCTTTCCAGCATATGAAAAGCTCTGGCAAGGCGCACCTCCCGAAAGCAAATCCAGTTCGCCCTTGTGTAAGCCAAAATACTCATTCAAATCAAGACACGATATATTGGCAATATCATCATTTATAACACGCCAATTGGGACGATTACACTTTAATGTATCAGCCGCATCCTTATCGAACTCAATAAGCCCTATTGTTTCAAAACCTGCTTTTTCTATACCAAGAGCCAATCCACCCGCGCCCGCAAACAATTCGATGGTAGTGGGGGCTTTTATAGGTGTCACCTTTGAGGGTTCGGGTATTACTTCAATTATATCACCGACGCTACAATCTAAAGCAATACATATTTTTTCTATGCTGTCAAAAGAAATTGTTTCATTTCTGCCCATACGCGCCATAACATTAAAGCTGATGCCGGCGGTTTCTTTTAAGTCTGTTTTGTTCATATTTTTATCAATAAGTAATTTCCAAAGATTGTTATAACATACAGCCACGATGTTTTCTCTCTTTCAAAATTAATACACAAAAATGGTTACTTATATTATAGCATATTTGGGCACAAAAATCAAGTCTTTCTCACGATTTCGTTAGAAAATCTCTTTTTGTTGTCTTTAATTAAGTCAGTTGTTGTTAAGCAAAATGACTCTCTTCTTTCCAGAAGCTAATTTTGCAAAATTTTCTAAATATATTTACAAACCTCAAAAATTGTGCTATAATAATTGTGTCAAACGAACTTAATAATCGCACCGATAGGTATATTTTTCTTTATTGGATAATTATACCCTTTTTCGTCATACTATTAAACGAATCCATTTGGTAAAAATGCGACTCCCGTTTGATAGTATGAAAATACCTATCTGCGTATAAGTTCGTTTGGCGACAACTTGGAGTTTGCGTTTTTCGGTGCGCTGACTTCGGTTGGCGCACTTTTTGTATGCTGATGGGGAATATATGAGCAAGAATATTCAAAAAAGGATAATAGATGTTACCGGTGTAGAGCTTACGCCTGAAAAGCCCGCTGTTTGTCTTGGAAACGGAGAGCAAGGCTTTGAGTGTTGTTGTGACGAATGTGACTACTATTTACTTTGTTATCTTGAATTTGATTCAAAAATCAATGAAAGAACTATTGCGTAGAATAAAGTTTTTATTTCATGATCGTGCAAAAAGGTCGAAGAATTTTAACAATTCTTCGTC
>JAZNER010000026.1:0-10670 GCA_045588675.1 Eubacteriales bacterium | reverse complement strand
AGGGACAGAGAAAGCGCTCAATTAAGTATGTTCGACCCACGGGACCCATTTATGGGTAGTAAGTAACAATTGCGTGGCCGGCAGGCCAATCAAAAGCGCACTTGTGCGCCGCCAGTATCCTTAGGGCTATGCCCGAAACTGAAATACCCCCCGTTTTACGGGGGGATATTTATTTTAATGCAATTATTGCTTTTTGAAGGGCGATTTGCTAACACCCTTGTCAAATGCAGGGTTGTACGCGTAAAAATTCTTTGAGTTAAGCTTATCCTGTGTCAAGCGAAGAGCATCACCAAAGCGCTGATAGTGAACCAGCTCGCGCTGCCTGAGATATTTTATAGGCTCCTTGATATCAGGGTCGTCAACAAGACGCAGAATGTTGTCGTAGGTCACGCGCGCCTTTTGCTCTGCCGCTAAATCCTCGTTTATGTCGGCGATGGGGTCGCCCTTGATGCCAACATATTTCATGTCGAAGGGAACACCCGATGCGGCAACTGGATAAATACCTGCAGTGTGGTCAACAAAATATGTTGACATAGGCGAATTAGCGATTTCTTCAGGCTTCATGTTTCTTGTAAGCTGATGTAAGATGGTCGCTATCATCTCCAAATGCGCAAGTTCTTCAGTTCCGACATCTGTCAATATGCCTACTACTTCGCCGTAGGGCATAGAGTATCTTTGGTGCAAATATCGCATTGAGGCGGCTAATTCGCCGTCGGGCCCACCGAGCGGCAGCTTATGATAATTTTTTATCGGATTTTGCTTGTAAAAAGTGCCTACGATTATAATCGTAAGCACTTTAGCTTTATTCGCTTTGATTTTCTATTGCGTTTTTCCAGCAGCTATGACACATCGCTATGTAAGAATCATTTCCGCCGAGCATTATCTGACCGCCCTCGGTCACAATTTTGCCGCTCTCATCAATTCTTGCATTGACAATGGCTTTTTTTCCGCAGGCGCAAATTGTCTTGATTTCGGTAATTGAATCTGCCACCTCAAAAAGACGCCTGCTTCCCTCAAACAAGTGAGTGAGGAAGTCGGTGCGAAGCCCAAAGCAGAGAACAGGAATATCAATTAAATCAACGATTTTGCGAAGCTGGTCAATCTGCTCTGATTTAAAGAATTGGCACTCATCGGCGATAATGACGTGGCAATCCTTATGACACCTTTGAAATTCCTCGAAAAGATTGATTTCGGGCGTTACAATATATGCCTCAGCCTCAAGACCGATTCGCGAGCGCACAATGCTTTCTCCGTCGCGATTGTCAATTGACGGCTTAATCAACCAAACCTTCATTCCGCGCTCCTGATAATTAAATCGTGTTATCAAGGCGTTTGCGGTCTTTGACGAGCCCATTGAGCCGTATTTAAAATATAATTTTGCCATAAATCAATTCTCTCCGCTCGCAGTATTTAAAATAATACGCTCGACAATATCAACCACCTTTAAGAGCGACTCAACGGGGAGATATTCAAAGCGGGAATGGAAATTTTCACCGCCTGTGCAGATATTGGGGCAGGGCAATCCCATAAACGAGAGTCTTGCGCCGTCAGTTCCGCCTCGAATCGGAACGATATTGGGCTCAACGCCAACCTGCCTCATAGCCTCAACCGCACGCTCAATGATATACATATTCTCGTCAATAATTTCCTTCATATTGTAGTAAGAATCCTTAACTGTAGCTACACAGCTGCCACAGCCGTACTTTTCATTGATTTTTTCTGCAGCTGATGCGAAAAGCTCTTTCTTTTGGTTGAATTTTTCTTTGTCGTGGTCGCGGATTATGTAAACAAGTGAAGCCTTTTCACAATCACCCTTCATGTCGCAAAGGTGGAAAAATCCTTCATAACCCTCGGTTGTAGCGGGCGTTTGGTCAGCTGGGAGCAGGGAATTGAAATCTATAGCCATAAGCTGTGCGTTTTTCATTTTATCCTTTGCAGAGCCCGGATGAATTGAAACGCCGTAGAAGTCAACGCGAGCAGCCGCTGCGTTGAAGTTTTCATATTCAAGCTCGCCAAGAGAACCGCCGTCAACAGTATAGGCGTAATCAGCGCCAAACTTCTCAACGTCAAAGTAATCTGCACCTCTGCCAATCTCCTCGTCGGGAGTGAAGCATATCTTGATTGTTCCGTGCGGTAAATTACTTGCGATTACGCGCTCAATTGCTGAAACAATGGCGCAGATGCCGGCTTTATCGTCAGCACCGAGCAGAGTTG
Source organism: Eubacteriales bacterium (assembly GCA_045588675.1). GTDB lineage: Bacteria > Bacillota > Clostridia > Oscillospirales > CAG-272 > SVTX01. Next base: position 8,456 of record JAZNER010000026.1, on the reverse strand, counting down.
TTCCGTCAGTCACGATAATATTATTGCCGATATATCTTGAAAGCGATGGATATTCGTCAGACGAGAGGTAGATCTCCTTTTCCTTGTTAAGACAAATACTGCCGCCCTCGTATTTTACAATCTGTGTTTTAATTGGGTAATCGCTCACAGCGTCAGAGGTATCAACATGGGCAATAAGACCGATTGTTGCTACTTGGTGTTGGCAATTAGCGGGTAAGGTGGCGTAAAGGTAGCCCTTCTCGTCAAGCTCGACATCAGAGAGCCCCAATCCGCGAAGCTCATCTGCGAGATAACGGCTGAGTGCGAGCTGCTTTTCGGTGCTTGGAACTGTCGCAGAGCTTTCGTCTGACATAGTGGGGAAGGATACATATTTTAAAAATCTTTCGCTGATATTCATTTGTTTTCTCCGTGATTATTTGTTTTTATAATGTTTGTATTATTTTTGGGCTAATTCTGCTTCTTTATCAAGCAGAGCGTCGGTTATTGATGCTTGGTTGATAATCAGCTTGATAATTTTTTCAATATCGCTGTCTTGCGAATAGTCACCCTCGCAAATGTAGTTTACTCTGTCATGCCGATAGAGATGTTCAACCTTGCTCTTTTGTCCTTTGGGATAGATTGCGATAGATTTACCGCCCCTTTCTTTAACGAGAAGCATACAGGGAACGTCAGTCAATCCGTCGCCGATATAAACGATGTTTCTGAACGGGATGCGGTGATTTTCGGATTTGTTATTCAGATTAACGTCGTCATTGGGGTCGAGTATGCCTTTTGAAATTCTGAAAATATACTGTGTTTTAACGGTGTAGTTTACCGCAAATTTAGGCCAGCATGCAATTCCGTCCTTGTCATATAAAAACTCGCAGGCGTAAACTTGCTTGAATTCCTTGGCAATATCAGTTCCCTCAATAATTTCCCTTGTTCCGCTTGAAACGATGTAATGCTCGACCTTAATGCCAAGCTCGTCGGCAAATTTATTTATCCTTTTAAACCAAGTGGTAACACCGTTGAAGAACTGAACTTCTTTGCCGAGCGAGTTTAGATATTCGCGGGTAAGCGAAATGCCCTTTTCCTGACATTGTCTTATCATAAGCAGCATATAGCACAATATTCTATCCATGCCCGCCTTGTCCGAGAGCTTATTCGCCTCTTCCCAGAATTCGTCGCTTTTCATATCCAGATTGGGAATGAAGCTGAAGTTTTGCATATCGTCGGTGCTCAGAGTTTTATCAAAGTCATATACTATTGCCACTATGGGCTTTTTTCTTGACATATTTATCCTTCCTTTGTACTTATTCTTAGAAATGCAAGCAAAAATACAAATTACTATTCTTTAAATTGAAGTCCTCTGCTATTAGTATATCACAAATTGAAGAATATTTCAATCAATTTTTATTTTTTGGTTAAAAAACGGCGGTGATTCATCACCGTCGTTTTCAAATTCTCAAAATTCTTTGATTCGTACAAAATCAATTATATGTCTTAAACGCCACGAAATCGTACACGGGGATCTCGCCGTCAAGAATTACCTTGCTGCCTTCAATGCGACCCGAGCAGTTGCAGAAATCAACTCTTGTGTATTCGCTGTCAAGCTCAATCACGGGATTAAGCACGCTGTCGTGGAAGCAGTTGAGGAGAATTACCGAGGTGAAGTCCTCGCCCTTTTCGCAAAGAGTGTAGAGCTCGGGGGCGTGATAGGTCTTCACGGGCAGAGGCTTGCCTGCAAGCCATTCGATCTCGCGCAGGAGCGCTGACTGCATTTCGTAAGAACGCAGATATTCGGGCTTTGACGGAAGCGCATCAGCGCATATAGCGAAGACAAGGAAGCGTTGCCCCTCTGCATTTTCATATTTGTATGCAAGAGGAAGCTTTTCTTTGCCCACATTGGTTGAGAGTACGACGGATGCTTCTTCCTTCAGTTTTCCAAGCAAAAGCCTTGCCTGAGCCCCGTACGCAGTTCTCCTATGACCGAGTACCTCATCGCATATCGAGCCGATAGAGCTGTTCTTCCATTCTACCTCGCTGTCAAGACCTACGTCAATACCGCGCTCGGTCAGGATTTTTGCCGCAACACCGTCAAGGATCGCTCCTTCTCTAAAGTCGGAGATGTCAAAGTGCCGCGCGTTCTCGCCGAAAAGTGCCTTGCAAATGCCCTCTCCGTGATAGGTAGTGGGAATGCCGTTCAACGAGAGCAGAATACCCGCCGTGGGATAGGGAGATTGCTCGCGCAGAGGCGTGTAAGAGAGATCTGCATCCTGTAGCAGATGCGGCTTGATAAGTACGCGCACGCCTGCATCAGCTCCATTGGGAAAGAATTCGGCAAGCTTATCGTACCTGTCAAGATTTCTGCAATGTCGGTCAAAAAATCCTGTTTCGTATAGAGGCATTCCGTCATAGCTCGACATATATTTCAAAATGCCGTCGTGTCCGCCGTCGGCGCGTAGAGCGGCGTCGAATATTTCGAGATAGGATGAAGGACAGTGAAATCTCGTGCGGAATGGGTCGCCCTCGGAGAATATTTCAATATCCTCGTCTTGGCAGAAGGATGCGAACATCCTCCCGATCTCACAAACACCCTCAATGGGCTTGTTGTTCAGTGGCGTCCAGTACGGTGCACCGTGCAGACGTAAATATTTGTGATTCTTACCCGCAAGAATGTTGGTGATCCTTATGGGATCAGTGCCGTCAAGGTCCCATGAGCAGTATGCCGAGCATACCGCAATACTGACGTCGGGATTGACCTTGTCCACCTCATCTCGAATTGCCTGTGCAAATAATTCGAGAGATTCACCCTGCACTTTCATCCACGCGTCACGGTATTTGTTTCCTTTACCTGTGAACACAAGGCTTTTAAAGGTTGGAATGTCAAGCTCCTCTCCGCATTCCTCGCACAGTCTGCGCATATGTAAAGGACAGACACAGCAGGGAACTCCGCCGCCGTGCTGAGAGAGGCGAAAGTCATCATCCAACATAATAAAATCGGGCTCAAGGGCTGCATATTTCGCAAGCTTCTCGGAAAAGAAGATCCTGTGAGCGTCGTCAAGGGGGCAATAGGTGTTAAGACGGCTGTTCCCGTCAAGATCAACAAGTCGCTGATATTTCGGCTCATCTGCCAAATCCTTCGCGCTGACAATAGTGTTGCCGTGACCTACCGTGTCGTAAAACCAAAGAGCGACCTCATATCCTTGATTCTTGAAAAAGCGAATATTTTCCTTGAAGCTGTCAACATCCTCTCTGATATGTCCACCCAAAAAGACACGGTCGATTCTTGCCGCTTTGAATAGCTCGGCAAAAATTGCGCGGTTTTTTTCGTTAGTTGTTCTGTTGTTGATGGGGACTGCAACTTTATACATACACTATCTCCTTTTGCATTAATCTTCATTCCGCCGCTCATGGCAGCACAAACAGTTACCGATGAATTTTGCTCATTTCCGTGATCACGCTGTTATAATTGCTAAGCTTACAGATAGCACAATGCTCTCATTCGCCTATGTCCGCACCGTCAAATTTCGTTACGGAACGAGGCTACTCGACCAATAATATCTCTGATAGAATTATACGCCAAAACGAGTCCGTTGTCAATACATTTTACGAGGATAACCGACATTAATCGCGATCATATACATTATGCTTTACTAATTTTACATGAAATATATTTCACAATTTTAGGCACAAGATTAGGCACAAAATTTTAACGCTTATTGCTTTCTAGTGTTAAATTTCAATAGCGCTTGTTAGTTGTGCAAAATTGATAGTGTGAAATTCGGTGATAAAAACAAAACCACAGGTAAATACCTGTGGTTTTGTTGGCGGAGCATTCGGAGTTAAATCCAAACCGCGCCATCGTGGTATGAGGTTTGACATAGCACTGCACTCCATCGATAATTGGGTGCAGGCACTGCCTGCTGGTGGAGATGAGGGGAATCGAACCCCTGTCCGAAAACCTCTTGATACAACTTTCTTCGGGTGTAGATTATCTTTTGCTCTTTTCCTCTCCAACGCCGATAATCAGGCTTTGAAGAGAAGCAGTCGCCTTTTGCTTGACCGATGCGGCAACGGTTCTCGGTGCAAGTTCACCACTGATTTGACGCTCAGTCCTAAGTCGTGGTACTCTCAGGAGGAACGGGCGGTCCGCAGACCGCGGCACTGCCATTGTCAGCTCCCGAAGGAGTCAACAATTAGGCAGCCATTGCAACTGTATTGTTGTCGTTTATTTTTTAATTTTAGGCAGTTAAAGAGATTACCCAGCTCTACCCGCTTATCATACCTCAAAATCCCCGTCGAAACCTTTACACCCCCATTGTGCTCAAAAAGAGCAAATAAAAATGTGTTTTCGCTGGGCTTACAGCCTATCCTTCATTCTCCTCTCAATCTCTCGGTCGGCATCGTGCTTTGCAATGGACTCACGCTTATCATAAAGCTTTTTGCCTCGGCAAAGACCAAGCTCAACTTTGAGCTTTGAATTAGAAAAGTAAAGGGAGAGGGGAATTAACGACATACCCTTCTGGGCGACAAGACCGTGAAGTCGCATAATCTCGCGCTTGTGCATCAGCAATTTGCGATTGCGCAGAGGGTCGCGATTGAATATATTGCCGTGCTCATATGGGCTTACGTGCATACCTATCACAAAGAGCTCTCCATTCTTGATGTCGCAGTAGGAGTCCTTCAGATTGACGCTTCCTGCACGAATACTTTTGACCTCAGTACCGAAAAGCTCAATACCCGCCTCATATTTCTCGTCAACGAAATAGTCGTGATAGGCCTTTTTGTTCTGTGATACGATTTTTATGCCCTTGTGTTCAGCCATAACGAAAAACTCCTCCTTCCTCATTTCTTCATATAATTATACTATTTTTTTTACTGTTTGTCAAGTAATTTTATGTCGAATAAAAAATGCCACAGAATATTTCAGAGCTTATTTTTATATAATTGTAAAAAGGCGGTGATTGAATGAAAAATGCGGCGGCGTATATCAGAGTTTCTGACGAAAGGCAGGATGAGTTCAGCCCTGACTCTCAATTTAAGCTAATTGAGGATTTTTGCAGAAAAAACGATTATTTACTGTCGCGCGACTATATTTTCTATGATGACGGTATATCGGCTAAAAGCGTTGAGGCGAGGCAGGAATTCTGCCGAATGATCGAGCTTGCAAAGTCTGTTTCCCACCCCTTTGATGCCATTATCGTTTGGAAATACTCACGCTTTGCGCGAAATCAGGAGCAGTCAATTATCTACAAGTCCCTTTTGAAAAAGCATAATGTTGACGTAATTTCGGTATCCGAGCCCAAGGGTGACGATTGCTTTGGCTCGCTTGTTGAACGCATTATTGAGTGGATGGACGAATACTACCTTGTCAGGCTTTCAGGTGAGGTCAGGCGCGGAATGATTGAAAAGGCTATGCGAGGCTTACCAAATTCCGCTCCGCCGATTGGATATCGACTGCTTGATGGGAATTTGGTGAAATGCGACGGAGAGTATCAGATAATAGCACGGATTTATTCGCTTTTTTTATCTGGTATGACACAAACCGAAATTGCTGAAGCTCTAAATGCCGAAGGAATCTTTACGCGACAGGGAAAATGCTTTGAGGCAAGGGCTATTACATATATTCTTCGAAACCCGATTTATATGGGCTTTGTGCGGTGGTCGCGGGAGGGAAGGCAAGCATCGGTCAGAAATTTTGAAAGCGAGAGCTACATAATTGCGCGCGGAGTACACGAGAGTATCGTTAGCGAGGCTGACTTTAAGAGGGCTCAAGAAATACTTGATGCAAAAGAAAAAAACAAAAGAGAGAGGGCGGGGGAATATATGCTGCGCTCGCTGGTTTTCTGTTCGGACTGTCATTCAAAATTGACGCGTCAGCTTGGTAAATATCCGTCGCTTCAATGCTCGTCATACGCTCGCGGAATTTGTGAAAAATCGCACAGCATAAAGCTCGATAAAATCAACGAAGCGGTCATTTCGGAGATTGATCAAAAATTTGCAAGTCAGTCGGTACATTCTTCAAACGGCAAAATTAAGCTTTCGGAATTTTTGCGCTCAAAGGATTTTAGCGAGCTTGAAAAAAACAAAGCATTAAAATCGGTGTTCAAGCAGATAATTTTTGACAGGAGCAATGGTGAAATCAAGCTTCAATTTGAGCTTTATTGATGCAAAATTTAAATATTCAGTGAAAACAAAACGCCTAACACAAGGCGTTTTTTATATATAGAAAATTTGTTCTATATTGACGAAATATCCGAGTGTATTTTGTGCAAAACGGCGAAATTGGATTTTTTGGGGTTTACTTTACCAAACATTTGATGTATAATTAATCGAGAGTTAAGCAAACTTAATTCTCTAATTCGAATTATAAAGAGAGGAAAAAATGACAGAAGTTATAAAAACTTTATCAATTGATTTAGCACGGAAATGCAATAACCGCATAGTTTTTGCCGTGCAAAACGATTTTGCAAGCCGTAAGCTGAAATTTGTTATTACAAATGACGGTGCCCACTGCCCGATTGAAGCAGGCGCGACGGCGACGGTGGGAATTTTGCGCCCTGACGGAGAAAGCGCGGCGTACTATGCAGAAATTGGAGAGGACGGCTCTGTAAGCTTTACTATACCGCTATGGGCTTTAAGCGTTGTTGGAGAGGTGAAATGTAACCTGATAATCTTTGACGGCGTGGGAAACAGAATTAGCTCGTCAGGCTTTTCGCTTGAGGTTGAAGAGGTTTCTTATCTTGGTGATGATATAAGTGATGACGATAGTTATCCTTTGCTTTTAAGTCTTATGAACGAGATAGGCGAAATTAAGACCGCTGAGGCAGACAGAGAGGCAAATGAGCTCACAAGAACGGTAAACGAGCAGACGCGAGAGGAAAACGAAGCGTTGCGCGAAAAGGCAGAGGCAGAGAGAGCGAATGCTGAGTTTGCTCGCGAGAGTGCAGAGAATTCACGGCAAGCAAATGAAGCTTTGCGCGAGAGTGCGGAAAGTGCTCGACTGAGCGCTGAAGCTCAGAGAGAGCAAAACGAAATCGAGCGAAACAATATGATGTCGGACAAGCTTTCAGAGCTTGAAGAGGCATATGGAAAGAAGGGAGAGGTAACTCTTCTTGTAGCAGAGTTTACTACTTTAAATAATCAGATTACACAGAGTGTAACGATTTCGGGAATGAGAGAGCACGACCTTGTTTCATTTACGCCTGCAAGTCGTTCAGACAAGGAAAGGGCGGAAAATGCAGGTTTATTTGTCATTCCGAACTGTCAAGGAGAAATTGTTGAGTTCAGCGCGAAAAAGCTGCCTGACGGTGACATCAATCTTATTTATTTCATAACGAGAGGAGCTGAGTAATTTGGCAACTGCATTTTTACAACAAGTAGGAGTTAAAAGCTCGGAAGCTATTCTTGGCGAAAAGATTATTACCGAAAACGGCACATACAGTGCCGAGAATGATGAGCTTGACGGATATAGTCAGGTTGAGGTCAATGTTAATACAGAAGCAGCTTTTAACGCGGGAAAGCAAGCCGAAAACCTTGCATTTTGGAACGGCTTTACAAACAATCGAGCCAAAACAGACTATTCTTGGGCTTTCTATATGTGGAACCCTGAATTGCTTAAATTTCCGTATGATGTCGGCGGTACAAATATGTCGAGAGTCTGTTATATGCTTGGTGAGGGTGATTTAAGAGAAGTGTTAAATAAATGCGATGGGAAACTAGATTTTTCAAACGCAACAACTGTGACATACGCCTTTGGCTCCAGCGATATTATTGGCATACCTACGCTTGATTTGTCAAAAGCGACAACACTTGACTCCGTATTTAATAACTCTAAAAAATTAAAATACATTGACAAGATTATATTAAGTACAAGCGGCACACAAGCATTTACTTCAAATGCTTTTAACTGCCCTGCACTTGAAGAAGTAAGATTTGAGGGTGTTATTGGACAGAACGGTTTTAAGGTTGGAGATTGCCCATTGCTTTCACACGACAGTCTTATGAGTATTATAAATTCATTGGAGGATAAAGCAGTTTCAACAAAGATAAGCGGTAGTTGGAAGTTTAACGATAGTTGGGTTGGCGATTTAAATACATCGGACAGCTTCGCAACTTTGTATGTTGAGGGTGAAGACTCCGTATTTCACGTACTTGAAATAGATTCGCCAAATGGCGTTGTGCGTGCGGCTAATTACCCCTATGATTTTGTTGAATTGAAAGGCAAAACCGTTGATTTCGGCACAGAGCCGCAAGAAATAATTAATAAAGTTGCCAAGTGGATTATTCAAAACGCGACAAGTCTTGGTGGAACAATTATAGCTGAAGCAGGTTCGGTTTGGACAGTTACTCTCGGCACAACTAATTTAGCAAAGCTAACAGACGCCGAAAAGGCAATAGCAACACAGAAAGGATGGACATTAGCATAATGGAAATACAAACAATAGAAGTAAGAAAGCTCGTAGCAAGCGAGG
>JAZNER010000025.1:0-44243 GCA_045588675.1 Eubacteriales bacterium | reverse complement strand
AGACAAGCTTGCGTGCTGCTTTTCTGCAAAGTGAAGCGATCTCACGTTCGAGATTTCTGACACCGGCTTCGGCTGTATAATAATCGATAAGTTCATATATTGCTGCATCCGTAAGGCGGAAACGGCGGCGGTCAAGACCGTGACGGCGGCACTGCTTCGGGATGAGGTGATTTTTTGCGATCGAAAGCTTTTCGCCTCTTGTGTAGGAGGAAAGCTCGATCACTTCCATTCTGTCAAGAAGGGGCTTCGGAACTGTGTCGAGAGTGTTGGCGGTGCAGATGAACATACAGTCCGAAAGGTCAAAGGGAAGCTCAACGAAATGGTCGCGGAAGAACTTATTTTGCTCGGGGTCAAGAACCTCAAGCATAGCTGATGCGGGGTCGCCTCTGCCGTCGTTTGCCATTTTGTCGATTTCGTCAAGTAGTATAAGCGGATTTTTAACTCCGACCTGTGAGAGCGCCGATATAATTCTGCCGGGCATAGCTCCGACATAGGTTTTTCTGTGTCCGCGAATATCTGCCTCGTCACGAACTCCGCCGAGAGATACACGAACATATTTACGCTTCATTGCCTTGGCAAGAGAAGCGGCAATAGAGGTTTTACCAACACCGGGAGGGCCGTAAAGGCAAATAATCTGCCCCTTCAATTCGGGACTCATCTGTTTTACGGCAAGATATTCAATAAGTCTTTCCTTGACATCGCAAAGACCCTCGTGGTCGGCGTCAAGAATTTTTTTGGCCGCCGCAATGTCTGTGCGGTCCTTAGTTGAGCTTGTCCAAGGCAGGGAAGTGCAAATATCAAGATAATTTGCAAGAACGGTTGCTTCTGCCGTGCCAAAGGGAGCCTTTGCAAGACGGTCATTTTCCTTTAACAGCTTTTTCTCTATATCCTCGGGGAGCTTGAGCGACATAATCTTATTAAAGTACTCGTCAGCTTCGGAGAGCGAATCTCCAAGCTCCTCTTGAATAGTTTTCATTTCCTCGCGCAAGTAGTATTCCTTTTGACCGCGATTTATTCGCTCTCTGGTCTTCTTGTGGAGGTCGGCCTCAAATTTTAAGACCTCAATCTCGGTGTCGGCAATTGACAAAACCTGCTCTATGCGCAGATACGGCTCAAAGATACCGAGAATTTCAAGCTTATCTTCAATTTTGATAAAGAGCCCTGAAGCAATCACATCAGCGAGCATAGCGGGATTTTTAATTGTTTTAAGCGACGGAACAATATTCTCTGCAGGGGGAGGCAAAAGCTTTGACATTCTTGTAGCTACATCAATAAGGCGGTGCAGATAAGCGTCGTTTTTGACACTTGGCCCGTCGGGAAGAATTACTGTTTTGCACATTATATCTGCGGTGCAGAATTTTCCCGTGCGCTTGTATCCGTTGATAATAGCGCGCGACATACCCTCAGCGATACAGCGCAGAGTTTTTTCTCCTGCATTTACGAGCTGCTTGATTTTTATTACTGTACCGACCTCAAAAAGCTCGTCATTATCGCCACTTTGCTTCATAGGCACTGCAACTGCATATTTCGAGCCCTCAAATGCTTCACGCAAGGCTTCACAGGAGCTGAAGCTGTTGTCGGTTATTTCAAGGTTGACTATCTCACCGGGGAAGGCGACGGTCGTGTTCAGCACGACCAGAGGAAGTGATAGCTTTTCGACTTTTACTGTATATTCTGACATTAATAAATCTCCAATCTGAATTTGACTTTTGCGTTTGACTTTAACGATATCGCGCCGTATATCTATAAATCATATTGAAAACAGTCAAAGCGTTTTCGGTTACAAAACAAGAGAAGCTGTTTCCAATTTCACAATTTGCATATAATTAATATTATTATAGCATACAATTGAAAGAATTTCCATAGTTTTTCTGAATTTTTTACAATTTATACAATTAATTATAATACCTTTTCAATTTTCAAGCCGAATTTTGAGAATATTTCTTCAAAATCAAGCGAAAAATGTTGTTTTTGAAAGCAAAAAAGCCGCTAATAGCGGCCTGATAATTTTGCAAAAAAGAAAGCACAACAGCATTTTTTCATTGCGCAGTGATATCATTAGGTTGATATTTCGCAGAAAAATAGGTTGTTGTGCAGGAAATAAAGAAAGGACGCGGCTCCTCTGCTTTATTCGGGAATTCTATTATACACCATTTTTTCGGATTTGTAAATATCCATTTTGTACGATTTTTTGTCGTAATTTTTGTGTAAAAGTATGAGTGTTAGAATTTTCGAAGTTTTGTCGTAGTGGTTTTTGTGCACTATAAACAAGGTGAGAATGTCGTACTCAAATAATTGAGTTAACCCTTAAAAGCAAAGGGAAAACTGCAAATAATCCAAAAAATAATTGATTTTTGCGAAAAAATTTGATAAAAGGTATTGACAAAAGCTTTTTTGTGTGCTATAATGAGGTGCAATAAAGAGAAGTTCCGCTTCCACCCAACCGCTGTGCGCGTTGTGGTTAATAGTATGTATAATTCAGCTGAATAAAAAAGCTGAATATATTTTACGCGCGGGCTTTTCGGCTCGGCGTTTTTTGTTTTTCGCCGCAATTCTGACAAATATTATAAAAAATATATACATTATTTATAACGGAGGTGTATAACCATAGCAGCAAACAATTCAAAGGATACTCTCGTCAACGAGGCAATTGATTTCCCTCAAATCAGAGTAATAGGAGCAGAGGGAGAACAGCTTGGAATTATGAGTTCCGACACGGCACTTCAAATGGCTTACGACAAAGGTCTTGACCTTTGCTTGATGACAGCGCAGGCAAATCCGCCCGTGTGCAAGATCATGGATTTCGGAAAATACCGCTTTGAGCGTGAAAAGCGCGAGAAGGAAGCAAAGAAAAAGCAGCAGACTATAGAGTTGAAGGAAATTCAGCTTTCGCCCCGTATCGACACACACGATTTTGAAACTAAGGCAAAGCAGGCGCACAAGTTCCTCGAGGCCGGCAATAAGGTTCGCGTTGTGATGAGATTTCGCGGCAGAGAGATGAGCCATATGGCAATCGGACGCGAAATTATCGATAAATTCGCAGAGATTTGCTCTGATGTAGGCACTGTTGATAAAAAGCCGTCTGTTGATGGGCGTATAATGAGCATGGTTGTATCGCCAATTACTCAAAAAAAAGCTAAATAATATTTGTAAATTTTTAAATTTAAGGAGTATATTAAAATGGGAAAAGTCAAGACACATAAGGCTTCTGCCAAGAGATTTTCGGTTACAGGCACAGGCAAGGTAAAAATGAACCACTGCCACCACCGTCACAACCTCGGTCTTAAGTCACAGAAGAGAAAAAGACATCTTCGTACAGGTGCTATCATGAGTGAGGCTATGGCACCCAATATCAGAGTTCTTATCCAGAAGTAATTTAGAGTGTAATCGAGAAAGGAAATAATTAAAATGGCAAGAATTAAGGGCGCAATGATGACGCGCAAGAGAAGAAAAAAGATTTTAAAGGCTGCTAAGGGTTACTGGGGTGCAAAATCCAAGCACTTCAAGATGGCTAAGCAAGCCGTAATGAAGAGCGGCAACTATGCTTTTGTTGGTCGTAAGGCTAAGAAGAGAGATATGCGCAGACTTTGGATCACAAGAATTTCTGCACAGGCTAAGGTTTGTGGTATGAACTATTCTACATTTATGAACGGTCTTAAGAAGGCAGGCGTTACTCTTAACAGAAAGATGCTCGCTGAGCTTGCAGTATCAGATAAGGCTGCTTTTGCAGCACTTGTTGAGCAGGCAAAGGCTGCTCTTTAATCAATTTAAATACAAAACCCGGTTTGGTTTACCGGGTTTTTGTCATAGATAGGGATAAAAATTTTTAGACGAATTTTTGGTATTTAGAGGTAAAATTTCATTTTTTTACCTCTAAAACTGTAAAAAGAAGAGGCCTTGAGCCAATAGATTTCGGTAAGGAGTGCAGTTATGAGTGAGCTTTATGAAGTTATAAAATCGTCACAAAACAAATATGTAAGCCTTGCCAGAGGGCTGTCTAATCGCAAAAAAAGAGAGGAGCTTTCGCTCTTTCGTTTTGACGGAGTAAAGCTTATGTGCGAGGCAATAACAAGGCATATTCCAATTGAATTTGTTATTGTTTGCGAAGGCTTGGACGGCGAAATTTTTGAAAAATCTCAAAAGCTTTACGGTGTTTCGCGCGACGATTTAGATTGCAGGATTTTAGTTGTAGAACGTCAGATATTTGAAAAATTGAGCGAGGAAAATGCCCCTGAAGGAGTGATTACGGTTGCCGGATTTGCTACCGAAATTCATAAAAGCCTTGAAGGGTACGGTGCTGATTTTTTCGGCGAAAATGATAAAATTTTATTGCTCGATTCTGTACGCGACCCACAGAATGTAGGCGCAATTATCAGAGCCGCCGCGGCATTTGGCGTTGACAGGATTATTATGGGACAGGATTGCGCAGATATTTATAATTCCAAAGCCGTGCGCGCTTCAATGGGCACTCTTTTCGGTATTAAAATTGATAGAGTTGCCAATATAACAGGTGCAATAAACGCTCTTGTGTCGTGTGGCAGAAGGGTTTTTGCCGCCACGCTTAACGACAGAGCCTGCCGACTTGGTGACTTTGAAATAAAAGATGGCGATTGCGTTGTAATTGGAAATGAGGGACATGGACTTTCAGCAAAAACAGTTTCTACATGCTCGGGCAGTGTTTTTATTCCGATGGCAGAGCAGGTGGAGTCGTTGAATGCAGCAACTGCGGCGGCGGTTTTGGTTTGGGAATTTTTTGGCAAGGGTAGCTTGTGAGGAGAGGTAACTATGAATAATAATGCAAAATGGATATGGCTTGCTCAAAGATGTGGACAGGGAAACAGAGAGGTTATTACGCTCCTCGACAAAATGTCCTCTATTGATGAGATTTACAGTGCCGATTATGATGATTATATTGAAATCGGCGTGAGCGAAAGGCTTGCTTCGGAGATGTGCGACAAGTCGCTTGACAATGCTTATACAATAATCAGCTATTGTCAAACCTCAGGTGTCGGAATACTTTGTTATGACGGCGAGAATTTCCCTAAAAGCTTGAAAAGCTTGAAAAATCCGCCTGTTGTTTTATATTATGTCGGTAAGCTTCCCGACTTTAATAAAAGCCTATGTATTTCGATAGTCGGCACTCGCAAAATGAGTGAATATGGAATGAGGGCAGCGTATAAAATAGCATATGAGGTGGCATCCTCAGGAGCTGTTGTTGTCAGCGGAATGGCTCTCGGAATTGACGGAATAGCATCCTGTGCGGCGATTGCCGCAAAGGGAAAAACAGTCGCGGTGCTCGGCTGTGGAATTGATATAGTTTACCCGAAGGAGCACTTTAAATTAAAAGAAATAATTAAACAAAACGGCGCGGTAATTACCGAATATCCTCCGTCAACACCGCCCAGGGGAATGAACTTTCCTGTGAGAAACCGTATAATCAGCGGTCTTTCGCAAGGAACTGTGGTAATTGATGCCGATATGTCAAGCGGAGCTATGATTACTGCAAAAGCTGCAATTTTGCAGGGCAGAGATATTTATGCTGTGCCGGGTAATATTGACGAACAAAATACATCAGGAACAAACAGCCTTATAAGAGATGGCGCACAAGCTGTGCTTTGCGGAGCAGATATTATCAAAAACTATGCGTATTTGTATCGCGACAGCTTGAATATTCAAAAAATGGTTAATTCTCAAAAGTCATCGGAGTTTTCCTCTTTGACCGTTAGTAATATGGGCGTTGGAATGAGGACGATAGATGTCCATTCTGTCCATAAACCCGAAGCTCAGCCTGAACACAAGACACGGGAGTCGGGGCATCCTTTTGTGAATGCTCTGAGAAAGAATACTGCTTCAAAGGAAGAAAACAGAGATAAGGTCGCGGAGAAAGTCATATCTCAGGAAAGCGAGAACGGTCGCAGAGAGCTTGGAGATAATTCAAGAGCTATTCTTGAATCCTTGACAGAAACCCAAAGAACAATATTTAACGAAATGCCACTTGACAGAGCGGTGACGATAGATTATCTGACGCGCACGGGAATTGCACTCGGTGAGGTTATATCTGCCCTCACTATACTTGAGGTTCGCGGACTTGTCGCATCGCTTCCGGGCGCACTTTACATACGAAAATAATTAATTTATATACAAATCGAAAGGATACACTTAATTCAATATGGCAAATCTTGTAATAATGGAGTCACCCTCCAAGGCAAATACAGTTAAGAGCTATCTGGGTTCAAACTATAAGGTAATTGCATCTGTGGGACATATCCGTGACCTGCCAAAATCTACGCTTGGTGTTGACATTGAAAATAATTTTGAGACTCACTATATAAATATTCGCGGTAAAGGCGATATAATCAAGGAAATCAAAAAGGAAGCCAAGTCGGCGTCCAAGGTTTACTTTGCAACTGACCCTGACCGCGAGGGAGAAGCGATTTCGTGGCACTTGGCAACAGCTCTCGGTATTCCTGTTGAAAAAACCTTGCGCGTTACCTTCAACGAAATCACAAAGAATGTTGTAAAGAGTGCAATTAAAAATCCAAGACAAATCGATATGAGCTTGGTTGACGCACAGCAGGCGAGAAGAATTCTTGACAGAATCGTCGGATATAAAATTTCTCCTCTGCTTTGGAAGTCCGTCAAAAGCGGTCTTTCGGCAGGACGCGTGCAATCGGTTGCTACCAGAATTATAGTTGAGCGCGAGGAGGAGATTTCAAGCTTCGTTCCCGTAGAGTTCTGGACTATTGATGTGACACTTCTCTCAGAGGACGGAAAGCCATTTGCTGTTCGTTTCTTTGGTGACAAAAACGGCAAGCTTGAGCTTTCCTGTGAAAAGGAGGCTATGACAGTTGTAAAGGCGATAGAGGGCAAAAGCTTTGAGGTTGCTTCACTTAAGCGCTCGTTAAGACATAAAGCGCCCGCACCTCCGTTTATCACATCAACTCTTCAGCAGGAGGGATACAGAAAGCTTGGCTTCCAATCTCAAAAGGTTATGAAGGTGGCGCAGGAGCTTTACGAGGGAATCAACCTTGGTAGCGAAAACGGCGGAGTTCAGGGTCTTATTACCTATATGCGTACCGACTCACTCAGAGTATCAAGTGAGGCGCAGGATGCAACAAGAGCATTTATTGCACAGAGATACGGAGATAACTACAACACGCAGGAGCCAAGAGTATTTAAATCAAAATCAAGTATTCAGGACGCGCACGAGGCGATAAGACCCTCAAATGTATCTCTTGAGCCTAAGAAAATCAAGCAGCATCTTTCAAACGACCAATATAAGCTTTATAAGCTGATTTGGGATAGATTCGTTGCAAGTCAGATGGAGTCTGCAACACTTGCAACTCTTACAGTTGACATTAACTGTGCGGGCTATGTTTTCCGCACGGGCGGTTATACAGTAACCTTCCCGGGATATATGGCGGTTTACGAGGAGAGCGTTGACGAAAGTGCGCAGGACATCACAAACCCCGAGGAGCAAAAGAATACAAAAATTCCCGAGCTTGCAGAGGGACAAAAGCTTAATGCCGAGAATATAAATCCCGATAAGCACTTTACAGAGCCGCCCGCAAGATATAACGAGGCTTCTCTTGTAAAGTTCCTTGAGGAGAAGGGAATTGGAAGACCAAGTACCTATGCGCAAATCATAACCACTATTATTTCGCGTAATTATGTTAAGCGCGACGGCAAGATGTTAGTTCCAACACCTCTCGGTGAGATTACAACAAAGCTTATGTGTGAGAACTTTGAGAGTGTTGTTGACTATAAGTTTACAGCCGAGATGGAGGATAAGCTTGACGCGATTGAAAAGTCCGAGCAAAGTCTTAACGCGGTATTAAGTGATTTCTGGAAAGAATTTTCGGTGCAGCTTGAGGTTGCTACCGAAAAGCTTGGCAAGGCAAGCATTGAGATTCCCGTTGAGGAAACAGACATTATTTGCGATAAGTGCGGCGCCCGTATGGTTGTAAAGAACGGACGCTTTGGTAAATTTGCCGCTTGCCCGAATTATCCGCAGTGTAGAAACACAAAGCCTCTGACACCGCCTAAGACTGATAGCGAGGAAAAGAGTGAGAGCGAGGTCCATAACGAGAAAAAGGCGATTGTTGCAGATTTCAAGTGTGAAAAATGCGGCTCTGATATGGTCCTCAGAAGCGGAAAATTCGGAAGCTTTTACGCTTGTGTAAATTATCCTACCTGTAAGTTTACAAAGCCTCGCACAAAAGAGGTAGGCGTTCCGTGTCCCGAGTGTGGGGGCAAGATTGTGACGAGATACAGCAGAAGCAAAACCGCTTTCTATGGCTGTGCAAATTACCCCAAGTGTAATTTCTCGTCTTGGGATATGCCCGTCGCGGAGCTTTGCCCGAATTGCGGTAAAAATCTATTCCACAAGAAGGGCAAGCCGATTCTCGTTTGTCACGACGAATCTTGCGGATTTTCAAAGCCCTATGTAGCAGAGGAAAATCAAGAAGCAGAGGGCGAGAATTAAAAGTGTCCTGTGCTCTCTTGGCAGAAATAAAATCTAAAAATGGGTGGCTTTTGTCACAGAACTTTGAAGTATGGAAAAAAACAAAACAGTAAATGTTTACGGCGCAGGACTTGCTGGCTGCGAGGCGGCTTGGCAGGTGGCGCAAAGGGGAATAAAGGTCAGGCTTTATGAGATGAAGCCACACAAATATACTCCCGCACATCACAGCGAGGGCTTTGCGGAGCTTGTTTGCTCGAACTCACTGCGCTCGGACAGAGTGACTAACGGAGTCGGTCTTTTAAAGGAAGAGCTTATGCGCCTTGATTCTTTGATTATGGAGGCAGCTTATGCGACACGCGTTCCCGCGGGCTCGGCTCTGGCGGTTGACAGAGAGCTTTTCTCAAATTATGTCACCGAAAAAATCAGAAATCACCCAAATATTGAGGTCATAGAAAAAGAGGTGACCTGTCTTGAGGACGATAATGTTACAATTATCGCGACAGGACCGCTTACATCTGAAGGAATGGCTGATTATATTGAAAATAAGCTTGGACTTAGCGGTCTTCACTTCTTTGATGCCGCCGCACCGATTGTTGACGCGGCAACAATCAATATGGATATAGCATATGCCGCGTCAAGATATGATAAGGGTGACGCAGACTATCTTAACTGTCCTATGACACGCGAGCAATATGATGACTTTTATACAGAGCTTATAACTGCAAAAGAAGCAGAGCTTAAGGATTTTGATAAGGAAATGCAAAAGGAGCTCAAGGTTTTTGAGGGCTGTATGCCCGTTGAGGTTATGGCTAAACGGGGACACGATACACTTTGCTACGGTCCCTTGAAGCCTGTCGGTCTTGTTGACAAAAGAACAGGAAAAGAATCTTATGCCGTTGTACAGCTCCGCCGCGAAAACGCAGAGGGAACAATGTATAACCTTGTAGGCTTCCAGACACATTTGACATTTCCTGAGCAGAAGAGGGTTTTTCGTATGATACCCGGACTTGAAAACGCGGAGTTTTTAAGATACGGAATTATGCACAGAAATACCTATATAGATTCGCCCAATTACCTTGATGCAGACTATTCGCTCCGAAAAAACAAAGATATTTTCTTTGCAGGGCAGATGACAGGCGTTGAGGGCTATGTGGAATCAACAGGCTCGGGCTTTGTTGCCGGTATTAATGCGGCGGCAAGGGTGCTTGGAGAGCGGAGTGTGATATTCCCAAGAGAAACTATGCTTGGCGCTATGGCTTATTATATAAGCTCGGGCGCGATTTCGGGAAATTTTGTTCCTATGAATGCAAACTTCGGTATAGTTGAGCCTCTGCCTTACAGAGTAAAGGGCGGAAAGGTTGCAAAATACGAGGTGATTGCAAAGCGCTCCTTGGATATTCTCCCCGAATATGCCGAGAGAATCGGAGCGAAAAACTATAAGAAATTTATGAGCGACGAGGAGAAGCAATGAGAATAATTGTTGATATAATGAGCGGAGATAACGCTCCTCTTGAAACACTCCGCGGAGTTTGCCGTGCACAAGAGCAGTCATATTCAAACGGAGTTGAGTATATTCTTGTAGGCGACGAGAATGTAATAAAGGCTGTTGCAGAAGAACATAAGCTTGACATATCGAATTTCAAGCTTTGCCATTCGAGCTCGGTTTTGACTATGCACGACGAGCCTATGTCGGTTATGAGAGAAAAAAAGGACTCGTCGCTCTCAACCGCTCTCCGTATGCTTGCCGCAGGCGAGGGAGATGCCCTTGTCAGTGCAGGTAACACAGGTGCGCTCTTCTGCGGAGCTACCCTTATAGTCAAGAGATTAAAGGGAATAAGCCGCGCTGCGATAGGCGCGATATTACCGCTTGCAAACCCCGTGCTCCTTCTTGACTCGGGTGCGAGTGTAAAGGTCAATGAGGATTATATTCTCGGCTTTGCAGTTATGGGAAGTGCTTATATGCAGGCAATCTACGGTGTAAAATCGCCAAGAGTCGGACTTATAAACAACGGAAGCGAGGCGACTAAGGGCGGTGAGCTTCAGCTTGCTTCTTATGAAAAGCTGTCGGCAACCGATAAGATAAATTTTGTGGGTAATATTGAGGGAAATCAACTTCCTCTTAATGGCTGTGATGTCGCTGTTTGTGACGGATTTGTCGGTAATATCGTACTGAAAACTATTGAGGGTATGGGCAAGCTTATGTCAGGCGAGCTCAAAGCCTTGTTTAAGAAGAATCCTGTAAGAATGCTTGGTGCACTTTTCGTTAAAGGCGGTCTTAGGGCATTCAAGAAAAAGTTTGATGCAAAGGAGCACGGTGGAGCTCCGATTTTGGGAATTTCCAAGACGGTTATCAAGGCTCACGGCTCATCTGATGCCAAGGCGTTCTCAAATGCTATTCGTCAGGCGATAAATTGTGTAAATTTGGGTGTTACAGAGATTATCGCAAAGCAGGCAGAAAAGCTTGCGGAAGAAAAATCAGCTTCGGCTGAATAAAAACAATACATAGAAAATGCTATGCGGATTTGATTTCCGCTCAGCGCAAACGGAGGGAAAAGATGACGGTGAAGAGTCAGGCTTCTATTGCCTTGCTTGAAGAGGCAATATCTTACGAGTTTCATAATAAAGAATTAATCAAGCGCGCATTGACACATTCTTCATATTCAAATGAATCGGGGCTGAAAAATCATCACATTTACTGTAATGAGCGACTTGAATTTCTTGGAGATAGCGTGCTATCGCTGATAAGTAGCAAATACCTTTACGAAAACTTTTCAGACTGTCCGGAGGGCGAGCTTACCCGAATGAGGGCAGAGGTCGTTTGTGAAAGAGCTCTTGCGAGTTACTCTGAAAAAATCGGGCTTGGAAAGTATCTTTTGCTTGGAATTGGCGAGGAGAAAAATCAAGGCCGCGAGAGAAAGAGTATTCTTGCCGACGCCTTTGAGGCTTTACTGGCGGCTATCTATCTTGACGCGGGCGAGGACAATATGCAAACCGTGAGAAGCTTTTTGTTGCCGTTTATCACCTCTGAAATAGAGAAGATAGGCAAGAATAACGGCTTTAACGGCGACCCGAAATCCTTGTTGCAGCAATTCGTTCAGCAGGCAGAGGGAGATTTTCTTGAATATGTGGTCGTAGGTCAAAGCGGTCCCGACCATATGAAGATGTTTCGCGTTGAGGCAAGGCTTAATTCCAATATAATCGGACGCGGTCAAGGCCGCTCAAAGCGGGAGGCTGAGCAAAATGCCGCAAGAGAAGCGCTCAAGCTTTTCAATGTTGAATAAAATGAAGGACAGATTACATAAAAATATTCCTGTTTTCATTCCTCATTTGGGGTGCGCAAATATGTGCGTGTTTTGTAATCAGCGCTCAATCTCCGGCAAGCAATGCTTTAATCGTGAACAGGTAAGAGAAGATATAGAGAAGGCTCTTGATACGATAAGCCCAGATGCTTCGGTTGAGATTGCATATTTTGGCGGCTCTTTTACGGGAATTGACAGAGAGCTGATGCTTTATCTGCTTGATGTGGCAAAAAGCTTTGTTGATAATCACATAGAGGGCAGAGCGCGAGTTGATGGAATAAGACTTTCTACTCGTCCTGACTACATTGACGAGGAAATTATAGAGATTTTGTCAAGGTATCCCGTGAAGACTATTGAGCTTGGCTTGCAGAGTATGTCGGACAAGGTTTTGTCGCGCTCGGGAAGAGGACATAACGCACAGTGCGCCGAGCGAGCTTGCAAATTAATTGTTGACAGCGGATTTGAGCTTGTCGGACAAATGATGGTCGGTTTGCCAGACTCAATGCTTACCGATGAGCTTGAAACGGCCGAAAAAATTTGTCAAATGGGTGCTACGGCATCGAGGATTTATCCGACAGTTGTGTTTTATGGAACAGAGCTTGCCAAAATGACGGAGCGCGGTGAATATCAGATGCTTACCGTAGAAGAAGCGGTTTTGCGCTCGGCAAAGGTGTTGAAGGTCTTTCGTGAGCACGGCGTCGATTGCATCAGAATTGGACTTTGTGCCTCGGATAATCTGTCTGATGACAGTCAGGTTATGGGAGGGGCTAATCACTCGGCTCTTGGTGAGCTGGTTGAAGGGGAGCTTTATTATGAGAAAATGTGTGAGCTTCTCGACAAAGCAGATTTGACAAATGTTCAAAATGTCGGGTTTTCCGTGCCGACAACTCATCTGTCGAGAGCAATCGGTCAGAAGGGCAAAAACAGGCAAAGATTAATTGAGAAATACAATCTTAGAAAAATAATTTTTGAAGAAAAAGATGTGTCACAGCTTGGCTTGACACTTATATAAACTTTTTGATGGAGGTATATTTTGTATCTTAAATCAATAGAAATGCAGGGCTTTAAGTCCTTTCCCGACAAGACAAAGCTTGTTTTTGACGGAACAAGTGAAAGTGAGGGAACAGGCGTTACGGTCATCGTAGGTCCTAACGGAAGCGGAAAATCGAATATTGCTGACGCGATGCGTTGGGTGCTCGGCGAAATCTCGTCGAAAACTCTTCGCGGAACCAAGATGGAAGATGTTATTTTTGGCGGTGCTGACAGCCGTAAGCCTATGGGCTATGCTGAGGTTTCGGTTACCTTTGATAACACCGTTGGTTCGTCGCGCCTTGAATGTCCCTATGACGAGGTAACTGTTACAAGACGCTATTTCAGAGCGGGTGAGAGCGAGTATTATATAAATCGCCGTCCCGTCAGATTGCGCGATATATATGAGCTTTTCTTGAATACGGGTATTGGCCGAGATGGTTATTCTATTATCGGCCAGGGCCGTATTGCCGATATGGTTTCGAGAAAGAGCGAGGAGAGAAGAGATATATTTGAGGACGCCTCGGGAATTGCAAAATTCAGACACAAAAAGAGTGAGGCGGAGCGCAAATTAAAGCAGACCGAAGAGAATATGGTCAGAATCAATGATGTTTTCTATGAGGTCGAAGCTCAGGTTGGTCCTCTTGAGAAGGAATCAGCAAAGGCGAAGAAGGCTATTGAGCTTATGGAAATCAAAAAGAAGGCAGATGTTAGCCTTTGGCTTTTCGATACAGAAAAGCTGAGAAGTGATATTGCTTCTGCCGAGGAAGCCTTGCGCCACTCTGATTTTGACCTTAAAAATGCCGAGGACTCTATGCAGTCGCTTGACGCGAGAAGCTCAAAGCTTTTTGAGGCTTCGCAAAGCGGTAAGGTCGCGCAGTCACAGCTCAATAATCTTATCAAAGAGCAGACGAATGAGATTTTCAAGCTTGACAGCGAATTCAGAGTAAACGATACGAGCATCAAGCATACCGATGAGCTTATTGAAAGCGCGAAGCAAGCGCTCCTATCAAGCGAAAAAGCGCTCTCCGACGAGCAGGAAAAGAGCGAGGCTCAAAGGGCAAAAATCAAAGAGCTTGGCAAAGCATTGGAGGATACTAATAATTCTCTTGAAGCAACAGAGGATTCAATTTTTGACGAAAAGTGCAAAATTGACACGCTTACAAAGGATATTGACACTGTGTTCGGCGATATCAAGAACGCCGAGGCAGAGGCAGTTGACATAAAGGTTAGAATTTCGGTGCTTGAAAACTCTCGAGATAGCGGAAGTGACAGAAACGCTGACATTCTTGACGATATTGAGAGGTATCAGGGTGAATGTAACAAGCTTGAGAAATCAATGAGCTTGAAGCAAAAGACAGTTGACGACTACAACGAGGCGCTCTCGGGAATTGAAATCGAGCTTTCATCTCTTGACCAAAAGCTTACAGAGGCAAACTCTGCACTTGGCGAAAAATATACCGATTTGAACAATAAGAAGCTGAGATTTGAGTCGGTCGAGCAAAGAATCAAAACCATCAAAGCGATGGAGGAGCAGTTTGAAGGCTATAATAGCAGTGTAAAATATGTAATGAACAATTACGCATCGGGAAACATCACCGATATGCGCGGTGCTCCCTGCGGAAAGATTTACGGACCGCTTTCAAAGGTTATTTCGGTTGATTCCGAGTATGTTACCGCAATTGAAACGGCACTTGGCATTAATCTGCAAAATATAGTTGTTGAGGACGAGGAAACCGCAAAGTCGGCTATGTATTGTCTAAAAAAAGGACAGGCAGGCAGAGCAACCTTCTTCCCATTGACCTCAATGCGCACACAGTCGGAAACACCTGAGATGAGGGATGCAAGAGGCTTTACGGGCTTTGTTGCGCGCGCTGACGAGCTTTGCAAGAGCGAGGATATATTCAAAAATGTTGTATCCTCTCTGCTTGGAAGAACTTTGATTTTTGATACCATTGACAATGCTACCGTTATGGCTAAAAGGCTTGGCTACAAGGTTAAGGCAGTAACGCTTGACGGTCAGCAGATAAATGCGCTCGGCTCGTTTACGGGAGGTTCTGTAAAGCAGGGCGGCGGTATGCTTTCAAGAGGAGAGGAGATCAAACGGCTCCGCGAGGAGTCCGAGCAGTTAAAGCGCGGACTTGCTTCTCTTGAAAAGGATTGCGAAAAGCTGAAATCAGAAATTAGCGATTTGACCGACGAGCGCGGTGATATTGTCGAAAGACGCGAGCTTATCGGTGTTCTTAAAAATACCGAGCTTCAGGCTCTTGAAAAAATCGCAGGTCAGTATGAATCAAACAAATCGCTTCTTGATAAGCTGAATGAGGACTATGAGCAGATTCTCAAAATGAGCGAGAGATACGAGGACGACCTTGCCGAGCTCAAGGCAGAGGAAGAGGCTCATCTTAAACGGGTTGAGGAATTTGGCGCTGTAAGACAAGCCAAATTTGACCTGCGAGTTGACGCAGAGGACAGACTCAAGGCTTTTGAAGAAGAGAAGATTGCAATAGTAATCAAAATCAGCGAGCTTCAGAAGGATATGGAGAATGCAAACACTTTGCTTGAGCTTTCACTTGAAAGAGTAGAGGCTTGCAGGGAAGAGATGGTCGCGGCAAACGATAGAATAGAAAGCTATAAGAATCAGATTTCCGAGCTTGCTCTTGCGCAAGAGGAAAACCGCCGTCAGTTCAATGAGGGCAGCGCGGCTCTTGACGAGTTAAATCGCAAGAGAGCCGAGATTGAGGAAGGCAACCTTGAATTTGAAAAGAAGCTCAATGAAATCAATGCTATGATGCGCGACAAAATGGCAGAGAAGGAGCTTATTTTCCGAGTTCACACTCAAAATGAGGCGAAGCTTGACGGACTTCGTGAAAAATACGATAAGCTTTCAGGTAAGCTTTGGGATGATTATGAGCTTACAAGGGGAGAAGCTGTTGCGCTCGGTTATCCTGAGGTCACTCCCGAGAACAGAGCCGAATATGCAAGACAGCAAACCGAGTGCCAGAACAAATTGCGTTCAATCGGTCACGTTGACCTTGATGCTGTTAATAAGTATCAAGAGGTCAAGGCAAGATATGACTATATGTCAGAGCAGATAAAGGACCTTGAAAAATCCAAGGGAGAGCTTACAGATATTATCACTCGTCTTGAAGTCGAGATGAAAAGTGCATTTATTACCGCATTTGACAAGATTAATGAAAACTTTGGAAAGACATTTTCAGAGCTTTTCGGCGGCGGCTCGGCAGAAATTTATCTTACCGACCCCGAAAATGTGCTTGAAAGCGGAATAGAGATCAAAGCCGCACCCCCAGGCAAGATTATTAAAAACCTTATGCAGCTTTCGGGTGGCGAGCAGGCGTTTATCGGCGTTGCGCTTTTCTTTGCAACTCTGAAGGTAAACCCCACGCCCTTCTGCATACTTGACGAGATTGAGGCGGCGCTTGACGAGGTCAATGTAGAAAGACTTGCCCAGTACATAAAGCGTTACTCAGACGGAACACAGTTTATTATGATCACACACCGTCGAGGCACTATGGCGGCGGCAACACGCCTATATGGTGTAACTATGCCCGAGCACGGTATATCAAAGATACTTACACTTGACGTCAAGGACATAGAAAAGAAAAAGGATGGTGAATGGAATGGCATTTTTGAATAAGCTGTTTGGTAAAAACAAGGATAAAGACGATAAAAGAGAAGGCATAACAGACGACTGCTATCTTGACGAGAGCGAGGAGCTGACCGAAGAGGAAATTGCGGCTGCCGAAAAATATGAAGAGGAAAACAGAGCCGAAATAAACAACTCTGCTTCTCTTGACTATGACGGTGATTTTATTGAAACAGATGCCGACGAGCTGAGCACGGTCGAAGAAGTTGAAGAAATCGACGATATCCAAGAAATCGAAGAAGATGAAACAAGCGAAAGTCTTGTTGAAAAAGAGCCCGAAGAAGAGGCCGAAGAAAAAATTTCCTTTGTTGAAAAGTTAAAAAGAGGTCTTGCAAAGACTAAAAATGCGCTTTTCGGCTCGGTAAATGACCTTTTGAAGAACTTTGTTAAGGTTGACGAGGATCTTCTTGAGGAGCTTGAAGAAATGCTCATAATGGCAGATGTCGGCGTTCAGGCGACAGAGGAAATAATTGAGCAGCTGAGAGAGAGAATAAAGGACGGCAGACTTAAGGAAAAGGAGCAGGTCCTCTCTTCACTCAAAGAAATTATTGCAGATATGATTGGCGAAAGTCAGCCATTAGTGCTTAAAACACAGCCCTCTGTAATTCTTGTAATAGGAGTTAACGGAGCTGGAAAAACTACATCTATCGGCAAGATTTCAAAGAGATTGAAGCTTGCAGGTAAGAGTGTTGTTGTTGCGGCCGCCGATACATTCCGTGCGGCAGCGATTGAGCAGCTTGAGGTATGGTGTAACAGGGCGAGAGTTGACATTATAAAGCAAAACGAGGGAAGCGACCCTGCCGCTGTTGTTTTTGATGCAATCAGCTACACGAAGAAGAAGGGTGCGGATGTTTTGATTATTGATACCGCGGGCAGACTTCACAATAAGACAAACCTTATGAACGAGCTATCTAAGATAAACCGCGTTATTGACCGCGAGTTACCCGAGGCATCGCGAGAAAATCTGCTTGTGCTTGATGCTACAACGGGACAAAATGCCGTTATGCAGGCAAAGGAGTTTTCAAAGGCCGCAAACATCACGGGCATAACACTGAATAAGCTTGACGGCACTGCAAAGGGCGGTATTGTCATTTCAATCAAGCAAGAGCTCGGTATCCCTGTTAAATTTATCGGTGTCGGCGAGAAGATCGACGATATGCAGGAGTTTGACGCGACAGATTTTATAGATGCGCTTTTTGAATAATATGAGGTGTATATGAAGATAGTATTAGCATCAAGAAATGCAAAAAAGAAAAAGGAGCTTCAAGTCTTGCTTTCTCAATATATCGATGGGATTGAGATTTTATCGCTTGACGAGGTCGGAATTCACGGTGAGATAGAGGAAGACGGCACAACCTTTGAGGAAAACGCTTTAATCAAGGCACGCGTTGCGGCAGGGTCGGGTTATATCGGCATTGGCGACGACTCGGGACTTGAGGTTGACGCTCTCGGCGGCGCACCGGGTGTTTACTCTGCAAGATATGCTGGAGAGCACGGTGACGACGAAGCGAACAATGACCTGCTTCTCAAAAATTTAGAGGGAAAGAGCGACAGGGGCGGACGGTTTGTTTGCTGTATTGCTTGCGTTTTCCCCGAGAGCTACAATGAAGAGGATATTGTTGTTAGAGGAACGGTTGAAGGGGAGATACTCCGCGAAAGACACGGAGATGGCGGATTTGGATATGACCCGTTGTTCTATTTTCCTGCGTTTAACAAAACCTTGGCAGAGGTTCCCGCAGAGCAAAAAAATCTCGTAAGCCACAGAGCAAATGCAATCAAGCTGTTTGCTGAAAAATTGAAGGCTTTAAAAATCAACGAATAATAAAGACTAATTTAAAGGAAAAATATATGTTAACATCAAAACAAAGAGCATATTTGCGAGGACTTGGAACATCCTGTCCCGCGATTATGCAGGTCGGTAAGGGTGGAATTACCGAAAATCTAATAAAAACAGTATCAGATGCGCTTGAAGCAAGAGAGCTTGTTAAGCTCACGGTTCTTGAAAACTGCGGAGAGGAGCCAAAAGCAGTTCTCCAAAACCTTTGTTCAGCACTTGGAGCCGAGCCTGTTGCCTCTATTGGCAGAAAAATTGTGCTTTATCGTGAATCTCAGGAAAAAAAGACGATAGAGCTTCCAAGATAATATGCTGCGGGTCGGTATTTACGGCGGAGCCTTTGCGCCTATACACAACGGACACATAGCGGCGGCAAAGGAATTTATGCGCCAGATGTGGCTTGATGTTCTGTTTATCATTCCAACGGGAACAAGTCCGCACAAGGAGATGAACCGCGAGGTGAGTGATGCCCACAGATTAAAAATGTGCGAGCTTGCCTTCGAGGATGTAGAGGGCGTTATCGTAAGCGATATTGAGATCAGACGCTCTGGCAAGAGCTATACTGTTGACACATTAAAGGAATTGTCCGGTGATGACCGCAGACTGTTTATGCTTTGCGGTACAGATATGATTTTGACACTTGATGAGTGGCACAAGCCCGACGAAGTGTTTAAGCTATGCTACCCGGTTTACATACGCCGTGAGGAAAACAGGGAGCTTGACAGGCAAATTGTCGAAAAGCTTTCATATTACAAGCAGGTGTATGGTAAAAATGTTGTCAGAATTGTTGCTCCTGCAATAGAGCTGTCATCAAGCAGGATAAGAGAAAAAATTAAGCAGGGCGAGGATATATCAAGCTTTGTTTGTCCTCGCGTTGCCGAGTATATTAAGGAAAATAAGCTTTATGCCGAATAATCATTTTGACAAAGATTCGCTTGATAATTTAAGAAAAAACATAAAGGGACTTATGTCATCCCGCCGGTTTGAGCATACTCTCGGAGTTGAGAAAATGGCTCTGCGCTTAGGTAAGCTCTTTTGCCCTGATAAGCTTGACATACTGTCGGCATCGGCGCTTTTGCACGACATAACAAAGGAACTGACAGAGTCAGAGCAAGAGCAGATATATAAGGCACACGGCAAGGAAATGAGTGTTGAAGAAAGGCTATCTGTTGCCACTGTTCACGCAAGGAGTGCTTCTATGGTTATCCCCGAAGACTTCCCGCAATTTGCCTCGGATGAGGTTATTTCCGCTGTCAGATGGCATACTACGGGAAGAGAGAATATGAGCCTTGTTGAAAAGCTGATTTATCTTGCAGATTACATTGACGAAACAAGGCAATATGCTGACTGTGTTGCTTTGCGCAATATGTTTTTTGACGCCGAGCCTCAAAAAATGTCGCATAGTGAGAGGCTGGAGCATCTGAACAGAGTTCTTATACATTCATTTGACCTCACCCTCTGTGACCTTGTAGAAAAGAAAAGGATTATCAGCTTGGATACTATCAGGGCGAGAAACAGTATTATTTTAAATTTGAAGAAATAAAAGGATAGAATTATAATGACAGAAATTATTAATGAAAATCAGGAAATAAAATCTCTTGTAGGTGCAACCCCCGAGGAGCTTGCGCAAAGAATTTTTGAAGTCCTCGAAGACAAAAAGGGCAAGGATGTTAAAATTATCAAGGTTGCGGATAAAACAATAATTGCAGATTATTTTGTTATTGCCAACGGTAACAGCGGCACACACGTAAGGTCGCTTGTTGACGAGGTTGAGTACAAAATCGGACTTGCCGGCGTTTCCCCTGCAAGAGTTGAGGGAAGAGAAGGAAAAGAGTGGAGAGTGCTTGACTATTCAAGCGTTATCGTTCACGTTTTTGACCGTGAGGCAAGAGAGTTTTACAATCTTGATAAGCTTTACAGCGATTTTGAATAAAAAGAAAAATCACTTGCAGGTTTTCCTGCAAGTGATTTTTTTAATTCAATAATATTTGTGTTTCGGCGTTGTCGCAACACGAATATTATTATTTTTGCCACTCTTCAATAGCGCGCTTGTCCTCTCGAGTTAGCTTGTAGGCTATTTTTGGCTCTGTGTAATGATAGAGTAAAAGTGTCGCGTACGGTGTGTCCTCGTAATCAATGTCGCCGACATAATAAACATCTACATAAACCGCAAGTACATCTTTTTCTATTTTCAATCCGTCAAAAATCAATTTTCGGTAGTTGTAAAGTGTCTTTTGGTGCGGGATTTGCTCGGTGGGGCTTATGCGCTCAAAGCGAACATTATCCAAATTTTCGTTATCACTGTCATCATCGGGAGTTAAATCATACGCCACCAGCAAGCTGACATCAAACAAATTCTCTGTTCTGTCAGGGATTTCGGGCAGGGAATAGTCCTCTGCCAAGTATTTTATTGTGCTATTGTTGTAGCGGAAGCTTACCTGCGCTTGATTTGCTTCGTCAATAAAGCAAAAGCTTGTTACTGCAAAGTATCCGTATGTTTCGCTTCCCTGTGAATAGGTATTTTGCTCTTGAGTAAAAATATTCAAATTGCCCCCGTTTTCACTGTAGGCTGTGCAAAGAGCGGAGTTTGGAGTTAAGGTTTTGATTTCCTTCGGGTCGGTCTTACTGTCAATAATTCTCCAAAGGAGAAGTCCTACAACCGCTATAATAAAGAGCGAGCATATAGCCTTAAAAGCATATGAGGCTATACGCCATTTGTATTTTTTGACTGCCATTTTGTCTTTTTCCTTTCAAGAATTGAGAATTAACATCTCTCTGACATATTCTTCAATTTGTCAAGCGCGTTCTGAAGAATGATTTGAGCAGACAGGGTATCGATTACACTCTTGCGCTTTTGACCTCTCGTGTCGGTTTCATTAAGATACCTTGACGCAGCCATAGTTGTCATTCGCTCGTCAATCATAACTATCGGCAGGCTTGAAATCTCGGGAATACTTGAGAGCTGTGCCGACAGAATAGAAGCAAATTTTTCACAATGCTCGGCGCGTGGGCCGTGACTTCCGTCCATATTTATCGGAAGTCCTACGACAATTCCGCCGTCAATCTGCTCTTCTTTGATAATTTCGCAAATTCGCGCGGCGGTTTTTTGCATTCCGCCAACGCTTATCTGTCCTATTCCCGAAGCTAAAATACGGTTTCTGTCCGAAACTGCAAGACCTGTGCGCTTGTCGCCGAAGTCGATGCCGAGAAGCTTTCCTTGTGTTTTTAATAATCTTTGCATTATGTTTCCTTGAATTAATTAGATTTCTACGCTTGTAAGCGAAATTAACAGCTTAATGTTGTCGGGCTGAACCTTCGCCTCGTGCGCTGCGCGGTTTCGGTGGATTTCGTGGCATTTTGTGCATTTGTGCAAAATGATGTATCCCTTTCTCGCGTCGGTGACGACCTTTATAGGCTCCATAGGCGCTCGACATTCGCAGGCTCTGTCACCTGGATTTATGTCAACGTGAAGCGACCATAAGCAAAAGGGGCAGTGGTTTCGCGAGGTGTAGCCCAGAGGCTTTACTTCGCGCCCGCAATGCTCACATATAAACCCGTTATCATTTTTTGAAAATCTTTTTTGTTCCATTTTTTCCTGCCAAAGTTTTTATCTGGATTTGCTTTAAATCAGGCCTTTAGTTGTCTTTTTTTAATGATTTTTTAGTTCCGTCGGGGTACTGGATAACAGTATTGTCAAGCTGAGCGCGGAAATTCTTGCGGAAGGCTTCGAGATATTCCTCTCGGAGCTTATCTCTGTCGGCAAGCTCCTCATCTGTCAAGATTTCGCCCGCCTTAATTCTTCTCGCATATTCATTTAATTTTTCTGTTCTGCTTTTTTCCATTTTGAAACAGACCTTTCATATTTATTACAATTGCCACATAAGGCTTGCCCTGTTTTTAGCAAGCCCTGATGTGAAACTGATTTTTATTATTCTCTGATGTTCAGTCCGAGTCTGAACTTGAGGTCGTTGAGAATTTTCTTTGAAACCTTGTCAGCCTCTTCAACCGTGAGTGTGCGGTCGGGAGCGCGGAGTATTACACGGAATGCAACGCTCTTTTTGCCCTCGCCGAGCTTTTCACCGCGATAAATATCGAATAGCTTAATGTCTTCAAGAAGCTTGCCCGAAGCCTTTGCCATAACCTCTTCAATCTTACCAACCTCAAGCTCTTCATCACAAACGAATGAGAAGTCACGGGTAACAGCGGGGAATTTAGGCAGAGGCTTGTAGTCAACCGCCATATCAGCACAGCTCCAAATCTCGTCAAACGAGAGAGAAGCGGCATAAATTTGTGTGTTAACACCGTAGTTTTGAGCAGTCAAGGGGTGAATTTGACCAAACACACCAAGCTCGTGTCCGTCAGCCGAGATTATTCTTGCGCATCTGCCAGGGTGGTAAGCGCGGTCGGCATCATAAGCTTCAAATGTAGCCTTTTTAATACCCGCAGCTTCCAAAATATTCTCAATTACACCCTTTATCGAATAGAAGTCCTCATCTCCGTACATACCAAGTGTTATAACCTTGTTTTCAGCGGGGAGATGAGTGCTGTCGGCATTGGGGATATAAACACTTGCCATTTCAAATAGGCGAGCATTTTCATTTGAGAAGTTAATATTTCGCGCAACGACCTCAAGGAGTGAGGGGAGCGCGGTTGTTCTCATAACGCTTGTGTCCTCTCCGAGAGGATTGCTGATTACAACAGAATTGCGGAGAGCACTATCCTCCGGAAGTCTTATCTTATCGTAATATTTAGGGCTTATGAAGGAGAAGGTCTGAATCTGGTCAAAGCCCATTCCGTAAAGCAGCTCTTCGCAGTCAACCTCAAATTTTTGCTTAGGGGTTCTTCCGCCCTGTGTGGTTTCTGCATAAATGCAGGTTGACTTAATCTTATTGTAGCCGTAAATACGGATAATTTCCTCTGCAATATCATTCATGCAGGTGAGGTCTTGACGGAAAGAGGGAACGATAATATTGTCGCCCTCAACCTTACATTCAAGGCGTTGAAGAACGCTTACCATATAATCTCTGTCAAGCTCTACGCCGAGGAACTTATTGATTTTATCAACCTCGAGAGGAAGAATTACCGCCTCAGGCTTTGAAGGGTAAATATCTATCGTGCCGTCAACCACCTCGCCAGCGCCGAGCATTTGAACGAGCTCGCAAGCGCGTAAAAGTCCAGCCATACAGTTTTCGGGGTCAAGACCTTTTTCAAAGCGCGCGCTCGACTCGGTTCTCATACCGTTCTTCTTTGCGGCAATACGAACAGCGGGACCGCTAAAGCAAGCTGATTCAAATACAACGGTCGTTGTATCGTCCTTGATTTCAGAATTTGCACCGCCCATAACGCCTGCGAGCGCACAGGGCTTTTTCTCGTCACAGATTGCGAGCATGGTCGAGTCAAGAATATGGTCCTTGTCGTCGAGGGATTTGAAAACCTCACCGTCAAGGGCGCGGCGAACATTGATTGCCTTGCCGTCAAGACAGGTGTAATCAAATGCGTGCATTGGCTGACCGTATTCAAGCATTACATAGTTTGTAATATCAACGATATTATTGATGGGGCGAACACCCGCTGCGCGCAATCTCATTCTGAGCCAGAGAGGAGAGGGAGCAATCTTGACATTTTTAACAACCTTTGCGGCATAACGGTAGCAAAGATCGCTGTCGCTGATTTTTACCGAGAGATAGTTTTCAACCTTGTCGCCGTCACCAAGCTCTTTGACAACAGGAGCAGGTATATTCAAGGGCTTATCAAAGCTGATTGCACTCTCTCTTGCAAGACCGATTACCGAAAGGCAATCAGGGCGGTTAGAGGTGATTTCAAACTCAACGACCGTGTCATCAAGAAGCAGAGCTTCCTTAATGTCCATACCGATCTTATCCTCAAAGCTCTTGCCCAGAATGAGGATTCCGTCCTCGCACGCCTCAGGCATATCGTGAATAGTGAGGTTGAGCTCGGCAATAGAGCAGAGCATACCGTTTGATTCAACGCCACGAAGCTTTCCTGCCTTAATAGTCACTCCACCGGGGAGATGAGCCACAGGAACAGCGGCAGGTACAATATCACCCTGCTTTACATTCTGAGCGCCTGTAACTATCTGAACAAGCTCACTTTTGCCAATGTTTACCTGACAAATAAACATATGGTCGGAGTCGGGGTGGCGAACTATCTCCTCAACACGAGCGACAACAACATTCTGTATATCCTCTCCGAGAATTTCATAGCCCTCAACCTTGCTTCCTGTATCTGTCATTCTGTCGCAGTATTCCTTAACCGAAATACCGTCTGTATTTGTAAAATCGTGAAGCCATTTTAGTGAAAGATTCATTCTATATACCTGCCTTTCTTAGAATTGCTCGATAAATCTGACGTCATTGTCATAGAAGTGACGAATGTCGTCAATGTGATATTTGAGCATTGCAATTCGCTCAATACCCATACCGAAGGCAAATCCGCTGTAAACCTCAGGGTCAATACCGCAGTTGCGAAGAACATTGGGGTGTACCATGCCCGCGCCGAGAATTTCGATCCAGCCCTCACCCTTGCAAAGACGGCAGCCCTTGCCGCCGCAAGCAAAGCAAGAAACATCAACCTCAGCAGAGGGCTCTGTAAAGGGGAAGTGGTGAGGACGGAATCTTACTCTTGTATCCTCGCCGAACTCAGCCTTTGCAAAGGTTTCAAGCATACCCTTAAGGTCGCCCATAGTGATGCCCTTGTCAACAACAAGACCTTCCATCTGATGGAAAAGAGGAGAGTGAGTTGCGTCCATAGCATCGCTTCTGTAAACGCGGCCGAGGGAGATTATGCGGATACCCGGCTTCTGCACCTCCATAGTTCTCGCCTGAACGGGAGAGGTCTGTGAGCGGAGAAGTATATTTTCCGAAATATAGAAGGTATCCTGTGTGTCACGCGCCGGGTGATTTTCGGGAATGTTCAAGGCCTGGAAGTTATAGTAGTCGTACTCAACCTCAGGGCCTTCGGCTATTGAAAATCCCATACCGATAAAGATTTCCTCCATATCGCGCTGTACAAGAGTGAGGGGGTGTCTGTGACCGACCTTTGTCTTTTTACCCGGTACTGTAACATCGAGCTTTTCGGCTTTCATTTTAGCATCAAGAGCCTTTTCGCGAAGAGCCGATTTCTTTTCGGTAAGCGCGTCCTCAATCTGCTCTCTTACCTCGTTTGCAATCTGACCGACGATAGGGCGATCCTCAGCACTCAGCTGTCCCATTCCGCGCAAAACTGCGGTGAGCTCACCCTTTTTGCCGAGATACTTGATTCTGAGGGCTTCAAGAGCGGCGTCGTCAATTTCGTCTGAAGCGATTTGCTCAAGCGCTTCAATTTTTATACGGTTAAGCGTTTCTTTCATTTTGAAATTCCTTTCAAATTAGAGTTATATAAATTTTTTAATTACAAATTTTAATTTAGCGATGACATAAGGGCGGTGCTTCCCAGAAAGTTTTCGCTCAAGCCTTTTTCAAAAGGCTTGGCTGAGCCGCCGAGCGCGGCGGTCGAGCCTTGCAAGGCTCGAAAATCCTTAATCCTTCCAAAGCGCCACGAGGGGGTGAATTTTCGCTGAAAGCGAAAAAAGGGGGAACACACAAGTGGGGGTTCCCCTTTTTTGTGCGATAAAAAATCCCAATCCTCTTTCGAGAATTGGGACGGAAAACATAGTAATCCGCGGTACCACCCGCATTTTGACCTTGTCAAATAACAAAGCCAACACTTTGCTGACCTTTAACGGAGTCAAACCGTGCTTGGCTACACACAAAAAGCTTTGACCAAGCAAGCTCCAAGGCGAAATGCACTTTCTTTTACATATATCTGCTCCCAGCAAATGCAGACTCTCTGTGATATGCGCTAAAGACAGGCGAACCTTATCAATGCTTATATAATATATATTAATTATAACATATTTTAATTTATTTGGCAAGAATATTTTTAACAAAATAAAATAGCGACAAAAGCATATTTATATGCAATTTACACAATTGGAAATATATTATAGTAAAAGAGCAGATAAATTGCGACAGCCTGTGCCAAAATAATCAGCGGAATACCAAGCATAAATTTCAGATGCTTTGTTTTGTGCCTGACAAGTATCATACATATAAACATTGCAACCGAGCCTCCTATTGCCGATAGCAAAAGAAGAGTTCGCTCGGGCACTCTGAGCTCAACCCTGTTTTTCTTTGAGATTTTCTTGTCATATATGCAAATTACTATTGAAATGATTGAAACTGATATAAAATATATATAAAAGAGCGAGTAGGGAAGATTTTCCTTAATTAGTTCAAGCATAGATAAATTCCTTTATAAATCTTTATAAATAGGGAGAACTCTGATTAATAAATGAGCTCTCCCTTTTTGAGTGTTTCTTTATTATTTCTTTGCGAAGCTATCCTTGAGTCCGACAACGCTGTTAAATGTGTCAGCGTTCTTTGTATCCTTGCAGAAATAGCCCGTGCGGACAAACTGGAACTTCTCGCCTGGCTTTGCATCATAAAGGCTTGCTTCCACCATAGCACCGCTTACCTTTTTGAGCGAATCGGGATTGAGAAAATCAAGATATGTCTTGCCGTCGGGAACGAAAGCGGTGTTCTCAATATTAAACAGGCGGTCATAGAGCATAATAGTTGCAGGCTTTGCATATTTTGTCGAGAGCCAGTGTATTGTGCCCTTGATTTTTCTGCCGTCTGTCGGCATTCCATTGCCTGTTTCAAGGTCAGCGGTGGCGTGAATACACTTTATAGAGCCGTCGTCATTCTTTTCAATTCCCGCATATTTGATGATATATCCACCCATAAGACGAACCTCGCCGTCGGGCTTCAATCTGAAGAATTTCGGAGGGGGAACCTCTGCAAAATCGTCGGCATCAATGTATATTTCGCGTGTCATAGGTACTTCTCTTGTGCCAAGCTCTTGATTTTGAGGGTGGTTGGAAACCACGATTTTTTCTTCCTTATCCTCAGGGTAATTGTCGATAATGACCTTTATGGGATTGATTATCGCAATACGGCGTTGAGCATTTTCATTTAAGTCATCACGAACACAGGCTTCAAGCTGACGGACATCGACCGTGTGGTCTGTGTTTGTGACACCTGCCTCGCGAACAAAGGTAAAGAGAGCATTCGGAGTATATCCGCGACGGCGAAGACCGCAGAGGGTAGGAAGACGCGGGTCGTCCCAGCCGTCAACATGACCTTCCTCAACAAGCTGGCGCAAGTAGCGCTTTGACATAACCGTGTAGGTGATATTCATTCGTCCGAATTCCCACTGATGGGGCTTTTGCTCAAATCCGATTTTATTTACGACCCAGTCGTAGAGAGGTCGGTGATTTCTGAACTCACTGGAGCAAAGTGAATGTGTAATTCCCTCAAGCGCGTCCTGAATCGGATGCGCGAAGTCGTACATAGGATATACACACCACTCGTCACCCTGACGGTGATGGTGAATGTGCTTTATACGATAAATAACGGGGTCACGGAGATAGGGATTATCGCTTGAAGGGTCGATTTTTGCTCGCAGAGTGCGCTCTCCGTCTGCAAATTTGCCGTTTTTCATACGCTCAAACAAATCAAGGTTTTCTTCAACAGTACGGTTGCGGTAAGGTGATTCTTTTGACGCAACAGAGCGGTCTGTGCCCTTATAGTCCGCAAGGTCATCTTTTGAAAGGTCGCAGACATACGCGTCGCCCTGCTTGATTAGCTGAACCGCAAACTCGTAGCACTTGCCAAAGTAATCAGAGCCGTAGAATACTCCTCCTGTGGGTGTAGCACCGAGCCATTCAAGGTCCTCGCGAATAGAGCGCACAAACTCGTCGCTTTCCTTTGCGGGATTTGTGTCGTCGTAACGGAGATTGAAGAGCCCCTGATACTTGTTTGCCACATCAGTATTTATGCATATAGCCTTAACCGAGCCGATATGAAGGTATCCGTTTGGCTCAGGGGGAAAACGAGTGTGGATTTTAAGACCTGGATTAGTTGAGAGGTCCTCGTCAATTATATCGTGTATAAAATTGCTGCTTATTTCTTCCATCTCTTATAAAATCCTTTCTTATCTGAGGTTGTTTATCATATTTGAAATTCTTGCAAGAGTTCTTTCCCGTCCGATAATTTGCATAACGGTGTAGAGGTCGGGGGCATTTGTCTTACCTGTAACCGCAACGCGAATAAACATACTTATATCGGCAACATTACCCTTGAATTTTTCAGACTCTGCCTTATATGCCTTCATATCAGAGGCAAAGTCGAGAGAATCGGCGATTGCCTTGATTTTGTCAAACCAAGTGTTCATATCGTCGTCCTCGCAATATGTTTCGGCGAATTTTTCAAGTGTGGCAATTATATCCGCCCTGTCAAAGCTTTCGGGATAGCTTTCTTCAACGGTGAAGAATTTGTCGTAGAAGAAAGACATATAAGGTCTTGCGTCAGCCCAGGTGGAGAGGTCCTTTCTTGGCTTTTTGCCGCCGCGTCCGATTGCAAAGATTTGCTTTGCATATTCACGGTCACGCGCAAGCTCTTCTCCAAATTCGCTGTCAAATTCCTGAGCCCACGCAGTTACCTTGTCTGTAACCTCGTCGGCTGACATACGGGAAATAACTGTTTTAGAAACGTCATTGAGCTTGTTGAAATCAAACAAACAGCCTGACGTTGACATCTTCTTGATATTGAAAGGGAAGTCGGTATATGGCTTGTCTGCATTTTGAGCATGCCATTCCTCGTAGTTTGAGTTTAGGAGTGTCATTACATACTCACAAACCGCCTCTGGCGCATAACCCATACGGGTGTAGTCGTCCATATTTGCTCCCATATCACGCTTTGAAAGCTTTTTCTTGTTGCCGTTCTCGTCAAGCTTCATAATCTGGGCAATATGCAAATACTTCGGAAGCTTAAAGCCGAGATAGTTAAAGAGTTGAATGTGCTTAGGTAAGCTGGGAAGCCATTCCTCTCCGCGAATTACGTGTGTGGTGCCCATCAGGTGGTCGTCAACCGCGTGTGCAAAATGGTATGTTGGAATTCCGTCGGATTTAAGGAGAACGAAATCCTCGTCATTTTCGGGAATTTCAAGATTTCCTTTTACAAGGTCGGTGAATTTGGTTTTCTTTTCGGGGTCGCCGAGAGCCAGAATTCTGACTACAAATGGATGATTTGCCTTTAAGTGTTCCTCAACCTCTTCTATTGTAAAGTTGCGTCTTGCAAGCATTTCAGCGCGTCTTGCCTCTGCTTCTGCCTGCCAGTCGGTGTTCTTGATTTCCTCTTTTTTGTTAACTGTCTGCAATTCGTTAAGCTCCTCTTCGGTTGAGAAGCAGGGATAAGCCTTTCCTTCCTGCACAAGCTTTTTTGCAAACACCTGATAAATCTCAGCTCTTTGGCTCTGCTTATATGGGCCGTATTTTCCGCAATCAGAGATTTTACCGTTCCCGTCAAGGATTGCACCCTCGTCGAAGTTAATACCGTATGTTGCAAGGGTTTTAATAAGTCCCTCCGCAGCACCTTCAACCTCACGCTTGGCGTCGGTATCCTCAATTCTAAGGAAAAAAACTCCTCCGCTCTGGTGAGCAAGTCGCTCGCCAACGGTTGACGGAAACAGCCCGCCAAAGTGAACAAAGCCTGTAGGGCTTGGAGCAAATCTTGTTACCTTCGCTCCCTCGGGAAGCTCTCTTTTTGGATATTTAGACTCTATCTGCTCGGGAGTTTCTTTTATGTTGGGGAATAGCAATTCTGCTAAATAGTTGTAATCCATTATCATAGTCCTTTCTTGTTGCTTCTATTGTAAAAATTATAAATATAAAACATTGTCAAGCGCTCGTCCGAGAGTAGTGTCTGCACCGTGTCCCGCATAAAGCTTGAGCTTTGGATTGAATGACTGCAATTTTATAAGTGAGTTTTTAAGCTGCTCTGCCGAACCGCCGTGTAGGTCATAACGGCCGTAGCCGTCGGCAAACAGAGTGTCACCTGTAAGAATAAAATCGGGGCAGAGAAGGCATATTGAGCCTTGCGAGTGACCGGGAGTTGAAATGATTTCGATTTCTTCACTTCCAAGCTTGATTTTATCATTGTCAGTCAGCGTTATATCAGCAGGCTTGTAGCATTTATCCTGACCGAAAAAGGTGGTATAGGCGTTCTTGTTGCCGTCAAGCAGCATTTCGGCGTCCTTTTCGTGAATATAAAGCGGGATATCAAGCTGTTGTCGAATGTCATCAACTGATGTGATATGGTCAAAGTGACCGTGAGTTGCAATAATCATTTCAATATTCGCTCGCTTTTCGTAAGCCAAGGAAAGAATATCCTTTGCTGGTACGCTGGGGTCAACAACTGCGGCGTGCCTGCCCCCCCTATCTTCGTTTATGAGAATATAGCAATTTGAGCCAAAATAATTTGGCATAAGCTTATAAATTTCCAAAGCAGATCTCCTCAAATTTAACGATACAATACCATTTTATATTATACCACAGTATTTTCCTTTTGTCTATAATATAATTCGATTTTTTGGTAATATTTTGCAAAAAAATGAATACAACAAGGGGGAATATATCAATATAACTTGATACATTCCCCTTATCCTTGCGATTTTTTAATATATTATTCGATTATATTTACTATTTGACCATTGGCATTGTATGTAACACCTGTGCTAACATAATCTCCGAGCATTTTATTTACATAACCTTGAGAGATAGTCTGCGAAAGCTCTCCCGAAGGCAATTCTCCAAAGATCGCACGGTATATCATTTGAGCACCGATATATCCCGCAAGAGGCCTGCTGTGGAATACCGAGTCGTTCATGCAAAGGTCCAATTTGTTAACGCCTGCACTAATAATTCCATTTACATCTGTTCTCCAATTAAGACACAAGATGTCTGGGTGTAGCTTGAAACCTCTTTTTAGATAGCCTTCATTTTCATTGTGTGCAGGGAAGAAAACAAGGGTTGTTCCTGCTTTTTTGCACAGCTCCTTGATGATATTAACATTTTCAGCTTCATTATGATGATAGAATCCGCAAAGCAATACCAAACCGTAATGCTCAGTTTTGATTTTGTTTAATATTTCCTCATTTTCGGCAAATGTAGCAACTGTTGCTCCATTTATCGACACCGGTGTGACTTTCGTATCCTTTCCGTTTAGCCTACACATTTCTTTAAGTATCTCGCCAACGGTAGATGTGCGTATAAAGCTATTTCCAAGTATGAGAATTGATTTATGTGCGTTGGTGTCCGCAAGAACACCAAACTGCGGGTCTGTCCAAAGGTCTGAATTTATGGTTACATTCTTTTTAAACTTTTGAAGGGATTTTGTTGATAATTCTTCATAGTTAGCAATAAGAATTATATTGCGTCCGTCCTCAAGGGTGTAGGTTATTTTGTGTCTGAAATTAAGCGAATCACCACTTCCGTGTTTTTCAATTGATAAAGTCAGAGAGGCTTGTTTAACCTTGGTTTCAATTGATTCTACTTCAACCCATCCCATTTTGTCCGATTTCGTAACTATTTTTCCTATTATGTATCCATTACGACGAATTGTGGTTTTGCCGTTATTGCTTTTGGTTATCTGCCAGTCGTCAGGTAATGTCAACGCTACAATTTTATCGCTTCCCTCAACGGCAAATATATGCTTTGAATAGCCTGACGGCTCTACGCACTCAATCTCTTTATATTTTGTGTTTTCTATGTCTTCGGTCTCGGTTTCGGTCTCGGTCTCGGTCTCGGTTTTAGTCTCGGTTTTAGTCTCGGTTTTAGTTTCTGTCTCAGTTTCGGTTTCGGTGGTTTCGTTGACCGTGCTTTCGGGCAAGGATTCTGATTGGGATCCTGTTGTTTCGCCCGTTGAGTGT
Source organism: Eubacteriales bacterium (assembly GCA_045588675.1). Lineage (GTDB taxonomy): Bacteria > Bacillota > Clostridia > Oscillospirales > CAG-272 > SVTX01. Next base: position 12,120 of record JAZNER010000025.1, on the reverse strand, counting down.
TGCTCGGTTTCCGAGCTTAAATTAATCTCTGTGTTTTGATTAGTCGTGCCCTCACAAGCACAAATGCACAAACACAATAAGAGTGATACTACAATTAAAATTATGTTCTTCATATTTAACGAATTTATACCTTAGATATTTTTGATGTGTAAAAAAACGCCAGCCCCATATCGGTTATGAAGCTGGGCGTTGTCTGTTTGTGGGCTGATTAATAATGCAGTGCCTGATTTTTATTAGTCCTTAAACAGGAATGCGAAGTTTGAGGACTCTTTCTTGAATTCCTCAAAGGTCATCATACTGTAAGTATCATTTCCAAAGTAAGACAAGGGATTTTCTTTATATGTGTCAAACTTTTCTTCGATAAATGCGGCGCACTTTTCGAGGTATTCGTCATATTTCTTAACGCTGATTGCTTTAAGTGTATCAGCACCGTAGTAGGAGCTTGACTTTTTCCAGAAAAGTGTTTTGTTGTTCATATCAAGGTTATCGCCTTCAAGATATGCTGTCTTATTAAATATAATAGGCATTACAGGCATATCCTCCATAAGCAGTTTTTCTGCCTTGTGGAGATTTTCGCTTCTGTTTGCAGTTGTTTTTTCTGCATAAACAGCTTCAATAATTGCATTGTATTCTTCGGAATCGTATCCTGTGATGTGGGGAGATAATTCGTAGTTGTATGCATCGGACATATCCATACGCTCACCCGAGAATGCCTTTGCAAAAGGAGCCAAAACAGAGAAGGGGTCAACTGAATTTGCAACCAAGTCAACCAAAACGACCTCATAATTTCCACTTCTCATATCCTCTGCATAGAGGTCGTCGCAAATATCAGTGGGAACAGAATCAGTTGGCTTGTAGTAGTCGTTATTAGCGATAGTGCCGCGAATATTAAGCTCTACATCAAAGCCGAGCTCGTTCCAAGCTTCAACAATTTTCTCTGCTATGAGAAGGTGAACCTCGTCATAAGCAGCAACAGTCAGCTTAAAGGAATAATCTCTTGCACGAATACCTGCATCGTTAAGCAATTTCTTAGCGGAATCAATATTTTTGCTGAGATATGTATAGCTTTCGGCTTTGTCACGGAAAAGTGTTTTTGCCGAATTTGTATCAAATACTCCCTCGGGAACAAGGCCTGTCGCAGCCTCGGCGAACACAACCGCCTCTGCAATAGCTTCACGGTCGATCGCCATTGAAAGTGCCTGTCTTACTTCCTTGATTGCGAAAAGCTTTTCTCCGTTAATTTCTGCGTTTTGATTGAAATAGCAGGTGCTGGTTGAAAGAGAGTTCTTTCTTGTCGCAGAATCCTTGTATTCCTCGCGCAAGGAAAGCGGAATATCGCCGATATAAAGGATAGTGCCGTTTTCATATCCTGCCTTTATGTCCTCGTCGGGCATAGCGCAATCAACGATAATTCTGTAAGGAGTTACTGATTTGTCAAGCTTTTCATCCTTATCACTATTTCTGTAATAGTACACGTTTCTTTCGAGAACGAAGCAGTTAACTAATTGCTCCTTGTATCTCTTGGATTCGGTTCCGGGTACATAAACTGTCTTATCTCCAACCTTTACAGAGTAGTCGTAGTTAATATCGCTATATCTTTGAGAGGAGTTTTCAGAGAAGCTGATTCTTGCAAGCTTAAAAGGACCGCTGCAAACCATAGTACCAGGCTTTTTTGCCCAGTCTGCGCCCTTTTCAACAACGCTCTCGCGTAGTGGAGCTAACGCCAAGCTTGTGAGATTGAGAATGAACTGGTCGTAATCGATAGGTTTTTCAAATTGAATTGTAACTGTTTTGCCGTCTGCGGTAAGACCTATATCGTCCTTTGACACCTCGCCCTCAACATAAGCGCGCGCGTTTTTAATATCGTAAAGAAGAGCTGCGGCGTTGTTTGAGTTCTTAAAGTTAAGGATTCTTTTCCATGCGTAAACTACATCATCCGCTGTTATAGGGGTATTGTCAGACCAGTTTGTATCAGCAAGCTCGATGTACATAAAGTATTCATCGGCATTGGGGTCTTCCTTGATCGAGTAGCTTGATGCAAGAGAATTTTTAACCTTTCCGTTCTCATCGATCACGAAAAGCGTGTCGAAAAGCAGGCTTACGATAGCTCTTGACGACTCATTTATGTATGCATGAGCGGGGTCAAGGTCGTAAACATTCTCTGTTAAATACATTGTAATTTGTTGACCTTTGTACTCAGATGTGGCATCTATGCTGCCGGCACAGCCGGACAGAACGGCTAAGATTGTCACAAGACAAAGGAATAAAGCGATTAAGCGCTTTGCCATAGTGGGTAATTCCTCCTCTTTCGTGTTAAGAATCGCAAACGAAACATTTGACTTTTTCATATCATTATACCATAAATTACACAATTAATCAATAGAATAAGTGAGCATAAATTATATTCGTTATTTTGCACATAAAGCAATGCAAAAAATTGTGCAAGATGTTGGTCAAAAAAGCCTTTTGTTCAGAATACCAATATTATAAACTTAATTTTTGAATAAAAAATTAATATATAAATCAGCTAATTGTAAATTTTGAGTTAATAAGTTGCTTTTTTGCATTTATTTACCACAAACAAAATAAAAATTCAATGTAGAGCTGAAAAAGAGCGTAAAACGGAGGATATTTATGGAACAAAAAAATAATGGCAACGGAGATTTGTTGCCAATAGACCAAAATCGATTGATTTGTATAAGAGAAGTCAAGGAGAAACGAAGACGCAAAGCATTTTTCGCGCTCGTGTTAATTGTTGTATTATTTCTTTCATTTTTACCGAAGGGGCGTGAATTCTGGCGGTCTGCTTCGCGGTATGTGTCACAATTCTCGGCAAGTCTTGGTTTTAACAATTCAAGCGGCGGGGCATCAGGTGACGAAGAGAGCACTGATGCGGAAAAAATTGAAGACAGCACGCAAGAGGATGAACATATTACGACCGAAGAAAAAACTGAAAGCGACGCCGCTCAGCAAGAAAATACGCAAAAGCCTCCGACAACCGAGCAGGAATTATATATCGAGAAAGATATATCCGAGCTTGAGCGGGGCAGAAAATACATAATCAATAAAACAGATTTTTCGTTTGACCTTGAGCGATTGCTTGTGTCGCGTTTTTCGGGCGTGGGAGAATGTGCAGGTGAGTCGCCGAGCGTGCTTATTATTCACACATACACCTCTGAGGAGTATATTGATGCCAAGCACAAGGAATTGCTCCCTGATTTTAAAGGAATAAGAGGTGTTGTCAGCGTAGGCGAGAGGGTAAGCTATGAGTTGAATGTACGCGGAATAAAAACGGTGCACTGTACTGTAATTCACGACGGGGGAGAGAAAAGCCCTTATCTCGCATCTGCCGAAACGATCAAAACGATGCTCGATATATACCCGAATATAAACTTTGTAATTGATTTGCACCGCGATAACACATTTGATGATAACGGCATACCAATCAAAACATCTTCAAAAGAGGGGGAACACAGCTTTACAGAAGATAATGTGGCGCAAATAGGAATCAGCGTCAGTCTGTGGGGAGAAGGCGACTTGCGTGAGGACAATATGGTTCTGGCACTAAAGCTGAGGGACAATCTGAATATAAACTCGCGCAGACTCTGCGCGCCGATTACCCTGACCGCCAATCAGTATAACAGCAGCCTGTCGAGGTATTATTTAAGAGTAAATATCGGTGCGGTGGGCAACACGACGGCAGAGGCTGTTGAGGCGGGTGAATATTTTGCCGAGGCATTTGCCAAAGCGGTCAGTAATTAAATCATAAAATTTTATGCAACAAAAAAGTAGACTTCGCAAACAAAAAATTTGCGAAGTCTACTTTTCATTTTTAATTTTGGCTTAAAGTGGTAGCCCGTTATTTGTTTGCTTTATTTGCGCGCGCATTTCTTACCATACTGCGAAGGATCGAAAGCTCGGTTGCGCTTAATAAAAGGCAGAGCACAAGACCGAGGGCCAAGCTGATAGTGCCGTTTTCCATACCGCCGATTACACCGAAAAATCCAAAAAAGGCAACGGTGCAGAGAAGCGATTTTTCAATAGCAATTGCAACTCGCGATGAGAAAAACGCGATAACGGCACAGATTATAGATATAAGTCTGTCACCTACCTGAATTTCGGGGTAGTATGTTTGATGTGATTTAACAGTTGGATTTTGATAATAAGCGTTCATAATAATCCTTTCCTTTGGTCGCGTGAGCAACGATTTGATATTAATAAAATGGTAATTTTCAAGAGAACAGTTAATAAATTTGAGTTCCGATTTTGGAAATGAATTTAGACTTATATGTCGAAATTTATCCTCTGTACCTATATTTTAACACCGAATTTGGAATTTGTCAATAGATTTTTTGAAATTTTTTAAAAATTTTTTCCAAAAAGAGAAAAATATTTCTAAAACCTCTTTACAAACGAGATTTTTTGTGCTATAATTATTCCATAAGAAGAAAAACGTTGCCGAAATCGGCACTGACGGAGGTAAAAATGGAATATACCTATATTGATAGAATCAAGCAGATTAAGAGCGAAAAGAAAATCACCAATGACCGCCTGTCCGAGCTTACTCAAATTCCGCTTAGCACGCTTTCTAAAATTTTGGCAGGAATAAGCGACTCGCCCAAGCTTTCAAACATAGTGGCAATCTGCGCAGCTCTTGAATGCTCGGTCGATTACATTCTCACAGGTATTCCTGACAATACGAATAACTACACTCTTGACGAGGACGAAATAGAAATGATAGAAAGCTACCGCAAGCTTGACAGGCATAGCAGGGAGCTTGTTGCTATGGTAATTGACAAGGAGGCAGAGAGGGTACAGACTTCGGGAGAAGGCAGAAGACTCGGCAAGGTTTTGGAGAGCCCTATTATGACTCGCGGAAGAAATATGAAAAGCACAGCAGGGCTTTCGCGCCGTCATATTTCACTTTACGATTTGCCTGTATCTGCAGGTACGGGAGTTTTCCTCTCAGATACAGAATCGGTTGAAATCAGTATTCCCGATACACCCTCAACTAAGAGTGCGGATTTTGCGCTTCGCATAAAGGGCAACAGTATGGAGCCCAAATACAGAGATGGAGATGTTCTTCTGTGCGAGGAATGTGACGCGGTTGAGTACGGCGAGCTTGGCATCTTCATTCTTGACGGCGACGGATATTTCAAAAAATACGGCGGCGACAGACTCATTTCGCTCAATCCTGAGTATTCGGATATTTTGCTCAAAAACTTTGAGGAAATTGCTTGCTGCGGACGGGTTGTCGGCAAGCTGAAGAGAAAATGATATGTTAATCTTTAAATAGCGGTGCAATTTTAAAATTGCACCGCTATTGTTGACAAGCATTGAAAAAAGTTGTATAATGATTTATCATAGAATTATTTTTGGGAGGGCGTTATGCAGAGTTCAAATCTGATGGAATTGACAATGAATTTAATATCACTTTGCAAATCGCAGGAAAATCTTGTTATTACAGGCCACGATATGCCCGACCATGATAGTATAATTTCTTCGGTTATGATGAAAATGCTTCTTGACAGCTTTGGAGTTGATGCTAAAATCAAATTCGGGACAAAATGGGATATATATACCGAGCGGGATATGAAAAATTTCGGAATAGGGCAGGATATATCATTTGATGGCTTTTCTGAAAATGATACTCTGCTTCTTGTTGACCACCCAAAAAGCTTTTATCCAAATCAGATTATTGCCTGCGTTGACCACCATACAACTCTTCCGCGACCTGATTTTCAGTTTAATTTTGTAAGAGGAGCGTCGTCCTGCGGGAAAATTATTTTTGATATGATGAAATCGGTAGGCAAGGATAGTCGGGAGAGTGAAATTTTAGCGCTTTACAGCGTGTTTTTTGATACGCAGGGATGCCGAAGCTTAAAATATAATCAAGAGGACACGCCTTGGGTCGAGGAATGTATTGCAAAATATTCTCTTGACAGGGAAGAGCTTGACAATCTCGGCTGTTGCTTAAACTCACCCGATGAGGATATAGAAACTGTTGCTATGAATGGCTTTAAACGGTATGATTTTTTTGGAAAAGCCTCAATATCAACCTGTATTCAGGTTGATAGAACTAATGATGCTTGGCAGACCCGAATTCCCGAAATCGTTGAGTTTTTGAAAAATCGAGTTGCCGAGAACGGCTACCTTGTATGCGCGCTGGTTATAAATATGCCAAAGGATAGTTTGTCTGATATTTACTTTATTTGTAATGACGGGCGAGTTGAGTATGTTCCGCTCCCCCGCCTCGCCTCGCGCTCTCGGGATGTCATTCCTGTGCTGTCGGATATGTCAAAGGCTTGCTCTCTTTGACAATTTTTTAAAAATCTATTGACAAATCTTGTTTTGTGTAATATAATAAGTTGTAACTTAAATAGCAAATGCTATGACGGGGACAGAGAAACAGGAATGCTTCACAGAGAGTTGCTGTTTGGTGGAATGCGACAGGCATACTTTTCTTACTCACCCCAGAGCTTCCGATTTGAAAATCATTTTGAACAGTAAGATTGGACGGTCTCGCCGTTATCGAGCTTGAGGTGGGCAATTTTTGCCAATCGGAGTGGTACCGCGGAATGCTTAGGCTTTCGTCTCCTTTTTGGAGATGAAAGTTTTTTTGTTTTTAAGTAAATAAATAATTTGTAATACATATTTGGAGGACAAATAAATGAAATACGATTATCTGTCTATTGAGAAAAAATGGCAGCAAAAGTGGGAGGAGGCTCACATTTTTGAGGCAAAGGACGGTTCGGATAAGCCTAAATTCTACGGTCTTGTAGAATTTCCATACCCCTCGGGCGCGGGAATGCACGTAGGTCACATTAAGGCATATTCGGGACTTGAGGTTATCAGCCGCAAGAGAAGAATGCAGGGCTATAACGTACTTTTCCCAATTGGCTTTGATGCCTTCGGCCTGCCTACAGAGAACTCGGCTATCAAGTTTAACACTCACCCGAGAATTTTGACTGACAAGAATATTGAGAAGTTTTCGTCGCAGCTTAAGCGTGTAGGCTTTTCTTTTGACTGGACTCGCGTAATTGATACGACTGACGAAAGCTACTATAAGTGGACACAGCATATCTTCCTGAAGATGTTTAAGGAGGGGCTTGTTTTTCGCGATACCGCTCTTGTAAACTATTGTCCTCATTGTAAGGTCGTTCTTTCCAACGAGGACTCGCAGGGAGGCAAGTGTGACATTTGCCACAGCGATATTGTGCAAAAGTCAAAGGATGTTTGGTATCTCAGAATTACCAAATATGCCGACAAGCTTCTGGAGGGACTTGAAAGCGTTGACTATCTTCCGCAAATTAAGCAACAGCAGGTTGGTTGGATAGGAAAATCAACAGGCGCGTTTGTAAACTTTGCGGTAAAGGGAGCTGACGAGAACGAGAAGCTCCGTATTTACACGACCCGTCCCGATACTCTGTTTGGCGTAACATTTATGGTTATAGCTCCCGAGCACCCATTGATTGAAAAGTACAGAGATAGAATCAACAATATCTCTGAGCTCGACGCTTACCGTGAGGAGTGCGCTAAAAAGACCGAGTTTCAGAGAACACAGCTTGTAAAGGAAAAGACAGGCGTTAAGATTGACGGAATTTGTGGAATTAATCCCGTAAACAACAAGGAAATTCCGATTTATATCGCCGACTATGTAATGATGGGCTACGGAACGGGCGCAATTATGGCAGTTCCCGCACACGACGAGCGCGACTATGACTTTGCAAAGAAGTTTGGCATTGATATTATTGAAGTAATCAAGGGAGGAAATGTCGAGGAGGGCGCTTACACGGGCGACGGCGATATGGTAAACTCTGATTTCCTCAACGGATTTACAAACAAGAAGGATTCAATCAAAAAAATGATTGAGGTCCTTGAAGAAAAGGGAATAGGCGAAGAAGGCGTTCAGTACAAGATGAAGGATTGGGCGTTCAACCGCCAGAGATATTGGGGCGAGCCTATCCCGATAGTTCACTGTCAGAAGTGCGGAATGGTTGCAGTTCCCGAGAGCGAATTGCCGTTGCGCTTGCCTGATGTTGAAAACTTTGAGCCGGGCGAGGGTGGTGAAAGCCCACTTGCGAAAATTCCCGAATTTGTAAACTGCAAGTGTCCCAAATGCGGAGGAGATGCAAAGAGAGAAACCGACACGATGCCTCAGTGGGCAGGCTCGTCGTGGTATTTCCTGCGTTATATTGACCCCAATAATGATAACGCCTTGGCAGACCCCGAAAAGCTCAAATATTGGTTGCCTGTTGACTGGTACAACGGCGGTATGGAGCACGTAACAAGACATATGATATACTCTCGCTTCTGGCATAAGTTCCTTTACGATATGGGAGATGTTCCTACAAGCGAGCCATATGCCAAGAGAACCGCACAGGGACTTATTCTCGGCCCCGACGGCGATAAGATGTCAAAGTCAAAGGGAAATGTTGTTGACCCCAATGAAGTAGTTGATTCCTATGGCGCCGATGTTCTTCGTACCTATATTCTCTTTATGGGTGACTATGGTGCATCAACTCCTTGGTCTGATAACTCGGTTAAGGGCTGTAAGAGATTTATCGAAAGAGTTTGCGACCTTAAGACATTAGTTCAGGGTCACGGAGAAACTCCCGAAATAACCTCTGCAATTCACAAGACAATTAAGAAGGTAAGCTCTGATATCGAGGAAATGAAGTTCAATACCGCGATTGCGGCTATGATGGGCTTGCTTAATGATATTAGTGATTTCGGTAAGCTTACAATTGAGGAGCTAAAGATTTTTGTTCGCTTGCTTTGCCCTATTGCACCTCATATTTGCGAGGAGCTTTGGGAGGAGCTTGGCGGTGACGGCTTCTGCTCACTTGCAGAGTGGCCGCAGTATGATGAGGCTAAGACGATTGATTCCAGCGTTGAGGTTGCAGTTCAGGTAAACGGTAAGCTTAAAGCTACCGTGATGCTTCCTCTTGATTGCCAGAAGGACGAAGCTCTCTCTATTGCGAAGGCAGAGGCAAAGGTTTTCGCGGCGATTGAGGGAAAGACGATAGTTAAGGAAATCGTTGTCCCGAATAAGATTGTAAATATTGTTGTAAAATAATTTTAAAAAAATTAAATTTTTTCAAATTAATTATTGACAAAGCAAAATTTATAGTGTATAATGTTAAAGTATCTGTGAGAATTACTCACTGAACTTCTGATAAGCGAGGGGAGGGAAAATAGATGGCAGAAATTAAAGTAAAAGACGGCGAGTCTCTTGACAGTGCACTCCGTCGTTTTAAGCGTCAGTGTGCTCGTTCGGGAATCCTTACCGAGCTTCGTAAGAGAGAACACTACGAAAAACCCAGCGTAAAGCGTAAGAAAAAATCCGAGGCTGCACGCAAGAGAAAGTACAAATAATTGTAACTTTTGAAATTTAAAAGCAGACGATATATCGTCTGCTTTTTGTTTTGCTTTTTAAAAAACTTTAAAATTCTCTTGACAAGGGGAATTTTAAAGTATATAATAATATTGATCTGATTTGAGGGATCAAATTCAAAATTTATATAGGAGGATCATAACTTATGCAGGAATTCAGAAAGACTCTTCAGAATCTCCCCTTTATCGCAAAGCTTCTTCTCGTTATTTTCTACGATATTTACGGCGCACTTGTTCGTATTTGTAAGGGCGATACAACCGGTATAGTTGTTGGAGTTCTTCAGATTGTTACGGGCAATTTCTTCGGTATTATGTGGATAATCGATCTTGTTACCGTTATCACTAAGAAGGAAGTAACATTTCTCGCGTGATTAGGGATTACATAAAAAGCATCGCTTCAAGGGGTGCTTTCCATAAAGCAGGTTTTACCTGCCGAAAAAGCAAAGGGAGGACGAGCAATTTTGTTCGTACTCCTTTTCCATACAGGTGGGCGAGCTTTTCTTTATGTTCATCTATGGCTTGTCAATTTTCCTGACAAGCACTGCTTTTGTGGACACAAAAGCCATTTACTACGTTTAGTTGATTGTTACATGCTATATTCTCCGAAACAGAGAAATAATAAAATATTGCTCTGTTGACTCTACCATTGGTTTCATGTATAATATAGTCACAAGCTCCGGAACTTGAATTTTTTCGAGAGGTGAAAAATATGTACGAATGTAAGATCGCAGAAAAATTGGTGGAGCTCCGCACTTCAAAGGGAGTAACGCAGGAGGATGTGGCACAAAGCCTATCTATTTCAAATAAAACGGTTTCCAAATGGGAGACTGGGGGTTCGACGCCTGATCTTCCAATGGTTGTAGAACTCGCAAAATATTATGGTGTCACCACCGACACGCTTCTTGGACTTTCCGAGGGCAAAAAGCAAAGCACGACAGAAGAAATCCGCTCATTGTTTGAAGGCCTTGATCGCCGCGAATATGTGCTAAAAGCATTTGAAGCGGTAAAAGCACTTATTCCGGCTATGTATGGAACAGTTTCTAAATATTGTGATGATGTATATGATAAAGAAAATGTTTTTCCGTCTGAGATATCGCATTTTTATCGTTCTAATATATCCCTTCATGAGTTTTTTGAGTTCGTAGCAAGCTCCGAAAACGTAAACGTAGCGGTAATGATGCTCCGCAACAAAGCTGATTTTGCATGGATGAACGATCCGAGTAAGCAAGCAGAGATTGTGAAGATGTTCAAATTTTTGTCGAGTGAAGATGCTTTGTCCGTTCTTTATTATGTTCATTCCCCCGCTTGCTCTGAAAGCTTCACGGCAGACTATATTGCAAAGAATACGGGCGTAAAGGAGGAACGAGTTTCTGAAATTCTCGATGAATTCTGCTCTGTAGGAGCTTGCCATTGGGTAACGGCGCACCTTGCTGAAGGAGAGGTCAGAGTGTATGAGTGCCACGGTGACGGTCTTGTTCTGTCCTTGATTTCCTTGGCATTTGAAAGAATGTGCGGCAGACAGTCCTATGAATACAACTTCAACGGAAGATGCAAAATGATCGGAGGTAAATAAGATGAGTTTGTCGGCTAATATCAAAAGATTGCGTCTTGAAAAGAATTTGACACAAGAGCAGCTTGCTACAAAGCTTGGAGTATCGGCACAAGCTGTTTCTAAATGGGAAACAAGCGAAACCTATCCCGACGGAGCACTTCTTGTGCCACTTGCCAACGAGCTTGAGGTATCTCTTGACGAGCTATTCGGGAATGAATCAGTTACGATGGCAGATATTTCAGGTAGGATTGTGAAATTGATTCATAACACCGAGGCAAAAGAGCGATTCAATGTTGCGCGTGATATCGGTTGGCAGATCGAGCGCGGTTTGTTTAACTGCCGTATGGAGATCGAAAAGAAGTACGATCCCAACGAAATCAAGAATCAGAAAAACGCATCCTATATTCTTGACGATAACGGATTTACAATCGTTTCTAATGGAATAGAGCCTTTCTTCTCGGTATTTCCACAACCGGCAGAGGGGTACGGACATTTTCTGAATGATAAGGACGACCTGCAAAAAATCTTTGCGGTGCTATCTCATACGGATACAATGATCGCTTTGATCTATTTATACCATAAAAACGAGAATTACGTTTTTGAAAGCTCTGTTCTGGCAAAAGACTGCGATATACCGAGTGATAGAATGGAAGCGGTGTTAGATGATTTACTGCTTTTGAAGATAATGTGGAAACAGAATCTTACTATAAACGGAGAGGAGCGTACACTGTATTATTCTAGACCGAGCCACAAGATTATGGCGCTGTTTATTATGGCAAGAGAAATCGGATATAAGGGGGCCTATAGTTTACAATCTCATATCCGTAATACGCCATTTATTAAGGAATAATAAATGATCGCCAAAAGTAACTATGATTGGTTGCTTTTGGCGACATTTTCGTTTTAGAAGTGATATAGCTCTTTGATAAGTGAACCGTGTACCACTTACTATTGGGGGCTTTGCAAGCCCCTATTTTTTTAGCAGGATAAAGCCGTGTCTAATCCACGGCGCATCACATCGCACGGCAACGCCGAGCGAATGGCAAAAAGCGAGGTGTTTCAAGGACTTTTCGAGAAATTCGCATAGGCGCGTACACACAGGCAAAAGCTGTCTATTCGCGCCAATTTGCGAAAATATCGGTCTTTGACACCGCAAAACACAAGGCGTATCA
>JAZNER010000024.1:0-4148 GCA_045588675.1 Eubacteriales bacterium | reverse complement strand
ACTCTGCCAATGCCGAAGCAATTTCGCTGATTAAATCGTGTACTGACATTAGAAAATATAAATTTAACTCAACGCTCGGCACTAACAATCTTTATCTGCAAATTAGCGAGTAAAATTTTCAATCAATCAACGAAAAAACCCTCCGACACTCGCCGAAGGGCTTTTTTATTATCATAAAGTTAAATTCTGTTCCAAAAGCATTTTATGCTTATTACACTCGGCGGCATTCCTATAAATTGAATATCAAACTTTAAACTCGGCTCAACTTTCGTACTGGCATTGTGTATTCTGAAACTTAATTGCCAACCGTTGTTCAAATACATTTCAATCGTATTTTTGCTGTTGCTTTTGAACTTGAGAGCCACTAATTCTGTCGGTAATGAAATTTTAGGAACTGTAATTGCTGATACAATCCTTTTTCCGGGCTGATTTAATGTTCCGTGCATATTAAAAGTATGAATCAGCGTTAATTGCTTGTCATCGTGACTTACAATCTTGTAATAATCCTTAATTCCTATCAAATATTCTATCATTTTGCGTGGAATACTCTTATCTGCTCTGTACGACTTAATTATTTCATTCATAAATGCTTGAAGAAGTGGAATATATACCGATTCATCTTTGTTATCAATATCAGACCAGAGAACGCATTTTGATTTTAATATCTTAAGTCTGTCAAAAATCGGAGTAACTTCATTCCAATAATCATCACTGCAAGCTTTTCCAAACCATTCACTGCCAAAATCAATTTTATGACTCAATCGGCTGTGTTTTACTGCGTCGTGATTGTGTTTTATGCTTAATCCTATCTCCCAATCCAAATTTTTCCGTCTGATAACAATATCTCTTACGTCTCCTTTAATTCCGGAGCCGTCTTTCTGAAATTCCAGCGTCAATTCGTCATTTTCAAGTTCTAATATTCTCGGTTCCAATTCAAAAACAGTTTTTATAGTTGCCAGAACTGATATTTTATAAATTTCTTGCTGTTCATTGCCGATTTTCTGCCAAGCTCGCCTGTTACTTTCTAATCCTGAGTTTTTTATAATTTTTGTTGCTCCAAACTCGCTCAAAGCTTGATTTAATATCTCAATCCATGCAAATTCATAAGCTCGACCTTGATTATTGCTTTTATTACTCAATTTTTCTTCTCCAAAACATTTTTTATCGCAACTGCTATTTCATACGCCAAATTTATCGGAACTGCATTTCCAATCATCTTGTAAGCGTCGTTTATGTTCTTATAAATGAATTTAAAATCATCAGGAAACCCTTGAATCCTCGCAATTTCTCTTACCGTCATTCTGCGATATAAATTTTCCTTTCCTGCGACAAACCGACAATCATTTTTGCCGAATTTAATCATTTTAGGTGCTTGCGGGTGTAATTGGCATTGTCTTCCGGACGCTTGAACTGTAAATGCTTGCTCATCCCAGCTTTTTACGCGATTTCGGCTCATGAATATTGGTGAAAATCCTCCTGTAAAGTATTCATTATTATTTATCGCGTTCGGATTATGATAATTTTTTTCTGCAGGCAAAGCATTGTATTGTAAATCCCAAATTACATCTCGCAAAGTAATTTTTTTGTTATCTTCTTCTGTAGAACCTCTCGGAAATTGAAATGAAATGCCTAAATCATTTCTAAAACCTATAAAAAATACTCTTTTGCGTTCTTCGGCAATGCCATAGTCTTTTGCATTAACCAAATTCAATGTAACTTGATAACCTGCATCCTTAAATAACTTTAAAATGACTTTTACAGCCTTTGAATGTCTTTCTGCGAGCATTCCACTTACATTTTCAGCCAGAAAAAACTTCGGAGTGAACTCTCTCAGCAATCTTATGTAATCAAAGAATAATTTTCCACGCTCATCATTTATTCCGATTAAATTTCCTGCTTCAGACCAAGATTGACATGGAGGACCTCCGATTATTCCAATAATTTCACCAGACAGATAAGGAATAATATCATTTTTAGAAATTTTTCTTATGTCACCTTCGATAAGATGAGTATCACGGTGATTTTCCTTGAACGTTTCAAAAATATTCTTGTCAAACTCATTTGCGACTAAAATTTTAAATCCTGCACGCTTAAAACCTAAGTCCAAGCCACCGCAACCGCTAAATAAACTCAGTAGATTCATTATAATTCTCCAAAATCATTTTCGTTACAAGTTTAGCAGAAAAATTTTCTCTTGGCAACGAAAAAAGCCCTGACGAGTAGTCGGGGCAATTTTTTTTACTGATTTTGCTTTTTGAGTTGTTCACGGCGTCTGCGTTCGCGATTTTTCCTGATTTTAGCGTCTTCGAGATGAACGCGGCGTGTCCATTCGGCAATTCTGGCGTCGCGGTCGCCATTATTCATCACGATATAGGGATTGACCATGAAATCGGACGTTTCGACCAGTTTTAACTCATTGACGACGAGATTTTCCTTCAACCAGCGCAAAGCATTGAAAAAAGTAGACTTACCGAGCTTCAACTCGTAAGCGAGAGCAGATTTTTCGATTGAATAGCCTCTGATGCCGTCTTGAGGCTGATGAAAGGCGAGATAGAAGAAAATTTTGATGCAATTCGGGTTAGGAGCGTCGTTGATAGTGCGCAGGGTGCGTCTGTCGTCGAAAATCATGAAATTTCACCTCCGCGAGCGACTATAGCAAAAAAAAGCCCTTACAAAGGCTCAATTTACGTTTTCCAATATATTGGAATTTGTAGTTAAAGCAAACCTAGTCCGCGAGCCAATTCCTCGATACGTGGCATAGGGAGATGTGTATATTTTTCCACCAGCGGTAAGGTCATTTTGTCGCGGAGCATGTCTTTGGCGCGTTCTTCGGTTTCCGCTTTAACTTTTGCCATAGTTTCCGCGATACCTTCAGCTCTGCCTTCAGCGATAGCTTTGTTTCGAATGGTTTTCGCCTCATATTCTATAATTTTTCCGCGCATAACGTTTTCCACTCCTTCTTGAACTCTGTGATATTTTTGCGCTATCAATGCCAGCACATGATTAGTCATCACGCAGACCGCACTTTTCGTAAATTCGCTGACTTCGCCCGTCTTCTGCAAGCCGTCAAGTTTTGTCTGAATATAATTGTATTCCTCACACAACTTTTGCAACTTTGATTCGTTGCTCTCATATTCCGGAAAATATTTTTCGTGACTGAAGATATAAAACGGGATAAAAAACAATAATCTCTTGCTAAAAATTTCTTCGAGACTGTACTTTTGCACTTTAATAACGGGAACGAGATATTCTGTCGAGCCGCCCGGTGTTATCATGCGGATTCGCATTTCATTCGGAGTTTTTCCGGTATGACGCAGAAAAATAACTGCTGAATTAGGAAAAGTCACGGTAAGGACGCTGTCATCGACTACACTGCCGCTATCCAATGCGATTTGCGCGTCGTACTCGAAAATTCGCACAAGCATACTATCATCAGCTGTTGATTGACATTCTATGTGGTATCTTTTTTGCACACCGTCTGAACCAATAATAACAAAGCTGGAATCCGTGATAATTTTTTTTACGTTGTCCACATCTTGACTTAAAAAATGCTCGTTGACGCCGAAAATAATTTTTTCCTTACCGGAATAATGCTCGCCGAACACTTCATTCACTACGGGGATAATTAGTTCGCTACAATCGTTTAGCAAAGTGCGAAATGCGTCGTCATAGGCTGTTTTGCTTATTTTCATAGCTCACTCTCCTTTTTTCTTGAGATTTTAGCATAAAGCAACCCATTGGACAATTCCAACTCTTTTAGACAATATTTTTTCTTACAGTTCGCGAATAATTTTCTTGCGAATGATTTCATCTTTGTCGAATTCAGTCATCATTTCCCAATCCTTTTCCATTTCAAGATTGTTACCGTCCAAACGAACGACCATTTGAATGGCTTGTGGTTCTTTTAAAATGGCATCGGCAATTATTGTAGCAAGTGAATTGCCCGTTGAATTATCTGAGTAATTAACTTTGTAACAGGTGTTGGGTTTATCAAGAGAAAGCTGAATTTTGAGTGCGTCGAGTTGTTCTTTCGCGTGATTCTTTCTTTCCGACAAATTTTTTATGCGAGTTTCAATTTCTTCCAATCGCCGGACGAACCTTCACCACTCGCCCAGCATTCCGGCGGCGATTAGTTCAATTTTCTTTAG